>JAGQYO010000023.1 GCA_020435995.1 Flavobacteriales bacterium | reverse complement strand
TGGGGATAGTAGCCTTAGAACGTTTACCAAAAAACGATACCGATACGTTGGTAAAGAAAAAGATCAAGAATCTGGTTTGTATTACTACGGAGCAAGGTACTACGCACCTTGGACGTGCCGTTTTATCTCGGTAGATCCGCTTGCAGCGGACTATCCATATTTAACGCCCTACAATTACGCAGGGAACAAGCCCATAACCCACAAGGATATTGACGGGCTGCAAGGAACAGGCGACCCGCCTGTTGAGAATAATGTAGCAAGACAGGATAATACAAGAGTTGCAACCAATGTTCCGAATGCAGACAACTTAAAACCCGTAGAACCTGCCGAAGCAAACGTTTACCAAATCAACAAGGAAACAGGAGCAGCAGTAAAAATTGACGTTAGCGGTCTTGATTTATCAAAGTCAGACCAAGCCAAATTGGAAAAAGGCGGGGAATTTATTTACAGAAACAACAGGCTAAGTATCACGTCAAAAGAAACTGTAAACGCATTGAACAACCCAAGTGAAGCAGGGCCATTGACTGAATTTGCTTTAGGCAAGTTGAAGGAAGATTTTAAGACATACGAAGGAAATTTTCCTGAGAACTATTACGAAGATTTTGGGAAGGCTCTAATCGAAAAATCAATTGAATTAAAAGGAGCAGATAGCGGAATAGACGCTGCACAATCATTTGTAAACAAAGACGAATTTTCTGAAGGAATGGCAATACTTCATGCCTATGAAAGTTATGTTACTCAAAATGCAGATACAGGATTCGACAAAGCACAGCATTTTATTATTTCAGCTACGACCCAATATAATCAAGGGGGATTAATCACAGACGCAAAACAGTACGGAAAGGAAGTTTCTGATTATGTACAAAGCAAATTTGGAAAAGCGTCAGGTGGGTTTGACTCAAAAGATATGTTGGCTAACAACAAAGGACAGGCATTTGGTAAAGCTCTATATGATAAGTATCACCCAAAACCTGCCGAACCAAGATTTAGACGGTTTGGAGAATGAAGATTAAAGAGAAAATATCAATCATACTGCTGCCAATAGTTCTTTTTTTAGCTTGGTTGTATTGGGGTATATTGGAATTTGATAGTGCAATATCAACTCCCGAAGAACTTATGCAGCCTGAAATCCCACACCCGAAACAGCCAATTGATTATGTGCTTGACAGTCCATTTTACATTTTAATTGCTTTGGCTGTTTACCTGCTTTGGCGGATAATCAGGGCAAACGTGATACAGAGAAATAAGCAGTAGAGAAATCTAAGCCCAAGTTCACAGCTTGGGCTTTTTTATGCTTCAAACCTTCGTAAAATAAGTATTTATGAATTATTGATGGCAAATCAATACTCGGGTCATCCCTTTGTCTCGCAGCTTTTCTTCGCCCTTTTTAGTTCTTAATTAGTGGGAAATGAAGGTGGAAATATTTAGATTCTATTCTAGGATTTTCGTCAAACGAATTAAATTACAATTACCAACTTCCCCAATTAATATTGAATTCGTTCATAAGACCATCAAATCGCCCTGAATGCGTCAAAGTGCTGAGCTCTTGCATTCTTTTATTAAAATAGGACGGATCTACCCCCATTGGAACCGTTGCAAGTTCGTCATCAGTATGTAAATCAGCTAAATGCATGACCATTTCAGAAGTTCCTTTCGGAAAATTTCTACATATTTTGTTTAAACGCTTTTCTGATGCCGCACCATAATAAGTATTAATGAAATGATCTGTGGTGCGAATTGCATTTTCACGAGAATTAATTAAAGCCCTCAATTCGCTTACTCCAAGGATCTTATTTGGGTCCCAAATCAAACGAAGTCCGTTGTCATCCAACAATTTTATTCCGATTTTCTCCTTAGTTCAAAGTTCTGACCGAGATAAACCCGTTTTACTTGCTCATCGGAAGCTAATTCTTCAGCGGTTCCTGCTTTTAATATTTGGCCTTCAAAAAGAAGATATGCTCGATCGGTAATCGACAGCGTTTCTTGCACGTTGTGGTCGGTGATGAGGATTCCAATATTCTTTTTTTTGAGGGTATACACTATGCTTTGAATATCTTCTACTGCTATTGGGTCAACTCCAGCAAAGGGTTCGTCCAGTAAAACGAATTTTGGGTCTACTGCCAATGCCCTTGCAATTTCTGTTCTTCGCCTTTCTCCCCCGGATAAGAGGTCACCTCGATTGGTTCTAACATGACCCAAACTAAATTCTTCGATCAAAGATTCTAATTTATCGGATTGTTCTTTTTTAGAAAGTTTGGTCATTTCGAGGATGGCCATTATGTTATCTTCTACGCTTAGTTTTCGAAATACAGATGCTTCTTGAGGTAGGTATCCAATGCCTTTTTGAGCCCTTTGGTACATGGGCATTTTAGTAATGTTCTCGTTTTCGAGGTAAATGTTTCCCCCATTTGGTTTTATTAAACCTACTATCATATAAAATGAAGTGGTTTTTCCGGCGCCATTTGGACCAAGTAGCCCTACAATTTCACCTTGGTTCACCTCAACTGTAACACCGTTGACCACCACACGGCTTTTGTATTTTTTGAAAAGATTATCAGCTTTTAGTTTCATGAATCATCTATTAGAAAGCGAATTGCAAAGAAATGGTGGCTCCAAAGTTTCGAATTTTATTGGTAGTGTTGTTTTTATTAAGGTTTGTTAACCTCCACATTCCGTCCACTCGAATGAATTTGAAGATATTTTCTATTCCCACTCCCATCTCAAAGTAGGGCTTTGGCAACGCGCTTAAACTTCCCGGAAAAAGTACATCATTTGCGTTTTGAGGAGAAAGTGTACCTGCAACTCCTTTTAAGGTCATAAGTTCTCGCCATTTTAACCGCCTCATCAGCGGAATTTTATTAAGAAACATTCCATTAAAGTGATGTGTAATTCCTGCCTCTATATATTGGTCACTCGCAAATTCGTAGTAGTTCATGAGGTTAAATGCAAGGGGATCGTAGAAGTATGTTTCATTACCGTTGTGGAGTTCTAAAATGGGGAAGGGCACAGCTCCCCATATTTTTCCCGCACCTATCACGATGGTTGCATATCCCATCGGCTCCAAAAAGATTTTGTCTGTCATGTACACAAATATTTTTTGATACTCATACTGGCTTTGAAGTACCCCTTTTAGTCCAAACGTAGCTGTAACCCCGAAAGCAGGTAATTTAGAACCAAGGCTATACCTGTCGAAGGCACCTAGTACAAAACGTTCTTGTATCGAAAGTCTCACCCCCAGTTTAATTTCAGAAAACCTCAAGTAATTAATGTTATTGGTGTCGTTAGCATCATTTACTGTTTGAAATTTTAGGAGGTCACTAACCGACCACAGGTTGCGATGGTTTAATTCTATTTTATTCTGAAATCCATCGAACCACCAATGATCCAAAGCGACTTTATATTCCTCAATTCCGTTGAGTTGATTGGCTGGTCTTGATCTGAAAACAGAAGCCAATATATTGTCCTGTTGATCCATATTCTGACTCGTACCCAGCTGTTGGATATCTTTTCGGTAGTCGATTTGGATTTGGCTCCATGGTTTTTTAGAAAGATAGAAATCTGTGCCTACACCATATTTAAATTTTCCATCCAGTGAGCCATAAGCGCCATAACCCCTAAACCGAATGTCTTCGTTAAATCCTTTTAATGTTCGCACACCCATACGAAGCCTATGGCCTTCAATGGGATTAAAACTGTAGCTTTTAAAATAAGGACCAAGCTCAATTCTTGTAAATTCTTTGTACCCAGTAGTTATTATTTTAATGACGTCGATATAAGTTTTAAATGCAGGAATGGTATTCAAGGTGTCAATCATTTTATAGATTTTCACTTCGTTTTCTTTTAAAGGCTCGTGCCGAGCTTCATTCCAATATTCGTTCGAATGTTGGTCTGCATCGTCATTTACAATTAAGTTGGTACCCTCAGAAAAGAACTCGCTCGATTGAGGTTGGTTGATTACAAAATCTTTGTATGTAGTGGTCTTTTTACCATAAATGCCCATAGTTTTATTGGAAATGTTGAAGTCAACAACCAAATAATCTTTGGTTATCATCCATACTTCTTTTTCCACTTGTCGGTACTCTTGGTAAAGGCTGAGGTCTTTAACAAAATTGATGTTGGCATTTTTTGAAATGGTGGCTTCAATTTGTTTTACGGCATAAGTGGTGTCAGCTATCCATAAGTTGCCTGTAAAGTTCAATTCGTGATCTCGTCGGGGAACGAACTTCACTTTGTAACATTTTACACCATCTAGGTTCATACTATCCAAAAGATAATAATGATATGATAAGCCACCATGATTGGCTACGGGACTAATAAAGCTCTTATTGAAAACCTTCACATAGTTGTCGTAGATATTAATGTTTTGGTACATATCTCCCATAAATTGTTGAATGCTTTCATTGTCTATTCCCGAAACTTTGGTGCCTTTTATCACTTCCTTATGGCGGCGCGGCACTCGGGTGTAATAATAGTCGGACATAGACTCGGTCATAAATACGGGTAGAAATGTTTTCTCTCCTGTGCTGTCAATGTTATCAAAAATGAAGTTGAATGGCTTCCAAACTTTTCGTTGTTTGAATTCTTCATCAATGTTGTTGAGGTCAAATTCTAATTTGTTGTAAACCTCATATTGATAAGCGTCCAATTTTTCGCGGTTGTTGGCGTCTTTGTGGTCTACTACCTTTTTCATTAGTTCAACAGCAGGGTCGCGGTATTTTTTATCATACTTCACCACAATTTCTTGTAGCTGCACGCTTCCTTCTTCTAAGTTAAAGTTAATGGTTTGTTCTCGGTCTTTTCTAACGCGAAATGACAAGGGTTTGTATCCCACAAATGATGCGGTTAATGAGTCCGTTGGATAGTAGGTTTCTATTTTGTAATAGCCGCTCATGTTGGTTGTGGTTCCTATTTTGGAGTTCTGGAAGGCAACATTTACAAAGGGAAGAGGTTCATTCGTAGTAGCATCAATTACCTTTCCAAATACAACCGTTTTTTGCGCGTAAATTGCACTTGAGGTGCAAAACAGCAAAAGCAAGGAATAACCTAAAAGTTTAAACTGAGTCATTTCTCCAAAATCAGGAAGCTTTAGCCTCCTCCGCTTTTATGATTCGAGCGGAAATAAAAATACTGATTTCGTATAAAAACATGAGGGGAACAGTAACGAGAAACTGTGAGAAAACATCAGGAGGGGTAATGATAGCTGAAAGTATAAGGGAACCAACAAAGGCGTGTTTTCGGAATTTGCGAAGTGTTAATGCGTCAATAACGCCCATTTTGGTGAGGAAATATACTACGATTGGCAACTGAAACACTAAGCCACAAGCAAGTACCACGGTGGTTACCGTGCTGATGTATGTTGATAATGTAGGTACGTTGAGCACTTCGGCACTTACTGAGTAGGTTAAGAAAAAATTTACCGATAACGGACAAATAATAAAATATCCAAAACTGACCCCTGAAAGAAAAAGCAGAGAAATAAAAAATACTGCTCCTCGAGCTTGTTTCCTTTCGCTCTTTTTCAAACCTGGATTTATGAATCGCCAAACTTCCCAAACTATATAAGGAAAGGCGAGAATGAGTCCGGCAAACAAGGAAATCATGATATGGGTAGTGAATTGGCCAGCCATGTGAATGTTTTGGAGTTCAGGCATATTTTGACCAATGCAAAGTGTATCCGCATCCATCATACTGGGCAACCAAGCATGTAATTTGTCTGAGGCTCGGCACAGAAATTTAAATGTTGGAAAATCAGATTTTTTAGGGCCTAGAATAATTGTGTCGAAAATGAGGCTTTTGTTTACAAAGGCCAGAATAGCAAAAACAACGATAGAAACTGAACTTCGAACAAGGTGCCATCTAAGAATTTCGAGATGGTCCAAAAACGACATTTCCTGGGCCTCAGTATTATTCGAGTCTGTTGAATTTTTGCTCATTGAGCGCGCAAATATAGCGTATGGCCTTCTTGAAATTAAAAGTTTAAAAAAATGCTAAATTGCTGATATGCAGGAGTTATTCTGATCATTATAGATTGACTTTAGACATTGATGGTTATTTTTGTTTCTTCAATTACTGAAGATTATGAAAGGATTTTTACAATTTGCTTCCGTTGTACTCTTGTTTTGGGCGTTAATGGCCTGTTCTAATAAACAAGCGTCACCCGTTCAAATGGCAGAAGCTAGCTTCGAAATAGAAGGCATGACGTGTTCTATGGGATGTGCCCGTTCAATAGAAGATAAGTTGAATGAAACGGCTGGAATTCTTGAGGCTAAAGTGGTGTTTGATGATAAGAACTGTATAGTTAAGTACAATGCTAGCGAAATAGAAAAAGATCAAATTATATCCGTCGTAAGTAATATGGGTGGCGGCGAAAAATACTCGGTTAATGGTTTTACGTTGAAGCACACGACGGGGGCTGAAAATGTACCTGCGGGTGATAAAACTGAAAGTTCTGGCATGACCAAAAAGAGTTTGTTCCGGCCTATCGCCTTTCCAAATGTTTTTGATGCCTTTTTAAGAAGGATTAAATAAGATTCAACTAAAGTTTTAATAAGTGAAGAGATGGCGCATAATTTTGCGCCATTCTTTTTTAGGAATGAATCGAAAGGAGAAAATTATTTGGATTTGGTTGATCACGGGAGCCGTTATGGTTTTTTTGATGGTGGCCATCGGTGGTATTACACGTCTCACCCATTCTGGGTTATCCATGGTAGATTGGAATCCAATAATGGGTTTTATTCCTCCCACTTCGGATGCAGCATGGCATATAGCCTTTGAAAAGTACAAGCAGTATCCAGAATTTAGAGAACTGAATAACCACTTTACGATCGATGATTTTAAATCGATTTTTTGGTGGGAATACATTCACAGGCTTTTCGGAAGGCTTATGGGGCTGGTTTTTCTGATTCCCTTTGTGTTTTTTCTCGCCAAAAAGTGGCTTACACCTTCCTTAAAAAAGCATCTCATCGTGATTTTTGTGCTAGGTGGCTTTCAAGCCTTTTTGGGATGGTACATGGTAAAAAGTGGTTTGAATTTAGAACCGAGGGTCTCTCATTACAGACTTGCGGCACATCTGATCACCGCCTTTGTTACATGCATGTATATATGGTGGGTGGCCATGGGTTTAAAACACAAAGAAACCTCCCTGATTGATTTTCCGGATTTCCGCCGTGTATTAAAGTGGATATTTGCTTTAAGCATAGCTCAAATTGTGTTTGGTGCTTTTGTTGCTGGTTTAAAAGCAGGGTGGGTACACAATACTTATCCATTGATGGATGGCCAACTCGTAGCCGATGCAGTATGGGCCTTAGATCCAATTTATTTAAATTTTATTGAAGGCAAATCTGGAGTTCAATTTGCCCATCGCACCCTGGCAATTATAGTACTCGGTGTAATAGGATACAGCTACTTTAAAGCCCTGAGAATGCCACTAACGTCGCGTCAAATAACGAGTGTCCGATGGATGTTTATCACTGTGATGTTTCAATTTTTACTTGGTGTTTTTACCTTGTTGTTCCAAGTGCCACTGTTGCTCGGAATTTTACACCAATTGGGGGCGCTTGTGTTGCTCGGCTCAGTTTTAGCTTCAGTCCATTCGTTGAGGGTTACCTCCACCTAAAGGACTCCATTAATACGATAAGATCTTTTTTAATAAAGCTTGCAATCGGTAGTAAGGAATCGCTATTGGGGGGTAAATTGAAATACATCGACCCGCGCATAAAATGCCGCGTGCTGTCGGTTATGATAAACTGAAAATTAGAAGCTGTGTTACCTTCAAAATCATAAGCTATCCCATAAACATGTTCTTCGGGGTTTTCAAATACCCTTTCTTCAATATTGTCGGCACGAACAGTATGCTTCATGGCTAATTTTCGAGAATCTTCTAAATATGTCGCTAGGTTGGTGTCATTCAATTGGTTATATGTTAAATGTATGGTTGCCGCATATTGGGGATAATGTAAATTCATCCAACAAGGTTCTCGGTTTTCGCGTTTTTGAGTATCCAAAATGGATTGCACAGGATATGAAAACTCAAACGGACAATTTCCTTCGTAATGTTGGTATTCTTTTTCGGGAAACTCAATTCTAAAATACCCAAGTGGCTTCGGTGAATTAACATCCTCCTGGCAACTTATAAGTATGAAAATTAACCCAATTGATGTGCTAATCCGTAGCTTCATTTTGTTCATCAGTAACGCTTTGTGGTAAGGTAACTTTAATGGTACTAATTTTTCGTGCGTTGGCAGCTTCTATGGTAAATACATAGTTTTTAAATGCAATTTGCTCACCCTTTTTAGGGATTTTACCTTCTAACTCTATAATAAACCCTGCCAACGAATCGGAGTCACCTTTGGCGTTTTCGAACTCATCCCCTTCGATTTCAATTAACCTATAAAAATCTTTGAGTGCGATTTTACCTTCAAAAATAAAATTCTCTTCATCTAATTTTGAGTAGGTGATATCATCGTCATCAAATTCATCTGAGATATCTCCAACAATTTCTTCAATGATGTCTTCAAGTGCAACTAAGCCTGAGCTGCCACCATATTCATCTACCACTATGGCAAGATGGATTTTCTTTTCTTGAAACTCTTTTAAGAGATCATCTATTTTTTTGTTTTCTGGGACAAAAAACGGAGATCTTAGCATTTGTTGCCAATTGAAATTCTGATTTTCATCAATGTGCGGCAGCAAATCCTTTACATATAAAACGCCTTCTATTTTATCAAAATTTTCTTTGTAAACGGGAATTCTAGAGTACCCTGCATCCAAAATAAATTCCTTTACAGATTGAAAGTTCTCAGTAATTTCAATTGTGAAAACATCCATTCTGGGCGTCATGATTTGTTTTACATCCGTATTGCCGAATTGGACAATTCCAGTAAGAATTTTCTTTTCTTCGTCATCGGCATTTTCGTCTGAAGTTAATTCCAACGCGTGCGAGAGTTCATCCACCGAAATATTTTCACTTCGCTTTTTAAATCGTTTATCGATAAAACTTGTGGCCGATACCATTGTTGAGCTTAGAGGATAAAACAGCTTAAGCATTACAGTCATTGGAAAGGCCATTAGCGCACTCAGCTTGAGTACATTTTTGTTCGCATACACCTTAGGTATCACCTCTCCAAATAACAGGATAAGAAATGTGATGACAATAACTTGGAAGATAAACCCAATAAGTTCATTTCCCTTAAAATTGAAAATCGTGTTGGTGATAGCACTTGACAATATAATAATGGCCACATTAATAAAATTATTGGCAATCAGAATAGTGGCCAACAGCCTCTTGGGTCTTTTAAGTAGGTCGATGACCAAGGAGTATTTTTTTGTTTTGTTTTCTTCCATACTATTAACCATGGCAGGGTTAATAGAGAAAAACGCAATTTCAGACCCCGAGATAAGGCCTGAGCAAATAAGGAGTACAATCAGAGGCAGAATTCCTATGATCGCCTCAAAGGAAAACGGCTGAAGAATCGATGATAAAAATAAAAAACTCTCCGGGGGAGGCTCCATTCAATTACAAAGTTCGTTTAACTTAAAAGGGAAGATCGTCATCATCATCGTCTGGTGTTGCAGATGTTTTTGAATCAGGTTTCTGTCCTTCGGGCTTATTTGTTGGTGTTGTTGTTGGTTCATTTGGACCTCCGAGCAAGGTGAGGTTGTCTACAATTACTTCCGTGGTGTATTTGGTAACTTGATTTTGATCTTCCCAACTGCGGGTTCGCAGCATACCTTCTACATAAATTTTATTCCCTTTTTTTAGGTATTTTTCAACTATACCAACCAAACCAGGCTTCCAAACAACCACATTGTGCCAGTCTGTTTGTTCCTGCCTTTCACCGTTTTTGTCCTTATAACTGCGTGTGGTTGCCAAGGAAAATGAAGCTACGCCTCTTCCTTCTTCAAAATACTTTACCTCTGGATCTTTACCCAAATTTCCAAGGAGAATCACCTTGTTTACACTACCTGCCATTTCTCTTTAATGTATGGGGCAAAGTTAACCAATTCTTTAGTTATACTTTTTTTCATTTAAGTACTTTTCGAGGAGTCGCGGAACTGCGTATGTGTGTATTTCGTCTTGAGAAACTAAAGTACAATGCTCAGGTATTTTATAATCTTGGTTTGCCTTGAATTCAAAAAACTTAGCCTTTATTTTTCGGTGTGTGAGCGCGTGATGGTATTCATGACTCACGCGCAGTACAGGCGATTCGATATTAAAGTGCGCTTTGAGGTTTTCAAGGATGTCTATTTCTGGCATTTCTACTTCAACCTCTAAATTTGGAAATTCGAATAATCTGGCCCAAATTCCATGTTTTGGTCTCTTGCGAAGAAGCAAGTGATCGTTAATATTGATAACAGCAAAGTAAAGGAACAACGCCGTTGGAGCTTTTTTTCGGTTTTTTACGGGTAGGGTGTTAATCTTCTTTTGGCTCAAGGCGTAGCAAGAATCTTGAAGTGGACAAATACTACAATCGGGATTTTTAGGTATGCACTGGAGAGCGCCAAATTCCATAATCGCTTGGTTGTATGTAGAAGTGTTTTTTCGGGGTAGCATGGACAGCGCCAATTCTTGAAACTTTTTCTTTCCGCTAGTAGAATTAATTGGTTCGGCTAATCCAAAATATCGAGATAATACCCTAAAAACGTTTCCATCTAATACTGCTCGATATTCGTTGTTGCTAAATGATGAAATGGCCGAAGCGGTGTAGTCGCCTATACCGTTTAGTTCAATAAGGCTCTCATATTTTTTGGGAAATTCATGCATTTCGGAAATCGCTTTGGCGGTAGCTAAAAGGCGTCTCCCACGGGAATAATATCCCAGACCTTGCCACATTTTCAAAACTTCATCCTCCGAAGCCCTCGCTAAATCATGAACAGTTGGGTAGGTTGTAATAAATTTTTGAAAGTATGGAAGCCCTTGATTTACTCGCGTTTGTTGCAGAATAACTTCTGAAAGCCATATAGAATAGGGGTCATTGGTCTTCCTCCAAGGCAAGTCCCTTTGGTGTTTAGAGAACCAATTGATGAGTGTATTTGAAAATAAAAAGTCCATGATTTTATGAATCTTCAAAAATAGGTGTAATCAAAGTTGTTGATTCATAGAGATTTATTGTATATTTGCGGCCCGAAAGGAAAAGCCGGTTTTTTCGGCTTAAAGTGCTAAATATTAATTACATACAATAAAAATTTACAAATGACGAAGGCTGATATTGTCAACGAAATCTCCGAATCTACGGGTATTGAAAAACATGTAGTACAATCTACTGTTGAGGCGTTTATGAGTGTAGTAAAGAATTCTATGGGTGGAGGTGAGAACGTTTACCTGAGAGGATTTGGAAGTTTTATCTTGAAAAAGAGAGCTGAAAAAACTGGAAGAAATATTTCGAAAAACACCAGTATCGTTATCCCTGAGCACTACATACCTGCGTTTAAACCTGCAAAAACTTTTGCAGCAGATGTAAAATCAAAGGTTAAGGCTTAACTTACGCTTGAAGAGGGGTCAGTTAATAGCCGTAGTTGGTACATTGTTTTTAGGAGTTGCCATTTGGCTAGCTCCTACTAAGCCAAATCAACCTGCTGTAGCAAAAGTTGATTCGGTTTCTGAGAAAATTAACCAAGCCGTTGAGTTAATTTCCTCCGGAAAAGAGCCTCCAATGGCGGGTATAACACTACTTAGAGAAGTTCTTGAAGAGGATCCGCAAAATGTGGAAGCTCATTTTTATTTGGGTTATTTTTCAGTTCAGTCTGGGCAGTATGATAAGGCGGTTGAAAGGTTTTTGACCGTTTTGGAAATCAATCCTGAAAGGGATGAAGCGAGATATCTATTAGGTATGTCATACCTCGAAATAAATGACACCTCTAGCGCACTAACTCAGCTCAGAATGCTGGCTCAGGGTGAAGGAGAAAAAGAAATAAAGAAAAGCGCCATCAAGGCGATAAATGAATTAGAAAAACTTTAGCTTATGCCAAGTGGTAAAAAAAGAAAGAGACATAAGATAGCAACGCACAAGAGAAAGAAAAGATTAAGAAAAAACAGACATAAGCGTAAGTAATTAGGCTTTAATGGTGTGGCTCGGTGCCACACCTTTCTTTGTTTTCTTAACCAAATTTCATCTTGTGAAAAAGGAGTTAATTATAAATGCTACTCCTGATGTTGTCAAGATCGCCTTATTGGAAGATAAGCGATTGGTTGAATTACATGAGGAGAAGGTAAACTCAGAGTTTGCAGTCGGAGATTTATATCTTGGAAGAATTAAAAAAGTTGTTCCTGGGTTGAATGCTGCGTTTGTAGACGTTGGGTACGAACGTGATGCGTTTTTGCATTACTTAGATCTTGGCCCCCAGCTGCGATCTCTTCAAAAATTTGTTCAATACACGCGAAAAGGGAAGTCGAAAAACTCTTCGCTTGCCGGTCTGAATCTTGAAAAAGACATAGACAAAAACGGAAAGATTTCAGATGTTTTTTCCTCTGGGCAAGAGATATTAGTGCAAGTTGCTAAAGAGCCTATTTCGACCAAGGGACCTAGAATTGCATGTGAGATAAGTCTTGCGGGCAGGTTTTTAGTGTTAGTGCCGTTTTCAAATAAAGTGAGTGTTTCTCAGCGAATACGAAGCAAAACCGAAAAATCAAGACTCATCAATTTAATTGAGAGCATTAAACCGAAAAATTTTGGAGTAATCATAAGAACCGTTGCCGAGAACAAGAAGGTAGCCGAACTCGACCAAGATTTAAAAGACCTAGTGAACAAATGGGACCGCATGCACCAAGCCATGGTTTCCGGAAAATTACCCAATAGGGTACTAGGTGAATTGAGTAGATCGGCTTCTATTCTTAGGGATTTATTAAACCCAAGCTTCAACAGCATTGTGGTTAATGACCCTATTTTATTTGAAGAAACCAAGGCTTATTTAGAAACAATTTCACCTGAAAGCTCCTCAATTTTAAAGTTGCACAAAACCAAAACGCCAGTATTCGATGCCTTCGGTATTGAAAAACAGATAAAGGCACTATTTGGTCGAAATGTAACCATGCCTTCTGGGGCTTATTTGGTGATTGAACATACAGAAGCACTTCATGTGATTGATGTGAATAGTGGTAATACCGCAAAGTCGGAGGACAACCAAGAGTCGGTAGCGATGAAGGTAAATGCCGAAGCTGCCGATGAAATTGCACGTCAATTAAGACTCAGAGATATGGGCGGCATCATCGTGGTTGATTTTATTGACATGCGTAAGGCCGAGCACAAAAGAGAATTGATGAATCAAATGAAGGACTTTATGAAGTCTGACAAAGCAAAACATCATATTCTGCCTCCAAGTAAATTTGGATTAATACAGATTACTAGACAGAGGGTGCGACCTGAAATGGCTATTAAAACTTCTGAGACGATTATGACAATTAATGGCGACCAAGAAGTAAGAGCAACTATTTTACTTATCGATGACATCGAAAATAAGCTGAGCAAAGTAGCTAAGGAAAATAGAGATGTAAATATCTTCTGCCATCCCTTTATTGAGGCTTACTTTAAAAAGGGCTTTGCTTCCTATCAGAGAAAGTGGTTCTGGAAGTATAAAAAATGGATTGGGGTATCTTCGAGCAATTCACTGCCACTAATGGAGTATCACTTTAGAAATTCCGCAGGCGAGAATTTGTTAAAATAGGATTTTCATGCTTTCGAGAAAGAATTTATCTCTTCAGGAAGCAAAACCTAAAATAATGAAGTATTGTGCCCTTCAAGAAAGGTCCCATGTAGAAGTACAGGATAAGTTAAAATCTTGGGGCGTACTTTGGGAACACCGAAATGATCTGATTTCCTTTTTGATCGAAAACAATTTTTTAAACGAAGAGCGTTTTGCGCGGGCCTATGCCCGAGGTAAGTTTCGAATAAAGAACTGGGGAAGAAAAAAAATTGAAAAAGGACTTAAAGCAAAAGGAGTATTTGGGTACAATTTAAAAGCGGCCTTCGAGGAGATAAACGCTGAAGATTATGCCAAAACGCTCAGTAGCCTGGCCGAAAAGAAGTATAAAACCCTTCGAACAGGAAGCCAGTTTGAAAAAAAAATAAAGCTCAGAGCATACCTATTAGGTAAGGGATTTGAGCATAATTTAGTATCGGAAATAATTAAACAATATGATTAATCAAGATCAGATTAAAGTTCTGACTGGGCGCCTGGATGCGTTGAGGAGGCATCTTTGACGTAGATGCCCTACGTGAGCAGATACAAGACGAAGAGCAACAAACCCATGCACCAGATTTTTGGGATGACCCAAAGGCAGCGGAAGCTATTTTAAAGGCTATTAACCAAAAGAAATTTTGGGTTAATGGATATGATGAGGTCCTAACTTCTTTTGAGGATTTACAAGTACTATTTGAATTTTTCAATGAGGGTGAATCTGCTCAGGAAGAGGTAGATAAACAACATGAATTGTTTATTGATTTGCTCGAAGAACTGGAATTCAAAAACATGCTTTCGGCACAGGAGGATGCCTTTTCAGCTATACTCGAAATTAATTCCGGCGCCGGAGGAACAGAAAGCCAAGACTGGTCTGAAATGTTGCTCCGAATGTACCTGATGTACGCCGATAAGAATGGATTTAAGGCAAATGTGACTGAAAAACTTGACGGAGATGGTGCTGGTATTAAGTCCGCCCGAATAGAAATTGAGGGTGAATTTGCTTATGGATATTTAAAGGGAGAGAATGGCGTTCACCGTCTCGTGCGAATTTCTCCGTTTGATTCGAATGCCAAACGACATACGTCTTTTGCTTCTGTATTTGTTTATCCTATAATTGACGATACCATCGAAATTGTGGTTGCGCCTTCGGATATTGAATGGGATACTTTCCGTTCTGGTGGTGCTGGTGGTCAGAACGTAAACAAAGTTGAGACAGGTGTAAGGCTCACGCACGCTCCTAGTGGCATAATTATTCGAAATACGGAGTCGCGTTCTCAATTGCAAAACCGTGAAAATGCAATGAAGCTCCTCAGGTCGAAACTCTATGAGCTCGAACTTCGAAAAAGGCAGGAAGAAAGAGATAGTATAGAGGGAAATAAGATGAAAGTGGAGTGGGGAAGTCAAATACGCAATTACGTAATGCATCCATATAAGCTTGTAAAGGATTTAAGAACGGGTGTTGAATCTACAGATGTAGCGTCCGTAATGGATGGCAACCTTTCGGAATTCATCAAAGCGTATTTGATGACATTCGGAAACTCGACAAAAAAAATGTAGAACTAACGATATAGATGCAGTTGGCCAAATACTTCTTTGGTCGGGGCACTGTTCACATCGTTTATCAATTCATAATTAGAACGATAGCTAAGCTTGTATATGTACGACCCAGTAGGCATAGGCTTAGCACTTACTTGATGTGTACCATCCCAAAGTACGCCTGGTAGATTGGATTCCCAAGCAACGCCACCCATGTTGTCAAACACAGTTAACTTATACTCAAGAAAACTCTCTAAGGATGTCACACCCCATAGGTCATTATCCCCATCTCCATTAGGGGTAAATGAATTTGGAATCCAAATATTTGAACAATCGTCAAATAACACATAAACTTCGTCTATTTCGCTTCCACAATCGTTCGTAAGGGTTAGTGTATATAGTCCTGTGCTTCGAGCGAGCATTACGGTATCTGACAATCCATTTTGCCACAAGTAGTTCACTTTTTCAGAACTAGATCCAGAAAAATGAGGGCTTAGTTTTAAAGTTTCGCCCACGCAAAGGGTCGTGTCGGGAGATTCAATTCCAAAATCAATAGTGGGTCGAATATCTTCTCTGATCTCAGTTTGGTTACTGTCAATACAAAATGGGTCTTGGAAGTATCGTGTTACCAGCTTATAAATTCCAGGTTGATAAACCGTTATATCGCTAGCCGTAGTATCTGGAATAGTATCACCAGCTACTTTGGGGTTTATTAAAGAATCTGAGATTCCCGCAATCTTAGAAACCTTGTACCATGAATAATGGGTGTAACCTTCATTAAAGGCCTTCAGTTTTACGGCAGTTCCTTTACAAAGTAATGTGTCACCACTAAAATCTATAATAGGTTGAGGTACTTCGATGATGGATTTAGTTGCTACGGTTTCACACCCATTATTGGCGGTTACTGTCACAATATAGTCTCCAGCTTTGGTTGCGGTTATTGACCTTGAGGTATCGCCCGTAGACCATTTAAAAAAGTTATAGGATAGCGTGGGATCTGCATCAACCGTTTCGGAAAAAACTGGCGCAGTTACCTCACAATACCTTGAAGTAACAAAGTTGACTATTGGAGGAATTAACTCAACAACAGACAGGGTGTCTAAATTCTGACAGCCTTTTATGTCGGTAATTCGAACAATAACCCTAGAAGAAGTATCCTGAATTAAAAGAATTTGACCTGTTGAAATAAGCGGAATGAGCGGGCCGCCAAATTTGCTTTCAAACCACTCATATTGAACAAAGCCTGGCCCGGCATTAACGATGAAGTTGAATTTATCACCTGAGCAGAAACTGGTATCTGGGCCCAAATTAACTTTAGGTAGGAAGTTTGCATTGATGTGAATCGTATCGGACGCTTTACATTTATTCTTGTCCGTTACGGTAACGCGGTAGGTTCCCTGAAGTGTGACGGTCTTCTTTCTAGCCGCTGTGCTGTCACCTGCTGGTCCGCCTGCCCAATTGTAAAAGATATATCCAGCACCTGGGTCTAAGACTTCGTTAACAGCGGTACCCGCACAAAATTCCTTATCCGGCCCTAAGTTGGGATTAGGTAAAATATTCTTTTGAATGATCTTAGAATCAAAGCCTTTACAACCATTTTTGTCAGTTACATTTACAGCATAGGTTCCAGCTTTTTTAACGGTTATTTTCTGTGTACTGTCCAAGGTGTTCCAAGTATATGTTTTGTAGTTGGCTCCTGCATCTACAATGATACTGTCGCCAACACAAAAGGCCGTGTCTACTCCGAGGTTAATTATAGGCAAAGTATCGTGGCTTAGCTTCATGGTGTCAATATTCTTACAGGTGGTATTTGTGTCAATCACCCTCACCCAATAGCTTGTGTCCTTTTTGGCCCACATGCTGTCTATGTTTCCTTTGCTTACATTATTCCAAGTGTATCTATAATGTTTGCTATAATTTGTTTTAAGTAAAATACTGTCGTTCTTGCAAATAGTGGTATCAATACCTAAATTAACCACTGGGAGCGAATCAAGTGAAACCCTTAAAGAATCTTTGTTAATGCAGGTATTTGTGTCTCTAATTGTCAATTTAAACAACCCAGCTGTTTTCACAACAAGGCTATCATCGTACTTTAAAAAAGGGCCATTGTTCCAGCTATATTCTTGAGATGAGTCTACTCGAGCATGTAACACAATTGAATCGAGGGTGCAAATGGAAGTATCGCCAGCCAACCCATTTCTTTTTAATCCCACTACTGGTAAGGTGTCTATCCCAAGCATCAAAGAAGCCGAACCCTCACAACCGTTAGAGTCGGACACAATTACGTTATAGCCTTGTTCATTGTATCCCTTTGATGTGCGTGTGGTACCCCCATTGTGGGGCCAAAAATAGGATTGGTAGCGCGGGCCTGCATCTAAATATAAGGTGTCGTATTGGCAAATACTTGTATCGTTTCCTAAATTAATGACTGGAATGGTGTCATAGGAAACAGAGAATGTATCCGTCATTGGGCAATTGTTTAAGTCAACCCCGTGATAAAAATAAGTTCCATTTGTATCGATTGCGATGTAGGCTGTTTTGATGGTATCTGTATATATAATCCACCGGTGATAAAGAAAGCCCGTAAGCGCATTTACCACAAAATTGACACCGGTGCACACTGTAGTGTCGCCTTGCAATTTAATGTGTTGTTTGGCGTGCCATGTTACATACATTGAGTCCGTGAATGAACAACCATTTAGGTCAGTTACAGTTAATTTCAGATGTTCGGTTGTATCTGCTTTGTAATAACTTAAGGTTGAATTATCCTGCCACTTTAGCTGATAATTTGCGCTAGACAGTGGTGAGATGATAGTAGCCGTATCCCCTGAGCAAACGGTGGTGTCGTCACCCAAAGTAAATGTAGGTAATGTATCTACTTGTAGCTTAAAAGTATCAGTAAACGAGCATCCATTTTTATTGGTCCTTTTACACCAATAAGTATTGGTGACATCTGCTCTAAATGTTCTATTTGTGTCACTTGGTATACCCGTATGCCACTTATATTTATACCCTGCGCCAGCGTCCAATATTAAAAATGTGTCGCCGCAAATGGTATCGGTTCCTCCCATGCTAAAGGTGGGAAGTGTATCTATTTTTAATTCAATGCTATCGGTAGCTGTACAGGCATATCTATCGGTTACTGTAACTTTATACGTTGAGGTAAGCGCTGGAGAAACCTTAACAGTGTCTGCTATGGAAGTAGTAGACCATAGGAAGGAGTATGGCGTTGAACCAAATCTGGGTGAAACATATAGAGAGGATGAGTCATTTTTACAAATTGTATCCTTCGGAGACATAGTTAAATCCATGCACAAAGAGATTTTGATAACGGATTTTAAACTGATACTCCCAATGGTGTCATTCCACTTGGAAGAGTCCGCTCCGGAAATCCAGAGGTTCACATAATCATCATTTGCAGTGGCAGCGTTTGGTTTTCCGATTGCCCAATTTTTATAGGTCGTATCGCTTCCATCTGTCCAAAGGAATTTGCCTTCCGTTGTTACATCATTGAAACCTAGCCAAACAGCTCCAGAGTGACCCGGTACGGTAAGCCATTTTACGATACTGTCGTTTTGACTGGCAGATTGAATACTCGCCAAGTGTCCTCCAAGGTTAACGGCAAACCTTTCTGCACTGTCAGCAGTTAGAGTTGCTGGATTGAAAAAATAAATGCTACAGCTATCACTGCCACATCCAAGTTCGACACAACCAGCGTTGGTTAAGGCTGTCCGAATTGCGGCTATGTTACAGGTACTGCCCGATTTGAGACATTGGGCACTCGAAACAAAGTGAACAAATAGGACGGCAAAGACCAAAAGAAATGATTTCAACGATCCGAAATAATTCTGATTCAAAGCCAAGCTATTCAGTAAAAAACTAGTGTCAAAAAATGAAGTATTTCTCAAAGTTCGTTTATTCATCCCCACAATTCCTTCGTCGCCAAAAATACTAAACATCAAGTAATGGATTTTTCCAATTTATACCGCATTGTCTACTAAATTTGAATTCAAATTTTACAAAATGAAATTCACTATTTGGCATAATCCAAGATGTAGCAAAAGCCGCGAAACTCTTGAAGTTCTGCGCAGCCATGGCATTGAGCCCGAAATTAGGCTTTATTTGACGGAACCTCCTGTTTCGAGCGAATTGAAAGAAATAATTGATAAACTCGAAATAGAACCTCATGAATTAATCAGAAAAGGAGAAGAGATTTACAAAAAGAATTACAAAAACAAAGAGATGAAACCATCGGATTGGATAGATGTAATGGCGGAAAATCCAGTTCTTATCGAACGTCCGATCGTAATCAAAGGCAATAAAGCACGAATAGGTCGTCCGCCAGATAACGTGTTGGACTTAATCTAAGCGCCTCTACCTCCTGATGGGTGTTTTATCAAGTCAATTACTTGAATAGTAATCCAATAGGGTAAAAATAGTGCTAAAAACACAAGTGTGAAGAAGGCTCCAACCACCACTATAAGAAAGAAAAGTACAGCTAATATTTCCATCGTCAAATTCTAATTAGGAGGGCAAATTTAAGTTAAAAGTTTTTAAGAATAGGGAAGTCAAGCACCCAGCTTGGATTAATTTTGATGCCTAAAATTATCAATATGAAATTTAGAATTGAACACGACACCATGGGGGAGGTTAAGGTACCTGCAGATAAGTATTGGGGCGCACAGACCGAACGATCAAGAAACAATTTTAAAATAGGCGATTTTAAGCAGACCATGCCTTTGGAGATTACCATAGGATTCGCTGTTCTGAAAAAAGCTGCTGCGTACACCAATTGTGATTTGGGCGTGCTTTCTCAAGAGAAAAGGGATTTGATAGCTAAGGTTTGCGATGAAATACTTGAAGGCAAACACAACGATCAATTTCCTCTGGTAATATGGCAAACCGGTAGTGGAACCCAGTCTAATATGAATATGAACGAAGTTATTGCTAACCGAGCGCATGTTCTAAATGGTGGTTCTTTGGGCGAGCCGACTTTAATTCACCCCAACGATGATGTAAACAAATCGCAATCTTCCAATGATACTTTTCCGACAGGAATGCATATTGCGGCTTATAAAATGATAGTTGAAACAACTATTCCTGGAGTATTAAGACTAAGGAATACACTTGATGCAAAAAGCAAGGAATTTTCAAAAGTTGTAAAAATTGGCAGAACACATCTTATGGATGCCACACCTCTGACACTCGGACAGGAATTTAGTGGATATGTGGCTCAGCTTGATCATGGAATGAAGGCCTTAAAAAACACCCTTGATCATCTTGCGGAGGTGGCCCTTGGAGGTACTGCGGTTGGAACCGGGATTAACACTCCGCCGGGGTATTCAGAATTGGTGGCGAAGTATATCGCTCAATTCAGTGGTCAGCCATTTGTTACCGCTAAAAATAAATTTGAAGCTTTAGCTGCACATGATGCCATTGTTGAAAGCCATGGTGCATTGAAACAACTTGCGGTAAGCTTAATGAAAATTGCCAATGATATAAGGATGTTGGCTTCAGGGCCGCGTAGTGGTATTGGAGAAATTAATATTCCCGCCAATGAGCCAGGGTCATCTATAATGCCAGGCAAGGTTAATCCTACGCAAGCAGAGGCACTTACAATGGTGTGTGCCCAAGTAATTGGCAATGACGTGGCGATTTCAGTAGGTGGCATGAGTGGCCACTACGAGCTTAATGTATTTAAACCCATGATGGCCCATAACATACTTACATCGGCCAGATTGATAGGTGATGCTTGCGTTTCGTTTGAAGAGCATTGCGCGATAGGCATAGAACCGAACATGGCTAATTTGAAAAAGAATTTAGATAACTCCCTCATGTTGGTTACCGCCTTGAACACCAAAATAGGCTATGAAAAAGCGGCTAAAATCGCGAAAACGGCATTTAACAATGGCACAACGCTCAAAGAGGAAGCCGTAAACCTAGGTTATTTAACGCCCAAAGAATTTGATGAGTGGGTAGTTCCAGAGAAAATGATTGGATCGTAAGAATAGAATTTGAACCGCCCTTGGGCGGTTTTTTTATGGCTTTAGCTGAGCGACAAAGTCTTTGATAGCTTGCTCCGATTTTTTAGAACAGATTAAAAGTTCGTTTTCAGTTTCAACAATGATATAATCTGATAACCCCTCGATAACAACGTTTTTTCCTGGACTCACCTTTATAATATTGCCTGAGGCATTGCTCGTTACAGGAACAGAATTAAACGTAGCGTTTTGATTTTCGTCTAATTTTAAATGCTCGTAAAGCGAGCCCCAAGTTCCTAAGTCGCTCCAACCAAAACTCGCTGGAATAACCCCTACACTTTCTGATTTTTCCATCACTCCATAATCTATCGAAATGTCCTCCAAGGCTGGGAAAATAGAATCGATCATGCTCCGTTCTTCTGGCGAGCCGAAGCGTTTCTTCATGCTATTAAACGGATGACTTACCTGAGGTAAAAAAGTTTCTAACTCGGAACAAATTTTTTCCGCGCTCCAAATAAAAATTCCTGAATTCCACAAAAAATCGCCGCGATTTATGTAATCCTGAGCCACTTGAGCATCAGGTTTTTCGGCAAATTGGATTACCTCTTTGACGTCCACTTTGCTGCTTGTTTTGTTGTATTGGATGTAACCATAGCCAGTATCTGCCCTAGTAGGTTCTATCCCTATGGTAATTAATTGATCCTTTTGGGCTAGTGAATTGATCCCTTTGCTTATTACTTCTAGAAACGCTTTTTCGTTTTCAATGAGGTGATCCGATGGGGTAACAATGATGTTGGCACTTGGGCTTATATTTCTGATTTTGTAGCTAGCATAAGCGATACAAGGGGCTGTGTTTCGCCTTACTGGTTCAAGTAGAATGTTTTCGTCCTTAATTTCTGGAATTTGTGATTTAATCAAATTTAAATACTTGGTATTGGAAACAACCAAGATGTTTTCAGCAGGGCAGATTTTTCTAAATCTTTTGTAAGTTAGCTGAATCAGGCTGTGGCCATTTCCTAATATATCTAAGAATTGCTTGGGCATGGCTTCTTGGCTCCAAGGCCAGAATCGTGAGCCTATGCCACCGGCCATGATCACGCAATAATTATTATTTGACGATAAACCCATTGTGGCGCGAATTTAATCAACCTTCTCTTTGTTGGGTAGTTCTATTCTTTGTACTTCGGCCAAATGATGAACCAAATACATCCTTTTGGAATCGAGATCCTTGCTCAGAATTTTAGTCCTTCTCTTTTTTTCAAACCTAAAGAGTTTTTTACCTAGTGAAAAAAAATCACCTGGCTCTAATTCCGAGAGGTAGGTCTTGCCGTTGTCATCGGTAATATTATAGGAATTAAGAATACGAAACAAGTGGGCGTCTCCAACAGTAGAAGCCTTGGGGTTGTGTGAATGCCTTATCCAAGCATCTCTAAGGTCTTGAGGTATTTGTTCGAATTGGGCAAAATGGCGCAAAAGGTTTCCATAACAAGCCTTCCACTCTTTGCCGTGGTGGGTTACATTTTTGTCAAATTGGATTCGAGTGAGCATGTGGGCGATTTCATGAATGAGGGTGGTCATAAATGCATAGGGGTTGAGGGTGCCATTTACCGAAATACGATGAAAGGGATGGGCTTTCGTTGGCCAACGATAATCCCCAAATTTGGATTTTCTATCTTTCGTTATTTTAAGAGTGGCTTGGTTTTTTTGTAGGATGTCCAAAAATTTAGGAGCCATCCCTTCGGGTAGAAAAGACGCTAAAGTGCTAGTGTCACTTAACATCAGTCGAATTTTTTGTATTTATTTTTTTTGGCCTTTCTCTTATCACCAAACGTAGGACAGTCGCAATCTTTTTTGAACACTTTACACGAAGAAAGGCTCAGTGAGACGGCAAATAATAGGAGAACCAGAAACTTTAAGTTGAATTTCATATCTATTCTGGGTACAAAGCTAATAGAAGAGAGCAAGTATTAAATTTGCGTGCGTTGAAAACATTGTTTCATATTGGTAGATATGCTCTTTTTATAAAAAGGGTATTTGAACGACCCGAGCGGGGAAAGGTATATTGGAGGCTATTTATTGACGAAGCATATAAGCTTGGAGTCAATTCACTGGGCATTATTATTATTATTTCTGGATTTATGGGAATGGTAATTACCATCCAGACGGCCTCTCAAATTGAAGGAGGTTGGATTCCACCATACACCGTAGGCTACACCACAAGGCAATCTATCATTTTGGAGTTTTCTCCCACGATGTTGGCGTTGATTCTTGCAGGTAAAATTGGATCAAATATAGCTTCTGAATTGGGAACCATGCGTGTAACCGAACAAATCGATGCCTTAGAAATCATGGGGATTAACTCGGCGGGATATCTTGTTTTTCCAAAGATTATTGCCTTTATGTTTATCATGCCGTTCTTGGTTATGCTGAGCATGTTTGTAGGTATTTATTTTGGATATGTTATTTGTGAACTGTCGAATATTATTACACCTGCACAATACATTTACGGTGTTCAAGATGATTTTCGCCCGTTTGATATTGTTTATGCATTGACCAAGTCGGTGGTGTTTGCATTCATTATTACAACTATATCAGCCTATCACGGTTATTACGCTTCGGGGAGTGCATTGGAAGTGGGTAAAGCCAGTACCCGTGCGGTGGTTTTCAGCAGTATCGTAGTACTTATTTTTAATTATCTCATTACTCAGATGTTGCTCACATGATAGAGGTTAAAGGCATTAATAAAAGTTTTGGTGATAACCACGTGTTACACGACATCGACTGTGTTTTTGAACCTGGCTCACCTAACTTAGTTATTGGAGCTTCTGGTTCGGGCAAAACCACCTTGTGTAAATGTATTGTGGGATTGTTTAGCCCTGACAGTGGAACGATATCTTATGATGGTCGGATTTTTAACCAGATGGGTCGGAACGAAAAGAAAGAAATTCGAAAGGAAATAGGATTTCTCTTTCAGGGAAGTGCTCTATTCGATTACCTCACGGTTGAGGAAAATATAAAGTTCCCTTTGCAAATGTTTTCAGACATGACTCCATTAGAAATGCAAAAAAGAGCTGAATTTTGTCTAGAGCGTGTAGGTCTTGATGGGGCGAATAAGCTTATGCCATCTGAATTGAGCGGAGGAATGAAAAAAAGGGTTGGGATTGCTAGGGCGATTTCTTATCGGCCAAAATACCTGTTTTGCGATGAGCCAAATTCAGGTTTGGATCCTCAGACTGCGATTCTGATAGATAAGTTAATCAAAGATATCACCGTAGATTTTAATATAACCACTATCGTTATCACTCATGATATGAATTCAGTGCTAGAAATTGGAGAGCGATTGGCGTTTATACATAAGGGCAAGCTTTTGTGGACTGGATCTAACGATGAAGTATTATCAGCAGATTGTTTTGAATTAACTGACTTTATTTATGCATCAACCACAATGAAGCAACTTAGAAAGCAGCATCAGCAATAGTTTGATTTTATATGAATAAAAAAAGGGGCCGAAGCCCCTTTTTTTGTTATTCTAGGATTCAGTTATTATTCAATAACTAATCTTAATGTATTGTCAGATCCGTTATTAGAAATAGTAAGGAAGTAAACTCCTGCTTCAACATTGTTCAACTCAATATTTTCAGAGTAGACCCCGCTAACATCAACAGACTTGCTGTAAACAGATTGCCCCACTACGTTCTTAATTTCTAATGAATAATTTCCAGCGTCTACATTCTTCATGTTCAAACTGAATGAACCGTTAGAAGGATTTGGGTAAACACTAACTGAGTATTTATCAGTAATTGAACTCACAGATAAAGGAGCTAAGAACGCATCGTCTACAGTAACATCCTTGGTGTTTGTACAAGTGTTGTTATCAGTAACCTTCACTGTATAAACTCCAGCTCCGTCTTGAATACCAGCTGTAGGATTAGCCTTAGGACCAACTACCATAGTAGCACCAGACGAGATACATTTTACATTATCCTTATTTCTCCAGTCGTAAGCGTAATTAGGTGTTCCACCATTTACACCTGCCGTAATTGTCACTTTTTCATTGTTAGAAGGTATAGTAGCAAAAGTGATTGCAATAGCACTAGGGCCACCAACTGATACTGAAGAAACTGCAGTACAATTGTTTGCGTCCGTTACGGTAATACCATAAGCACCAGCAGCCAAACCGTTTCTCACAGCATCGCTTGTATTACCATCCCACCACTTAAATGTGTAGCTACCGGGGCCAGAACCACCTGTCGCAGAAGCATAAGAAACTCTACCATCAGTTTTACCGAAACAACTTACATCGTCAACCTGCATTGGGCGAACTTTAAGAGTATCGGCAGGGCCTGTTACTGAAAAAGCTCTAGTTTGCAAACATGGAGGGAAAGCTCCGTCCGCGATCTTTACAGTATAGGTTCCAGTTTCTACATTCGATAGAGTAGAATCACCTCTTCCCATTGGCTTTCCTTTGCCATCATACCATGTAATTGTATAACCAGGTCCAGTAGTACCTGGAGTTAAGTTAAATGAAATAGATCCTTGTCCGAACCCAACACAAGTAACTGGTGTAACAGTTTGATTAGTGATAATAGGTGCACCTGCATCTGATACAGTAGCTGTAGCGTTTTGTGTACAACCTTTCGCATCTAAAATGGTAACGTTATAAACACCTGACGAAAGATTAGACTGAGTTTTTCCCGATTTTATGGTACCATTAATATTCCAAGTATATGCATAAGGAGCAGTTCCATTTGTTGGGTCTTTGCTAATGGTAGCACTACCATCAGTTTGGCCACAGCTAGAAGTTGCAGTACCTAAAGCCTCACCATCTAAAATCGGACAAGAGTTTGATTTAGTTAAAAGACGAACGTAGAATCGGTTTGGAGTTGAACTCCAAGTTCCAAAAGAACCAGATCCAGCAGGGTCTGTTCTTACAAAGTTATTCGCAAAATGTGCCTTTTGATCATCGATAGAGAAGTGAACTGTATCTGTACCGAAATTTTGATCAGCCATAAAAGTAGCTACATAAAATCCAGCGGCAACAGTATCACCAGCTCCAGCAGGAGCAACTCTGTTTAGAGGAACGGTTATCCATCTTCCCGTATTGGTTGAGTTAAGCGTAAATGGTGTACCTGAAGAGAATACAGGACCAGTTGCTGGTGGGCGATAAAATCCTCGCTGAGTAGCATATCCACCGTGGCGATAAACGTGACAAGAAACTTTCGCTCCAGTAGCACCAGATGCATTTATCGTAGGTAAATAAATTTGAACAGCTTTGATTTCATCAGCATCAGAAAGTTCGAATGTTGAACCAGCTTCATA
This sequence comes from Flavobacteriales bacterium, assembly GCA_020435995.1. Lineage (GTDB taxonomy): Bacteria > Bacteroidota > Bacteroidia > Flavobacteriales_G > Salibacteraceae > JAGQYO01. The sequence goes on along the minus strand of JAGQYO010000023.1, from coordinate 23,220 downwards.
TACAAAAGGGTTGGCAGTCCAGTAAAATGAACCTCCACCCGCAGGGTTGTTTCGGTCTCTAGCAAAAACAGAATCCGTAACTTCGATAGGAAAGGTAATGGTGTCATCTTCAAAAAAGTCTAACGCGCTATCAGCATAAGTATGTAGGTTTACTCGGTAAAGTCCTCGTCCGGCTGTAAGTTTGAAGGCAGAAGTAAGTGAAGACGAGTCAGTTGCGGTAGTACCTAAATTTTGAGGAATACTGCTATAAGAAGCAGTGTAATTTTGAGGACCTTTAACGTATACTTTAAAACCAGCGCCAGATAAAACAGATGCCCCAACGTTGCTAAATACACCAACAGATTGAAGGTCAGTAGCTTGAGCTTGTCCCATTGGCATTTTGGTATAGTATTGCTCATAGTTGAAATAAGTACTATCAGATAAAGGCTCTTTTAAATATGCTTTGTCCATTCTCATGTTGTACTTACCACCCTTAAGAATCATGATATCATCAAGTTGCCAGAAGTAGTGCGAACTTCCACTCCATCTGAAACGGATATAAGCGTTTGCTTTACCACCTAGATCATTCGTTAAATTAACTTTTTGAACGTATGGGGTACCAGCAGTGTCTCCCATATGGTTGTTCGATGCACTATTAGATGGAACACCATTTCTAACATCTTTAGCAACCTTCCAGTTTGTACCATCAGTACTTACTTCGATAGACATTACTGCAGCGCTAAACGGACGGAAATAACTTTCGAACTTTAAAATTACAGAAGGTACACTTGAGAAATTTTGCTTGGGCAATTCTAATGCACAATCGATATCTGCAAAAGGAGGAGAACCTGGGTTATAGGCATCGCAATCCAACATTAAGAAACCGTTAGTGGTCGTTGAAGACCGAATCGTGGTAGTTCCTCTAGCGTACTGTCCTTGTGACATTACTGTTGATCTTACCCAAGCAGCAGATGATGGTCCAGCAGCTCTTGTGCTTTTCCAGCCGTTGGGAAGCGAAGTACCCGATCCGCCAAAAGTTTCATGTAAAAGAGTGTCACCAGGTGCAGCTAGCGAGCCACTGGCTTTTTGCTTGTGAGTCGATTTAATTGTCGCTCTAGCAATATTACTCACCTTCTCATTTTGATATTCATCCATGAGGGTGTTACTGAATGGATCTTGCCCATTCACTGGTACGGGTGCTTGAGCCATAATCAATTGCCCACACATCAACCCTGAAATAAGTAAACCTATTTTCTTCATAATCTCTTGATTATTTAATAATTAAACATTTCGCAAAAGCGCCAAAATTAAATGATTTTTATTCACAAATAACGCTTAGTTAAATTCCTCTTTTTTTCGAGGCCATTTATTTGAACGTAATGCAAATTAGTTGGGTTGGGTAAGGCCGTCTTTTAGCCTCACAATTCTTTGAGTGCGCGCGGCAATGTCTTCTTCATGTGTAACCATTATAACGGTATTTCCCCTCGAATGAATGTCGGCAAACAAATCCATTATTTCGTGAGAGGTCTTTGAATCGAGGTTGCCAGTAGGTTCGTCGGCTAGTATAATAGCTGGATTGTTGATGAGCGCTCTTGCTACGGCCACCCTTTGTCTTTGCCCTCCCGAAAGCTCATTTGGTTGATGTGTCATTCGGTCACCAAGTCCAACCATCTGTAACACTTGCGCTGCTTTTTCACTTCTTTCTTTTTTTGGAATGCCTGCGTAGATTAATGGAAGTGCTACATTATCTAAGGCTGTATAGCGCGGAAGTAGATTAAAAGTTTGAAAAACAAAACCGATTTCCTTATTCCTTATTTCTGCTAATTGATCATCCAAAAGCGTGGAAACATTGGTGTTGTTTAAGATGTATTCGCCAGAAGTAGGGGTATCTAGGCAGCCTAAAATATTCATCAATGTTGATTTTCCAGAACCAGATGTACCCATAAGCGCAACATACTCACCTTTGTCAATTACCAAATCAATACCCCTTAGGGCTTGTACCAATTCTTTCCCGACCATAAAATGACGAGTGAGACTTGTTGTTTTAATGATTACTGACATGGGTCAAAAGTATTCATACTGCTATTTTATTCCTTCATAATATTTACGGTCGGTAATCGGATACTTTTGGCGGCGCTATGAATTTAAAATTAGACACTCCTTTAAAGCAGTTTCTCACACTTATTGCTTTGGCAACCATTTGGGGAAGCTCTTTTATATTGATGAAAAGAGGATTGGATAGTTTTTCAGCGGAAAACGTGGCTCAATATAGGTTGTTCGTTTCTTTCTTATGCCTTCTTCCAATTGCGTGGGTCAATCGAAAAAGTTTTCCTAGAAAGAGACGGTATGTTGGAGGCCTTATCATTGTCGGGCTTTTTGGAAATTTGATGCCAGCTTTTTTATTTGCCGTTGCACAAACTAAGTTACCAAGTGGAGTCGCGGGAATGATAAATAGCTTGGTCCCTATTTTCACCTTATTAATAGGTGTGTTTGTCTTTAGACTTAAACCAGTTATTTATCAAGTCATTGGAGTTTTTATTGGGTTTATAGGGGCTGTGTTGTTAATTTATGGTTCTCAATCGAGTGTATATCAAGATGTGCCTATGGCTTATCCATTAATGATAGTAGCAGCAACGGTATGTTATGCAATTAGTGTGAATACTATAAAACACGTGTTGACTGATCTGCCTGCATTACAGATTACATCATTTTCATTTTTGCTGATTGGGCCTTTTGTCACTTATGGATTAGTGGATCGAGGTTTTTGGACCACTGCCCTTTCTACTACACAGGGATTACAAAGTTTGGGCTACATCACCTTGCTCGGGTTTTTGGGTACCGCTATCGCCCTGTTGATTTTTAACCAATTGATAAAATATAGCTCGGCACTTTTTGCTTCTTCCGTCACTTACATGATTCCTATTGTAGCCACCGTGTGGGGCCTATTGGATGGAGAGCAATTTTCAATCTGGCACGCACTAGGCATGATTTCTATACTATTAGGGGTGTATATGGTTAATGTATATTCAAAGAGGAGGGAAAATCACTCCATGGGTGCACATAAAAAAACTTAGCTTGTTGTAGTTAAAAAAAAGTATACTTTTGCCGTCCGATTTTTCGGAAATTAAATCTTTAAATAACAACGATGTACGCAATTGTAGAGATAGCAGGGCAGCAATTTAAAGTGCAAAAAGATCAACGGTTATTCGTTCATCGTATGGAAGCAAACGAAGGAGACAAAGTTTCTTTTGATAAAGTAATGCTTACAGACGATAACGGTAAAGTAACAGTTGGCGCCCCAGTTATAGACGGATTGGCAGTTAATGCCAAAGTTTTAAAGCACCTTAAGGGTGATAAAGTTCTTGTTTTCAAGAAAAAAAGAAGAAAAGGTTACCAGAAAATGAATGGTCACCGTCAGTATTTTACAGAAATTGTAATAGAGGATATTGGTGCCGGGACAAAAACGGCTAAGCCTGCAAAAAAGGAAGAAGTAAAGGAAGCTGCACCTAAAGCTGCCGCTCCTAAGGCGGAACCTTCGGCAACGAAGGCTGCACCTAAAGCAAAGGCTCCAGCGAAGAAAGCTGCTGCTCCTAAAGCTGAAAAGAAGAAGGAAACTAAAAAAGAAGATTAATCGGCTCTGAGCCTTAAAACGATAAAAAAATGGCACATAAAAAAGGTGTTGGTAGTTCTAAGAACGGTCGCGAATCAGAAAGTAAAAGACTAGGTGTAAAGCTTAGCGGTGGCCAAGTAGCTAAAGCTGGCAATATAATTATTCGTCAACGAGGAACCAAGTACAAGGTTGGTTTGAATGTAGGAATTGGTAAAGATCACACCCTTTTCGCACTAGTTGATGGTAAAGTTGAATTCACTAGAAAAAGAGACAATCGTTCGTACGTGTCGATTCTTCCTGTTCAGGAGTAATTGATTGAACTGAAATGTATTGATCCCGTTTCCAAATTCGATTACTTTCGGATTAGGGACGGGATTTTTTATTAGCAAAAGTTAAGGGCAAAGCAGTCAAAGTTTTAATAAATAAAAATCAGGAAGTCTAACTTCGCTGCAATAAAATCGGATATGTTATTATTATCAGAAATTCGCAATAATCCAAGGGCCATTGTTGAGGGCATGAAGGTCAGAAATGTTGACGTAAGTGCTACTATTAATGATATAATAGCTCTTGATAAACGCAAACGTGAAATTCAACAACGATTTGAGTCCAACCAACACCAACTCAATGAATTTTCTAGGGAAATAGGCGACTTGTTTAAAGCTGGAAAAGGAAATGAAGCCAACAGCCTCAAGGACAAAACTGGGGTTATTAAGGAAGAGAACAAGTTGCTCAATGAGGAATTGAGCCATCTTGAAGGAAAGCTACAGGGTTTAATGCTTCAATTGCCTAATTTACCAGATGAAAGGGTACCTAAAGGAAAGGACGATACCGAAAATTTAGAAATTGAGATTTGGGGATCTAAGCCAAAATTAACGGCTTCTGAGCCTCATTGGGAAATCGCCAAGCGATTCAATTTAATCGATTGGGAGCTGGGTGTTAAAATAGCAGGGGCTGGTTTTCCTGTTTACCGCGGTAGAGGAGCCCGACTTCAGCGCGGATTAATTCAGTTTTTTCTTGAAGAAGCTACCAAGGCAGGGTATGAAGAGATAAACCCTCCTTTGTTAATCAACGAAGACTCAGGTTACGGCACTGGTCAATTGCCAGATAAAGATGGTCAGATGTATCATACCGAAAGGGATCATTTGTACTTGATTCCTACAGCTGAGGTACCAGTAACCAATATTTATCGAGATGTAATTTTAAAAGAAAGCGAACTTCCCATTAAATGTTGTGCGTATTCTCCATGTTTCCGTCGTGAAGCTGGTAGTTATGGAAAGGATGTGCGTGGACTGAATAGGTTACATCAGTTCGAAAAAGTGGAAATCGTTCAAATTGCTCATCCAGACCAGTCAGAAAAGTTACTTCTTGAAATGGTAGACCACGTGAAAGGCCTGCTTCAAAAACTGGGATTGCACTACCGCATTGTTCGCTTATGTGGCGGAGATTTAGGATTTGCCTCTTCACTTACCTACGATTTTGAAGTTTGGAGTGCCGCACAAGAAAGATGGTTAGAGGTGAGTTCTGTTTCCAACTTCAGGAGCTTTCAGGCCAACAGATTGAAATGCCGTTTTAAAGGGGAAGATGGAACGAACCAATTGGTTCACACTTTAAACGGAAGCGCCATGGCCCTACCAAGAATATTGGCGGCCATACTAGAAAATTATCAGACGGCTGATGGTGTAAACATCCCAGAATTGTTAATTCCTTTTGTAGGGTTTAGTAAAATTGACGAATAAATTGAGAACAATAAGAATGAGAACGATTATACTTTTAGTAGTTATTTCTGCCTTTTTTGGCTCATGTAACAATAACCCTAACCAGCCTGAGATAAACAAAGTAGATAGTTTATTGACTATATTGGACAGTGCTCAGAAAGAATTGATGATTATCAATCCAAAAGCACTTTCGGATATGAAAGATACAGTCACTTTTGATTTGAAGTTTCTTCAAATAGAATACGCCGATACCATGTCACTTGACAAGGCGATTTTGGTGGACGCTTATGGAAGAACCCTAAAGTCGATTTCTAAGTTTGAAAAAACATTTATGGAGCAGTCCAAAGATGTGGAGTATAGCACAACTCAATTAACGGACATGAAGAAAGACCTAGAAAGTGGAATTTTAAATAAAGTGAGCTTTAATGAGTTTTATCCTGCCGAGGAGGAATCTGTTGCGAGGTTGATGGAGTCGAATGGCAATATGAAAATTTGGTTCGAATCTGTGAAAGACAGTTACGAAAAAAGAAGAGGCCCCGTTGTTAAATTGATGGACGAAGTAAAGGCGAGAAAAGGATTTTAATGAGCTGGAAATATGGGGTTCTAATATTTTTGTTTGGTTTTGGGCTGGCCCCAAAACTTAACGCTCAATTAACCACCGATAGCCAACTTGCCGCTCATTATTACCAATCAGAAGAATACGACAAGGCGTCGCTTTACTATAAGCGACTGTACGACAATGACCAGTCGTATTTTAATTACAGCTATTACCTAAAGTGCCTTGAAAAGCTTCAGGATTATGATGAGGGTAAAAAACTCATTAAAAAACACCAAAAAATTGAAGGCCAAAATCCCCGCGTAAGAGTTGACTATGGCCGCTTTTTAAAATTAGAAGGCGAAAGCTCCAAATCGAATAAAGAGTTTGAAAAACTAATCAAGGATGTGCCCAAAAATTATGGGGCTATAAAAGAATTAGCCGAGGCCTTCATGGCTATTTCGGAGGATGGGTTTGCTTTAGAAACCTATGAGAAAGGTCAGGATGTTTTTAAAGGAACCTTTGCTTTTAACCTTGAAATAGCCTCGTTACTATCCAAAAAGGGTCGTTATGACGAGATGGTTGACCAAATATTGGAATTGCTCGACAACAACCCGGGTTACCTGAAAACGGTGCAAGCCTCATTGAGTAAAAACGGTTCTTTTGAAGAAAACAGCAAGCAAAATCAAGCGCTAAAATCGAAGTTAATAAAAAGGGTAAACCAGCAACCAGACAAGATTATATACTCCGAAATGCTCATTTGGATGTATATGCAAGAGTCCAACTGGAACATGGCCCTCATTCAAACAAAGGCTCTAGATCGAAGGCTAAAAGAGGAAGGGGCTAGGGTGTATGGGCTTGCCGAAATCCTATTGAATAATAAAAAATATGACCTAGCGTCAGATGCGTGTTCCTATGTAGTACAGCAGGGCAAATTATCACCATATTACATTCCTTCTAGAATATTGGCTTTGCAAGCCCGTCATCAAAAAATAACCCAAGGGTTTGATTTTACCGAAGAAGACATAGACAAACTCATGGCCGATTACGATGCTACTCTCATTGAAATTGGGCGAAATTCGAGTACGGCTTCGCTCATCCGTCAAAAAGCATTTATTCAAGCATTTTATCAGCACGAGCTCGATAGCGCCTTAAATACGTATGAATTTTTAATTGATTTGCCTGGGCTCGACCCTGCGTTTCAATCTGAAAGTAGATTAGAATATGGTGATGCCCTATTAATGGCGGGATATATTTGGGACGCATCGTTGGAGTATGGGATTGTAGACAAAAAATTCAAGTATGATCGCCTTGGTGAACAAGCCAAGCTCAAAAGTGCCAAGATTAATTTTTACACAGGAAATTTTAAGTTGGCCAAGGCTCAATTGGACGTTTTGAAAGGCTCTACATCCAAACTCATCGCTAATGATGCCATGCTGCTTTCGGTGTTAATAACAGATAATTCCACAGTTGATACTTCCACGGTGCCCCTTCAGCTTTATGCCGATGCGGACCTACTTGTGTTTCAAAACAGAACGGATGAGGCACTTTTGAAATTAGATAGCATAAACGATAATTTTAGAGGGCATGCATTAGAGGATGAGATTCTCATGCTCAAATATGAAATGGCTGCAAAAGTTAGGGACTGGGAAGCCGCTGCAACATCGTTACAAACCATAATAGATCGATATATTTATGATATTCTAGCGGATAAAGCCATTTTTTTATTGGCCGAATTGAAAGAAATAAGGTTTGACGACAAGGAAGGAGCGATGCGCTTATACGAAATCATACTATTAGATTTTAAAGACAGCCTTTACGCTACTGAAGCCAGAAAAAGATTTAGAAACCTCCGGGGAGATAACATCAATTAATAAAGTCAAAATGATAGTTTATAATGTGACCGTAAAAATTGAAAAATCTGTAAAAGATGAGTGGCTTCAATGGATGCAAGCGGTACATATCCCTGATGTAATGTCGACTGGCTATTTTGAAGATCATAGAGTAGCTAGAGTTTTGGTAGATGAAGATGATGGCTTTACTTATTCTATTCAATATCGCATAGAAAGTATTGAAAAACTAAGTGAATACCAATCTAAAGATGCGCCAAGGTTGCAAGCTGAGCATTCCAAAAGGTACGAGGGCAAATACGTTGCATTTCGAACTTTGCTAGAAGAGGTATAGTGGTAAGGCCAAAAAAACATCTAGGACAACATTTTTTAACCGATCAAAGCTATGCGCAAAGGATTGTAAACGCGCTCGACTTTTCTACACAATGTGCTATTTTGGAGATCGGACCTGGTACCGGCGTACTTTCTAAATATCTTCTCGAAAAGGAAATCACAAACCGATATTATTTGTCGGAAATCGACTCAGAATCCGTGGTTTACCTTCAGGAAAACTATCCACAAATTACAGCTCATTTGTTTGAAGAAGACTTTCTAAAAATGGACCTCCATAGGTTCGAGAGTCGTGGAGGTTTGAAGATAATCGGAAATTTTCCCTACAATATTTCTTCTCAAATCCTCTTTAGAGTTTACGATGAAAAGGATTATGTAAACGAAGTTGTTGGTATGTTTCAAAAAGAGGTGGCCAAACGAATTGCAGCACCCCCAGGAAGTAAGGAGTACGGTATTTTGAGTGTTTTGCTTCAAGCATTTTACGACATTAAGTTTCTGTTTAAAGTTCCTCCTGGAGCATTTTTTCCGCCGCCAAAAGTTGATTCTGGGGTGATTCATTTGCTTCGAAACCCCGAGAAAGATATTGCTTGTAGTCAAAGAGAATTTACTGCGGTAGTAAAAATGGCCTTTAATCAGAGAAGAAAGACCTTGAGAAATGCCCTTAGACCCATTTGGGAATCCCGTGGAATTGATTCATTTCCATTTGAATCCAAACGTGCGGAGCAACTCCACTATACTGACTTTGAGCAACTCACAATTCTTTTTTCGGAGTCGGAATAGAAGTTATACTTTTGAGTCATAATTGTTGGTCGCAATTATTTCACATGGTGCCTGTTTTATGCAATTCGAACTTACAAAAGAGCTTCTATCCAAGACGAAAGAGATCATTGCTTCGGGAGATGAAAAGCTCATACTCGAATTAATTAATGACCTACATCCTGCCGACATTTCAGAAATTATTTTTGAACTCGAAATCGATGAGGCAAGGGTAATTCTTCATCATTTAACAGCAAAAGGGGCTTCGGAGGTCATCTCCCATTTGGATGATGATGTGCGGCTTGATATTCTCAACAGTTATACACCTTTAGAAATTGCCGAAAAATTTATCGAATACCTTGAGTCAGATGACGCGGCTGATATACTCCAAGACCTTGATGACAAGAAAAAAGAAGAGGTAATTTCTTATCTCGAAGATTTAGAGCAAGCTGGGCAAATTGTTGATCTGCTGAGTTACGACGATGGAAGCGCGGGTTCCCTAATGGGAAAAGAACTCGTAAAAGTATATGACAACATAACGGTAACTGAGGCTGTTAGGCAACTTCGAAAACAGGCTGGAGAATTGGATAATATTTATTCCATTTATGTAGTGGATAAAATGGAGCGTTTGCTGGGTATATTGTCGCTTAAAAAGCTTCTGGTGGCGGATCAGCGGTCTTTGTTAAGTAGCATTATCAAAACCGATATTTTATCAGTAAAGGTATCGGCTAAGGACGTTGATGTAGCTTCAATGATGCAGAAATATGACCTAGTAGCTGTGCCAGTAATTGATGAGCTTGGTCGCTTAGTGGGAAGAATTACCATCGATGACGTTGTAGACGTAATCAGAGACGAGGCCGAAAAAGATTATCAATTGGCAAGTGGTCTTTCTGAGAATGTTGAGTCTTCAGACAGCATTTGGCTAATTACACGTGCGAGAATTCCTTGGCTTATCTTGGGATTAATAGGTGGTATTTTTGGTGCAAGGGTTATAGGAGTTTTTGAATATGATATTCAACTGTATCCTGAAATGGCGTTTTTTATTCCTTTGGTGGCGGCCATGGGAGGTAATGTTGGTGTTCAATCCAGTGCAATTGTAGTTCAGGGTCTTGCCAATAATTCGATAGGAATGGATGGAATCTTGCCAAAATTGCTCAAGGAGTTTAGTGTTGCTTTAATTAATGCCTTGGTGTGCGCGGCTATAGTGCTTGTGTATAATCTGATTTTTAGTGACTCTCTGGCCCTCAGTTATACGGTGAGTTTGGCGCTAATGGCGGTAATAATATTTGCTGCGTTATTCGGAACCTTCATTCCACTTGCACTTCAGAAATACGAAATTGACCCTGCACTTGCCACAGGTCCATTTATCACAACGGTAAATGACATCCTTGGTTTGTTTATTTATTTTTCGATCGGCAGGTTAATGTACGGGTTCTTGAGCTAGCTTTTATTCGCGGCTATTTCGGCTAATACTGCCTCCAATTTTTTATTTAATTCTGCTGGCCTTTCCAGCATGGGGTAGTGTCCGCAGCTATCTATTTCAGTAAAGGAAAACCCGTTGGGGCAAAACTTTTTAAGGTGCGTGGTATCAGTAGGTCTGTAGCTCGAATTGATCAGGTGTAAAGGAACAATCATTTCTTTTAGAAAGGATTTTTCTAGCTCAAAATCCTCAAACAACCCACGTAGAATAGGTACTGAAATACTTGTGTCGGCTTCCACTACATCGCGCAGTATTCGCCCCCTTACTTTTGGATCCATTCCGGGAATAAGCAATTGGTCATAAGCAAATGCTTTGGCAGATCCTTTATAATCGTAAGCCACGAGGCGAAAAAACCTATTGACCTCTCCTCGCAGCGAATCAGTCATTTCTATACCCGTGTTTTTGAAATTTTCGATGCCCACAATGGCCACTGTTCGTTCGGGTAACATCCGCGATGCCCGAATAAGGACGTCTTCAGCTACCGAATGGCCAACAAGCACAACTTGTTTTAAGTTGAGCTCACGAACTACGGCAACTACATCCTTCGAGAAATTTTCGGGCGTCCAATGTTTGCGTCGCCCACTCGACTCCCCGTGACCGGCTAAGTCGAGTGCAACAACACGGTGTTTTTTACTTAGTGCTTCAATTTGATTTTCCCAGTAGGATTTATTCGCACACCACCCGTGAATGAAGACCACAGATAGCTGTCCATTACCTTTAGAAATGTAGCTTATCTCGTTTCCATCCCAAGTAGTCGCCGTTGGAGGTGCATCCGATACGCAACTAGCTAAGAGCGCAATAAAGAGAAAAGAAAGTGTAAACTTTTTGATCAAATTGGGGTTATTTCATGCTTTTAATTAAGTCGTCATTTTTCTTAACGTACTCATCGTATTTCGCTGCTGCTGCCAATTCTTTAGATTTTGTAGCTGCTGCGATAGCTCCTTTTTTATCACCAGATTTTTTTAGAATCTCTGCTTGCCAATAAAGCACCCAAAATTTTGGATCTGCTGAATCCATTGCTACGGCTTTGTTAATCCACTCCACTGCTTTTTTGATGTCCTTATCGTTTTCAAAATAGTAGCGAGCCGAAGAATAATAATCACGTGACGATGCGCCAGCTAGCGTTTTTTCTATGCTCTTCATTACGGCTGCATCAGTTTGGGCTTCGATAGGAATAAGAACCAAAGTATTTTCCCAAAGGATTCTCATATCGGCGCTGTTGTCCGTCAAGTTTGAAAAGTCAATAGTAAACGTCTCTATTGTTTCAGTATATTTTTGAGATTTTACTGTAAATCTTGCCGCATCCTTTTCTTGTTTGTAGCTATTCACGCTTGTTTTCGCGTCTGTATTCAGAATTATGGTCCACTCTGTTTCACCTGGAATAGTCAGCAAGGAATATTTTCCTGGGGCAACTTTATTTCCGGCAAACATCAACGTATCTTTTATTTTTATTGAGGTAGCCTCATTAGCGCCAGTTCTCCACATTTTGTCATAAGCTACTAGCTCACCAAATATGCTTCTACCTTTCATTCCTGGTCTCGAATATTTTACCTCAACTTCTGTTAAGCCTACTTCTTGCTCAATCTCACAATTTGGACTAGGTCTAGGTGTTTTTACTTGGGCATATCCGCTACTTATAGTCACCCCGATTAAGGCAATCGAAAGAGCCGCTTGTTTAATTATTCTCATGTTAATCTCAATTTAAAATTTGAAATGCGAAGTTAAAGGTTGGAACCGAACCAATCGAGTTATTTGGAAAACTCTTGTCGTTTAGTTTTTCCGATTAGAAGGGCAGTTTATTCAAATCAACATTTCCCCCACTCAGAATCAGGCCTGTTTTTTTATTTCGAAACAGTGCAGGATTTTTCAAAACAGCAGCGAGAGCAACAGCGGAAGAAGGTTCTACAATAATTTTCATTCTTTCCCATATCACTCTCATTGCGTGGATTATTTCATGATCATTTACGGTTAGAATATCTGTAACATGTTGATTCATGATTTCAAAAGTAAGTGGTCCTAGTGTAGTTAATAGGCCGTCTGCAATGGTGGTAGGAGTATGATGTTCCACTCTTTTGTTCTGCTTTAGCGATCGAAAAGCGTCATCAGCCCCTTCGGGTTCTGCGCCAAATACTTGGGCTTTTCCGAAGTAATAATTGGCCAAACAAGTACCCGAAAGCAATCCCCCTCCGCCTACTGGAGCTATGATGATGTCGAGGTCTTGTAGTTCTTTCAAAAGCTCAAGTGCCGATGTAGCTTGACCTTCAATAATCCATTTATGATTATAAGGCGGAACAAATATGGCCTTTGTATTTTTTTGAATTTCGAGCATTGTTTTTTCACGCGCAGCCAAGTTAGGTTCACAAAAAGTGATTTCGGCTCCGTATTCTTTTACGGCTGCTACTTTTATGGTGGGCGCATTATCGGGCATTACAATGTATGCTTTTGTACCGAGGGTTTTGGCCGCCAATGCCAGAGCTTGAGCATGATTTCCCGATGAATGGGTAACAACACCGTTGGCTAGGTCGACATGAGATAATTGTAAGAGAAAATTAAACGCACCTCGGGCTTTAAATGCCCCTACTTTTTGCAAGTTTTCGCATTTGAAGAACAAATGACCACCCGTCATTTTGTTGATGGATGATGAAGTTAGAATTGGGGTTTGCTTTACATAGTTCTTAATTCGCGAATGGGCCGCTAAAATGTTCTGAGATGTCAATGTTTCAGGTTATTTGAAATGCGGGTTAAAATTAACAGAAAGCTTTGAGAAGAAGGTATGCTAAATGGGCGGACACAAAGATTCGATTAGTAAAGAACCAAAAAGCCATGATTGTTCAAAAGAGTTCGTCAAGTTTTTTTGTTTGACGCATACCAAATACATTTCTGTTGTGCAGGTTTAAATAACGTACCCAAGAAATGCGGTTTTTTTGTGTACTTCATAGAATAGCTAGCTTTAGCTTATTGAAACGAACAACGCGAATGAGATTGAAGCTAAGAGTCGATCAATTGATTGCACCAAGTTTTATAATTTTCAACCTCCTAAATCAGTTATTTTATGGCACAACATTTTGAGATCCTCCGCAAGTATTTTAAGCTCATTGATAGAGTGGATAGAGGCGACTTCCCCAGCGAGAAACAAATCCTCGACGTATTCGATGCCGACGAAGATATTTCGGCTAGAACACTTTCGCGGTATAGAAAGGAACTGCGAGAAGAATTTGGTATTCACCTTTCGTACAACCGCCAGCGCCGTGGGTACGAAGTCATAAAAGAAGATGAACTTTCGGTAGATCAATTTTTTAAATTTATCGAGTTTTCGACTAAAGCACAATTGGCCTCAGATATTTTAAAGGAGCGCAATAATGCCATGAAAATACTGGAATTTGAAGCACAAGGAATGCTCAAAGGTCTTGAGTACCTCTCACCGCTTTTCCATGCCATCCGAAAACAGAGGATCATTGTTTTGGATTACTTCAAATTTGATTCAGGCCAAATTCATCAACACACCATTTATCCATACTTGCTTAAGGAATACCAAAACCGATGGTGTGTGATGAGCTACTGTGTAGATAATAATGGCGCACGTACTTTTGCTGTTGATCGCATTGAAAAGTTAACCGTTACCGAAGAGAAATATACGAGCCGACCTTTCTACGATAAATTGAGCAACTTGGATCATGTGATTGGGCTTAATTGGTCCAATGAAAAAATAGAACGTGTGGTGCTGCGTTTTACTCAATACCAAGCACAATACCAGCGTGCGCTTCCATGGCACAACTCACAGAAGGAACTAAAAACGGCTCCAGTAGGTTTTGTAGATTTTGAATTTCATTTGATTCTCAATTACGAATTGCAGCAAAAAATCTGGATGTTAGGGAAGGAAGTTGTGGTACTGGAACCTTTACAGTTAGCGCAATAATCAAACAACGGTCAATACAACAAACCAAACATCCACAGAGGTATTTTATTTCGGTAGCCATATTCGATATTGTCTAAAGCCAAAAACGCATTTTTAAGTCCTTTTATTTGATCGTCGTTTTTGTTTTTTCCTCCTATTTCAAATACAAACTTGTGATCCACCATAAAATCGCCATGAGCCGATGAATTTACCGTATGCCTCACGCCCAACTGATTGGCAAAAAATATTTCGCGTACCGTGCCTTCTGGCGGATACATAGTGGAGTGTAAGGCATAATACAACACCGAATTATTGAGGTACAATTTGTCGGGTTTGGTAAGATGACCCGTTGGCGCCCCTTCTTGATGAAATAAAGCAAGCAAATTGGCACGGTCGAGCACTTGCAGCATTTTTAAAAGCACATCCCTACTCAAGCCCGACTTCCGACTCAGTTCGGCTGTATTGATTTTAAAAGGCACACTATCAGCAATCAAAAGCAACAGTTTTTTTAGCTTGTAAATGGTCTGAAAATTTATGTTTTCTACATACGGTAGATCACTTTCCAACACCAGATTGATCACATTATTTAGCCGAGAGTAGAATTGCCCTTTGGCCTCTTTTACAAAGGGATAAACTCCCGTTTTTAGGTAGTGATGGAAGTGTGGCAAAATACTTAGTTGGCCAGCAATTTCTTGTGCTATTTTTTCGTGGTTTTGCAGTAATTCTTTTAGATCTATCGGTGGCGTTTTTACAATTTTATTGAGCTCCAAATATTCGCGAAACGAAAGTTCATTCAAATCATAAATGGCCGCCCTTCTACTTAAATCGCCATCCGCTTTTTGCAATTGCACCGCCGAAGACCCAGAAAATACAAGGTGCATTTTAGGATAATTGTCGTACAGGTTTTTTAGTTCAAGCGACCAGTTCGGGTATTTGTGAACTTCGTCGAGAAATAGGTGTGTGCCGCCATTAATATGAAATTCTTCTGCAACATCTAAAAGGCTGTTTCGGGTAAAATATAGGTTGTCGAGAGAGAGGTAAATTCCTTTTTGTGCTTTACTCAAACCCGTTTTAAGGTACTGCATCATAAGGGTTGTTTTTCCGGTACCTCGCGCTCCGCTAATACCAATTAAACGATCTTCCCATTCAATATCGTCAAACAAATAGCGCACAAATTGAGTTTCGGTATGGCTCAACCTGAGGTTTGATGTTTTAATTAATTCAAGCATAGTGTTGTTTGTAAACGTGAATTACAAATATAAAGTGTTTTATTAAAACAACAATAATATGATTATAATGTTGTGTTGAAACAACATAAATACGGTTTAGAAATGTTTACTGAATAATTGGGAATGGCGAAAATGAGAGATTTTAAAAACAAATACTTCCTAATTACATCAGTTTTAAGGGTATTATGAGAACTTCCTTTTATCCCAAACTTTGCGAATTTCTTTGCCCACCAACTTAAATTCTTCGTAAGTAAATTCGTCCGTTTTTGCATTATTGCACCAATAACAAGCCATTTTACAGTTTGACGGAGAATATTCACGGTTAGAATCTTTACGTTCCACCTCTAGGTTCCAACCACGTAAACTCTTTTTATAGATCTTCTCCATTTCAGCAAGCTCACTAATTTCTTTCGTGGTAATTCCGCAGTAACAACATTTTTCACTTTCCAACAACTCAATAAAAGCTTCTTTTGGGTAAAGGGTTGAAAATCGATTAACGATATAATCCTTTTTCCATTCCGCTATTAATGGTTTACTTTTTTCTTTCCAATTTTTGATGGCCTCATAAATTTCTCTAATTGTAAACGAGCCTATTTTATCGCTTTCAAGACATTGCCAATATCTAGCAGTATATTCATGAATTAAGGACTCTTCGGTTTCAAGGTTAAATGCCTGAAAGTCTTCTTGAGACAGATTCCCGATAGCTCCTTTTTTTGCTTCACGATAAAGGAATAGGTTCAGTTTTGTTTTAAAGCTATCCCCTGCTTTGGCGTTATATTTTTGGTTTAAATCAGAAGGTGTTTCCATGTTCTTTTTTTATGGAGGCAAGGTAACTAAACCAATTCAAGCCTAGTGTTGTTTCTAAATGTCGATTTCAATTGAATAGTGTTTTATTTAAACAACACAAACAAATTTATTAAACGACAAAATATGTCAGGATGCGTTTTTACAATTGCAGTTCAAACCCTAAAGATAGAATTATGAAAGAAGAATTAATTGCTGCACTAGAAAACCCCAACTTCCGAAACTTTATCACCCAAGAAGGGTTTGGACCTTTGTTTTTAAAAGGCGGATACGAAGACCTGTTTTCCATGTTATTATTCTCGAATGGATTTGACGACAACTCCAATTTTATACCCCAGTTTAACATTGGAGGAAGAAGTCAAATAGACCTCGCAAAATTGAACAGAACAAGCGTTCAATCGATGGTTGAGTTCGGTCATCATTTTTCACTGCAATTTGGGCCTAAAGCAGCACTGGATAAAATGCTGAGTGATGTCAAAAAGCGACAAGGAAATGAATTACTGCATAACGCGGAATTAATTACCGTTCAATTAATCACCACTGTGATAGTGGTAGGTGAACAAGTTGCCGAGAGCAAATGGGGCAAACATTTCACGGGTCGATATGGAGTACAAGCAAGCATCGCAAGTTTAATTGAATCTCGACAACGCGCTGGAGAAAACATATTGTATATCGAGGAGTTTCTCCATGCTAAAAACATTCAAAAGCCGGTATTTACTGGAATTATTCCCGTTAATAGTAGTGGTGTACATCTTGAAATTGCTTATGTAATTTCTGGAGGTTTTGGGTTTGAGGAGAGGGAGGTTTTGTTGGGATGAGTAATTATCTTCGTGAAGGTGATAATTAGAAATAGAAAAGATTAATCAATTTATGTGTAATGAGAGAGAAATTAGAAAGAGCTATTACCAACTTAACAATTCCAAATCCACTTTTGCTAGATGACCGACTTTGGTATCAGCAGTATTCAGATGGGACGTTTATAAAGGGGTTTCATCCAAATCAAGTCTCTCTCGAAGATAGACTAAGTATCTTAGTTGGTTTTTATTCTTACGGTCCGATTCCCTCGATTTATGGTCAGCCTGAATTTCCAAATCCTTTTAAAAAACCGGATCTGGTCGAGATCGGAATAAATGGAAATGAAAATTTCATGTTTTACCAACACCACATCACAGGTATATGCGAAGCAGGTCATAATGGAATCAATCAGAACCTAAATATGGCCTTTAATAAAACAGTGAAAGATTACACCAAATGGGCAATGCAGTTACTTCCTATAACAAATGGGATTAACACTCCAATTTATTTGTTGCATTTTATTCAGCTTTTTGGCACACCAAATCAGGAAAACAAGTTGGAACAATTACAAAACAAATATTCTGAATTCGCAACAGAGTGTCAGATCATTGTAACTAATTATAGAACTGCACCCGTTGTTAAAAATGGTACAACGTTAAATTACGAGATATATCTGATAGGTCCAATGAGCGGCAATGGCACTTTGCTAAACGTAACAAGCTATTTTAATAATGCTCCAAATGAGGTGTTAAAACAAAGAAGGAATATTTCAATTTTTAATGCAAATGAAAAAGAAGGGAAATTTTTAGACAACTATTTCAACCTAAACAATTAATTATAAGAAAATGAAATTTGAAAGAAAGAGAAAAAATGGCGAGTTACCTGCATTTTTTAATTACGAGGCTGAGGGTAAGACAGATCAAGGTCACGAAGCACTAATGGACTTTTTCTTGAGTTGGACACTTCGCTGTGCTGATGATAAGAATAAATCAAGAGATTCAAAAGTTCATCAAATGGCAAAAAAAATACTGTTTACACTCTTATTTTCAAACGCTGGAAATGATGGTATTATAGCCGCACCAGAAATCAAGTTTGAAAGTAGCTTTAAGGTTATGGCCGTAAAAACATACCGACAAAAAAATTCAATAGACTTATTGGTGGAAGTTAAGTGTGAAATTAAAAAAGAACAACAGGCACATGTTATTTGCATTGAAAACAAATGGTACTCCGATATTAGCGAGAATCAATTACCAAAATACAAAGACTATGTTGAGCAGAATTACCCAGACCAAAAAAAACAATATATAGTACTGTTTTTAGATTCTTCAAAATTCAACGTAAAAAACAAGAATTTATGTAAAGAATACGGCTACATCCTAGCTTCCCTCGAACATATAATGGATATTGTAGGAATAAAAGAGGGTTGTGTAAAAGAGGACCAAACAGGAAATGAACTATTCGACACTTTTTGGTTTTGACATTGTATCGTTCAGTTCCTTTTCTTAAACTGTAATATTCCTTTCCTCCACCTGTTTCTTTAATCTTGCGGGCTTTAAAACCTGAACTTCATTTCCGTAAGAGAGTAATTCCATTACAAATTCTCTAGAAATAAACAATTTCAATTGAACACGGAACTCCTTTTCGTTATCCACCAAGGTAATTTGTGTTGCATGAAGTGGTAAAGTTTGAATGTACCTTCTTTGATATCCTACAAAGCTTAATTCAACAATACTTGGCTTCTCGGTTTTTGGACTAGTAATCCCAAAGCAGTACCTAAACATTTCTTCCAGATTAAAATCTTTAGGTCGCTCAAAAGGTAGTCTAGTTGTTTTTAGGTCGCTTATTCTATCTAGCCCAAAAGTTTTAATTGCGTTGCCTTTGGTGTCTTTTGCTATCATGTACCACCTGTACCTAAACTCTTTTAAGCCAAGGGGACAAACAAGGCGTTTTCCAGATGTTTGTTCTTCATTGAATTTGGTATAGACAAATTCAACTAGGGTGCTATTCTTAATCGCTTGAAGTATTGGTTGTAAATGTTCTGTTCCCGGCGGAATTCTATTGTCGAAGAACAGATGTTGAGAAAGTCGTTCACTGACATTTAAAGCATTAAAAGTATCGAATGCTTCGAGTACCCTTTCGTTGAATTGTATGGATTCGCCATCATCAACGAGATAATAAGTGTTATTGCTTTTGTTGTTTTTAATTTCAATGTTGTATCGCAGCAGTATTTGCTCTATATCTCTTTGGAAGGTTCTGATAGAAACGACAAAATTCTTTTCTTGAATATCTGATTCAATACTTAAATAGTCAATTATTTCTTCAAAGGTAGCGGGACACTTTCTTATTTTTCTAATGATAAGGCTATGTCGTTCATTAATTGACCCATTGTCCATGTTGTACTTTTTGAAGAATTCTAAAAAAGTAAAAGTAGCTAACCTTAACGCCATAATCTGTCGTCGCTACTTTTTTATCTAACGACGAATTTTGTCGTCATGTAACCCCTCCTTTGTCCTATCAAAATAAAAACACGATGGACTTAGAAACATTCAAAAACAGAAACGAGCTTCTAGAGCAAACTAGAATTCAACTAAAAAAAGAATTTATTGCCCTGGATGAGGTCATTGATGAACTTATCGACTTGTCGAGAAGTTGGTTTTTACTCAATCACTTACAGACCAAACCAGCTCAGATATTTTTGTCAGGAATGACCGGCTGCGGCAAGTCTGCATTAGTTAGGCGCTTTGTAGAACTCATCGGTTTCCACAAAAAAACCTACTTTTTCGACTGTGGTGAAATAACCGAAAGAAACTCCCCAATTGAGGACACCCTCACCAGTGTTTTTGAGCGCGGGGCTTTTCCCGCCATATTTGTGCTGGATGAGTTTAACAAAGCCCGATCTATTGACGAGGGGGGAAGAGAAAATAAGGAACCATCCATGCGCATAGTGTGGCGCCTCCTCGACGATGGCAGGCCAAGAGTGCAGCGTTACCGTCATTTTCTCGATTCGGTTTATGACTTAGCCAGAAAGTTAAACTACCTCATTTCGGAAGGTGTGACGGCTAAAGACGGAATGGTAGTGCAAGGAAAAAAACTACACGTGGATCTTATGGACGACCGCGACGCCGAAGAAGACCACCCCAATTTTGTTCCAATTAGTGAAATAGATACGATTTACACCTTGCTAGAGTCGGACTATGAAAGTGAATTTGATCTGCGTAAACATTTGCTAACGCTCAACCACATCGACACCGTTGGTTTTTTGATGAAGGCGTATAAAAAAGGCTTGCAACCAGCCGAAATAGATGCAACAAAATCCTTGGTGTTTGTGCTTGCCAACCTTGATGAAGCTTATAGTATGAGTGCTGACGTAAACCCCGATGTAGATGCCAATACTTTTTGTAGAATGAGCAAGAAAATTGGAATTCCTCAAGTAAAAGCAGCGCTCCATAAGAGGTTTACCAGTGAGCAAATTGCCCGTTTGGGAAACAACATGATTTTGTACCCGGCCTTTTCGAAAAAGAATTTTGAAGATTTGATCGCCCTAAAACTCTCGGCTATCAACAACAACTTACAGGCAAAAACAGGATTTTCCATTTCTTTTGGAAAAGCATTTACTCAAATGATTTATGATGAAGGGGTTTATCCAGCACAAGGTACCCGTCCGTTGTTCAGCACCATTTCGTCTTTGGTCGAAAACAACATTCCCAAGGCTATTTTCGAGGCTTATCAAAAGGAGATTCGAACGGGCGGGTTCTTGTTCAATTATCGTGGAAATCGAATTGTGATAAGCATTGAAGGTAAACAACTTGTATCCCTAAAACCCAATTTAAAATTAAAAGAATTACGCAAGAACAAACGAGACGAAAAACAAGCCATTGTGGCTGTTCATGAAGCTGGGCATGCCGTTCTTTCCGCCTGTGTAAACCGCCTAGCTCCAAAAGAAATTCGTTCGGTTAGCGCCAGCCATCAAAACGCAGGATTTGCACGCATCGAAGGGTTTAATAATTTTCAAACGTTACAATCGCTCAAAAACCAATTGGTGATTTTGCAAGGAGGCATAGCAGCCGAGCGACTCGTTTTTGGAAACGACTACGTTACTTTTGGTTCGCAGCAAGACTTGGCAAAAGCCACCAGCATAGCCAAAGGAATGATGGCCGAGCTAGGCATGTGCAATAAAAAAGGTTTTTATACATGTACCCACATGGATATTAAAGACAGTCTTAAAGCGGATGACCACTTATTAAATCAAGTGGACATCCTCCTCGACGAAGCCTACAATGAAGCAGTGAGGATACTAAAACGCGAAAAAACTTTTCATCTGGAACTTGCCAATTATCTCGCGCACAAAACAAAAATGAATCAGAAAATGTTTAAGGATTTTGCCGACAAGTATTGCACTGATGTCGAACTCAAAAGATTTGGATTTATAACCAAGGAAGGTGATTTTTTTAGAAGCAAACTATCGGAAGAGCTGAACAAGAACCAAGACCATTCAAAGCCCAAAATTGAAGTGAATCTGGAAGGGATGTTGCTCAATAAAAGCAAGAGCTAGTATAATTATGCAGCGGGTAGAAAAACTAAACAAGGCTTATGAAGCTTGGAAAAATGAAGCATTTTCAAGTCCTTTTTATGAAAAACTCATCCATGGTTTTATCAACGAACTCATCCCTCCTTACACCTTGGTAAACCTTTTGGAATGGAATCTTGAATTGGATTCGGAAAGAGACTGGAAGTTTTTTGAAGCCTACCACAAACATCTTTCTTTTCTTAAAGAAATAGAAAAACATCATTCAAAGAAGCATTTGTATTTTGCAGATGTTGGCCAACATCGCATGAAAATCTGGCATAGTTTCTTGGACATTGAAATAAGAGGCAGTCTTCCCATGAAACATACACAGTTTGTCATCCTTGGGCGCTTCTTAATTTACAAAGATCATAGGGTGGGGGCGTTGTATAGGAGGATGGAGGGTGGGTGAAATTGAATGAAAGAGGGGTTATTAAAAGCAATTAAGAAGTCCGAAATGCGTGTATCCTTTCAGAGGACATACCCCGCCAAACCCATCCTATACTTTTGTTTCTTTAATTTTACTTCATGCTTTCAAAATCTACATACCTACGTGGCTACCAATGTTTAAAGCGACTTTGGCTCCACAAGAACAAACCAGAACTTCGCGACGATTATTCAAGTCAGCAAGAAGCCCTTTTTGCTCAAGGCACATCGGTTGGTGAATTGGCTCAACAATTATTTTCTGGGGGAAAAGACGCTACTCCGGAGAATTATTTCGATTGGAAACCTGCTTTTGAAAAAACCAAAAAGTGGGTAGAAGAAGGTCAGGAAGTCATTTACGAAGCAGCATTTTCTTACGGTAATGTAATGGCGGCCTTGGATATTTTGGTGCGTAGGGATTGCCAATGGCACGCAATTGAAGTTAAAAGCTCTACCAAGGTTCATGATTACCACAAAACCGATGGCAGCCTGCAATATTGGGTGATGTCGATGGCTGGACTGAGGCCAGATAGGTTTTTTTTAATGCACATCAACAACCAGTACACAAGACAGGGTGAGCTCGATATAGAACAATTTTTTACACTGGAAGACATTACGGAAGCAGTGATTTTAAGACAAAGCGAAGTTGAATCAAATATCAAGAAATGTTTTCAGGTACTGAAAGAAAACACCGAACCAGCAATTGAAATAAGCGGACAATGTAGCGATCCATTCCCTTGTGATTTTATGGGTTATTGCTGGAAACACATTCCTAATTATTCGGTGTTCAACGTGTCAAGGATTGGTGAAAAAGCTTGGGACTTGTACGACCATGGCGTTTATGAAATAGAAGATATTCCCAATGACTACCCTTTGAGCGATGGACAACAAATTCAAGTACTAGGGGAAAAAACTGGGCAAGAAATTTTTCTGAAATCAGAGATTAGTAGTTTTTTAAACGAATGGGAATACCCGCTCTACTTTTTCGATTTTGAAACCCTAGGACCCGCAGTTCCACTTTATGACCTTACTAGACCTTACCAGCAATATCCCTTTCAGTATTCGCTGCATGTGGTGCAAAAAGATAATTCTGTGCAACACTATGAATACTTGGGTGATGGCAAATCGGACCCTCGACCCAAACTCATCGAAAGAATGATTGATGAATTGGGTACATCAGGGAGCATTGTTACTTACAACATGGGGTTCGAAAAAGGGAAAATTGCTGCAATGGCCGAGCAGTTTCCGGAGCAGG
>JAGQYO010000022.1 GCA_020435995.1 Flavobacteriales bacterium | reverse complement strand
CAACATTCAACATTCAACATTCAACATTCAACATTCAACATTCAACATTCAACATTCAACATTCAACATTCAACATTCAACATTCAACATTAAAAATTCACTCCAATATCCTAAACTCTGTACGCCTGTTTTTCTGGCGACCTTCATCAGTATCATTTGATGCAATCGGCTTGGCCGAACCATATCCTTTTGCAGTAAGTCTTGTTGCTTCAATGCCCTTATCTGTCATGAATTTTTTAACCGCCTCTGCCCTATTTTGTGATAATGTTTTGTTAATCGCCTCATTACCTTGGTTGTCGGTATGTCCGTCGAACTCAACTTTGAGGGTTGGATTGGTTTTTAAAAATGTATGCAATTTGTTGAGTTCGGCTTTTGACGAAGCAGTCAACTCAAATTTTCCTGTTTCAAAAAACACATTTTTCAATACCATACTTGCACCAGCCTTGATAGGAATAAGTGGTGCTTCGAGTTTTTGTGGTTCGCTACCCGCATTCTTTTTAAGGGAGAAATTCTCCGAATAGAATAAATAGCCCTTTCTAGAAACATTGAGCGCATAGTCTTTTCCGGGTGGTAATGAAACCAAAAAACTACCGTCTGAATTATCTGAAATGGTGCTGGCCACAACTTCTTCATTTTCCAAATCAATAAGTTCAATTTCTGCTTCGAGTTTTTCTTTGGTTTCGCTATCGAATACGGTTCCGTGCAGATAACCAACAACAGAAGGACGAGCATTTTGAGGCAAATCGAAGCGGTATAAGTCAAGCATACCCATGCCACCTTCTCTTTCTGAGGCATAATAAGCATGTAAGCCATTCGGATCGGCAATCATACCGTGCTCATCCAATTGTGTATTTATAGGATATCCTACGTTCACTGGGCTTCCCCAACCATTTCCTTCTTTTCGAATGATAAAAATATCGTGTCCTCCCATACCCGGATAGCCTTCACTTGATATGTACATGGTAATGCCATCAGCATGAATAAAAGGCGTCATATCCGAATATTTGGTATTAAACGGCATGTTTTCGGGCTTGCCCCAGGTACCATCGGCTTGTTTTACAGATTTCCAAATATCACTGCTTCCTTTACCTCCTGAACGGTTACTCGCAAAGTATAAGGTTTTGCCATCAGGCGACAAACAAGGGTGAGATTCCCATGCACCTGTATTGATATTGGCCCCCATATTTCGAGGTTGCACCCATTGTCCGTTTTCCTTCCATGTAAAATACAAATCACAAGATCCCAATCCATCTTCTCTGTTACACGCGGTAAAAAACAAGTACTTACCATCGTGAGAAATACTCGAAGCACCCTCATTGTACGGTCTGGTATTAATAGGAGGTCCAAAATTTCGCGCTTTACCCCAGCTATCATCTACTCCTCTGTAAGCATAAAACAGGTCTTCCTTAAAAACAGGGCGACCGTTTTGCGACTTTCCCACCATATCTTTACCCGTAAATACAAACATCTTCCCGTCCACAGTCATCGAAGGATGGTAATCCTCAAAAGGTGAATTAATATTCGGCCCCATGTTCTTTGGATCAAATGGAACCGGGTTTTTAATTGCCTCAGCAGCAAAAACACAAGTGGTGTGCAATCTTTTCCATTTTTCTACCAATGGTGGAGGCAAGTCTTCCATACGGGCATAGGCCTCCAAATGACCTCTAGCTTCATCGTATTTGGCCAAGTTCATTTCCACAGCCGCTATCGACATATAAACGTGTGGTTTAAATCTAGGATCAATCGCAATAGCGTTGTTGTAGGCTATTTCGGCTTTTTCGAATTCCTTTCTTTCGGTATAAATATCTCCTAATACTAAATGTGGTTCAATAAAATTGGCATCCTTTTCAATAGCGGCATCTAACAAAAGTATTGCATTGGTAAAATCGAGCATTTGGTAGGCGCGAATGCCGCCTTGGTATTTCGAAATTGCCGATTTCTTTGTACTTGTATACTGGGCTTGAAGAAGGTTCGCCGCTAGAATAAAGACGAACAATAAAGATTGTATTTTCATTTTGTGCTTTGAGGGAAAAACAATGATACACAAATCCCTTACCATTTCAAAAATGGCCCTTTATTTAACGCTATAAACTCAAGGTAACTGAAAGAAAAAACAGGGCTTATAATTCCTTCTCCTGCATGGCTTCTACTTTCTCCTGAGCCGATCTGTTCAGATCCTCAAATTTTTTAATCAGTTCCTCGTCGCTCAAATACAAGTTATTGATAGCTCCCCTAGCCTCATTTGCGAAGTCATTGCGAGGGAAACGTTCAATCACCAGCTTGTATTTATCCTCAGCTACACCCTTTTGATCGAGGTAGTAATCATAGATGAAGGCCACTAGATAATGGGCTTCCACAATTTTTTCATAACCCGGATAATTGGTGATTACATTCTCAAAAAAACCAATGGCTCTTTTATATTGTTCGGTTCCCATTGAAACTTCGCCTGCCTTAAAAATAAACTCCCCACAATGGTCGTCATTGGGGTTGTTGTTGACGAAGGTAACGTACATCTCAATGAGTTTATTTGCCTTCTTCAGGTTGGGTGAAAGTTCAACAGAAGATTTCAATTCCGCCTCCAGTTTCTCGATACCTTCTACGGCCTCTTTTTTTAATTTTTCGGCGTCGTTCGAATTGTTTGAACCACAGGAAAATAAAATCCCAGCAAGCGCTATTAGCATTATTTTTTTCATCTCTGTTTTAAAAATTTCATTTTATACCGAGTTTCGATATTTCCTTCCTTAATGCGTTTGAGGCGGTTTTGTATTAACCTTTTCCTTACTGGGTTTACCAAATCTGTAAACAACACTCCTTCAATGTGATCATATTCGTGTTGGATAACCCTTGCCGCAAATCCATCATAAGTTTCCTCCTTAAGCTCCCAATTTTCGTCGTAGTATTCAATCACCACCCTTTCTTGACGGTTTACTTCGGCTCTAATATCCGGAATACTCAAACATCCTTCTTCAAAACCCCACTCATCACCTGTTTCCTCAATTATAATCGGGTTGATAAATACCTTCTTAAAATTCTTTAGGTTCTCATACTCCCTTTGCTCTTCAGGATCTTTCGAATCTTTGAAGTCTAAAGCGTATTGTGTGGCATCGGTAATAAACAAGCGAATGCTAAGACCTACTTGAGGCGCCGCCAACCCAACACCACTAGCCGAATACATGGTCTCATACATGTCTTTTATCAACTTGCTTAGGTCTTTGTATTGGCTTTCTATCTCGTCACATTCCTTTCGAAGAACAGGATGCCCAAAGGCATAAATGGGTAAAATCATAGTCTTTGTTTTCGCTCTAAGTAGCTTTGCAAAATTAAGGTAGCGCTTATCTTATCCAAAAGTCCTTTGTTTCTACGTTTTGATTTTTTAACCCCTCCGGCTATCATACTTGCCGCGGCAATACTCGATGTAAATCGTTCATCTTCGCGAATAACGGGTATTTTCGGATATCTAGCTTTAAATTTATTAATAAAGATTTGAATGGATGATTCAACGGCGGATAGCTCATTATTAAGGCCAGTAGGCAAGCCAATAACCACGGCTTCCACCTCTTCCTGGGCAAGATACGATTTTAAAAAATCCATCAAATCGGAGGTTTCTACCGTTTCAAGTCCATTCGAAATGATCTGTAAAACATCGGTAACGGCCAGTCCGGTTCGTTTCTCACCGTAATCAATTGCTAATATTCGCGCCATAATAAAACTTTGGCAAAGGTAAAATGATAGCAATACAACGATTTTATTATTTGGCGAGGTGGCTACATTTGCAAAAACTTAGAAAATGCGTGATATCATCGAAAAAGCTTGGAACCAACGAGATTTGCTTAATGACGAATCAGTCCAAAAAACAATAAGAGCTGTAATTGAAGAAATTGACAATGGAAGGCTCAGATGCGCAGAAAAAATAAATGGAACTTGGCAGGTAAACGAATGGGTAAAAAAAGCCGTGGTCATGTATTTTCCCATTCAAAAAATGGCGACCATTGAAGTGGGGCCATTTGAATTTCACGATAAAATTGCATTAAAAACAGGTTATAAGGAAAAAGGTATCCGTGTGGTTCCTCATGCCATTGCTCGCTATGGTTCGTTTGTGGCAAGAGATGTAATTATGATGCCTTCTTATGTAAATATCGGTGCTTATGTAGATTCTGGAACTATGGTGGATACCTGGGCAACGGTAGGCTCATGTGCTCAAATTGGGAAAAATGTTCATTTGAGTGGCGGAGTTGGCATTGGCGGTGTATTAGAACCTTTACAAGCTTCTCCGGTCGTTATCGAAGATGGTGCCTTCATTGGGTCGCGCTGCATTGTAGTTGAAGGCGTAAAAGTAGAAACCGAAGCAGTTTTAGGAGCCAATGTAGTGCTTACAGGAAGTACCAAAATAATAGACGTAACGGGTGCCGAGCCTAAAGAATATAGAGGAATTGTGCCCGCAAGATCGGTTGTAATTCCAGGTACGATACCCAAACAGTTTGCAGCTGGCACTTATCAAGTACCCTGTGCGCTTATTATTGGCACAAGAAAAGAAAGCACCGATAAAAAGACATCTTTGAACGACGCGCTAAGGGAATACAATGTAGCGGTATAAATGCGCTTCTCGATCAGATAAAAAAATTGCAAGGTGATAATTGGATTTGATGCAAAAAGAGCATTTCACAATGCCAGCGGCTTAGGCAACTACAGCCGATTTGTTGTGCGCATATTGGCACAACATCACCCCGAGCATCAGTATGTTCTTTTTAACCCAAAATCTTCAAATTTATGGAGCCCTCCCGAAGGCGAACACATCTCTGAAGTAAACCCCAAAAATGGCATACTGGCGTCTTATTGGCGCACATTTGGTGGAG
Organism: Flavobacteriales bacterium; assembly: GCA_020435995.1. Taxonomy (GTDB): domain Bacteria; phylum Bacteroidota; class Bacteroidia; order Flavobacteriales_G; family Salibacteraceae; genus JAGQYO01. The sequence continues at coordinate 45,855 of JAGQYO010000022.1, read as the reverse complement.
CGAGTAAAGCAAAAAAACACGGACTCGATATCTATCACGGATTGAGCAACGAGTTGCCCTACGGAATTAAAAAAAGCGCTGTGGGTAAGGTCGTCACCATTCACGATCTTATTTTTTTGAGACTTCCTGATTTGTACAAACCAGCCGACCGCATCATTTACACGAAGAAGTTTAAACACGCAGCCCAAACTGCAGATAAAATAGTTGCTATAAGTGAAACAACTAAGGCAGATATCATAGATTATTTAGATGTGGAAGCCGACAAAATTGAGGTGGTTTATCAAGGTTGCGATCCCATTTTCAATACCAAGGTCGACAGGTCTTTTCAAAATTCAGTGCTGAAAAAATATAAGTTGCCCGAGCAATTTATGGTCTGCGTAGGGACTATCGAAAAGCGAAAAAATGCGCTTCAAATCTTACAAGCAATGGAAGCCATGAAGGTTAATTGTCCCTTAATTGTAATTGGAAAGTCGACCAAGTATGTAGGAGAATTAATGAATTACATTCATAATAACCCCGATTTAAAATCTAAAATATACTTTTTACACAATATTAATAATCAGGAACTTAAAGCTGTTTACCAAATGGCTACTTTAAGTGTTTACCCTTCTGTTTTTGAAGGATTTGGCATCCCAGTTTTAGAGTCCATTGCCTGCGGCACACCTGTAGTAACAACCCAAGATGGGTGTTTCGTTGAGGCTGGTGGTGATGGCGCTTTGTATGTCGATTCTAATAACATTGAAGAATTAGGCGGCGCAATTAAATCTGTTATCGATTCTTCAGAAATTCAATCAAGATTAAAAGAGTCAGGAGCAAAACACCTTCTTCAATTCAAAGAAACTAAACTTGCCACCGATTTAATGAACGTATACAAGTCGATAAAATGAATGAGCTAGAAATATCTCTGGAGGCTGTTTCTCACCTTAAAGAAGGTCGGATAATTTTATACCCCACCGACACGATATGGGGAATTGGATGTGATGCGACACGACCAGAGTCCATTCAAAGGGTATTTGACATTAAACGACGTACCGATTCAAAGAGCATGGTGATTCTAGTTGCAAACGACGCCATGCTAAATCGTGTAATTCCAACTGTTCCGGCAGTAGCTTGGGACTTATTTGATACCGCAACTGAGCCATTAACCTTGGTTTTACCCAATGCCAATTGGGTAGCCAAAAATGTATGTGCGGAAGATGGAAGCGTGGCGGTGCGAATGATAAAAACTGGTGCCTTGCACAAAATGATAAACAACTTTGGGCGGCCAATTGTGTCAACTTCAGCAAACATCAGTGGAGATAAATCACCAAATTCGTTCTCCGATATTAACCCTTTGATTAAAGAAAAAGTAGACTATACGGTGCTATTCCCAGATTTAGGAACAAAAAAACCGTCATCTATTCTTAAAATCGGGTTGAAAGGTGAAGTTCAAATTCTGAGAGCATAATTCATGAATTTATCCCAAAAGCTTAGTCTTCCCATATTCAAAACAATATCCGAGATTGCAGACAAGGAGCAAATGGAAGTATATGCCGTGGGTGGTTTTGTACGCGATGTTATTCTAGAGCGCCCAATCAAGGACATAGATTTTGTGGTGCTGGGCAATGGAATTGATTTGGCAACCAAGGTAGCCACAGCTTTGGGCAAGAAAAAATACCTGAGTGTATTCAAGAATTTTGGAACGGCAATGATCAAAACCAAGGGATTGGAATTTGAATTTGTAGGCGCCCGCAAGGAATCGTACCGAAGAGAAAGTCGCAAGCCAATTGTAGAGGACGGCACCATTGAAGATGACCAAAACAGAAGAGATTTTACAATTAATGCCATGTCAATTTCATTGAACAAATGGAATTGGGGAGATTTAATTGATCCGTTTAACGGCCTTAGTGATCTGGAAGCAAAAATTCTTAAAACTCCCTTGGAGCCAGATGTAACCTATTCTGACGACCCTCTGAGGATGTTAAGAGCCATTCGATTTGCGAGCCAACTTAATTTTAAGATTGAAACTAATTCTTTAGAAGCCATCAAGAAAAACAAAAAGCGAATTGAGATTATTAGCAAGGAGCGTGTTACCGAAGAGCTAAATAAAATTCTGGCCTGTGAAAAACCTTCCGTTGGCTTTGATTTGTTGTACAAAACAGAGTTACTTCAAATTCTTTTACCAGAGATAAGCGATTTACAAGGAGTTGAAGAAGTTGAAGGCCAAAGTCATAAAGACAATTTTTACCACACCATAGAAGTTGTAGACAACCTCTCGAAGCATTCCAAAAACTTGTGGTTGCGCTGGGCTGCCCTGTTACACGATATCGGAAAACCTGCTTCAAAACGATTTGACAAACAGGTTGGCTGGACATTTCACGGCCATGAATTCAAAGGGTCGAAAATGGTTCCGACGTTGTTCAAACGGCTTAAGCTGCCCCTCAATGACAAGATGAAATATGTTCAAAAAATGGTTATGTTGAGTTCAAGACCCGCAGCTTTAACCAAGGAGGATGTTTCTGATAGCGCCATTCGACGGCTGCTATTTGATGCTGGCGATGACATCGATGACCTCATGATGTTGGTAGAGGCTGATATCACGACCAAAAACGCATTTAAGAAAAAGAAATACCTATCTAATTTTAAAATAGTTAGAAAAAAGCTGGTGGAGCTCGAAGAAAAAGACAGAATTCGGAATTTTCAACCACCTATTTCTGGAGAGGAAATCATTTCTACCTTCGACTTAAAACCTTGTAAGGAAGTTGGGCTTATCAAATCGGCCATAAAAGAAGCTATTTTAGACGGGGAAATTGCTAATGAATATGAAGCTGCCAAGTCATTTATGATTAAAAAGGGACTAGAACTTGGGCTACAATCGAAACTTTAACTTATTCATAGAGTTAGCGGTGAAAATCCAATCTACTTTTTTAGCTTGCCTTTTGGTGGCCGTTAGTTTTTTTGGATGCGCTACATTAAATGCTCAAAAATTAGATTCCTTTCCTCCCATCATTAAACCAACATGGGATATTGAAGGCGGTGCTATAAATGACAGTTGGGGTGGCGGATTTGCTAGGATTAATGATGATGGGCGAACCTTTGGCATTTACCTCATTTTTGATCAAAGCAGCCACTATGGCGTTCGCTCAAACTATTCATTGATCACCAACAAAAATTACGAAGATTCAACACAAGGTTCTAGGTTGGACGAGCTTTGGTTAGAAGGTTATTACAACTTGCTCAGGAGCAAAGGTGGATGGTTCAATGCTGGAATATTAGGCGGGTTGGTAGTCTCTGGAAATCTAGGAGGACAAAAATTTCAGGAGTCTACCCATACTTTACTCGGTGTTCCATCCGTGATTTTACCCTATGCTAACTTAAGCAAAACCTTTGCCCTAACTGGTTTTCAAATGTTTACCGATCCTATTAGAATGGGCGGACGCGAAAAAATGTTTTATGCCTTTTCGCCATCCATGAAAGTCGTTTACGCTCCAAACTACCAATTGATGTTGGATGCGAGATTTGCCATAGGAAGTTACTCCTATCATCTTTCTAAACTCACCATAGAAATGTTTTACCGATACACCGAAGACCTTACGGGTCAATTAGTTATGAATAAACTCGCGGCAAAGGAATCTGGGTTTGGATTTGGCTTTAACCGGCGTGTAGGCGGAACTCGACTTTTTTGGAATGCATACCTACAAAGCGATTATTCGGTGGGGGGTCTTGCACTTTATATCCAAAACAAAACCGAGCGAAAACCCTTTCAAAAAGCTGATGTAATTTTAGAATTTGGAGCCTTTGCTCAAGGATTGGACTTTTACAACAAGTACCACTGGAACGACACCAAGCTATGGAACGATCATCTGCGGTTTTCCTTCCAGCATTTCTATGGTGCTTACGATGCCGATCATTTGGATAGCTATCCTGCTGTAAACGGACATTATTCACAAACAGAATTAGGAGCTTACGTACAGTTTTTAAAAGAACGCCCCAAACTTCAGTTGAATCCTAAAGTGGGACTGAATGCGGCATTTAAGAAGGAAAGTTATTATGCGGGAAGTGATTTGTCAGTTCCGCCCTACTTGGCGATGGGCCTTGTGTTTCATGGCGAAGCTGGCGCTATTTTATCGTTTCCGCTGCCATTCTTAGCAGAAAATACACTTTATGGCGTATGTCTTATGTACAATTACAATTTTTCACCTGGCGAAAAACAAGTGCTTTTGAACGGAAAACCTGCCACAGTATTGGCCAATTATGGTTGGATTTCAGCGGGATTTGTTGTTCAGCTCGACTTGTAGGCATTAACCACTAACTATTTCTAATTTTGCACGCTATGATTTACAAGCTAAGGGTTTTATTAGATACGGAAAAAGACGTATTCCGAGACATTGAAGTTCAAGGCGAATCCAACTTTGAGGATTTACACTTTGTTATTCTTCAGGCTTTTGGATGGCAGCCACACGAAATGGCTTCGTTCTATGAAACAAACGACAATTGGGATAAGGGTGAAGAAATTCCCCTAATGGACATACAGGAAGAATTTGGACCTAAGAAAATGCCGACCATGTCGGATATCAAAATAGAAGAAAAATTGGAACGAAAGGGCGAAAAAATGCTCTACGTATTCGACTTCTATTTGATGTGGTGTTTTTATTTAGAAGTAATAGATATTCAGCCTGAACAAAAAGGAATTGAGTATCCTCAATTAGTTTTAGAGGTCGGGGAAGCCCCTCACCAAATGGATAAAGAACCCGTTGATTTTTCGGGAGACGATTCTGATGAGGATGGAGGCGATAGTTACGAGGACGGCTACAACCCCGAAGATTATTCGGACTTGGATTTTGATGAGTATTCTCCAAATTGAGCAAAGCACGCCTCATTGTTGTTGCAGGGCCAACTGCAGTTGGTAAAACTGCACTGTCCATTGAACTAGCTCAATGGTTAAACACTGAAATTGTAAGTGCCGATTCAAGACAATTTTATCGCGAGTTAAACATTGGCACCGCCAAGCCAACGGCTGCTGAACTAAGCCAAGTTAAGCACCATTTTATCAACTCACATTCTGTTTCCGATCCTGTAAATGCTGGACGATACGAAAAAGAAGGAATTGATTTGTTGAATCATCTTTTCGAAAAGCATAGTCAAGTTATACTTTGTGGCGGGTCGGGCCTTTTTATAGACGCTATTTGCGAAGGATTTGATGAACTTCCTCCCGAGAATTTAGCCTTGCGTACCGAACTATCTCAAAAAGTTGTTGAAGGCCGCTTGAATGAACTGGTAGAGGAGCTACAAAAACTAGATCCAGTTTTTGCCAAATCGGTAGATACGCAAAATCCGCAACGGGTTATAAGAGCGCTCGAGATTTGTAAGGTAACAGGTAGACCATATTCAGAGCAACTTAGCCAGCAACCGAAACAAAGAGATTTTGATGTGATTCGAATTGCCTTAAACAGCGACCGGCAAGAATTGTATCGAAAAATCAACGAAAGAGTAGATATTATGATGGCAAGTGGCCTGCTCGAAGAGGTTAAATCCCTAAGGGAATATGAGCCGCTAAAACCACTACAAACAGTTGGTTACCAGGAGTTATTTTCTTTCTTAAACAATGAGATTACGCTTGGCGAAGCCGTTGAATTAATTAAAAGAAATAGCCGTCGCTATGCAAAAAGACAACTCACCTGGCTGAGGAGAAGAGATGATTATTATTGGTTTCAACCACAACAAATAGAGGACATAAAAAGTTTACTGGCCAAGAGAATTACACTTTAAGTTTTAATTTCTATTTTTAGTGGCCTTAAAACTTAATTTTGCAACATAAAACAGAGGAATATGTCGATTGGAGATGCAATGGGAGGCCGAGAAAAGGCCAAAAGCCACATTAGAAATTTGGTTAGAATAGCAGGAGCAGATGGGGTAATTGATGATGCAGAGAGAAAACTACTTCTTCGTATTGCGCGTCGTTATGAATTATCTGAAGAGGACGTTGACGATATTATCGTGAATATTGATAAAATGCACTTCACGCCCCCCGCAACAAAACAAGAGCGTTATACCCAACTTTATAACTTGGGCCGTATGGTAATGGCAGACGGCGTACAAAACGAGGCCGAAGTAACTAAGATCTCAGCATTTGCTGTTGGTTTAGGATTTCCTACTGCACTAGTGCCTAAGTTGGTTGAGGAGGTTATTGCATTGGTTGTAGAAAAACTCTACGAGGATGATGCTGTGGAAAGAATTGATGCTTTTATGAAAGCCAACAGTTAAACTTATCTTGAAGTGCACCATATCATTCCTTTCGTAGGTTAATGAAATCGTTTCACCTTTCTGGCAAGGAATATATTGAACTTAACAAACTTCTTAAAATAACAGGAAGTGTTGACTCAGGAGGAGTAGCCAAAATGATGATCAACGATGGTTTAGTGCTTGTTAATGGTGAAATTGAACTGCGAATCCGGCGAAAACTAAGAGTGAATGATGTGGTGGGCTACAAAAACCAAAACATTAAAATCGAGCAATAGACTTTAATATTGGCCGTGTTCAATGGCCAGTACAATTTCTTCTATGTATTTGTCTTCTTGTTCGGCCAGATATTCAGATTTTAAATCGTGGCCAAATAACCTAGCCAAGCCCTGCCAAAAAAATGCAGTGAATCCACTTCTTAAGTCATGAACTAATTCATAGGAAGTTCTGTTCGTTTCTCTATCCACCAATTTGATTAAAATCCTACCTTGAGATATCGTCATCTCTTTTAATTCGTCTGAGTACTTCGCTAGCAGCTCCTCCTCTACTTTTTTATAATACTGTTTTCGGATTTTTTTATCGGTGATGGTGTCCATTTCGTGTTCATATTTATTGAGGAGCTGTCCAGCAAGTTTGGCATAAGGATAAACCACTTTTACATTGTATTGAAGGCGCGTGTATTTTCGCTGCTCGCTTTTACTCGCAAAGGTTCTATAATCAAATATGTAGTACGGTTTGAGGCCAACTGTAGGAATGGTATCGCCATTTTCGATATGGGCAGGAACAACAAATCCACTTGAATAATCAAATGGATTTGCGGATTCTGTATTTTCAATTTGTGATTGCAGCCCTAAACAACTCAATCCCAAAACAAATATCACAAGGTATTTTACCATTTCGTAGGTAAAGTTACAAAACCTATGCCTATTCGCGATTCAATTTTGATAAAAGACGTAAAAACTCCAAGTAGAGCCACACCAGGGTAATCATTAATCCAAATGCACTAAACCACTCCATGTATTTAGGTGCACCGGTAACAGCGTTTTTGTAGATAAAATCAAAGTCCATAACCAAATTTAATGCTGCTATGACAATTACAACTAGGCTAAAGCCAATACCCATAAGCCCGCCTTCGTGAATCATTGGCATGCTACCTCCAAACATACTAAAGATAAAACTCAAGAAGTACACAAATGCAACTGCACCAGTTGCGGCAAACACGCCTGCTTTAAATTTCTCTGTAACTTTAATTAATCCACTTCGGTACCCAAACAACATAACGAACATAGTTCCGAAGGTTAGCCCAACAGCCTGCATGACTATACCTGGATAACTCGATTCGAACATGGCAGAAATTCCACCTAAAAACAAGCCTTCTAGGGCAGCATAGATAGGTGCGCTGATGGCTGCTGAAGTTGGTTTAAAAATAGTAACCAAGGCGGCAATAAAACCACCAATGCCACCAAGGAGCATGAGCCCAGTGGTACTCGTACCAGAATAGTATAAATTCCATACGTATAGAGCAGGAACGAGCATGGTAACAAATAAAATAAGTGACTTATTGACAGTGCCTTGTACTGTCATTTTCTCGTCCCAGGTGCCGGCCATGGCCTTGTCAAAAATTTTGTCGCTAAATGCCGGATTTGAGGATCTTTCAATAAGAGCCATAAAAAATAATTTTAGTTTAAATTAATCTGTTTCTTTTCCAATCTGAAGCTGAATGATCTGTTTGAACCATTTTGGCTTCATTTTCCTTCATCTCAAATAATTTGCCAACTAAAATAGCTGCCATTTCTTCTTCTTTTTCGTCAAAATGATCTAAATATTCTGGCTTAAAATACAACTCAACAAAATGTGTGTTAAAAGCACCTGACACAAAGGCCTTGTGCTGGATGGCAAATTTGCAAAAAGGAAGTGTTGTTTTCACCCCCTCTACTTTATAATTATCTATTGCCTGTACCATTCGAGAAATGGCCTCTCTCCGATCTTTGCCATGCGTTATCAGCTTCGAAATCATCGGGTCATAATAGATTGGGATATTCATTCCTTGTTCAAATCCGTCATCAACTCGAACCCCTTCACCAGTTGGCTGCTTGTACTTCACCAGCTTTCCTATGTCAGGTAAAAATCCATTTTGAGGATCTTCGGCATAAACCCTAACTTCAAGAGCATGTCCATTTATTTTTAAATCCGATTGTTCAAATGCCAACTTCTCTCCCCGAGCTACTTTTATTTGTTGCTCCACCAAGTCCAACCCAGTAATTTCTTCCGTTACAGGATGTTCTACTTGAAGCCGAGTGTTCATTTCTAGAAAGAAAAAATCTTTGTCGTTTTCCAGTATAAATTCCACTGTTCCAGCTCCCCTATAGTTGCATGCTTTGGCAACATTAACGGCACACAATCCCATTTCGGCTCGCAAATCAGGGGTTAGCACAGCCGAGGGCGCTTCTTCAATCACTTTTTGATGACGGCGCTGTATGGAACATTCACGCTCGAATAAATGAACCACATTTCCGTGGGTGTCCGCAAGCACTTGAAATTCTATATGACGTGGCGAAGTCACATAACGCTCAATAAAAACAGAGCCATCACCAAATGCGCTTTTGGCTTCTCCCATGGCCATTTGAAGTTGCTCACTTAGTTCCGATTCTTCGTGAACGGTTCGCATACCTTTTCCCCCACCGCCAGCTGAGGCTTTTATCAATATTGGAAAACCAATTTCAACAGCAACTTTCTTCGCTTCTTCTAGATCACTAACTGCCCCTTCGGTTCCAGGAATCAAGGGAATGTTATATTTTTTTACTGCTTCCTTGGCTGCTAGCTTATTGCCCATCACGCGAATTGCTTCTGGTTCTGGGCCTATAAATGTCATCCCAGCATCAGTTACTTTCTGAGAAAATTCGGCATTTTCACTTAAAAATCCATAGCCTGGATGAATTCCTTCAACTCCGAGTTTTAAAGCCTCCTGAATGATCTTATCCATCAATAAATATGACTTATTAGAAGGTGGTGGACCAAGGCAAATCGCTTCGTCAGCAAAATACACAAAAGGAGCATCCCAATCAGCTTCAGAATAAACCGCAACGGTATTTATTCCCAGTCGCTTACATGTTTTCATCACCCTTAATGCAATTTCTCCTCTATTGGCTACCAGTATTTTTTTCATTTTCTTTTAATTCAAATGGATATCTTCGCTGTCTATTGAGAAAGTCAAAACTAAGACAAATTAAGATGATCATAAACACCTATCTTGGTCAACAATTATGCGCAATTTTTTTATTTGTAACCTTCTGTGGCGTACTTTTTTCTCAAGAAGAAGAAGTGCGAATTTTACCTGGCCAAGAGCATATTGAATACAACACAGCAGGTGCCGCAAAATTTCAAACTGGGGAATACGATGCGGCAATTCAAGATTTTAAAAAATCGCTTGAATACAAGCCAGATTATGCCACTGCTCGTTTCAATTTAGCCTTAGCTTATTTCAACCTAAAAATGTATAAAGATGCGAAAGAGTCTTTTGCTTTGTTGCAGAAATCAGATCCCGAAATTTTAGAAAGCTCCTATTACGCTCCATTTTGTTCCTTTTATTTAGGCGATTACGAGTCCGCCAAAATGGAATTGGAGCGTGCAATTAATCAGTTTCCAGAAAAAACTGAATTGTACGATCACCTTGCTCGGATTTATATCAAAGAAGATGAAATAGGTAAAGAAGAGCAAGTTTACAACCGCCTTTTGGCCGTGGACCCCAATAATATTAAAGCCTTGTTTCACAGAGCATTAATCAATTCCGAAATGCAGGAATTTAATGACGCTTTAGCCGATTATACAAGGGTGCTAAACCTTGATCCAAAGCATACAATGGCTTATGCGAATCGGGGGGTCATTCTGATCAACTTAGGTAAAATAGAAGATGGATGTGCAGATTTAAAAAAGGCCAAGGAACTTGGAGATAACAGCCCTGCCGTTAAAGAACTAATTCCCGTTCACTGTCAATAGTGAACTATCGATAAAGCTGCTCTTTAATCAAATTCTGTGTCGGTTTCATAAGAGTTATAAAACGCGCCATTCTGTGTGCCTATGGCAAATAGGCTTAAAAAAAATGCATAAAACACTACGCCAGCCTGCACTTCCAAAGAACTTTCGGTTACACAAGCAACTCCCATAATCAATGTAAAAAGGCCATAAACGAAGTTGTTATTTTTAAAAGATACCCACATTCCAAAACCCAAACTACCAAGTAAACTAAGAAGTGCAAATGGTCCAAGAGCTGCCCAAGACTGAAGGTATTGGTTATGTGAATTATACCTTTTTTCTATTAATACCTCATATTGGTTTTCGGTATACAATCGAATCAATTCATCTTTTATATCTCCTGTGCCCACACCCAAAATTGGGTTTTCTTTGATAAGCGTCCAAGCTGAATTCCATATAAGCACGCGTACAGAAGTGCTTTCAAACGCCTTTTTGTCCACCTTACCTTCGTTTTTCACCAAGTCGGCCACTTCTTGAAATCCATGAACATCGGATTCGCGTGCACCAATATCCTTAAACATAAAACTTATCCCAATCCAGACTACAAGTAAGGCCAACACCCCTATCAACCATTTTCTGTATCTCACTACACCATAAATAAATAACAGAAGAATAATAAGTGCCATCACCGCAAATTGATTCCGAGAAGTGCTTAAGAAAATAGCAATTGCAAAAATCATGGATAACAATATCAACGTGGCATTCTTAACCGTGTAAAACCTTTTTTCGCTAGCCAAAATCATGTATAAAGTAAGCACCAACGCCATATTTAGATACATAGCAAAGTAACCGATGTGCAACACTGGACTTATTTTTTCGCTATAAAAATCCAGCATGGGACTTTCACCTGTATTGTACACAAATACAGCGTTTCCAATTCCAATACAAATAGCGACTAGCGAACCGAAAATAAAACCCCAAAAAACCTTGTGTAGATCTTCTCTTGAAAAAAAATCGAAGGACAAATAGATAATAGGAAACAACAACATGGGGAGTTTTACTTGCAAATCAAAAGTTCCAAACCCCGTGTTGGAAGTCCACATCATGCCCAAAACGTGAATTATGTAAAACACCGCCATGCAGATTAAAGCACCTATGTTGGGTTTTGTCGAGAAGCGAAATGCGCGTTTTCCTCCCGCGAGCCAATTCACCGCAATTAGTACCATTACCATAGGAACCCACTTCTGATATACAGGCATGAGGAAAGCTAAAACAATGGTTAGCCAAAGGTGAATGGTGTCCCGTCTTTTCATCGGCTGAGTGCTTTGCTTTTTTCGCTGGGTTTTTTGCCGAGCAAATAGAAATGAAATATTCCTACGAGATAGCCAAGCCCATAACCATAGTGCAAAATGAAGAAGGTAAACCAAATCTGCGCCTTTTGGGCTATGCCCTCACCTGCCGAAACAGACATGGATAACCCCAGTAAGAGGTAGGCGAAAAGAGGCAATGAAAATAAGTACACATAATTGGGATAAACCATCGTGCCGAGCAGCAGGGCTAATGTGTAAACCACCATAAAAAACGGAACGAGCTGCCGAATGGTGGTAATTGCCTTGTGCTTTTTATTTACAAATACCTTCCAATAACCGTATTGGTAATATTGTTTCCAAAGTTTTTTGAATGAAGCACGCACATAATACTTACAGCGAATACTGGAGGAGAGCCAAATTTTTCGCCCACTGGCCAAAAGTCGATAATTGAATTCATCATCTTGGTTTCGAACCAAGTCTTCATCAAAGTAACCAATGGTGTCAAAAACTTCTTTTTTATAAGCCCCGAAGGCAACCGTATCGACAAACCCTTCAAAAGTGCCTGTTCTAAAATGGGCATTCCCGACTCCAAATCGACTCGACATGGCCTTGCCAACTGACGCCGAAGTTTGGTTTTCGTACACGTTGTCGATAATGCCTCCCACACAATCTGCATTTGAAACTTCAAATGCCTTTTCACATTCTTTAATGTAATCAGAATGAATTTCTGAATGCGCACCTAATATGATTCTCACATCCGTGGTGCTGGCCATGATTCCCATGTTCAGTGAAATTGGCGTAACCCTATCTGGATTTAGTATTAGGTGAATGTGAGGAAACCGGCTGCAATAATCTTGCACCAACTCTGCCGTTTTATCGTCACTTTCGCCGTCAACTACAAAAACTTCAAGCTTATCTTTTGGATAGTCTAGCGCAACGATTGAATCAAGAAGCCTTTCGATATATTTCTCCTCATTTCGGGCGGGGATGACTATTGAATAAGAGCGACTAGGCATTTTGAAAGACATTTATTTAATAAAAGTGTGCCATTAAGATTCTCATCGCAATTTTAAAACAATTGAGGCCAAGGAACTGATTCAGTTCGCAAAGTTTTCAAACCGAATTTCTTGATTCAATTACCAATTATCAATAAGTACTTCACCACAACCAACTTTCTTACTTTATTTGCCACCAAATTCATTTAAGATATGTTACGATTTACTTCTACCCTAGTAGGAATGTTCACACTCATTTCCCAATTGACAATAGCACAATCAGATAGGGAAATCACATTAGAGGATATTTGGAAAACAGGAACCTTTAGATCAGAAGGTGTATATGGCCTGAGGTCGATGAACGATGGCATGCACTACACCACGCTAGATATGGATCGCGGTGGCGCAGGTACGGTGAACAAATATTCCTATGAAACTGGAGAATTGGTCTCAGCTATTTTTTCGTCCACCGATTTGGCCAAGGCACAAACAGGCGAAGAAGGAATTAAAATTGATAGCTATACCCTATCGTCTGACGAATCGAAGGTGCTTATATCAAGTGAAACTGAGGCAATTTACAGACATTCTACTCAAGAAAAAAACTACATATTCAACCTGAAAACAAAAAATATTGATTGGTCGTCCGAAACTAAACAACGATACGCGACCTTATCCCCTGACGGAGAAAAACTAGCCTTTGTTAAAGACAACAACCTGTTTGTGGGAGACTTGATAGATGGAAGCATGATTCAAATAACCACAGATGGAAGCCCGAACAAAATCATCAACGGTGCAACTGACTGGGTTTATGAAGAAGAATTTGCTTTTGACAAGGCCTTCTTTTGGTCACCTTCAGGAAAGTATATCGCTTATATGAAGTTTGACGAATCTGAAGTACCAGAATTCAATATGCCTAAATACAACCACGCACTTTATCCATCGGATTATAAGTTTAAATACCCAAAGGCCGGAGAGGTAAATGCGAATGTGAGTATACACGCCTACGATTTGACTAGCAAAGCAACCATTCAAGCGCAAATTCCCGACTATTATAAGGCAAGAATCAAATGGTCGACAAATGATGACTTTTTTACAGTAACAGGTTTAAATCGCCATCAAAATGAGGTTCGACTTTACAGCGTAAACCCAGTAAATGGACAAATATCTACCTTGCTTGAAGAAAAGAACAACACCTATATTGATATTCACGATAACCTGACTTTTTTAAGTGGAAATAAAAAATTTATATGGACCTCAGAAGTAGGTGGCTTCAACCACATTTACCTCTACAATGGAAAAAAGAAAACCCAAATCACACAAGGCAATTGGGAAGTAACTGAAATGTACGGGGTTGACGAAAAAAATGGATTAATTTATTTTGAAGCGGCAAAGGAAAGCCCAATGAAAAGAGAAGTGTACCGTATTAAAATAAGCGGCAATGGGCTTACCAAACTATCTTCTAAATCAGGTACCAACAGCGCCTCTTTTTCTTCAGGATTTCAATATTTTATTCTTACACACTCCAGTGCCAACACACCCCCAAATATTACCTTGAACTCATCTGATGGTAAGGAAATTAGAAATTTGAAGGACAACGCAAGCCTCAAAGCCATTCTTGGTCAATACCCCAACTCACCTCAAGAATTCTTTTCGTTTAAAACATCAGAGGACATTCAACTCAACGGTTCAATGATTAAACCCATAAATTTTGATCCCAATAAAAAATACCCTGTTTTGATGTACGTATATGGTGGCCCAGGTTCACAAACGGTGAAAGACAGCTGGGGAGGTGCTAATTATTTGTGGTATCAAATGCTAGCCAACAAGGGATACCTTATAGTGTCGGTGGATAACAGAGGAACAGGAGCCCGTGGTGAAGATTTTAAAAAACTCACTTATTTGCAACTTGGTAAGTACGAAACTGTAGACCAAATTGAAGCTGCTAAATGGTTAGCGAAACAGCCTTATGTAGATGCCAATCGTATAGGAATTTGGGGATGGAGTTATGGCGGATACATGTCGAGTTTGTGTTTGTTTAAAGGTGCCGATGTATTCAAGATGGCTGTTGCCGTTGCTCCTGTTACCAATTGGAAATTCTATGACACCATCTACACAGAACGCTACATGCAAACTCCAGCAGAAAACCCGGGATACGATGAGAATTCCCCAATTACCCATGTAGACAAGTTAAAGGGAAAATACCTGCTCATTCACGGAACCGCTGACGACAATGTACATTTTCAAAATTCGGTTGAAATGGTAAGCGCACTTCAGCAAGCGAACAAGCAATTCGACTTGATGGTTTATCCAGATCGAAATCATGGAATTTATGGCGGAAATACAAGGCTACACTTATACAATTTACTTACCGAATACATTTATAAAAACCTTTAATTAAATCAAGTTTTTTAGTGATTGGTAAAAAAAGGAATCGCTTATAAATTGTTTTATATTCGTCGGCTTCATAAGATTTAAACTCTATTTAATATGTCAGATAAAGTAGTCCGAGAAGGACACCCCGAAGGTTTAATGACCCTCTTCTTTTCAGAAATGTGGGAACGTTTCTGTTATTACGGAATGAGAACATTGCTCACCCTTTTTCTTGTAAAATCGCTCATGAAAGGTGATGCGGAAGCTTCGTTAATTTATGGTGCTTATACAGGATTGGTGTACGCAGCTCCGATTTTAGGGGGTAGAATGGCCGACAAGTTCTTGGGCTATCGATATGCAGTTATTCTGGGCGGTTTAATGATGGCCGTTGGGGAGTTTCTTTTGGTATTTAGCCAACCCTCGTTTGGATCAGATGGCGTGCCCATCCTCTTAAACCATGAAAACCTCATGATGATTGGTATGGGTGCCATCATTATTGGAAATGGTTATTTCAAAGCCAACATATCTACCATAGTTGGAAAACTTTATCGAGATAATGACCCCAGGCGGGATTCTGGATTCACCATATTTTATATAGGTATTAACATTGGTGCGCTGCTGGCAACCACCATTGTTGCTTACGTAGGCGAGACCTATGGCTTCGATAAGGGATTTGGTTTGGCTGGAATAGGAATGTTGCTGGGAATCTTCATTTTTTGGAGTGGTAGAAAAAAGTTTGCCTCTGCGCCAGGCGTGGACTTTCAAGAAGAAGGATTGGCCAAAGCCTTTGGGCCTTTTAATAAAATTCAGGTTATTACGGTTGGTTCCTTTTTGTTGATTCCGTTGTGTTATGTGCTTATTCTTCAAAATCAGATACTTGACTATATCTTATTGGGCCTCTTCTTGTTTGTTTCTTGGTCGCTTATTAAAGCTGGTATTGCAGAAGACAAAGTGGAAGGCGTTTCTATGTGGAAGGATCGAATGGTTGCACTCATTATTTTCATGGTTATTAATATCACATTTTGGGCATGTTTTGAGCAAGCGGGAACTTCACTTACCCTATTTGCCGATAGAAACGTAGATCGCGAAATATTTGGTTGGATTATGCCCGCTTCTATGACTCAATTCTTCAACCCCTTCTTTATCATCACCTTCGGTTCTATTTTTTCCATCATGTGGGTCAAACTTTCGGCCATTGGCAAAAACCCGAGTATTCCATTAAAATTCGCTTACGGAATTATCCAATTAGCTGCCGGATTTTTACTTACGCAAGTTGGGCTCCAATTCGCTAATGAAGCGGCACAAGTTCCAATTCTCACCCTGTTTTTCTTGTACATGTTGCACACTACGGGCGAATTGTTTCTTTCGCCAATTGGTCTTTCAATGGTAACCAAATTATCTCCCAAGAAAATGGCTGGAACAGCTATGGGTGCTTGGTTTTTGAGCTTTGCGATAGCCAATTATCTTGGCGGAAAAATAGCTGCACTCACTGGGGGCCACGAAGGAGGAGAAGCACTCACTCCAGATGCGGGATTGATTCAATACGTATCTATCTTCACCACCATAGGATTTGTCCTTTTGGGAATTGCTGTTTTGCTGATTATTTTAGCAAAGCCGCTTCAAAAACTCATGCACGGAGTGGAATAAAAATCAAGTATGAAATTCTTAAAAAGGCGATTCGGTTACGGATCGCCTTTTTTTTATTAAAAACCAATTCACGCTGCTTAACAAATGGGTAGCCTAGCTTACCACCCTAAGTAATATATTTGGCTTTTGCTAAATTGTAATTAGATGAAAACAATCCTTACTGCCTTAATCATCACCTTTTCCACGGCCCTTTTGGCCCAAGAAGTTCCGCCTATTCAGTGGATGACTATGGAGCAGGCTCAAGAAGCCATGAAGGTAGAAAAGAAAAAAATCTTTATCGATTTGTATACCGACTGGTGTGGGTGGTGTAAAAAAATGGATGCCACTACCTTTGTTGATCCGAATGTGGCCTTCTTTATGAACAAATACTATTACGCCGTAAAATTCGATGCGGAAACAAAAGACACCATTGTATTCAACAATTATAAGTTTGCTAATACGGCTCCCGTCGACAAACGAGGTACTCATTATTTTGCCTATTCCATTCTCGATGGTCAGATGAGTTATCCTTCATTTGCCATACTCGATGAAAACATGACTCGAATTCACGTTATAGCTGGTTTTCAGCAACCCGAGCCGTTTATGAGTACCCTCATGTTTTTTGGCACCAATCAATACCAACAGTACACCAATTACCTTATCAAACAAATGCAAAAACAGCAGGAAGAAAATCAAAATCAATAATCATTATTCTGTTGAAGGCTAACATAGTTTTTTACTTTTACCAAACGTGAATTACCGTCAGATACTAGTTGCCATTTTAATCTTTTGTCCAGCATTGTTGTTTGGTCAAAAAAACATTGAATTCAATTCGGAGAATTTTCCCGATCGTCCAGCCGAGCTTGAAATTGCGCTGCAAAATATTCAAGAGGGAAACCATTGGTACGAGCGCGGGCATAGTTATTTAAAATCTGCCTTACATTATTATTTAGATGCTTACAAATTAAACCCCGATAATGCTTTCTTGAATTTCCGCATTGGCCACTGCTACTTATATAGTTCAGCATTCAAGACCAAGGCACTGCCTTTTTTGCTTAAAGCAAAAGAACTTGAACCTAATATTGACAAGGAGATTAACTTCGATTTAGCACGTGCCTTTCATTTTTCTGCTCGGTTTGACGAAGCCATAGAAGAATACAAATCATACCGTCCCTTTGTGGAACAGGCCAATGATGTAGAGCTAATGAATTCACTTAACAAGTTTATAGAAGAATGTATATCAGGTAGAGAATTAGTAAAAAAACCGATAAGGGTAATTGTTGAAAATATTGGAAACACGATAAATGGTCCCGATCCAGAATATGGACCCATCATCAATGCCGATGAAACAGAACTATTTTTCACCTCACGTAGAGAAAATACCACTGGCGGAAAAATGGATTTGATACTCAATGATTTTTATGAGGATATCTATTTCACCGAAAAAGACGATGAAGGAAATTGGAGCATGCCAATAAATATAGGGCCTCCTGTAAATACATCAGAGCACGAATCGGCGGTAGGTCTTTCGGCAGATGGGCAAAAGCTCCTCTACTTTCAAAACCACTATGGCAATGGTGATATTCTGGAAAGCACCTTAAATGGGAGCTCTTGGAGCAAGCCAAAAAAACTCAATTTAAATGTAAATACTCAGTACCATGAGTCGTCCGCATGCTATTCCTACGAGGGAAAACATCTCTATTTTGTATCTAACCGACCAGATGAAAACCAAGGTGGACGAGATATTTACGTGAGTCAATGGCTCGAAAAATACGAAGAGTGGGGGCCTGCAAAAAATCTAGGTCCAATAGTCAACTCAGAATATGACGAAGAAAGTGTTTTTATGCACCCGGATGGTAAAACCCTCTACTTCTCCAGCAAAGGACACTCTACTATGGGGGGCTTTGATATTTTCTATACCACGCTGCAAGAAGACGGAAGTTGGACTAAGCCAGTAAACATTGGTTTTCCGATAAATACCCCTGGCGACGACCTGTTTTTTGTAGTTGCGGCCAGTAACCGAAAAGCACTCTACTCCTCGTATCGCCCAAATGGCAAAGGAGAAAAAGACATTTATGAAATTACGTTTCTCAATCCAGACCCAGCCCACGTTACCCTCCTCAAGGGAAAAGTTGTTGATCCAACTACAGGAATCCCACTGGGTGCCGATATAGAAGTAAAGATAATGGAGACTGGAGAGATGGTTTATGTTGGAAAAGCAAACAGTGTTACAGGTAAATACCTTGTTGTACTTCCAGCTGGAAAAAACTATTCGGTAACGGTGAAAGACAGCGAAAAAAATCATCTCTTTTACTCTGAACAGATTAACTTAAAAGATAAAAAAGACTTCGGGATGATTAAGGAAGATGTAGAGTTATCGAAAGTGCAAAAGGGTGCCAGTGTAACACTTAACAATATCTTCTTCGATTTCAATGCCTATACCTTACGTGAAGAATCAAAAATTGAATTGAATAATATAAAAGAATTGATGGACCGATTCCCAAAAATAAAGGTTGAAATTATAGGGCATACGGACAATGTGGGCTCAGACGAAATCAACAAAAAAATGTCTCAGCAAAGAGCCGAATCTGTGGCGGACTACCTCATTTCTATTGGAGTAAACAAAAAACAACTCCGCACTACAGGTATGGGCAAAGCCTCACCCATTGCTACAAACGACACCGAAGAAGGTCGCCAACAAAACCGCAGAACGGAATTTAAGATCATTGACGTAAAATAAATGGAATTTAGCAAGGGACAGATTGTATTTATGACCTTGTTTATCTTGGTTTTTGTACTTGGTATTGGATGGTCATATTGGCGCGATCGCAGTATTACAAACCGTTATTACAAAGGATCTTATAAAGTTATTATTTATATCATTGCCATCTTAGGGACGCTATATTTGCTGGTAAAAACCCTGGGATAAAGATGAAATTAAAGTTTTTCTTTTATTCTTTTTTGCTATTTGCCTTATCGGTTACTTCATGTAAAAACGAACCCAAACCACTACCTCCACCCCCCTACTCATTCGACTTTGATTCTATTGCCACGCGAGGATCAATTACAGCGCTAGTTGATAATTCTACAACAAGCTATTTTGTGTATAAAGGGCAGCCTATGGGCTTTGAGTATGAGTTGCTCAAGCGGTTTACTCAAGAAAATGATCTTGAACTAAACATCAAAGTAATCTACAAACTAGATAGTGTTTTGCCCATGCTCAACAGTGGATTTGGTGATATTGTGTGTGCTAATATCACAGTAACGCCAGAGCGCGCAAAGCGCGTGAACTTCACAACTGATTTATTCGAAACTAAGGAAGTACTAGTGCAGCGGTATTCGTCTGATAGCCTCATTCAAACCGTTGAAGAATTAGCTGGCAAAACGGTATATGTAAGGTTAAAGTCATCGTTTTACGAACACCTCATCGAAGTGAACAAAACCTTGAACCCAAAAATCAAAATAATTGGCGTAGCTGACTCCTCTGACAGCAAGGTAATGAACAAAACCTTACAGCTCATTGCACAAGTGTCGGGTGGTGAAATTGACTATACCGTTGCCGATGAAAACGTCGCTAAAGTCCAAAAAAGATTTCATCCCAATATTCACATCACTACACCAATTGGAACACCACGACATATTGCATGGGCTGTAAGACGAACTGACACCATGTTGCTCAAGAAACTCAACGACTGGCTCAATTATCAAAAACAAACAAATGATTTCCATACCATTATTACCAAA
Source organism: Flavobacteriales bacterium (assembly GCA_020435995.1). Lineage (GTDB taxonomy): Bacteria > Bacteroidota > Bacteroidia > Flavobacteriales_G > Salibacteraceae > JAGQYO01. Next base: position 25,619 of record JAGQYO010000022.1, on the reverse strand, counting down.
TATTTTAAAGCTCGCACGGTGCTCAAACAGAAGCTATCGAGCGAGTATTCCTCCATGAAGGGAGGGATTTCACCCTTTGACGATTTGATTAAAAAATACGCCAAGAGCATAAACTGGGACTGGCGGCTACTGGCTTCACTTATTTATCAGGAATCAAAATTTGATACCGCCGCCGAGTCGTGGACAGGTGCCACGGGCCTTATGCAACTTATACCCAGCACCGCCGAGGATTACGGCTTAGATTCTATGAGCATAACAAACGCACAGGCCAACCTAGAAGCGGGAAGCAAGTATTTAAAACGGCTAGATAAAATATGGCAGAAAAGCATTTCGGATAGTATCCAGCGCACCAAGTTCGTGCTTGCTTCATATAATGTAGGCGTTGGGCATATTATTGATGCAAAAAAACTCGCCGCAAAATATGGCCATAATCCATTAATGTGGGACGAAAACGTAGAGCTTTACATTCTCAAAAAATCAGATGTAGAATTTTATACTGATACCATTTGCCAACACGGATACTGCCGAGGTCAAGAGCCTTATGATTACGTAAAAGAAGTGTACGGTAGGTATTTACACTATTGTAACCTCATTAAGAAGTAATTACTTATTTGTCTCCAGCCTTCCTTTTCGATTCGGTGTGTATGGCATCAGTAGCTTCCTCAGCCTTGTTGGCCATTACAGTTCCAGCTATGATTTGCTGATAAAAATCATTCATGGCCGCAGGCGAATGCGGAACCATAAGCGTGTTTGAGTTGCTTCCCGAACCGATATTGTTGAGTGTATCAAAGTATTGTGTCATGAGCACAAATTGCATGATTTCAGCTGATTTTATCTCCGTTAGCGACGTTTGAAAATCGGTTACACTCTCCTTAAATCCCCTAATAATCTCAATTCGCTGCTGTGCAATACCCTCTCCCTGAAGTCTCTTGCTTTCGGCATCTGCTTCAGCCCGTTTAACAATGGTAATTTTTTCCGCTTCCGCGGCTTCACGTGCAGCTTCTTTATCTCTTTTGGCCGCGTTTATTTTATTCATCGAATCCTTCACGTGCGCATCTGGGTTAATGTCGGTAATGAGTGTTTTTACGAATTTGAAACCATAAGCTTCCATCGATTCACTTAGGTTGTGTCGCACCGCAACGGCTATGTCCTCTTTTCTGCTGAATACGTCGTCGAGTTCCAACTTAGGAACCTCGGCTCTTACATCGTCAAATACATAAGATGCAATTTGAGATTCTGGATTTTCCAATGCGTAAAAAGCATCGAACACCTTCTCTGGTATCACCAAATACTGGACAGATACACGGATATCCACAAACACATTGTCCATGGTTTTGGTTTCAATTTCCACATCCAATTGCTGAATTTTCATATTTACAGTTCCGGCAATTCGATCAATTATGGGTAATTTGAAGCTAATACCAGCGGTAGCCAGGTGCGAAAATTTACCCAATCGCTGAATTACCTTTTGTTTTTTCTCGGGTACAATCACCACAGAATCGTATAGGGCCAATGCCAGAATAATTAAGACTATCGGAATTTCCATAAGGCGTTAAATTTTAGTTTTAATAAGTTTCACAAAATACAAATTAATGAGGCTTAATCCCTCACGATAATTTTCTTGTTAATGATTTTTGAACCGATGTGTAATTCACAGATGTATCTACCAGGAGCGTCGAACACATCAAGTGGAATACGGATCTCATGGCTGCCTTTTACAAAGGTATCGGCTGGATAGTTCAATAGCTCCTTTCCATCGCTAGAGAGAATTCGGTAACTCACTAGTTCTTCGTTTTTAACTTTAAACCGAACATTTGTCCAACCCGATGCTGGATTTGGAAAGGCAACTACTCCCTCAACCTCATTTACAGGTTCGCTTTGCCCAAGGGTTGAAAATAAATCGGCAGTCCATATACTGAGTTTTTTATTGTCCAATCGCGCCCAAATGGGCATCACTTTTCCATTAACCGCACTGATGTTGGTATAATCACCAAAAAACTCAGAATCGTTAGGAACAAATGGGCTTTCGCTGATGATAAAATTTTGAAAAGTTTCACCTCCATCCTTCGATAAAGCACCAAATACTTCGGTTTCAATGCCCTGTGTTCGGCGTCGATCATAAAACACAAAATATAAATAACCTGTACTTTGGTCAACTGTCATCCATGTAAGAAATTGATGCCTTTTTGAAGTATCGTCATTTACACGAATAGGTGGCGACCAGTTTTGACCTCCATCAACAGATTTAGCAAGCCAAATGTCAGTATTGTCCAGGCCATTTCTTTGATCAGACCAATTCACGTAAATCGTACCGTTATGCACACCTCCGCTTCTATCACACGTAGTTACCGGAAGTCCGTTGCACCTGTTAATCCCGGGAACTTGATAATTCCATCCCGCTTTTAACGAATCGATCATAATATCATTCGGTAGCCAAGTCGTGCCGCCGTCCAAGGATTTATCAAAAGTTAAACCTGCTGGGCCCGCCCATGACACATAAACTTCTCCATTGGGTCCAATAGTTGGCACCGCACCCTCGGTGGTGAGCGACGAGTCAATGCAGTTACCAGCTTTTTCGCTGAGGCGTAAAGGAGTACTCCAAGTTTCGCCTTTATCCGTGCTTTTTGAAAACCTAATAATGGTCGAATCCATTGGATTTCGACTACCGTATTTATCAAATTGCGTCCAGGTTAAATAAATGTTTCCATCATCATCAACTACAGCCCACTGTTTGTCTTGAGCCTTGGTTCCATTTTTTCCAATGCCTACCCCATCCGACCAAGTTTCACCTCCATCAGTCGATTTTTGACATACTATGCGATCTATCCAGCTACCATTAGCTGGATTTGATAAATGGAAATAATAAAAATTGCCTTCTTGGTCAGAAACAATTGTCGGGTCCCCCCAAACTCCCAGCGTAGAAGTTGCTTTTTGATAACTCCATGAAACGCCACCATCCTTGCTCAGATATAAGTTGTTGATATTGGCAGCCGCCACAACACGCATCGGGTCTTTCGGATCTATACAAATAGTAGGTTCTTCGGGTTTGTTGGCGTTACTTACCAAAATGTTTATCGGCTGCGCCATACCGCCTGTGCCAAAAAAAACAATTACAAAGACTATAAATATCCTTAACATCCTATTCGTTTTAATACCAAATGATCAACAGCTTCATATAGTTCCATGGGCAATTTGGTGCGCCAGCTTATGTCGTTTAATTTTCCGCCCATAATAAAATAGCTATCAATATTTCCATGGCTAAACTCCTGAATAACATGCTCTCTGAAGTTGAGCAAAGCTATCCAACCATCTTCGATATCCTCGTACCACTCTTCATAATAACTGTCATCTGAGGAATGAAAATTCAAAACGTTTTCGCCAATGAGCATAAACTTTTGTATTCCTTCACCAATCAAATGGTCAATTATACCTCTTTTTAAAGTCATGATGTCGTTATAAAGCGTGTCATTCCACTCACCTAATAGTTCGATAATAGAAAATCTCTCATCGTAATCCGTGAAAATAACCTTGGCAAACAAGGTTGTTGAACCAATGTTGTCCCATTGGGGATGGATGTAATGGTCGTAAATGCGATCGGTAAAATAAAACTCGGAATATTCACGCTCAAAAAACGGTGATCGATCGTCTTCCTCCGCGATATATAAACCCCTCCAATTATAAAATGGCTCCAAGAATTGCACGGATGCAAAAGTAGGTCGTGGCCTGGCAATTACTCAATTTACCCGCCAAATACTTTCAATGATTTACTAAGATTAACTTATAACATTTGGTAACCAAGTTCACCTATTTCTAGGGATCATAATTTGTATATTCGCCGGTCATTCTGAAAGTCCAATTCATATATTGAGTAAGCGATTAACAGGCAAAAGTTTGGGAAGAAGGATATTGTGTGCGTTTCTGCTTGTAATTGGTTTATTAGCTACGTCTAATGCCTATTCACAAGATGATATTTTGGATGCTATTGAGGCCGAGCTTAGAGCCGAGGAAGAGAAGAAGAAAAACGCCGAAAAAGCCGCCAAAAACGAAGAAAAATTCAAAGCCAACTACGCCGCCGCAAAGGCCAAAGGCGATGCACTTGTAAGAGCACGTAAATATGCAGATGCCATCGAATCCTACGAAGAGGCCAAAAAATGGGGCCCGTTAGAAACCTATCCCGAAGAGCAAATTGCCAAGGTTAAAGAATTAAAAGAAAAGGCAGAAGCTGAAGAAAAAGCCGCAGCCATAGAAGCTGAATACAAGGAAATAATTGCCAAAGCAGATGTCTACTTCACGGGCAAGCGCTACGATGAGGCGATAGCTGGATACGAAAATGCAGCAAAAGTCAAGGAAGGAGATGCCTATGCCACCGACCAAATTGCGCTGGCCAAGAAGGAAAAAATAGCCTATGAAGAAGAACTGAAAAAAAAGGCAGAAGCGGCAGAACTACAAGCGAAGTATGATGATGCCATGAAATCGGGTGACGAGCTCATGAAATCGAAGAACTATTCGGGGGCCATTGATTTTTACAAGAAGGCCCAAGAGGCAAAACCTGGTGAAGTAGAACCAAAAGCACGAATTGACAATGCAACCCGCTTAGGTGAACAGGCCCTAAAGGCAGAAGAACAAGCAAAAACAGAAGCTGCCTTTGCCGATGAAATGAACAAAGCATCCGAATTGATTAAATCGAAGGATTATGACAATGCAATTTTGGCCTATGAAGCTGCCCAAAAAATAAAGCCAAATGACCCCACCCCCAAAACAAAAATTGCAGAAGCCAATAAGCTGAAAGCAAACCAATTGGCGGCTGACACCAAGGCCAAATACGATGAAATTATCAAAGAAGCAGATGCCTTGCTCAAATCCAGCAGTTTTGATGAGGCCAAAGCAAAATATACAGAAGCTAGCGCTCTGATCAGTCAGGAAATATATCCAAAAACAAAAATCAAAGAGTGCGATGAATTAAAAGTTGCGGCTCAAAAGGCAGAAATTCGCGCGCAATATGACGCCCTCGTAAGGGAAGCGGATGAGCTCCTAAAAAATAAAGACTACGATGCAGCCATCGCAAAATATAAAGAGGCCGAGGCTGTCCTCCCGCTCGAACAACATCCAAAAACCATGATCACCTTAGCTGAAAAAAGTAAAAAAGATGACGCTCAAGCTGCTGTTCAAAAGGAATACGATGATTTGATTTTAGCTGGCGAAGCCTCACTTAAAAATAAAAGTTACCCCGAGGCCATCGCAAAATTTGAAGAAGCCGGCAAAATAATTCCGCAAAATCCACGGCACAAAGAACTTATAGAGCAAACCAATAAACTCATCACCCAAGAAGATGCTGCACGGGTCAAAGCTCAATTCGATGCTGTGCTGACAGAAGCAGAAGAATTAATTAAAAAAGAGGATTTTGATGGCGGGATAGCAAAACTCGATGAAGCGCACAGCATACTTCCATCAGAAACCAAAACCGTTGAACTCAAAGCAGAAGCCACTCGCTTAAAAGCTGAAAAAGAAAAAAGTTTGCTGAATGAGCAGTTTGCTGAAAAATTGAAACAAGGTGAAGCCCTGTTAAAAGAAGAAAAATTTGATGAAGCTATTGCCGTTTTTAATGAAGCGCAGCAACTGTTACCAACAGACGTCCGGGCTAAAAACCTCATTGACCAAGCACAAAAACAAAAAGCAACAAAATTTCAAGCAGAGGCAGAAGCACAATTTCAAGAATTGATAAAAAGCGGCGATGCCTTGCTTGCTTCTGAAGATTTTGAAGGAGCCAAACAAGCTTACCTCGATGCCAAAAGTGCTTATCCAGCTGGCAGCGCAACAGCAGATGCTAAAATTGCCAAAGCAGAATCGCTTGCCAAGCAAAAGGCAGAAAAAGAACAAGCAGAAATGGCGTTAAAAGAACAAGAACAAGTTTTTGACGAAGCTATGGCGAAAGCGGCCACCTTAAAGGCAGCAAACGATTTTGAAGGAGCAATAAAAGAAGTGGAATCTGCTCTGCTCCTTTTCCCAGACGAAAAAACGGCTCAAAAGGAATTGTCAGAATTACAAAAGCTTGATGCCAACGCGAAAAAAGAGAAAGTAGAAAAAGAAAAATTAGAAGCAGAAGCCAAAGAAAAAGCAGATAAAGAAGCTCAAGTTGCAGTATTACTTACGGAAGCAGATGCCTTGGCGGCTAGTAAAGACTTCGCTGGCGCAAAGGCTAAAGTAAGCGCTTCATTGGCCATAATGGCCACACATGCCAATGCCACTGCAAAACTGAAGGAGATAGAAACTTTGGAAACTGCGGAAATAGCGAGGGTCGAGGAAGAAAAAAAGAACGCGGCGCTCAATGCGCAGAAAGCAGCCGAGCTAGAAGCCGCAGCAGCTGCGGCAGCCGCTCTTAAAGCAAAAGAGGATCAAGTGAACAATTTGCTAGCCGAAGCAACTGAGCTAAAAGATACCAAAGATTTTGAAGGCGCTCGCAAAAAGGCCAATGAAGCTCTGCTAGTGGTTCCAAAACATGCCGGGGCAAAATCCAAACTAGAGGAAATTGATGCGGCCGAAAAAATTTCGCTCGCTAATGCCGAAGAACAAGCCAAGCAAAAAGCACTTGAAGAAAAAGAGATGGCCGAAAAACAAGCTAAAATTGACAAGCTTATGGTTAGCGCTGACAAACAAAAAACAAGCGGAAAGTTAACCGAGGCAAAAGCAACTTACACCGAAATTTTGGCACTTGATGAAAACTACGCGGCTGCGGCAGAGGGTTTAGCCGCTATTGTAGCCATCGAAGCTGAGCAACTAGCAGCTGAAGAAGCAAGAAAAAAAGCTGAACAAGAAAAACTTGCCGCTGCTGATGCAGAGCAAAAAGAAAAACTGAACAAGGTTGCCGCTCTACTTGAAGAATCTGATAATTTATTGAAATCCAGTCAATTTGTAAATGCCCGAGAAAAAGCCAATGAATCACTTAAATTGATTCCAAACAATGAGGCCGGACTTAAAAAATTGGATGAAATTGCAGCTGCTGAAAAGCTCATGGAAGAGCGTCTGTTGAAGATAGAAAACCTCCAAAAGGAAGCTTTTGTACTTAAAACGGCAGCGAATTACGATGCGGCAAAAGGTAAATTCCGAGAAATATTGGCACTCGACCCCAACCACGAGCAAGCCAAATCAGAAATAATTGAACTCGATAAATTAAGTGCCAAAGCATTGGCCGATGCAAAAGCTAAGCAGGAAGCGGAAGAATTGGCGAAATCAAAAGCTGAAATAGATGCCAAGGTAGCGGAATTTATTTCACTAGGAGATAAGGCCTTAAAAAAGAAAAGCCTCGCTGAGGCTCAAGCCAATTATAAATCGGCCATCGACCTAGATCAATCCAATGAAATAGCACAATCAAAATATAAGCTAGCCTCGGAGCAATTGGCAGCCGCAGAAAAAGAAAGATTGGCAGCAGAAGAAGCAGAAAAACAGAAATTGGCCGAACAAGCCGCAGCTCAAAGTGAGGCAGATAAGGCCGCCAAAATTGAAGCACTTATGGCCGAGGCAGACCTCGCCGCTGATGCCAAAAACTATAACAGAGCCATTGCCAAATTAGGGGAAGTGCTCGCCATTAGCCCTGGATATGAAATAGCTACATCTAAAGTAGCTACCCTAAAAGAAAAGTCGGAGCTGCAAAAGAAACAGCAAGAAGCCGATGCCAAGGCCAACAAGGAGAGAGCCGAAGCAGAAGCTAGTGCCAAACTTGAAAAAGAAAAGAACATTCAAATTAGAAGCTACATGAGTATTGGCGATCAATTGGTGGCGTCCAAAAAGTACGATGAAGCTATGGAAACCTATGGAAAAATAATAGATGTTGACCCTGAAAACAGCGAAGCCTCGGCTCGAATAGTGAAAGCCAAACAACTCAAAATTCAAGAGGCAGAGCGACTTGAAGCCTTGAATGCGTTGGAAAAAGAAGAGTTAATCAATACGCACCTTAGAGAAGCTCATACTTCAGTGATTCGAAAAAACTATTTGGCGGCTGAAGAAAAATATAAAGAGGTGTTAGCATTAGAATCTACCAACGCTGCGGCAATTCAAGGGCTCAAAGAAATTGAAGGGAAATTGGAAGCCGCTCGAGCAGAGCAGGCTAAAATGGAGGAAGCCGCAAGACTAAAAGCAGAACAAGAAGCCAAGATCAGACAATTTTTAGATGCTGGAGACGACCTTTATGCTGGCGGACAGTATGACAAAGCTATTAGTAAATACCAAGAAGGACTCTTAATTGATCCCGTATCCTACAGTTTAAAACAGGCCATTCATGAGGCAATTGAAATGAAAAACCGAATGAATCAAATGATTTTGGCTAGAACACATAACAAACCTAGACCCAAGCCACAGGGATTTAAGACCGAATTGCTAGACGAAAACCAAAAAGAGAGAGCCGATGTTCGGAAATTTCAAAATGAATTGGGTAAAAAATATCCACCAGGTGTGACCGAAGAATCTAGAAAAGAAAACCGAAAAACCATTACTACCCGATTTGTTGTGAAAGACAAAGTGGGAACGGAGTTTAACCGAGTTCACCACGATTGGGGTGGTTTGTACTACTTTAAAAACGGAGTTCCTGTTTCTACTTTTATATGGGACTTAGAAACACGTGATCCTACTAAAACCCCCAACTAGAGGGATTAAACTCACCTTCATGAATTTCCAAGTGATTCCCATCAGCCTTAAAAACTTTCATGGTGTTGCCTCTCCCCTTCAAAAAATATTTGTCGCCAGATACTTCAATCAACGAGCATTCCCTAAGGCCCACTAAGTTAGTTTTTGGGTGTAGAACCTGAAACTCAGCCAATCTGATATCGCGTGTTTCTCCGCCGTGTCCTGCAATTGAAGCATTGGTATAATGCACATTCACTTGAAATGGAAGTTGCCCAAGCCCTTTAAAACTTTTGGGTTGCACAATCGGCATATCGTTGGTTGTGAACAAATAAGGGCAAGCCGTGTTGGTGCCTGCACTCCATCCCATGTAAGGCATACCCTCATTAATTCTATGATTAATTGTATCTATAAGGTCAAACTCATGAAGTTTTTCAAATAACCGAAAAGTATTTCCACCACCCACAGCCAACGCGGCACAATCTCTCACCGCTTTTTTGGGATCATCAAATTCGTGGATTCCCACTACGTCATGGCCCAGTTCATTATATACCATCGATATTGTCTTTGTGTACTCATCCCAACTCATCGAAACCCCAGCGTACGGCACAAAAAGAACCTTTAGTCTGTTCGACCCTAAAAATTGTTTTACAAATGGTTTCCCCCAATTGAAATAGGGTTCATTTGGAATTGAGGAATTTGACAGTAAAAGGAGATTTCGCATGGCAATTTATATTTAAAAATCAAAACTAGTATAACTCGAATAACAAATGAAAACTTAAAAAAATACCCTTTATCGAATATTTTGCTGAGTTCGTCACTATAATGGTCAACCTATCGGATTCTTTCATTCCTTTGCATTATGATTAGGATTAAACCCTTTTTCATTGTTTTCACTATTGGTTTGTTGTGCTCTCAAGCATGGGCCGCAACGTATACCAAATCCAGTTCTGGAAACTACACATCTGCTGCTGGTTGGAGTCCCAGTTATCCTGGTACGACCATTAGCAGTGGAGATGTAGTAATAATCAATGCAGCGGTAACCATGAACGCCGACTTAACTGTTGAAGGAACGCTTACTATAAATAGTGGAGCATCCTTAACAGGAACCAAGGAAATAAAAGAAATAAAAACAGGCGGCACCCTTACCAATAACGGAACTATTTCTATAAAAAAAATAGACAAAGTAGAAGGCACCCTTACCCTTAATGGACCAACCACTGTGACCGATGACTTAAAGGTAGAGGATGGTACTATGACCATTGGTTCATCAGGTTCATTTACAGGAAAAAAACTAGAAGTTGAAGACCACGGTTCGTTGGTTATATCGGGCTCAATAACCCTTTCAGACGAATTAAAAGTAAAGGACGATGGTGGGGTTACCTTCAATTTTGGCGCTTCAGGAAACATCGAAAAAATAAAAGTAGAGGACGATGCTTCTTTCACAAATTCTGGCACCATTACCATTAATGAGGACTTAGAAGTGAAAGATGACGCTAGTTTTACCAATAATGCGGGTGGTTACATTGTAGTTAAAAACGATTTAAAGGTGAAAGATGATTCGTTTTTTACCAACACGGGAACCATAACAGTGGAGGATGATATAGAGCTAGAAGACGATGCAACTGTATCTCTCAATGGGGTTTTGAACCTTTGTGATGATACTGGCACAGAAGGCGAAAATAAGTTTGAAGTAGACAATGGTGTAAACCTGAGTGGGACTGGAACTGCTTGTATTTGCTCCAGCAACAATAACAACTACTATGATAACAACAGCAACAACCAAGGAGCGATTACCTACAACCAAAATTGTAACGGCCCCCTACCTATCGAACTGATAAACTTTAGGGTAGAGAGGAAAGATGCCTTTGTAATGGTGCGATGGGCAACGCTGAGCGAAATTAATAATGCTAGGTTCGAAATCCAGGTTTCAAAAGATGGTAGAGAATTTTCAAGCGTGGGAGAAGTGCCCGGTGCTGGTACCTCAAACGAACAAATAGAGTATGAATTTGAGGATTTTCAACCAGATGCATCCATCAGCTTGTACTACAGGTTGAAAAACGTTGATTTTGATGGAAGAAAAGGTTATTCAGACTTACAAATAATAAAACCAAATGACGAAAACGCGGATACCAAAAATAACCCCTTTATCTACCCCACAGTTTTGAACGCGGGCCAAAAACTAACTTTCGAGCATGTAAGCGCGGAGGTTAACACCATTGAATTGATTTCGCTTTCGGGCCAAGTTTGGACGCTTAAATTATTAGGTGAACAATGTCAAATTCCTACGGGGATTCAAGCGGGAGTTTATGTAGTGTTTGTTAAGGATGTGGCGAACACCTTTTCTCAAAAAATTATCATAGAATAACCACTTCAGCATTTGCCCATTGAGGCAATCCTTATTTTACCCTAATCATTTTCTCAAAGTGCATGTTATCTTTTCCAGATATGCCCACTACATACCAACCGGCGGGATATTCAACTAAATCGAATGATACTTTTTGCCCCTTAAAAGCTTGGCCGAATACTTCTTTTTTGAGTACCATACCATTGGCATCGATTAGCGAGATTTCGGTGCTTTCGATGTGGTCGTCCTCAAACTGAATTTCAATCCTATTTAATGTTCGAATAACCCGATAAGCATGACCTTGGGTTTTTAACGCTTCGGATTTTTTTATATCGAAAGTCTCAAAGTTACCATCAAAATCAACTTGCTTGAGCCTGTAATAGGCATCGGAATATGGGTCAACTTCATAGTCATCATAGGTATAAAAGTGCATCTCATTGGTGGTACCGTTTCCGTGAACCTCACCTATGGCTAACCAAAAATTGTTATCATCAAGCCGCTCTATCACAAAGTAATCGTTGTTGATTTCAGAAGCCGTTTTCCATTCCAAATGGGCTCGGTCTTCCATCATCTGTGCAATAAATGAAACAAGCTCCACTGGTAAAGGGGTTACAGAATTAGTACAGCCTTGGTGGTTGCATGATTGAGGTCCAACAAAATTATCTCCCGAACCGTGAAATGTAACCGATGGTGCCAGCCTAACATAGGAATTACCGTGGGTAAAAGATACTCCCGTTGAGGAACTCACTATCAATGTAGAATTCGCATCAAGATTCAGTTCGCCTTTTTTGTTTACCAGCAAACTTCCGTTTATGGTAATTCTCACATTGGTCAGGTTAATTATATCATTTTGAGCAATGCTCACATTACCATTGATAATAATCTCATCGCCATCTTGTGGGATCCCTGACGGAGACCAAGTTCCAGCCGTATTCCAATTACCGCTATTAGCTGTTTTGGTGGCGGACATACCCAAACAAGAAATACCCAAGAATAAAGTAAAAATAAGGTGTTGCATTGAAGATGAAGATTTTAGCAAAAATAAGAATGAATTTTACTTGTTTTACGCGTCTTGTTCCATCGGCAGAGTTTTGTTTGACGTTCTTCCGCCATAATGTCACACAAAATTCATTGGCACATCCATTGACCTTGGCCCATGCAAAGCGAAAAAATAATATCTAACAATAAAACACTGTAAAAATGGCAACAGGAAAAATCAATGTACAAGCTGAGAACATTTTCCCTATCATCAAAAAATTCCTTTATTCGGATCACGAAATTTTCCTTCGAGAATTGGTATCGAATGCCGTAGATGCTACCCAAAAGCTTAAAACACTACACAAACTAGGTGAATTCAAAGGCGAATTGGGTGAAACAACCATTGAAGTAAAGGTGGATAAAAAGGCCAAAACGATTCAAGTGATCGATAAAGGCCTAGGTATGTCGGAAGAAGAAGTTAAAAAATACCTAAACCAAGTGGCATTCTCAGGTGCCGAAGAGTTCGTAAAAAAATACGAAGGCAAATCTGAACAAATTATTGGTCATTTTGGTCTGGGATTTTATTCCGCCTTTATGGTTTCGGATCATGTAACGGTTGAAACCAAGAGCTACCAGGATGAGCCTGCTGTAATTTGGGAATGCAATGGAGATCCAGAATTTAAAATCAAAAAATCAAAAAAAACAGATCGAGGTACAACCATTACACTGCACATTGCCGATGACAGCAAAGAGTTTTTAGATGATTCTAGAATTTCTGGTATCCTAAATAAGTACTGTAAGTTCTTGCCAGTTAAAATCAAATTCGGGACAAAAAAAGAATCTATTGACGACCCAAAGGGCGCAAAAGACGACAAGGGCAACGTTAAAAAAATTGACCAAACAGTTGACAATATCATAAATAACCCTAGCCCTGCTTGGACCAAAGTGCCAGCAGATTTAAAAGATGAGGATTACAAAAGTTTTTATCGAGAGTTGTATCCTATGACTTTCGAAGAGCCTTTGTTCAATATTCATCTGAATGTTGATTTCCCCTTTAACTTAACGGGAATATTGTACTTCCCTAAGCTCGGCAACAACCAAAACATGCAACTTCAGAAAAACAAAATTCAGTTGTATTCCAATCAAGTTTTTATTACCGACAGTGTTGAAGGTATAGTTCCTGAGTTTTTGACCTTGCTTCATGGTGTGATTGATTCGCCAGATATTCCATTAAATGTTTCCAGATCATACTTACAAAGCGATGGCAACGTAAAGAAAATCAGTGGGCACATCACCAAAAAAGTGGGAGACAAATTGGCATCTATGTTTAAAAAAGACAGAGCCGATTTCGAGAAAAAATGGGATGATATCCGACTATTTGTAGAATATGGCATGCTCACCGAAGAAAAATTCTATGACAAAGCCAAAGAGTTTTACCTGTTCAAGGATGTTGAAGGTAAGTTTTATACCATTGCTGAATACACGGAAAAAATCAAGGAAAACCAAACCAACAAAGAGGGTAAACTTATCGCACTATATGCCGCCAACCAAGAGGCACAACACGCCTATATTGATGCAGCACAGAGTAGAAATTACAATGTAATTGAGTGGGATGGCCCATTAACGGCTCACTTGATTCAAAATTTCGAAATGAAAATGGAAAACATCCAATTTACCCGAGTGGATGCCGACACCCTGGACAAATTGATTCAAAAAGCGGAAGCTACAAAACACAATTTGACCGAGGATCAAGAAAAGGAGCTAAAAGAAATCATTGAAGGAGTCGTTGAAAAAGAAAAGTATTCTGTAACCTTGGAAAATCTCGATGAAAAGGACAGTCCTATGATGATTACACAATCAGAATTTATGAGGAGGATGAAAGAGCAAAGCGCTACTGGTGGAGGCATGATGGGCATGGGTAACTTCCCAGACATGTACAACCTGGTGGTGAATGCCAATCACCCGCTAACGAGTAAAATATTGGTAGAACAAGATTCTGAGAAGCGATCTAAATTAGCAAAACAAGCGGCAGATTTGGCCAGACTTTCACAAGGCTTGCTCACAGGTAAAGATTTAACTGAATTTGTAAAAAGAAGTGTCGAGTTAATCGACTAAATAAAACAACATTTGAACATGAAAAAAATAAAGTTGCTATTCGTTTTGGCTTTTGGAGCCATTTTAATGAGTTCTTGTGGCTATAACAATATGGTGCAAAAACAAGAAAATATAGCGCAGCAATGGGCCCAAGTTGAAAATCAATACCAACGGAGAGCCGACTTGGTTCCCAACTTGGTGAACACAGTAAAAGGCGCTGCAGATTTCGAAAAAAGCACACTTGAAGGAGTGATTGAGGCCAGATCGAAGGCTACATCAATTCAGATAAGTGCTGATGACCTCTCACCTGAAAACATTGCTAAATTTCAAGCTGCTCAAGATCAATTGAGTGGTGCTTTGAGTAGGCTTTTGGTTTCGGTGGAGCGATACCCCGAGTTAAAAGCCAATCAAAACTTCTTGGAACTTCAAGCACAGTTGGAAGGAACAGAAAACCGCATTTCGGTAGAGCGCAAGCGATTCAACGAATCGGTTGGAGATTACAACACTTACATCAAACAATTTCCTCGTGTTATTTATGCAGGCTGGTTCGATTTTGAAAAGAAGGGTTATTTTGAGGCCGTAAAAGGTGCAGAACAAGCGCCGGCAGTAAACTTTTAGGATGGGAGCAAGAGAGGCATTTACCAAAGAAGAGCAGGAAAACATAGTTTCGGCTATTAAAAAAGCGGAGCTAGCAACCTCAGGGGAAATAAGGGTACATATTGAAAAAAAATGCAGTGGCGACCCACTTGACAGCGCGGCTCATTGGTTTGCAAAACTCGATATGCACAAAACCGAACTGAGAAATGGTGTGCTGATTTACTTGGCTACAGAAGATCGAAAATTCGCTGTGATTGGCGACGTAGGTATAAACCAAAAAGTACCTTCTGATTTTTGGGATTCTACCAAGCAAAAAATGATTGATCATTTTAGAAATGATGCGCTTTCTAAAGGCCTCATTCTGGGTATTGAAGAAGCCGGAAAACAATTGAAGTCGTATTTTCCATGGAAAACAGACGACATCAATGAATTGAGCGATGAAATTTCTTTTGGTGACGAAATCAAAAAATAGCATGAAAACTTTGTACAAGTCCTTGTTCCTTACTTTATTAACGGTTTTCAGTTTGGGTCTATTCGCCGAATTGGATGAAAAAGGGATTCCGATGAAGCCCCAGCCGGCGCGGCTAGTAAATATTATTCAGCCGGAGGCAAATCCTTTTTCACCTGGCCAAATAGAGCAAATGGAGGCAGACTTATCGGCATTTGCACAATCGACCTCCACCCAAATTACGTTGGTAATTGTAAACGATTTGCAGGGTTATGACAAGGCAAGTTATGCTACCGAAATTGGACACAGCTGGGGCGTAGGTCAAAAGGGATTTGACAATGGTTTGGTGGTTTTACTCAAACCAAAGGAAACAGCTACTGACAACAGAGGTGATGTTTTTATTGCCGTAGGCTACGGACTTGAAGGTGTAATTCCCGATGCTATTTCAAAGCGAATTGTAGAGGTAGAAATGATTCCTCAGTTCAAAAAAGGCGATTATTATACAGGTATTCAAAACAGCTTAACGGTACTGAAAGGTTTGGCGCTCAAGGAATTTACAGCCCAACAGTATGTTCAAAAAACGAAAAAAGCACGAAAGGGCCGTTTTGGTCTTTTGCCTTTTATCATACTCATAGGTGCCTTCTTTTTTCTATTAAACCGAAGGAGGAGCAATTACTACTCACCTGGTCATAACCTACCATTTTGGGCTGCTATGTTGGCCGCCAGCTCTATGAGCCGAGGTAGCGGCAGCTCTTTTAGTGACTTCTCTTCAGGGGGCGGTGGATTCGGCGGATTTGGCGGTGGCGGATTCGGAGGCGGTGGCGCAGGTGGCTCTTGGTAAAGCGCGGGTTGTTTCTCGAAGCTAAATGTAATATTCTTGCTATTCTATAATTATGGCTAAATACGGTAAATGGATTGCAGGTGGTGTAGGTTGGGCACTAGGTGGCCCAATTGGAGGGCTGATGGGCTTTTTCCTCGGTTCTATGTTCGACAATGTATCTAACAATTACCAAGAATACCCCAACTATGATGGCGAAACCCAACCTGGTGATTTTAAAGTTAGCCTGCTGGTGCTTACAGCTGCGGTCATGAAGGCCGATGGCCGAATTCGCAAGTCGGAGTTAGAGTTTGTAAAAAAATTCTTGGTTGGCCAATTCGGAACAAAATCGACAAAACAATCGCTATTAATACTAAGGGATTTACTTAAAAAAGATGTGCCGATTGGTCCAGTTTGCGATCAGATAAAATCAAATATGACCCCGTCGATGAGGTCGCAGCTCGTTCAATATTTATTTGGGCTTGCCCGTGCCGATCACTATGTGCATAAGTTGGAAGTAGGAATTTTAGAAGACATTTCTAAACGGCTTAGTATTCCAGAATCAGAGTTTCATTCTTTAAAAGCAATGTATTATGTGGATTCGGCTACCTACTACGACATACTGGGCCTTGATCCGAATTGCACAGACGATGAAATAAAAAAGGCGTATCGAAAACTGGCTACAAAATACCATCCCGATATGGTGGCACAACTGGGAGAAGAACACCAAAATGCTGCTAAGGAAAAATTTCAGAAAATCGTAGATGCATACGAAAAAGTAAAAAAGGATAGGTTCATCTCTTAATTTGTATGTAAAATGAAGACCAAATCCCCTTTCAAAACAGATATTAAAATTAAGAACAAGGGGGCTTCTTATGAATATGAGTTGCTCGACAAATTCACTGCGGGGATTAAACTTTTTGGAAGTGAAATTAAATCCATTAGGTTGGGAAAAGCATCCATCAACGAAGCCTATATAATTGTGATGAAGGATGAAGTTTTTATCCGAAATATGCATATTGCGGAATATGATTCGGCCAACCAGTTTAATCACGAAACCAATCGAGACCGAAAACTGCTTCTCAAAAAGCAAGAAATTGAAAAAATTGAAAAACATTTACAGAACAAAGGACTTACTGCCATCCCTACCCTACTTTTTTTAAATGAAAAAGGACTAGCCAAGCTGAATATGGCTGTGGCCAAAGGGAAAAAGCTATATGACAAGCGAGAATCCTTAAAACAAAAAGACACTGAAAGGACTTTAAACCGGAAGGATTTAGATAGTTAATTGGCATTTTAAACAAATAATGTTGAATTATATTTTCTAACTTTTTGTGTGGTTTGTTCACTTGCTTATATTTGGATACCCTAAACAAAGCAAAGGTTACACCCATTAATGAGCGAAGAACTACTCAAGGCCCTTATGAAATTGTTTGCGTTGGCCTCCGATGCAGACGACATAACCCACCAATCGAGGGTAATTGTCGAGAATTATCTCAATCAGGAATTGAATGCCAAATTAGTTCCTACATACCTCAGTTTATACGACAAAAACATAAAAGAAATCCATCATGGCGATGGAAAAGATGCCTTAAGTAAGGAAAATGTGATGGCGGTATGCTTTAAAATCAACGCGGTTTTAGAGCAAAAACAAAAAGTAGTTATCCTTATTCGACTTCTGGAATATATCCTGGCTGATGAGAATATTTCGGACCATGAACTTCAGTTTCTTCTCACTGCAGCTCGCTCGTTTAACGTACCTGTTGAAGAATTTGATGACTGCTTGAAGTTTATTGAAGGTGATACTACTCATATTCCAGACCTAGAAAATGTTCTTCTCATTAATTCTGAAGAAAGCAGCAACCTTCAACTATCCAAGCACATTAGCAAGCCCGGAATTGAAGGAAATATATTGGTTCTCAAATTTCCGAGCGTGGATATGTTTGTATTGCGCTATTTGGGCAATTCAGACTTATACCTCAATGGGCAAATACTATTTAAAGAAAGAACTTATATCCTTACAGTAGGTTGTTCGATTCGAAGTAGCAAGGTTAACCCGATTTACTATAGCGATGTAGTGAGCTCATTCTTGGTGCAAAAGGAAGGCCAGAAAATAGTTTTTAAAGCCAGTGGTTTAGAATATAGGTTCGTAACCGGAAATATCGGAATTCGGCCCTTTACGATGTGTGAAGAAAACGGGCGGCTTATTGGTATTATGGGTGGCTCAGGCTCAGGTAAATCTACCTTGCTAAATGTGCTCAATGCCAACTACACCCCTAACAAGGGAGTTGTAACCCTCAATGGTATTGATATCCACAAAAACCCCGAAGTAATTAAGGGTGTGATTGGCTACGTTTCGCAGGATGATCTGCTGATAGAAGAACTCACGGTTTTTCAAAACCTTTACTACAACGCCAAGTTAATTTTTGGAGGTAAATCCAACGAAGAAATTACAGAAATCGTTCTAGACTTACTAACCAGTTTAGGATTGCGCGAAACCGCCAACCTAAAAGTGGGTAGTCCTTTGGACAGATACATTAGTGGTGGCCAAAGAAAAAGGTTAAATATTGGTTTAGAACTCATTAGAGAACCTGCCCTCATGTTTGTGGATGAACCCACATCTGGACTTTCTTCAAGAGATTCTCAAAACATAATGGACCTGCTCAAAGAGCTTTCGCTAAAGGGCAAGCTTATTTATGTAGTGATACACCAGCCATCGTCAGACATTTTCAAAATGTTTGACAAACTGATGATTTTAGACGTAGGAGGATACCTTATATATAACGGTAATCCTGTTGAAGGCATCAAGTACTTCAAAAGGGCGGCTAATTATGCCAATGCCGACGAGGAAGATGCCTCGGGAAATGTGAATCCCGAAATTATATTTAATATCATCGATCAAAAGGTGGTTGATGAATATGGTCATCTAACCGAAAATCGGAAGGTGTCGCCCGAGGAATGGTACCAACTGTACCTCGATAAGATTGATCAGTATGTAGAAGTGGTGGAAGATCCTCCGTCTCCTCCAAACATTGACTTTAAACTGGCTAGTGTATTAAACCAATTTAAAATATTTGTAACCCGAGATGTTTTAAGCAAGTTAACCAACAAGCAGTATTTGCTGATTAATTTGTTGGAAGCTCCGGTGCTGGCCATCATACTTTCTTACTTTGTAAGGTACTTCCCTTTTTCGCGGGCCACAAGCGAGTATGTTTTCAATGACAATGAAAATATTCCGGCTTACATGTTTATGGCGGTTGTGGTGGCCCTGTTTATTGGGCTTACGGTGAGTGCCGAAGAAATTATTCGAGATCAAAAAATTAGAAAACGGGAGTCCTTCCTGAACTTAAATAATGGCGCATACTTGATTAGTAAAATTCTAATCATGTTTACACTTTCAGCCATACAAACGGCCACATTCGTGCTGGTAGGTAACACCATATTGGGAGTGGATGGTATGTTTATGGATTATTTCTTTATCCTATTTAGCGCGGCATGTTTTGCCAATGTACTTGGGTTAAACATATCAGCTAGTTTCAATTCGGCGGTTACCATATATATTCTTATTCCCTTCCTTATCATTCCTCAATTGATTTTTAGTGGTGTAATTGTCAAGTTTGATAAACTAAACCCTACTATTACTTCTAGAACCGTAGTGCCGGTAATAGGTGAATTGATGGCGTCGCGATGGGCATTCGAAGCTCTAGCCGTTAACCAATTCAAGAAAAATAAGTTTGAAAAAAACTTCTTTGAGTATGACAAAATTCTGCTGATGGCAGACTACCGAAAAGCGTTTTGGATTCCAGAATTGCACGCAAAGGCTGGTTTGATCGAGAATATGTTGAGGTCTAATGAAAAAGGCGAAGCATTTGAATCGAGTTTGGCATTGATAAAAGCTGAGGTGGACGAACAGAACAAGCTTTATCCAAAACTGGCTTTTCAATTTGCTGATCATTTGGTTCCTGACAAAGTGAACTTAGAAACCATGGCCGAATTCAATGAGTACTTGAAATTACAACGCACTTTTTACAGCAGACTTTACAATAAAACTACCCAGGATAAGGATGATGAGTTGAGTCAATTGTCGAAAAGTAAGAATGTAGATTTCGTTGAGATTCAGAATAAGTACAAGAACCAATCGCTGTCGGACTTGGTAACTAACAAGTCGGAATTGAAGAAAATTGACGAATACGAAGGTCGGTTTATTCAATTAAACAATCCCATTTATCGAGATGCCAAGGGATTAAGAGGGCATTTCTTTGCCCCGCGCAAGATGCTTTTTGGGAAATATATTGATACCTATGTGGTCAACTCGATTGTGATATGGAGTATGACGCTTGTGCTTATTATTCTCCTGTTTTTGGATGGAATGAGAAGATTCATGAATTTATTCAACCGCTAAACCAATTTCAATCTTTCGGTGGTTGCGGTCCACTCTTTTAAATAGGATTTAAACTCTTCCCTACTTATTTCCATTGCCCCCAAGCTCTGCAAATGTTCGGAGTAGATTTGGCAATCTATTAACTTAATGCCATGCGCGGTAAGCAATTGAATCCATGAAATAAAACCAAACTTTGAAGCATTTTTTTCTCTTGAAAACATAGACTCACCAAAAAACACTTTTCCGATAACCAAACCATAGAGTCCGCCTACCAGATTGCCATTGGGATTCCACACTTCTACTGAATGAGCCCAACCCGAAAGGTGCATTTTCAGGTAGGCCTCAACCATCGATTCGGTTATCCATGTCCCCTTTTGCCCCCTTCGTTTGGTTTGGCTACATGCGCGAAGCACCTGCTCAAAACTCGTATTTGTGGTTGTTCTAAATTTCTTTTGGTTGAAATAAGGACGCATGCTTTTGGCTATTTTCAGATGATGAGGAAACAGTACCATCCGCGGATCGGGCGACCACCATAAAATGGGGTCTCCTTGGTTGAACCAAGGAAAAATACCTTGAATATAGGCACTCAAAAGCCAATCGGTACTTAGCTTGCCGCCAAAAGCAACAAGGCCATCGGCATCGGCCAACTCAGTAGGTGGAAAATGAGGAATATCTGTTTCGGGAAGTAATATCACCTTTCGAAAAACTTTAAGGCAAAGCTATAAGTCCAAGTGCTTTTGTATGAATTTTAGGTAAAAACTATTAGAGAGGCCGATATATAAACTTCCAACTTAGGAAAAGGGGAGCTAATGGTTCATTAAAACACTTCGATTTGCTATTTTCGATTCTTGTTAAATTACACGATATGGAATATTCGGAAGCACTAAAAAAATACGAAGAATTAGTAGCGCATTTTCCAGCAATACAGCGGAAAGGTAAAGCCAACCCCTACACTTCGCTCAACGGCCACATGTTTTCGTTTCTCGACAAAGAAGCTAGGCTGAGCTTAAGGTTTTCGGATGAAGGTCAAAAGGAATTTATGGAAAAACACAATGCGCCACTCTCTATCCAATACGGTTCGGTAATGCGAGGTTATGCCGTAGTGCCACTGGATCTTCAAAAAGATATTGAAGCGCTCAAACCCTACTTTGCTCAAAGCGTTGCGTTTATTTCATCTTTAAAGCCCAAGCCCACCACCAAAAAGAAATAATACGACTTGTTCTACTTTTGAAATGGGCAGCCCAACATTAGGATTTATAGGCTGTGGTGGGTAGCTCTTCGCTGATGATGCTTTTTCGGTTTTTTCTGGCCCAAGCTTGGTATCGCGACCATTCTCTTTTGTTCTTTTTAAGAAACTTCGATTGTTTTTTATACACATTCTCATTCGACCAGTGAATATCGGTAACCCCTTTAGGAAGGGCCCTGCTAATAGTAAAACAGAGCAGAAAAGTAAGAAGAATTGCACATTTTTTCATGCCAGCTAAATTCATTAATTGGGAAATAAATACCAAATTTAGACGGTGCAGTTCATCATAATAAAGGGCCATTTATCTTTTGAAAAACAAGTTTTTGTGAATAAACCAAAGAAGGAGTTGTAGGTAATTATAATGAGCAGTTTATTCATCGAAATTGACTTATAAAGGTGGCTTAAAACACACAAATAGCGATATCGGTTGTGGAATAATTAAATTCTTTTTTTGAATAACATCTATATTCTTTTTTCCAATGTTAAAAAAACTTACTTTTATCCGTAACAATTACTCAATATACTATGAACAAGGATGTTATAAATTTGATATGGACAGCGATGTTATCGCTTGGCTTTTTAGGGCTATTTGCCCAACCTGCACAACTCAATCACGAGAAGAGGGTTTATAAAAATGACGGCAACACTTACGTGCAAAAATCACTTCCATTGTACCTCAAGTTTTCGACCTCGCCCGGCGGCGAAATGCACGACTTAAAAAGCAAAGCGTCAGCAGATTACACAGACCCAATGTACCTTGACACAGAGGGCGTAAACTATATAAGAAGCAAGTGGGCGGTAGACAAAACTTCGATGAAAACGAAGCAACCACCAGAAGAAATTCTGTACGAGCTTTATGCCGATGGATTGGCACCATACACGAGTATGAAATTTTCGGGTGCGCCTAAATATGTGAGCGGTGGCAAAACCTATTTTGGCGTAGGACTACAATACGAACTCACTTCGAGAGATGGTGTTTCGGGCGTTGAAAAAATTCACAATGTAATAGGAAGCGGTTCGTGGACGGATTATACTGGGGCGGTGAGCGTGAGCAACGAAGGTGAACAAACGCTCTATTGGTATGCCCATGATAATGTAGGTAATGCCGAAAACGTGAGAAACAGTGTTTTTGTGGTGGATTTAACTGCGCCTGTATCCAATCATGCAATAGAAGGTATAGTGTACAATGGAAATATTATCGCTCCTTCTACGCAATTTAGTTTGAGCAAAACGGATGGCTCGTCAGGAGTAAGGTACACCAAATATGCATTTGACGATGGCTCGGATAGGCTTCACGGTGGAAATATCGGGGTAGCTTCGCTTGCTGACGGAGATCACACCCTTACCTATTACTCTATGGATAATGTAAAGAATACCGAGACGAAGAAGACTTTTCAGTTTTATTTAGATAAAATTCCTCCTGTAGTTGAAAACACTGTAAATGGTGATCAATACAAGGGAAACTACCTTTATGTTTCGGCTCGAACTACGGTGAGTTTGGCGGCAACTGATAACAAAGCGGGTGTAAATAAAATTTATTACCGAATAGATGAAACCGAACGCTTTGATTACAGCAGCAACATTAGTTTTCCAAACGTAAAAGGGCCACATTCGTTAAAATATGATGCCACTGATAATGTGCAAAACCTCTCCCCCAACAAGTACTTAAATGTGTATATGGACAACGTGAGCCCCATGACGGGTATTAATTATGGCAATCCTCAATTTTTTTCGAGAGATACTTTGTTTATTAACAAGGAAACTGCTGTGACTTTGTTTGCCAAGGACTACGAATCGGGGGTGCAGAAAATAGAGTATAAAGTAGATGGCGGAAGTTATGCTGAATACAACAAATTTAATATCCCTAGTGCGGGATACCACACGGTAACATTTAGAACTACGGATAGGGTAAATAATGTAGAGGAGGAAAAAACTTCGAACGTATATGTAGACAACCAGGCTCCTGAGATTTACAACAACTTCAGTATTCAACCTATTGGAAGTAAAAACAAGGGCGGAAAATCGCTTCAGGTTTATCCAAATTACACCCGTTTGTATTTGGGCGCAACGGACGACCACGTAGGTACCGAAACCATTATGTACTCGATGAATGACGGCCCACTTACGCTTTACTCTTCGCCACAAACGCTTGATATTTCTGAGCAAAACAGATTTTTGAAGAAGAAAATAATGTACACCCTCAAAATTGTGGCAAAAGACAAGTTGGGGAACACTTCGGAAAAGGTTGTTGAGTTTTATGTAGGCCTTCAGTCGGATCAAGATTAAATGCTAAATACCCATAATCTAAAGCCGCTCTCAAGAGCGGCTTTTTTTTTTGAACCCATTACAAAAAATACTTAGGCAGATGGACAAGGAAATGCTCGAGCAAAAAATAAGAACTGAACTCCTATCTACCCAACAGAAAGTGAATGAACTGAAGGAACTTACCAAACCTATTGCACCCGACGTGGCCATAGGCAGAATAAGTAGAATGGATGCCATTAACAACAAATCGATAAACGAGGCTGCGCTGCGCCAAGCTGAGTACAAATTACAAAAGCTGGGCATGGCTTTAGAGAAAATTGGTGGTGATCATTTTGGGCAATGCAGCCGATGTGGAAACGACATACAGGAAGGACGATTGATGCTTATGCCTGAAAATACGCTTTGTATTCGATGTGCGACATAAACCTTTTTTTCCTCCTCTCAGGTTTTTAATTCCTTTTTTTTCTAATTTAGTGCCATGCTTATCAAAACCATTACCCTCGACTTGCGCTATCATCGCAACCAAAACAACATTTTTATTCTTTTTGCTCAGGATTGGGAGGTGATTCCCATTTGTAGATCTATTGGGGCGAAGTGGAGCCAATCGAAGTGTGGTTGGTATTTGCCGCTGAACCGAGATAATTATAAAAAGATAAAGGCTGCATTTGGTGTAGGATATAAATTAGAGATTGAACAGTTTATGCAAGACGCCAAAAAACTGCCTTATAGTCATCAAACCAAGGTAGACAAGTTTGCGGTGCTTACGAAAAGGGAGGTTCCAGAAGTGGACGCGGTATTGGATTTGTTTTTGCGAAAAATGAGGGCTGCCAGGTACGCCGAATCAACGATTAGCACATACTACGCTATGATTAAAGGTTTTTTCTATTTCATTAAAAAGCAGCCAAATGAAGTAACGCTATCGGATGTAGAAGAGTTTAGTGCCGATTGGGTATATAAGAATCACTATTCAAGGAGTTATCATCGGCAGGCGTTATCTGCGTTGAGGATACTTCAACAGATATTACCACAATCATTTTTGCCATCAGAAAAGCTTGTTTCCCCCAAGCGGTTGCAGGCTTTGCCTACGGTGCTGAGTCCGGAGGAGATATTGGATCTATTGAGACAAATAGACAACATCAAACACAGAACCTTGGTATCGATGATGTATGGAGCGGGCTTGCGAGTGGGGGAATTGTTGAATTTATGTGTATCAAACATAGATTTTGACCGGTTAGAAATACACATCCATCGGGGAAAGGGAAATAAGTGGAGGGTGGTTAGTTTGGGAGAACAGTTGGCCATGCTTATTAGGCAGTATATGAGGGAATATACACCACGGCAGCTGTTGTTTTACGGGGCGAATGGTGCTAGTTACACCCAAACAAGTGTGCGGGCAATTGTGCATAAGGCGGCCAAAAATGCGGGAATTACAAAGCGAGTAACGCCTCATAGTTTTAGGCACAGCTATGCGACACATTTATTGGAGCAAGGGGTAGATTTGCGTCATGTACAAATGCTATTAGGCCATTCGAGGCCGGAGACTACTCAAATTTACACACATGTAACCAAGAAGGAGTTGTTGAAGGTACGGAGTCCGTTTGACACGATGATATCTAGGGCGAATAACATTAGCCTAAAAAACGGCACACAAAACAGTCAAAATATTCTTTTATCACGCGACTCAATCCGATAAAATGTTAAGTTTGGTGTGTTATATAACGAGTTAGCATCAAGTGTTATGAACAGATTTCACTTCAATAATCTTTACTTGACCAGAGTGTTTTCCAACAACACCTCCTTTTCCTTTTTGGTATTTTGGAAAAACCACCCTTT
>JAGQYO010000021.1 GCA_020435995.1 Flavobacteriales bacterium | reverse complement strand
TTATGTTCTCAAAAATGTCCTGCAGAAGTAGTCCTTAAAAGCTACGAATGGGCAAAAAAACAAAGAGCTCTGGCTAGAGTGATCGTTTGAGGAAATCATTCACAAATTGAAAGAGATGTATTTGAAATTCTATTGAAAGGAGACCAACCATTAGTGTTGATTCTACCAAGAGGACTAAAAAAGCGTTGGGATAAAACGTGGCTGAACGAGATAGCTAAAGGACGCTTGTTAATTGTTTCTCCTTTTACGCAAGACATCACACGAGTGACAAGAGAAACTGCAATAAAAAAAAATAAAACCATCTTAAATTAAAGTACCCAAACTATTGTCGCTATAAAACCTCCAATGTACAGCTAGATCAGTTATTGAAAAACCTTAAATTCAGGTATGTCTAACCAAAAAATCACATAGACAGTAAAACTTTCAAAACCTCTTCTCTTTTAACATCTGTACTTTCCCAAAAAATTCATGCATATTATACAGCATTGCCGTTTCCATCTATTGTAGTTGCAAGTACAAACGACCATGTAACAAGTATTGATCGATCGAAAAAATTTGCTTCTGACTGGGGAAGCGAACTTATTGTTCTTGATAATGCGGGTCATATCGAGCCTAAAAGCGGTTTCGGCGAGTGGCCATTAGGAATTCAGTTACTACATAAACTAGAGAACACAAGTCCTTGCCAGCCTATCTGCGACGCAACATCAAGCTAATTTCCTAGGGCTTCTTAATAAATTAATCACAGCTATTCAACACCCTAACCGCCTCGTCAATATTTTTATAACTTAAGAGCTTTTTTTGTTCCTTGTCGTCCATGCTCATATAGGTCGAGCAGGTCTGTAACATCACACTTAATATCTCCACATCATTTTTTTGAAAAACGATAAACTCCTTACCAGTTTTCCGGTTAACTATCACCCATTCGAGGTAGTAAAGCTCCAGCGGATTATCATCCAATTGTTGTATGATTTGGTCGGCTGCTTCCTTGGTATCATTGCTAAATTGGGCCCCTGCTTGCGCACTTTTAACGGCATTTCCACTGCTGTTGTAATTGGCTTGGGCCACGGCTTGTGCGCCTTCATCGGCCAATTGGGCCTGTGCCGCTTTGGTTATTTGTTTGAGGGCTACATTGGTCAAGGCTGAAGCTATTGCTTTTTTGTGTGTAGGGCTAGGATTCCTATAATAACAATACGTTTCATAGGGTTGAAAAATCTCGATCCACTTACCATCTTTTTCAGTAAACTTTCTTCTCTCCTCCCCTACTTGCTGCACGATATAATTTACACTAGGATCGTTTGTTCGATACCGCTCAATCTCTTTTTTGTCCAATGACACCCAGTAGTAAAAACTCTTATTGGCCTGAAGTATAAATCCTGATTTTTTGACTTCATCTTTAAACCGAATAAAACCCGGTTGAAGCACCTTGGTAGGATCCTTCGATTCTTTGCTTGTAATGTTTTCGAGCAACTCACTAAATTTTACATAAATACCTCCGTCCGACACGTACTTCATTACTACACCATCTACCATGGCAAACACGTAGTCTATGGGATCATCGGCGGTAAATTCGGTCATCTCGGGCTCATCACCATCTGTAAAATAGTAATAACCAAAAATGGTTCTATACGACTTAACCAAATTTTCATTTCTTCTCAAACCTATCCTGCCTTCAAGTTTTGACCCATCGAGCATAAAAATAGTTCCCTCAAGCAAGTTGTCTTTCTTCTCCAATTTGGCCAAAAAATCTTTGCTGTTTTCGAGAATATTGTCAATTTCAAAATAATGTTCGGTTTTTCCATCCAAGGTACTTACAATTTTAGCCACAGAGGCAATGGAAGAAAAATGCACCAACCGGTTTTCATCTGATAGATAGAAAAACTCCCTAACGTACCTGTCTTTGGCGAAAAAAAACATCCCCTTAAGTACTTCCTTACTTTTTAGTGTCATTTCGCCAGTGCCGCTTTCTCTATAATCTATCTTCTTCGGGGCACTCAGTAGTTGTTCAATCCATTCGGTTTCTTGAATCATATACTTTCTTCCCGAAATGTAGGGAACATAATTGACCATAATTTCAGGCGATTTCTTGGGTTTAAAATTCTGATACAACTCATCGAGCTGCCATGCCAAATAAATGTCTACTGGCTCGCTTTCGTTTTTGGCAAAATAGATAACATCATACTGTGGTAAATCGGATTTTGGAATGGGTGTAAGGCAGATAAACCCTTCAAACTCATCGCCGCTAGTGAGCGTAATTTTTCCTCTGTTGAAGGTTTGTGCAGGTATTTTAGATTTTTTCTTTGGTGACCACTCCGATTTTTTGAAATCGCAGCCCCACATACGCAAGTCCAAGGTCCGATAGGTTTTACTCGACCCATTGGAGTTAACCTGTACATCCTCTATTACACTTACACCATCGGGATGTGGCCTTTTCGTTCCTTTTTCGTCAACCACTTTTATTTTGGAGGCTTCATTCCACCGTTTTCGAATTACAATGCTACCCTTGATTTTTTCACCCGACTTGAGTACCACGTATCCAGGCATTGCGCTCGTATATTTGCTGTACCAGCGGCGCTCAACTGGTGGTGGAATAATTCCACTCCACTCTTTTTTTTGACCTCCCCATTTGTAATATTTTGATTGGACAACAGCCGGAGTGTAATCCCGTCCTCTGGTTTGCCCTTGAAGTGAGGTTATAGAAAATCCAAATACAACGATGGCACTTAGAATGAACTTTTTCATGCTACTCTTCATGTGTTTAGTTTGTGCTTTTGAAAAGATTAAAGGTTCTTTTCCTTGTTTATACCGAGCAAGGTATTTAAAAAATGGTGGTTATTTTAAAAAAAATGAATTTAGGGTTAAATACTCCATCAAAAAGTCGAAAGATCCAGTCATCTCCAGTCAGGGACCAAAAAAGTATTTACAGTTGTTTTAATTTGGTATGTTTCCATTTTAAATTTCACCTCAATAGTTCATGGCTTTTATAAAAACGATTTTGCGGGGCATTGGCCAAGTGATGTTTCAAAACAATGTGTATTCTGGGCTATTATTTCTCGCGGGAATTTTCTACAACTCCTACCAACTGGGATTGGCGGCACTTGCAGGAACTGTGCTAAGCACAGCCACCGCTCATGTTTTAAAATATCCAAAAGAAGAGCTTGAAGACGGGATCTATGGTTTTAATGGGACCTTAACTGGAATAGCCATAATATTTTTCTTTGGGGTGAGTATTACTGCGGTGCTCGCGTTAATCGCAGGGTCGGTTTTGTCCACCGTCGCCATGTATTTTTTAAAAAAGGTTATTTCGCCATTTACCGCACCTTTTGTGCTTTCTGCCTCAATAGTGATCTATTCACTACTGCACCTTTTAGATTATCCGCTTATTATCTCAACTTCTTCACCAGAAAGCACTCTCGATTTACTCACAGCGTCGAGCAATGGTATCGGG
Organism: Flavobacteriales bacterium; assembly: GCA_020435995.1. Taxonomy (GTDB): domain Bacteria; phylum Bacteroidota; class Bacteroidia; order Flavobacteriales_G; family Salibacteraceae; genus JAGQYO01. The sequence continues at coordinate 47,477 of JAGQYO010000021.1, read as the reverse complement.
CAGGTCATGTTTCAAAAAAATGTAATTACTGGACTGTTTTTTCTTTTGGCCGTACTCATAAACGATAGATTAATGGCCCTATATACCGTTTACGCCACGGTGCTAGGCGCTTTAACTGGTTGGTATTTTAACTTTCCTATTGCCGAAATTAATGGAGGGTTTATGGGCTACAACGCCATACTTTGCGCCATTGCACTCACAGGAAAAAATTGGCGCGATTTCCTTTGGATCTCCTTGGCAATCGTACTTTCCTCAATACTAAATAAGGGAATGGCAATGATGGGAATTATTACGCTCACCGCGCCATTTGTGTTGGTCACTTGGGTCATTCTAAAAGCCAAGCAATTCGCTCAAATTAAAAGCTGATGCAATTGACTTTGAAATTAGATTCCTTTTGCTGAGAGCCTTAAAACTGAAAAGTGGGCGAGCGGAAACCAGAAAAAAGCATCCTTGGCCATAGACAATTATCTGAACAACTGTAATATAATGCGCCCCAAACTAAAAGATGCAGTACGCTAGAACAATTAAAAAATAATATCGGACAATATTATCCATTTTAAAATCTTAACTTAAATTCGCACTTTAGTAATTAGTTAGGGATGTTTTCTAAGGCATGTGAATACGGGATAAAATCGGCAATTTTTATTGCACAGTCTTCAATGAGCGGAAGGGCAGCTAGCCTAAAGGAAGTTTCGGAAGCTATTGGTTCCCCAGAAGCTTACACTTCTAAAATATTGCAAGAGTTAACTAGAAATCAAATTATTACCTCCATTAAAGGAAGGGCTGGTGGCTACTTGATAGAAAAACCAAAATTAGAAGTTACAAAGCTTAGTGCAATTGTAATGGTTATAGATGGTGAGGCAATTTATAAGGGCTGTGGGCTTGGATTAGAAAATTGTAATGAACAAAAACCATGTTCATTACACAACCAATTTAAGGTAATTCGCGAAGATCTCAGATTTATGATTGAAAACACTTTAATTAAAACTTTATCACTTGATGTAAAAAACGGCTTGTCATTTTTGAAACGATAAAAAAATTTACGAATAAACTGGACATTAATGTCCAATTATAACAATGAAAACTACAAACATCTTCACCGAAAACAATGGAAACTACAAACATTTTCACCGAATCAGGAATCCTCATTACCATAACACTAATTGCGATTCCCATCATAGTCGCATCAATTTTATTGGTATTAAAATCTTATTCTATCATACGAAAACAGAAGTATGAAAAATCCAAAAAAGACTATAATGAATACATAAGTAGCTTGTCGGCAAAAGAGCTTGAGGAATTAGAAAAACGACAAGCTGAAATAGACTTTGAGTTGACCCACCAAGAGTTGGAAGGGAATGCCGAAGCGGTAGATAAAAAAGGGCTCTTACACAATATTAAAGACGTAAATGAATTACGCTTTGTAGAGAAAAAGAAAAAAAGTCAACCACGACCCAATATCGAACCTGGATTGACTAAACTCATCCTCTGGTACTTGGGATGCGCCACATTTTGGCTCGTATTCGGAACCACAGTTGGGGAGTACCTCGGAATTAAATTTGCAGCACCCGACATTGACCATTTAAGCTGGCTGAGTTTTGGAAGGTTGCGCCCAGTTCACACCAATTCCGTCTTTTGGGGATGGGGTTCATTAGGTATGTTAGGACTGAGCTATTACGTGATACCACGCGTAAGCAACGTGCCTATATTTAATTTAAAAACGGGCTATCACTCCCTAATTCTAATTAATGCCGCTGTAATTTTAGGTAGTATCTCACTCATGGCCGGAATTAATAATGGCGGCGGAGAATACCGCGAATATATATGGCCCATTATGGCACTTTTTGGGGCTGGTGTATTCATTTCGTTAATCAATTTCCTTAAAACGATTGCCAAACGGAAAACCCGAGAAATCTATGTCTCTAATTGGTATATTATCTCGGCCATCATGTTTCTGCTAGTTATCGCGATTGTTGCCTACTGGCCTACTTGGCAAAATGGCCTAGGCGAGACCATCATTCAAGGCTATTACATGCACCAAGGGGTTGGAATGTGGTTCATGTTATTTTCTTTGGGTTTGATGTATTATTTTCTTCCCCAACAACTCAACAAACCAATCTATTCTTATAGCCTAGGAATACTGGCGTTTTGGGCACAGATATTATTTTACACCCTAATTGGAACCCACCACTTTATTTTTAGTGCCATTCCTTGGTGGCTTCAAACTGTTGCTATTGTTGGTAGTATGGGTATGGTTATTCCTGTTGTAGCTGGAACAACCAACTTTTTAATGACCTTTAATGGTTCATGGCACAAGATATCAGGGTCGTACACACTACCCTTTTATTTAATCGGTATTATATTTTATTTCACGGGTTCGCTTCAAGGAACTGCCGAAGCTTTCCGTTTTACCAACTTGGTATGGCATTTTACAGACTTTACCGTAGCCCATTCCCACCTCACCATGTATGGTATCATCACTTTTATGTTATGGGGTTTTATATACACCTTGGTTCCACGGCTTACTGGCAAAGAACCTCCTCAAATTACAGTGGGCGCCCACTTTTGGCTGGCATTAATTGGGTTGTTGTTTTATACAGTTCCCCTAATGTACGGATCTACCCTACGGGGTTTGATGTGGATGGATGGCAAGCCATTTATCGATAGCGTAGAACTCATGGAGCCTTACTGGCTTTGGCGAGCGATTGGGGGTTCATTAATGTGGTTTTCACATCTACTTTTTGCTTACAACTTTTATATCATGGTAAGTAAAAACAAAAGCGAGTCCCTCCTTCTCGAACCAAAGGACATCATCGCGATGAACAAAAAGTCTTCTCTCACTGCTAATATTTAAATCATCATGGAATTTTTTGATAATCATAAAAAACTTTTTGGTTCAGCTTTGCAGCTGTTTATTGTGCTCACCGTGTTTGTTGCCATCTTACCCGCACTAAATAACCAAGAGAATAACGCTCCTTTACCGAATGCCAAACCCTTGAATGAGGATGAAGTAGCCGGAAAAAACGTTTACATATCTCAAGGATGTGTAGCGTGCCACACGCAACAAGTACGCAATGTTGACATGGACAAAGTTTGGGGCAGCCGCCCGGGCATAGCTGCTGACTATGCCAACATGGAACGCACAGATTTATGGAGAAATACGGCCACCTTAATGGGTACAGAACGCACAGGGCCAGATCTTACTAATATTGGGATAAGGCAGCCATCGAAAGAATGGAACCTGCTCCATTTATATCAACCCAGAGCCGTGGTTGGAAAATCTGTCATGCCCGCATATCCTTGGCTTTTTGAAACAAAAAAGGAATTACAAGAGGGTGATGTGGAAATCATAGTTCCCGATGAGTTTAGAAAGAATGTTTCGGGCAAAATAGTGGCAACAAAAGAGGCCCTACAATTAGTGGCTTACCTTCAGAGTTTAAAACAAGTTGAGCTGCCAACAGGAAAACCGGCTCCAGAATTTTTATACAAAAAAACATCATCTGAAAACCCAAAAGAAAAAGGGCAACTACTTGAGCTCGATGGCGAATCTTTATATGCACAAAATTGTCAAAGTTGTCACCAAGCCAATGGCGAAGGGTTAAAAGGAGCGTTTCCGGCGCTTAAAGGCAGTCCTATTGTGCTAGGAGATGATATAGAATTATTTGTAAGCATTATTATGCTAGGATATGATGCAAGACCAGAATTCGCCACCATGAATGGTGTTGGCGTAGATAACAATTTGAGTCCAGAAGAAGTTACGGCCATTATCAATCACGAGCGAAGCAGTTGGGGAAATAACGCCAAAGAAGTATCGCTAGAAGAAGTAAAAAATATCTTGAACCTTTTAGAAATAACAGCTAAAAAATGATCTCATGAAAACATCGTATCCATTTTTATTTTTCCTCATCTTCTTAAGCACCTCCGTTTGGGCCTGTCCGGTTTGTGAAAAGCAGCAACCCAAAATAACACAAGGACTCACCCATGGCGCAGGCCCTGCAAGCAATTGGGACTGGTTAATAATTTCAATAATTACGTGCATCACCCTGTTGACGCTGTTTTATTCCATAAAATACTTGGTGAGGCCCGGAGAAAAAGAGGAAAACCATATTAAAAATTCAATTTTAGGCAATTAAGAAAATGCAAGAAGATAAGAGCAGAATAACCTTGTTTATTGACGATGAGCCGCAACCCATTGCGAAGCTCACTGTTCCGGTACAATTTGATCTAGATACGCGAAAGCTTACTGATGGAGAGCATACTTTAAAATTGGTGAGCAAATCTCCTACAGGTCGTGAAGGCATTAAAACCATCAAATTTATTGTACGCAATGGGCCATCGGTATCGGTGGAAGGCATCAAAGAAAATGGTATTGTAGATGGCGTAATACCCCTCATGCTCAATGCATACGACAAGGGGAACCAAAAGCAATTTATTATTGGTGGCAGCGAAACGCCACAAAGTGTACCGAGCTGGATGCTCATCCTCTTGGTTACTTTTATAGGATGGGCCGCCTATTACCTTCTCACCAATTTTAGTCAGTAAAAAGCGGTTATAAAAGGTTGCCTTTTCAAAGAAAAATTGTAGCCACCAGCTGATAACAAAACGGAGAGCTGAATCGACCATCAAAAAGACACTTGCTGAGGGAGTTCCTAATAAAACTTATTAGTGCCCGATTTAACACGAATGCCGATTTTTGTATTCTCACATGTTGTACCTATCACCCGGGTAGTTACTATCGGACGCGTAATGTTTAAAGAAATACGCAGCTAACTTTGTTCAATAATTACAATTACTTGATATGACACGCATACTTGTTACAGGAGCAACAGGCAACATTGGGGTAGAATTGGTAAACTACTTGAACAAACCGAACGATGAATTTGAAACCATCGTTGCGGTCCGTAACATAGAGCGCGCAAAAAAAACATTTCATGGTCTTTCCCATCTAACTTACGCTTGGTTTGACTTTGAAAACCCAAATTCTTTTGATGAGGCTTTTGACGACATTGACATACTTTTTCTGCTGCGCCCACCCCATATCTCAAAAGTTGACAAATATTTTCAGCCTCTTTTGAACTCTGCCAAAAAAAAAGGAATCGAAAAAATTGTTTTTCTCTCCGTTCAAGGAGCAGAACAAAGCAAAGTAATTCCACACAACAAAATAGAAAGCCTCATTAAGTCGTTCGGCTTCAAATTTATTTTTGTTCGGCCAAGCTATTTCATGCAAAACTTAACCACTACCCTACTTCCAGAATTAATTAAACATCAAAGTATTACACTTCCCGCGGGCCAAGCAAAATTTAATTGGATAGATATAAAAAACATAGGTGAAGTGCTTGCTATTTTAATGAGGGATTTCGATAAATTTCAAAACCAAGCCATTGAAATTACGGGATCAGAAAACAAAAACTTTTTAGAAGTAACGGAGGTGATGAGCAGGATGGTCGGAACTCAATTCACCTACATAAGTGTTAACCCCGTTCGCTTCTATTTTAAAAAAAGAAAAGAAGGTGTTAAAAGTGGATTTGCCGTAGTGATGGCCATGCTTCACTTCCTTCCAAGGCTTCAAAAAGAACCTGAAATTTCGAATAATTTTAATATAATCACAGGTAAAAAGCCAACAACCTTGGAAGAATTTATCATTCGAGAAAAAGCAAAAATAACTTCATGATTTTCGTCTGAAATCGCGGCTTTTCTGAATATCTAAACCCTACTTTGACCTAAATTCGCAAAATGAATTCTTTTAATATTAAAAAGCCATTTGTGAGTGGATTAGCTGCCATTTCGTTGGTTCTAACCGTAGAGGTTGTTATCGCTCAAAGCATCGATTTTGACAAAAAGCTTGGCGCAAGCAATGCTGAGTCAGTTAAAAAACAAATGGGGATCTATAACAACCCATCCATGACCGCCTATGTTGGATCAATTGGTCAGCGATTGGTAAATAACCTCGAAAAGCCACTTTTTGAATACAAATTCCATCTCGTGCCCGACCCATCGCCCAATGCGTTTGCCCTTCCTGGCGGGTATATCTATGTAACAACGGGATTAATATCTATTCTCAAAACTGAGGATGAAATGGCTTGTATATTGGCTCATGAAATTATCCACTCCAACAACCGACACAGCGTGAAGCAAATGCGAAAAGGAATTATTCCAGGTTTGCTTGCCCTTCCGGGTGAAATATTGGGCATTGTAAACGACAAACTCGGCGAAATCTTTGTCGCACCTAGTCATCTACTTGTGGCCAAGTACAGCAGGAAATATGAAACCGAAGCTGACGTTCAAGGTGTTCAATTGGCTTTAAAATCTGGCTATGATCCAAATGCATTGAAGGCAGCATTAAACCGAATGACCACCACCATCGAACTCCTAACTGGGCAATCGGAAGAAAAAAGTTATTTCAGCGACCATCCCTTTACCCCTGACAGAGTGACTCGCCTAGACAAAGAATTGAAAGAAGCAAAGCTGAACATCAGCGGCCCAATAAGTCCTACCTTTTTAAGCAATTTTGATGGGCTTTTGTTTGGGCAAAATCCCAAATTCGGTGTAATTCACAAACAATCCATCTTAAATCCCACTTTAAACTTATCTGTTTCATTTCCAGAAAAATGGAATTTGTTTTTGGAATCTGGTAGGATGTGCGGAATTATTGAAAACCAAGAAGCGGCCATTGCTATTGGCACTGAAACCGAGCATGCTACGGCCACAGATGCAGCCAATGCTTTTGTTCAGGAAGTTCCCGAAAAACAAAAAAACAGCTACAAAAGAAGGGTTTACACCCATCCCAATGGCCAAGGTGTGCTCATATCTATGAAAGAGACCACCAAGGATGTTGTAGTTTGGGCTCATATATTGTGGTTGCCACATGATGGTAAATTGCTCAAAATTGTAGGTATGAGTACACAAGATCATCTACCCACGTTAAAATCAATCGTAGATCAAATGAAAACCCTAAGTCCGGAAGAGAAAAAAAGCATCACAATTCAAGAGTTAAAATCTGTGCAGTCTAGCAGCAACCAAACTTTGGAAGATTTGGCTAATTCTTCCAAAAATGTGCTTCGAATGTATGTAGTAGAAGCCATCAACGAAATGAAAATGACGGATAGGGTAGATCCAACCGAATGGATAAAAATTATTAAGGAACAGCCTTATACAGCACCCTAATCGGGATTAAATGCCGATTAGACTTATCTCTCGATATCAAAAAAAAGAGCCTTGTAAAAGGCTCTTTTTAATGCTACTCTTTTATGATGCGCCGCACTTGTTCATGGCCGTCATCTGTTCTTAATTGGATCATGTAAATTCCTGTTTCTAAGTTTCCAAGATTCAATTTATATTCCTTCGCAAAAACCTCCGTATCCAATACCAATACACCTATTGAATTGTAGAGTTTAATGTGGTCTAACCTCGACCCTGTTGATTTAACCAATGTCCACTCTTTCGCCGGGTTTGGGTAAATGAGCAAATCCTTGGGTCGCTCTATTTGGTGAACACTAACAGTAGAATCCGTTGTATCCACTGGATCTGGAGCTTTTGGAAGTGGGTATGGTTTGGTCGCCTCGCCATTGGTAGTGGCTCCCCCTAAGGCATTCATGCTAAATTCCCAATTTAAGGGAACAAAATTATCGCCATCGGGCCCAGAGTTGTTTCGTCTATGTGCCCAACCATCCACATATTCCCAAACCTCACCAGTTCCATCCACATCAGGCAAACCATATCTATCGATTACCCTTCCATTTTCGAAAAGCTCCATCGCATCATCGCCGTTGTAAGAGGCTGCGCCATTAAAGCCAGGGCTAATAAATGAAGGTGCAATTCCGTAAAAATCATGAAATGCCGCCGAATCATTTGTAACAAAATAATGATCCCCCTTTTTACCAGGAATTGCAGGAAAATTAAATTCTACCCCATCAGTACCGCCGCCATTGTTAGCGCATCCTAATCCGTATTTACTCATATCAGTTACGTCGGCCAATAACTCAACCTCAATAAGCCTCGCCGCTCCTGCCGAAGCATCATCAGCTATTCCTATCAATTTCATTTTGCGATCTACAGGGTTGTCATTAATGTCTTTTTTGATTGTCATACTTGTAGCGCTATTAAGTAGTGTAGCACCGTTGGTTACGTTACTCAAAGTAAAATCAAGTGTTTCGTCTGCTTCATCTAAAGTGTCATCCACTATGACAACCGAAACCGTTTGAGTGCCGATAAAACCAGCGGGGAATGTAACTGTGGTTGGCGAGGTGAATGTGATATCAGAAGTGGCAGAAGCTGTACCCGAAATTGCACTTACATCAACTGAAGTGGCCAATCCGGTAGCGTTATCTAAATACAATTCAAGATCAACTGTACCCGCATTCTCATTCACCGATATTGCTGTATACTCAAGTTGAACTACTGGTGTAGTGGGACAAGAATTAGCTGCTCCCGGTGTTCCATATACCCTTCTATTTCCCAATACTATAGACAAGTCATTTGTACTTCTCGCCCATGATGCTGGATCGTTGTTGTTTCCATTGTAATCACACAACTGTAACGAAGGCCCTTTTCCATTTGCTATGGTGGGCCAAGGTGCTGAATTTTCGTATTCTACCGAATCCACAATTTGGTTTACGTTGTCCCATATCCGAATAACTGAACCTGAATTTAAAATAAACCCTGTATAGTCATAGGCCATTTTACCATAGGTGCTAAAAAACGCCGCCGAATCATTCGAAAGCAAAAAATAGTCTCCCGAAACCAGTGATACAGAAGGAAATGAATAATTAAATGACCCATTAATGGTATATCCCGTGAGATCGATATTGGTAGACCCATTGTTGTAGATTTCCAAGTATTCAATGCCACCTGTACCCCCCGCACCTGGTGGGCTGTACATAATTTCTGTAATAACCAAACCCGATTGAGCTTGCATAACGCCCCACATTGAAACGCACATGAGTATTGAATAGATTTTTTTCATGATGATGAGGATTTAAATATTATTCAATAAAAGTAAGGTTTTTTGCTTTGTAAGCGTAAAAAAATAATGCTTTGGAAAAACACTCAAATACGCTCTCTCCTAGTGAAAATCAGCACATTATTCTCTTTTTTCTTCATTCGAAAACCCAGCAAATGGAAGATTTCTTTGGCTAAAAACCGGGCTGTGTTTTTGTCAATTCTGAGTGCTTTGGGATTTTTAATATCTCGCGAAACACCGGGCAAACAGATTAGAAATTTCTCCATTCGAAATTGCCGAAGTTTGGCGCTTAGCAGGAGCCAAAACTGAGATACCGATCGAATAATAAAAAATCCATCTTCACCTTGTGATTGGTAAAGTGGCATAAAAATTTTTCCTTCCTCCTTCGAGCACACCATTTTCCCATTGTGCTCCGCTAAACGTTGGTTTTTGGCAATACGATCAAAACTTTTGAATCCGGGAAGCATACAAAAATGATCGTCTTGTTTTAGTTCATACTTGTATAGAATTTCGTAAACACCTTTTTCTTCCTTGCAGGCCTGTTGCAGGGCATTCAAATATTCTAGGTAGTCGGGAAATTCAATTTTGGTAATCAAATTGGCGTACAACAGGCTAAGGCTTACAAAAGCAATTTGATGTTGAATTGATTTTTTATCATCGTGCTGTCCGCCTTCAAATCCCAGACACACGTGGTCAATTTCGTTGATGTAGCTCAGCAACGGGCCCTCTATAAATTCTTCTATGCCGAGTACTATAGGTACCGGAAATTTCATGGCAAAGGCTCGGTTGGCAAGGGTATCGTTAATGGGAATAAATGGACACGATTGGGATGAAGTGGTGTGGAGATCGATGAAGTAGATTGGGCCTTTGTTTCTGGCAATTATGTATTCAATTTCATTCATAATTTCCTTCATTTGAAGGTACTCACTTGGCAATTCATCCTCCCCAATTGGGTCCACTTTGAGAACATCTAAATGCTGATGGGTCCAAATCCTATTCAAATCGGTTTCGCAATACCTTTTTCCCTTGGGCAGGGCACACATGTTACCCGATATTGCGTAAAAACTCCCGTTGATTTTTATCTCATTTTTTATAATGTGATCGCAAACAACTTGAAGGGCAAACACGCCTGATGGTTCATTGCCGTGAATCCCCCCAAAAACCACCACAGAAGGAAGCTTGGGGTCAGCTTCAAATTTGCCAATATACCGACCTACTTCTATCTCTGATTGGGTGGCCTTGCTCTGAATTTTAATCATTCGCCTCTATTTTCTCCCACACCAATGTCATATCTACATCGGTCACAATTCCCACCAATTCACCATTGTCAACCACGGGCAAACTGCTCACTTTTTTATGAATCATTTTGAGCATGGCATGTTTTATATCCGTTTCAGGACTCACTACCACAAGATTTGTATTCATTAAATCTCCTGCGGTAGCCAGCGGATCCACCTTATCTGAACTGAGGTATTTATCGATTGTTGTTTTATTGATGAGGCCCAAAAGTTTGCCGTGGTCATCCTCAACAGGCACATGCCTTATGTTTCGCCACTTCATCATGCTGCTCACCAAATCGAGCAAGTCGTCCTTTCTCACAGTAAACAAATCCGTAGTCATGATGTTTTCGATGGTGGCATAATGAATTTTAAATCCCTTACTCTCTTCTACTTCCGCAATGGGCCATTCATGCACTGGTTTTAAGGTTTTACGTCTTTTATCCATACAATGGGTAAGGGTGAGAATGGCTTCATCTCTTTTCAATTCCTTTCTTAAATTCCGATAACTTTTCACCATCCATCGACTTCCCGTAGCATTCATCTTGGCTCTATTCTTAATAATGATCATGTATTTTTCAATATCCGCTTCAGCTACTTTGCACGATCGGAGCCCTTGAATGGCAATAGGAATGAGTTTTTTTATAATAAGTTCCTTAGACGGATATATTTTGTCGCCCCATGACATACCTGCTTGAATTCCCATGGTGGCGGCTTTATAAAAGTTTTCCTTTGCAATTTCAAACTGATGCAAATGCCAATTTCCTCTAAAATGTTCAGGCATACCCTTCATCAAGCCTATCCAAAAAGCCATATTGGCCATTTCGTCAACCACAGTAGGCCCCGACGGAATATATCGGTTTTCGATTCTGAGATGTGCCTTGCCATTTCCGACGCCATAGCAGGGTCGGTTCCACTTCCAAATAGTACCGTTATGTACACTCAGAGCTTCAAGTTTTGGTATTCCCCCATCGGCCAATATTTCAAGTGAGTCTTTTTCAATATCCGTGGTCAAAAGCAAGGTGTACCTAGAAATATCGTCTTTATAAATCTCTGTAATATCAGAAATCCACTTGCTGCCAAAGGAAACCCGTTGTTGTTTTTCTCTTAGGTTTTTTCCCTTACTGCGCATGTCGATGCTCTGCTGAAAAAGGGCAATTCTAGTTTCGGACCAGAGTTGCCTACCAAAAAGTAAGGGGGAGTTGGTACAAACCGATAACACCGGACCTGTAATCATTTGCGCCCAGTTGTACATGTCCACAAACTCTTCTGGCTCTACTTGCAAATGGAGTTGGAAACTCGTATTACAAGCTTCAAAAAGTATGTTGGAATGCGATAATATAAGTTCGTCAACTCCAATGATATTGAGTTCAAAATCGGCCCCTCTAATAGCTTTGATAATTTCACCGAGCATATAATAACGTGGGTTTGGCGTCATATAATCTAAGCCTACTTGCTCCTTCGTTATAGAGGGTAAAATGCCCGTTAAAACCACATTGTTATTAAAGTTTGAAGCTGCATCATCAGCCATATTCAAGAGCCTGCGCAGTTGGGTTTCCATGTTGTGAAAACATCGTCCTTTTAATTCCTGTGGATCTAGGTTGATTTCGAGATTATACCGCGCCAATTCTGTAGTAAAATGAGGTTCGCTCAGCTTGCTCAGAATATCAGGGCCCTTTACAGAAGGTCGGCAGTGTTGGTCAATGATACAAAACTCTTGTTCGGCGCCAATTCTGGCAATCCCTTTTTCGATCAGACCTTTTTCTATCATTATATCTAAAGCAGCAACGTCATTCAACAAGTGCTTTAAAAAGGTTTTTCGCTCTTGAAGGTTAGATGTAACTTTTACAGTATGCTTTCCCATAATTACAATTCTTCAATTTTACGGAAAGTTAAAAGAAAAAATAAAAAGGTAGGTTAGTTCGCGGATTGATTAAGGTCAACCTTTTACTTTCGAAGTTCAAATCAAAATTATGAGTGAGTCCAAAATAAATTGCCCCAATTGTGGAACCAGTATCGATGTTCAAGATATTCTCTCACATCAACTAGAGAGCGACATAAAACAAAAATATCAATCGGAGCTGGCCAAGGAAAAAAAGAATTTCGAATTACAATTCAAAGAACTGAGTCTTGCAAAAGACGAATTTGAAAAAAGAAAGAAGCAAGAAAATGAGCTTTTTCAAGAGCGATTGGAAAAACAATTAAGGGAAGATAGGCGGCTGATGGAAGACAAGATTAAGATCAAAATGGCCGAAGAACAACGCGATCAGTTCAATTTGCTTCAAAAAGAACTCAACGAAAAATCGGAGCAGGTAAAAGAATTGAACCGAACCAAGGCGGACATTGAACGCCTAAAAAGGGAAAAAAATGAGCTTCAAGAAAAAGCAGAAGCCGATGCCCAAAAAAGAATGAATGATCTGCTTATCACTGAAAAGGAAAAAATTAAAAAAGCGGTTGAGGACGGAAACGAGTTGCGAATAAAAGAATTAATAAAACAACTTGAGGACCAAAAGAAACTCACCGAAGAAATGAAGCGCAAACAAGAACAAGGCTCAATGCAAATGCAGGGTGAAGTTCTAGAATTGGCCATTGAAGAATTTCTTCAACAGCAATTTCCATTAGACACAATCGACGAGATAAAAAAAGGCGCGCGCGGAGCCGACTGCATGCAAATAGTGAATACCAGAACCAAAACAAATTGCGGAAAAATCTACTACGAAAGCAAGCGCACAAAGGATTTTCAGCCCACTTGGATAGAAAAATTCAAAGCTGATATGCGAGAAAAAAACGCCGATATCGGTGTGCTTGTAACCGAAACCCTTCCTAAAGATGTAGACAGGTTAACAAACATTGATGGAATTTGGATTTGCACCTTTGAAGAATTTAAGAGCCTTGCTTTGGTGCTAAGGGAATCAATAATTCGAGTGAGCAGCGCCCTCGTAATTCAAGAGAACAAGGGCGATAAAATGGGCATGCTCTACGATTTTCTCACAAGCAACGAATTTAAACTTCAAATAGAGGGCATAGTGGAAGGATTTAGCGTTATGAAAAACGACTTGGATACCGAAAAAAGGTCCATGGCTAGAATTTGGAAAAGCCGAGAAAAACAATTGGAAAAAGTGTTGTTGAACACAGTAAATATGTACGGTTCGATTAAAGGAATTGCCGGGAGCGCCATAGCTAATATAGATGCTTTGGAGTTGGGCGGAAACATCGAAGATGACGACCAAGCGCTGCTAGAATAGAAGCAAAATTTCTGAAAAATTACATTCTTTCAAAACCATTCGGTTATTAACTTGTAGAAAGTACCGGAAGAGAAGATAGCGAAATCAATATTTTCGTTCTTCTCTTGGCATAATTAAACCCATACAATTTGAAGCAGTTTACTTATTTGTTGATTAACCTGGTTGTGTTTTTACCAGTTTTCCTCCTTAGTTTCGATCAAAAGGTAGGTTTTTGGAAAAAGCGAAGGGCTGCATTTGCCGCAATTGGGGCGGTGGCCATTCCTTTTCTGGTTTGGGATGTGTGGTTTACCGCTGCCAAATACTGGGGTTTCAACACCAGCTATTTGGGCGGTTTATCTATCTATAACCTCCCCCTCGAAGAAATTCTTTTTTTCTTGACCGTTCCTTACGCGTCCTTGTTTGTTTTTCAAGTGGTGCAAGATTATTTTCCGAATGAAAAAATAGAGAAAATTGGTCGACCATTTATTGTTGTTGTAGGATTGGTGATATTCGTGGGGCTTCTCTTTGGAAAAGGAAGAATGTACCCTACACTCACCGGTGGACTCCTCTTCCCTTCTCTCCTTTTTGCCTTTTGGAAAAACCCGCGATGGCTAGGCCACTTTGCCTTGGCATGGATACTTCTCATTATTCCTTTTTTGTTGATCAACGGTATTCTTACAGGAAGTCTAATTGAGAAGGAAGTGGTGTGGTATCACGCTGATCACATCATTGGTTTCCGGATATTTACCATACCTATTGAAGATTTATTTTATGGTATGCTTCTCATTTTTTGGAATTGCTTTTTGTTCGAGGAGTTTAAAAAATGGAAGCCTGCAAAACAAGTTGACCACTACAAACAGAGCTACAAAACCCACGGATAACCCTCATTTTCAAATGATTAATTACTTGTAATCAATTTTTAACAATATTACATGTATGTACATTTAATATCTATACATACATTTGCTGCGTTATTATGAAAATCGAAGAAGAAATAAAACAAAAGCAATTTGGTAGTCCACAAGAAAAGGCTGTGGTAAACCTGATGTACACTTACAATTGGCTAAAAGACAGACGCTCGGTTTTCTTAAAAGAATATGATTTATCAAATCAACAATTTAACGTCTTGCGCATATTGCGGGGGCAATACCCCAATCCAGCTTCCGTCAAATTGATTATTGAACGAATGTTAGACAAAAGCAGCAATGCTTCGCGCTTGGTTGATAAATTACTCGCCAAAGGATTGGTAGACCGAACCAGTTGCCCAAATGATCGCCGCCAAGTAGACGTAGTTATCAATCAAAAAGGATTGGATTTAATACAGAAGGCATCAGAATCGGGAGCCAAACAATTAGAAAAACTAGGAATTTCAGCAAAAGAATCTGAGTTGCTGAGCGACCTATTGGATAAACTCAGAAAGATTTAAAAAATTAGAATAACAATTAAAACAAAATGAACATGAAGGGAATTAAATTTTTTACAGGATTGGCTGCATTAGGATTGGCAGCAAGTATTTCACTACACGCAGTTGCAGGTGAAAAATATGCAGTAGCAAAAGGAACTACCGTAAAATGGCTTGGCAAAAAAGTTACTGGTGAACATTACGGTGTAATCAGTATCAAGTCAGGTGAATTTACAATGGATAAAGGACGACTCACAGGAGGAACCTTTACCATTGACATGAACTCTATCGTTTGCAACGACATGGAAGGTGAGTACAAAGGCAAATTAGAAGGACACCTTAAGAGTGATGATTTCTTTGGCGTAGCCAAATACCCAGCTGCGGTAATGGTTATTAAAAACGTTGAAGAAATATCAGGTAACAAAATGAATGTAAAGGCAGATATGACCATTAAGGGTGTTACTACACCTGTAGAGTTTCCTGTAACAATTACAAGCATCAATGATAAGGTTTCCACTAACGGAACCATTACAATCGATCGTACAAAACACGGAATCAAATACGGGTCGGGTAGTTTTTTCGATGACTTAGGTGATAAAATGATTGACGACAACTTCACCATTTCATTTGATTTCTTGGCTGCAAAGAAGGGCTAGATAAGACCAACTTTTTTGGAATTGGAAATCAAAAAAAAGGCCCTTCGTGGGCCTTTTTTTTATTTATCGAATCAACTTTAAACAAGTTTCGGAGTGCTCGCCAGAGGCCCTTATTAAATAAAGCCCATGTGGAAATTCACTTAAATCAATGTCAATAGCGTTTGCTCCGCCTGCTACAACACGATCTAACGAAATAAGTTCCTTACCCAATTTGTCCACTACACTTATGTGCAACTGATCTGGGTTTTCGCTCCAAAAACTCAAGGTGCTTTTTCCTTCACGAGCAGGATTTGGAATAAGACGAAAAGTACTACCCGCCGTCGTTTCACTACCTCCAATATAAAACTTATCTGCCTGACCTATTGTAAGATAATCTCCCTTAGCCACTCCTGGAATGATCGCCGAATATACGCCATTCGACAAAGTCAAATCATAGGTAGTTGCTAACTCAAAACTCTTCGAATTATCGATCATTACTGCAAGTTTTTCAGTTACAGGGGGTAAGTCAGTCACATTAACGGTAAGCGTTATCGACCCTATGTTTCCACCAGAAACATCCAAACGCCAAGTTCTTTCCAATTTTTTCAATCCTGATTGAACAGTTTCAGCAGCTGCCCAACTTATGGCTTTGTTATCGTGCCCCCATAGCAAAAAGGATCCGTTGGTCATTTGATTTTCATCTCCTTCCAACATAAGTACGCCTGTTCCTTTTGCTTTAGTGTGAAAATCATATTGACTGTATTTTCCTATACCGGCCACTTCCATGGCAAATTCGTTGTCGTACTCAAAGAGATCGTCTTCCAGCATCGGCGTGCCATATTTACTCGCTAAATAATTAGAAACAATTAGTCTTTTGGCATCCATGGCATCTTCGGTAAAGTAAATTATCTCCCCCAGTTTACCGTCGCCATAGCGTTCATCAAAATCTTTTCCCAATCGAATGTCAATGGTATCATCTCCTACCCTAGTATAATCCCGTGTTAGGTAATCTTGCGACACTTGGTTATCGGTATAAAAGCTATTCTTCCACATTTTTCCATTAAACTGCAAGGAAAATACATGCGGCTCCTTTACATTAAACACCTCTACGCTTGGGGTGCCTAAATACCGTTTTGCATCGTCCAGTACATTTCCGCTTGCGGTACTTCCATTGTTATTGTTGTGAATTAAAAATCCGTTTTCTTCTCGGCTATTTGCAATCCAAGAATGCCCGGTCCAAGTGTCGGTGTTGGATTGGGCCACTGCAAAAACAGACATATTTTCACCTACTGGTGTAAAATCTCTAACCATAAAATATCGGTTAGGTGGTCTGTATTCAACTGCTGGCCAACCGTTGATGCCGTTTTCAGCTGTTCTAAAATAGGGTTTACTCGAATCGGTGCTTTGCGAAGCCACAAATTCATTTCCTGAAAAATCGAGCCACTCGGTCACTTTCGCCTCATCGTTTTTTATGGTATCGCCAAGGTCATTTTTCATGATGTGATCGGCTTTTAACCACAATTTCAAAGTGCTTGAATCTCCCACGCCCCCTGGGCCGTAAGGGCCGAATTGAACCGGCTTCGAAATGTAATTTATACTCCATTGCTCAGATGCTCCTGTGGGCATATTGGTTGCAACATCCGTTGCGGCACCTTGTGGCAAATCAATCCTTACCTTACCCAAAGTATCAGCTTTTACAGCCACTACGTATACATTGCCTTTCGTTATTATATGTCCAATAGTTCCGTTATTGATATTAAAGTCTGAGGCGCTAAGGCTATCAATTTGCCTGTGGTTGATGTGTCTCCTAAAAGTAACTTCTACTTCAAATTCATCCTCATACGTAAATGGTCCTTTTTTACTTGTGATATAAGCATTCGTTTGAATGGCGCTGCTGGTATGGCTGCCATACAAATCGCTTTCCCATAGCCCTCTTCCATACGTTGCGGCCTTCAGCAGGCTGTTTTTATGATCCTTAGCGTAGTAGATATCTAAATCTCGTACCCTTGCATTTTTGGAAAGACCTCCACTAAAAGGTGTCCAATCAGTGTCATTGGCTCCTCGATAAAAAATTCCCGCATGTGTACCAATGTATAAATCAGAGGTTACCGTATCTATTTCAATACAATGGATAGGAACCGAGGGTAAAGTACCCGTTATAGTAGTCCAGTTGGAGCCACCATCTTTGGTTTCATACACTTGGTTGCTCGCCACCAAATAGATCGCTAGCGAATCGTGTGGATCAGTTTCGAAATCACCGTTCGAATTTCCAACTGGTGAACTTCCCGAAACCTTGGTCCAAATCGGACTGCTTGCGGTTATGTCATCTGTTTTTACAAGCTCAACCCTATTTCGGCTGCTATTTTGAACAAGAGCCATCAACCTCTTGGAATGTGTTTGTGAAAATTTGAGACGAATAAACTGACCTCCTATTTGTTTGCCATCTCCTGAACTTGCCTCTTCCCAGACAATATTCTTGGTTTTACCCGTGTGCAAGTTGCTACACTTCCAAACCCTATCCCAACCCATATAGATGGTTTTGTTGTCATTTGGATCCAATACATAAGGTGTAACCCACGGTCCCCTATAATCTCCTTGGCCAGCATCTAAAGGTTGATCAGGCTCGGGCAAAACTTGGGCAGAACCAATGTGCTTTAAATATCGCACTATGCGACCGTATTGATAAGCTGTATAAAAATTAGATGAGTCAGAATGATCAAAAAGTGGCTGCATTCCATCGGCTCCGTAGGTACTGGTCCACTTGTAACCATCGTAGTATTTGGAACCACAATCTTGATAACCGGTAAGCGTGTGCTCGGGATTAAATGGGCTTTGTGCTACTGAATAAATTGCGCTGTTGCCAAAATTGGTCAAATCTTCAAATGTTTCGCCACCATCCTTACTTCGATGAATACCGCCATCATCCAAGGCATACAGGTGATTGGTGTGTGGAGAAAAAGCAAGAAAATGATTATCGGCATGGGTATGTCTGGTTTGAAGAAAAGAGACACCTCCATCGGTACTGTGATATAGCTGAACATTTCCAACAAACATATTATTGGGGTTATTCGGGTCTATTTCGAAGGCGGCATTATACCATCCTTGGCGGGTATTCCTGTCCAACAACTGATTTCCAGAGGTTGTAACTACCGTAAAGGTATCTCCTAAGTTTTCGGACTTTACGATCCTCACTCCACCCACTCCGATAAGTAGGTTGGGATTTTTTTTGCATACCGATAATTCATATCTCCAATCGGGGTAAAGACCATCTGATACAAATTTGCGAACCCATGTTTCTCCTCCATCCTTCGAAACAAAAATCAATGACCCTATTCCTGAAGTGTAGTTACTTGCATATAACACACTGGGATCATCTGGCTTCATCTCCAAATCTCGCATGTCGTATCCTGGATATTTGTGTACCCAGTTTTCACCCCCATCCACGGTTTTATACAATCCTTTTTCGGTTGCCGCATGAATTACTTGGGTGTTGCTTGGGTTTATCACTAACTTACCCACCGTTAGGTTCCCCATTCCGTTGTTTTTCTGTACCCAAGTTTTTCCCCCATCGGAGCTTTTCCAAACACCTAATCCATCCGATTCGCTTGCATCCGCATCACCAGTACCAACATACACAATACTGGCATTTGTGGGATCTACTACAATAGACGAAATACCGTAATTCGCAATGTTGTCGTCAGGTTTCATCCAAGTGCGCCCATCGTCTTCCGTATACCACACACCCCCGGCTGGGGTGCCAACATAAAATTTCTTGGCATTTACAGGATCGAAGGCCATTCCAGTGAGCCGTCCTACTCCTCTCGAATAGTTTTCCTCAGTCCAAGGACCCACTTCTGTCCAATTTCCAGCCATTGACCGTGACGCTATTTTAGAATAATAGGATTTTGACGCACTTTCAATCTGTGCATTTGATTGAATAGAACCATCTGCTTGAACCCTTGGTCCTACATTCCACAACCATCTCTCAAATTGTTTGTGGCCGTTATGCGGCTTCAATTCTTTGCCCGCATAGGTTTGGTTATATGCGTTTACTATGTCAAAATAATTGGGGTTAGGCGATTTTATTAATGTTTGCCAATCGCTTGATTGGGTAAGGCCAGCAAATGAATAGCTGAGCATCAGCCCTAATAACACAAATCTTCCCCACATAATATTTCCTTATTTACAAATGCTGGCAAAAGTAACGATTAAACATCCTCATCATGACCATGGTTTGGGTTGGTTCGGGTTGGTTGGGTTTGGTTGAGGTTGGCTGAGGATCTTTAGTTGGAGCTTAATCGAAGGTTGAGGAATAGAGTTAGTTATAAGAAGTTGAAGTTGTGTGGGTACTTGCCAGGTTCGTGGAATCTAATAACCCAGCAATACCAGCGTTAACGAAGTAATTTATTCCTCGCAACTTACTGAATTTAACAAGCTTTCTTATTCCCTGAAATTCCTCCGTGTTTTAAAGGTCAGTTGCAATTAAATTTGCCCCCCAATTTTCTACACTTGCATCGCTATTTTATTCATCTATGTTATGATGGCAAACCTTTTCACGGTTGGCAAATTCAACCGAATGCCTCCTCAGTACAAGAAACCCTTGAAAATGCTTTTAAAACCATCTTAAAAAAAAATATTGCTATAACGGGCTGTGGCCGAACAGACACTGGTGTTCATGCAGAAAATTATTTTGCCCACTTTGAAACAGAACTACCATTTGACAAAAAGCATCTTACATTCAAACTCAACAGTTTTCTTCCACAAGCCATCGGAATAAAAAAAATATTTGAAGTGGAAGCGGAATCTCACGCCAGATTTGATGCGGTGGCGCGTACCTATCGGTATTTCATTCAATTCGAAAAGAATCCTTTTAAAGTGAATACTTCTTGGTATTTGTACGGGGTACAGCCCGATTTAGGGATAATGAATTCACTTTGCGAACAACTCATTGGCAACAAAGATTTTGGTGCGTTCGAAAAATCTGGTGCCGACAACACACACTCTATGTGCGATGTTTTTCATGCCGAATGGTATAGCACCCAGGGTGGAATTTATTTCGAAATTCGAGCAAACCGCTTTTTAAGAAATATGGTTCGCGCCATCACTGGAACTATGGTTGACGCAGGTTTAGGTAAAATTACTTCAAGTGACTTTTTGAATATTCTAAATTCTAAAGACCGAAGCCAAGCAGGTGCCTCAGTTCCAGCAGAGGGCTTGTTTTTATGGTCAGTCAACTATCCCGATAAAATTTATTTGAAATGAGCGACATTTCGGGAAAGGTGTACGACGTAGGTCTACTAAGGCGGATTCTTAAATATGTGGGCCCATACAAAGCTCCATTTTACAACACTGCCTTACTTACCATGCTACTAGCCTTGCTAGGCCCAGCACGACCAGTATTGGTTCAATATACTTTGGATAACAGCATCATAAAACCTGATGCAGAACTGCTCTTGCAACTCACTTTGTTAATGATTGGTCTTCTGATTGTAGAAACCATCATTCAGTTTTACCAAACTTATTTAGCCAATTGGATTGGGCAAACCGTTATAAAAGACATGAGAATGGAAATCTACCAGAAGATTTCTAATTTCAAATTAAAATACTATGATAAAAACGCCATAGGAACCCTTGTTACACGTGTAGTATCCGACATTGAAACCATTGCCGATGTGTTCTCCAATGGGGTGCTCATCATCATAGGCGATATTCTTAAATTGGTGGTGGTGCTTATAGCTATGTTCTGGACCGATTGGAAACTTTCATTGATTTCAATATCCACACTCCCGCTTTTGTTAGTTGCAACCAAAATGTTTAACAAGCATATCAAGGTAGCTTTTCAGTCTGTTAGAACACAAGTGGCCAAACTAAACGCGTTTGTACAGGAGCATATCACAGGTATGAATATCGTTCAGATTTTTAACCGAGAAGAACAAGAATATGCCCAGTTTAAGGAAATCAACAAAGAACACCGCAAAGCGCATATTTCCACGGTTTGGGCCAATGCAATTTTCTTTCCCGTTGTCGAACTTTTAAGTGCTATTTCGCTTGCCTTGCTTGTGTGGCTTGGTACCAAAGGAGTGTTGGCCGACACTGTTACCTTTGGAAATCTAGTCGCATTTATACTCTACATTCACATGCTGTTCAGACCCATCAGACAACTGGCTGATAGGTTCAACACACTGCAAATGGGTATGGTGAGTTCGGAGCGAGTTTTTAAAATATTAGATACTGATTCTCACATTGAAGACAATGGTTCCCACCGTGTTAGCTCGATTGAAGGCCTAGTAGAATTCAAAAATGTTTGTTTCGCCTACAACGAGCCAGAATGGGTGTTACAGGATGTTTCGTTTGAGGTAAAAAAAGGAGAAATGGTGGCTTTTATTGGTGCCACTGGCGCGGGCAAAACCTCGGTGGTTAATTTACTTAGCAGGTTATATGAATACCAAAAAGGTGAAATTTTGGTAGATGGAGTCGACATCCGAGAATACGATTTAAACAACATCCGGAGCCAAGTGGGCGTCGTTTTACAAGAAGTTTTTCTATTTTCAGATACCATTCTCAACAACATAACCTTAAACAACCCTGACATTACCTTAGAACAAGTTCGCGTAGCGGCCAAATCCGTTGGTGCAGATGAGTTTATTATGCGGCTCCCCAACGGCTATGACTTTAATGCAGGCGAACGTGCCGGTGTGCTTTCCGTTGGTCAACGCCAGTTGTTGGCCTTTATTCGTGCATATCTCTACAACCCAGGAATTTTAATTTTGGACGAAGCCACCTCGTCAATTGATACTGAATCGGAAGAACTTATTCAAAAAGCTACCGAAACTTTAACTCAAAACCGAACATCGATTGTTATTGCACATAGGTTAGCAACCATACAACGAGCCGATCGTATTTTTGTAATGGAAAAAGGGCGAATTGTAGAAACCGGAAACCACGAAAACCTCCTTTCTCAAAACGGACATTACAAAAAGCTTTTTGAACTACAATTTAAGGAGGAAAAATGAAAAAAAGAATTCTTTTCTTAGGGTTAACATGCTTGACATTTGGACTTTTTGCTCAAAAAGAAAAGAGTCCGAATTCCGATTATGAAGCAGAACAAATTGTAAAAGAAGCTGCCGGAAAAATTTTAAATTATTGCGGATTACCCAATGACTTTTATATTGTAAGAAAAGACATTCCTAATGTAATTGCCTACAGCCGACAAAACAAAAGATATATTGGGTACAACCCGGCCTTTATCCAGCGCCTGCGAATAGAAACCTTAACCGATTGGTCGGCTTACAGCGTATTGGCTCATGAAATTGGCCATCATTTGGCGGGCCATACAGAAGACAACTCTAGAAACAACCCTGCTCGTGAGCTAGAGGCAGACCATTTTAGTGGTTTTATTTTACAACACATGGGAGCCACATTAGAGGAAGCGGCAAGCGCACTCAATTCGTTGGAACAAATAGATGGAATTCACGATACGATCTATCACCCACCTGTACAATCCAGAATAGAATCTGTAAGAGAAGGTTGGAGACAAGCCGCCAAACTCCAAAACACCAATGCTATTACCAAAGAAAAAATCACAATGAATTTGCCTACAATGGTTTATCGATGTGCGTTTTACGGAGATGAAAACGAATATTATATCGACACCCAAGACAATATCATTTGGATCAAT
Organism: Flavobacteriales bacterium; assembly: GCA_020435995.1. Taxonomy (GTDB): domain Bacteria; phylum Bacteroidota; class Bacteroidia; order Flavobacteriales_G; family Salibacteraceae; genus JAGQYO01. Next base: position 24,302 of record JAGQYO010000021.1, on the reverse strand, counting down.
AATGCGGGCAACCCACTAAAAATCGGTCGAAAGCAAGCTTCGAAGGTAAATGCCTATTTATGGATTTACCAATACGGAAACAACCTCTATGGCGTTGATAACAAGGGCAATATTTGGAATGAAACCATTTATGGAAGTAAGTTCAAAGTAGGCCGAGTTGAGGAATTGATTTCTAAATAGATGTTTTATTACGGTGAATAATTCATCGGTGGAAACCAATGAAGACGATTCATTTGTCACGCGATGCCTTCCAAATTTCGATAAATCGTTGGTTTAAAGCAGGATGTCTTCGCATCCTAACTTTCCCTTATTCCGAAATAAAAAAGCCTGCAACTTTCGTTGCAGGCTTTTTTATTTCTAAGTGACCTCGGCAGGATTCAAACCTGCAACCTCTTGAGCCGTAATCAAGTGCACTATTCAATTATGCTACGAGGCCCTTTATTTTGAACTATTAATAATTCGGCTGCAAAAGTAGCCTATTCTTTTTGTTTCGCAACCTTTCAATTTAGATAACTTCCGCCGTTAAACCACGCCGGAGTAATTCGCTACACATGGGTAACAGCTTGTCTTCGCTTCCCCGCTTGGCATCGCACTTACCATTAAAATGTACAATGTGGGTAATCTGCTCGGCTTGAATTAAATCGTGTTGGCACACCTCAATCAAGCAATCAATTACGTGATCAAATGAATTTACCTCATCGTTGTAAAGCATTAGTGTTCTCCCCGCATCCGTTAATTCTTCGGTTTCGAGGAGGACCTCTTCCTGCCAATCAATCGAATTCGTCATAACCTATTGTTTAGAAAGTTGAATCGCACGCTGCAAATCTATCTTTTGTCCGTTATTCATCGCTACTACAAAGGCTCCTTTTAAGCCTTGGTTAATTACTTTTTCCTTGAATGCATTTGCCGTTTCGTAGCTATCATATTTTCCAACGGTGTAGGTTGTTAGCTCTCCATTAGACCCTACATCCAAGCCTAAGTTAGATAAACTCAAGATAACTTTGGCATCTTCTACGGGTACTTCTTGCCCATAAGCCCCTACTTGAACCCTAAACACAACATTAGCGCTACCCGTACTTGGAGCTGAGTTGGCATTTGACGGTGCCGGCTTGGCAAATACACTTGGGCCTTGCTGAGCTATGGTACTCGCCTCCTCCATTGAAACTCGTTTGCCATTATAAAATGCAGTAACAAATGCATCGGCATATCCAAGCGCTACGATGCTAGCTCTCGAAGTTTTGGCTTGTTCAATGTCATTGTAAACGCCTGACCCATATTTATACATTCCATTTTGCTGATATTCTACCAACGGACTAATATCAAATACTTGGCTTGCATTTATGGGTGCATTGTAAGCGCCTACCTGAACCGTGTACATCAATCCTTGAATTTGTTCTAATTGTTTTATTTCAGCGACTCCGCCTCCACCTTGGCTAGGTCTTCCTGACTGATTAAGATTAGCATTGCCTCCACCCGTTGTGGTTTCCTGACTTGAGTTTCTACCTGTTGTGGCCGCTGATGCCAAACTAGAGCCTCCGGCAGCGGCGGCTTCATCTAGTGTAATGCGTTCTCCATTTCGGTAAGCCACTATAAATGCATCTTGGTAACCCAAGGCTCGGATCTCATTCCTTTTTAATTGAGCTTGATTTATTTCCGTGAAAAGTCCTGCAGTGTATCGCATCCAGCCTGGTCGAGTGGTTTCTCCACGTACTGGCGCAAAGCCCTTAAATACATCTGGAGGTGGTGGGTTTCTAAACGCTCCAATTTGCACTTTATAAACTACACCATTTGGCATTTTGGTGTCCACAGGTACAGGGTTTGAACTGTTATACAACGACTTGTTGAATTCGATCATTTGGAATATCGCGTCGGAAAGTTCGGCTGGATACTCATCAATTCCTTGCACTACCCTAGAAAATTCATCTGGCGAATAACCTTCCTTCGGAATACTAGGATTTGCTTGACTTCCGCCAGCTGCCAAATAGACTTGGCTACCCGCTCCTACCGTAGTTCCGGTGCCTCCAACCGCATAAGTTCCGTTAGATTCTAAAATGTTGGCGTAGGCTATTAATCCCGCTACCTTATCTGGAGAAGCCGATTTAAGTTTTCTCACGGCTTGGTTTCGCAAATGATTCCCTTCGGAATTGTGCTTTTTTGCCTCGAGTTTTATGGAATCCGCTACCAATTTTTTCAATTTTACCTCATCTGAATAAACATTAGCGGAATCCATCATACGCTGGCCTTTTTCAAAATCGATTTGAATACTGGCCTGATGTTTCATTTCCAACACTTTGTCATTTTCAATAAGCATTTCAGCTAACACCTCATCGGCCTCCGAATTCAATACTTCAGCTTGGCGATATTCATTAACGCTTTCCTTGCGCAATTTGTCGTATGCCAAAAATTCTGGCGAATCTTTGATGTTTTGTACATCAGCTTGCGTAATTTGTTTTTCTGAAGGAGGTAACTTCTCTGGTGTATTCTTATAAGCAAACAATACTTCTTCTTCAAGTGTTGCCATTTCCGCCGCCAATAGTTTTGAAGCACTTGCCTCCAACTCTATTTTGTCGGCCTCTGTTTTAAGTTGCTTGACTTCAACATCTTTAATACGGTTTTTCTTCTTGCCTTTTACTTCCAAATTCGCTTTTTCGTCGGCTGCATAATTCATGTCATCAGCTTCCATTTGAAGCCTTTGTGCGCGTTTTTCTTCCTTGGTTGATTCACGTTCTTCACCAGGTTCGGTCACCAGAATAACGTCGGCTGCTCTGGCTAAAGATTCACTTCTGTATTTGGCCAATTCTTCTTGTTTTTGTTTTAATTCCAATTCTCGTTTTATGTCCTCAACCTCAGCTTGTTTGGCTTTTTTCTGTTTTCCCTTCGAATTGGCCAATTCCGATTCGGCAGTATTTAAATCCCCTTGAACATCTTCAACTTGGGCCCGCGTATATTCAACGCCTTTTTCAGCATCGGTAGAATGTTCCTCCACAACGGCTTCCATTGTTTTTTCAGGTGCCTCATATCGGCTATAAATATCTTCTTCTGGGCCAGCACCTACATCTATAATATTAGCTTGCGATCCGTTGCTCAAATACCTATTGGTTTCTGTTGTGGTCGTACTACCTGACTCAGGAGATGCGCCAGACCCTCCCAACACGCCTGCCGCGGCAACACCAACACCTGCAGCAGCAACGCCGGTGGTCTTCTTCGTACCCTCACCGCCCAAAACGGGCTGCGCAACGGTGTTATTTGAAATATTATCTACAGTAGCATTTTCTACGTTTTCACTAGAAGAGTTGGCCGATTCGTTATTTTCGGAAATAGCGTTGGCTGTACCCGAACCACCCGAAGTAGTCGCCGCACCAGCAGCAGCTACTCCAGCACCTGCGCCAATTTTAGCTGCTGTACCTGCACCGCCACCAGAAACTGCACCAGCAGCTGACGGACTTGGAGTTTTAATTGAAGTGCTGGTAGCCGTTTTACTACCACCTGCTTCTGAAGAAGAATTATTCTCCGCTAAATTTTCATTGCTAGCCTCAGAAATGTTCGACTCTTGAGTTGTTGCTGGGGCTGCCGCGGCAGATTCCTGTGCATTTTCAGATGCAAGCTTCTTCTCCTCACCCGTTGCAATTGCGTTTTCGACTTCCGCATCAGACATTTCTCTAGAAGTAGATTCAGACAATGAATAACTTTCACTTTCGAGGTCCTCTGCCAAGCCTCCTTCAGCTTTACTCAAATTCAATCGTTTGTTCAAATCAGCTCTATATGAATTAGCGAGTTCTGATGGATTTTTTCCAGTCTCATCAGCTAACGTCAAAACATGAGCGCGCGACTGCTCTAAGTTGCGAAGCTTAATATCCTTCAATTGTCCCAAACTCGACAACCTATTATATAAGGCCGCTTGCTTACTTTCTGGAATGGATTCACTCACCGACTCCAAATAAAGGATTTCCTTTTGTACGTCTACAACCCAGCTTTCATTGAGTACGTAAGTTTTTACCGCTTTGCGATATTCATCTTCATCCTCTGCAATTTCGAAGAACTCATCCAAGTATTCTTGGCTATATCCATATTTTTGAATGGAAGCCACATCTTGGTTACCATCCGCCAAATGATTTAGACTACCTACTGAATGAAAACCGCTAGCCGGTGCAACTTCTGTGGGTAGCAAGGCTTTTTCTGTTTCCGTCATTTCAGACGTGTCTTTTCTAAAATCCAAGGTTTCGATGGCATTTACCTCAGGTACCTCAGTGCTTACATTCGCCATTGGGCTCTGAGAGCTCATATTATTATTGCCCGAAAGATTTGCCGTATTTTCTCCATCAGGATTAGCAACCCCTGCTGTATTCGCAGCATCTACTGAACCTGCTGTTTGATTAATTTCTGAATTGCTTTTAGTTAAACTAGAGTTTGCCGCAGCTGCTGCTCCAGCGCCAGCCGCACCAATGGCCCCAGCCGCACCTATTTTGGTTGCCGAACCTGCTCCAGAACCAGAAGCAACATTTCCAGCCACAGGCACACCTCCAGGCGTTGCAATGCCTGAGCTTGTACTTGACGATCCACTCGCATTTGAAGCCGATTCTTCTTCACCTACTCCTGGTTCTTCCTGAGATGGACTTTCAGTCGCCTTTGAATTGCTAGAGTTCTCTGTTGAATTTGAACTTGATATCTCTTCTCTTTCTTGTGAACTTGCTGTGTTCTGAGCCAATGACTCTGACGCAGCGGGAACATTACTCAAAGCTGCTGCGGGATTCTCTGCTTGTGATTTTTCGGCTAATTGCAACGCCGAAACCGTTGGTTTCACTGAAGATGCGCTTGGCAACTTAACCGTAGTTGGCCCTTCTATGGCAGCCATTTTCCTGCTATTAATAGCATTGTATTGAATTTCGTTGAGAATGTTCAATTCACTTTGAATCGAAGCCAGCTCTTTTTCAATTTGTTTGGCCTTGTTGTCTGCCTGTACCACATTGGCCGATTCTTGTTCTAAGTCTCGTTTGTCTTTTTGTATCTCCTCGTTGAGTTCACTTTTACGTTTTCCTCGGGCTGTCTCTAATTCTTTCTCTTTTTTATAAATGTCATCTTTTATTTCTTTAATCTCTTCCTCCATGGCAATGGCCTGAGCACGAGCATTTTTCGCCTCAACTCGCTTAGCTTCAAGCCTTTCGGTAATTTCCTCTTTACTTTGGACAACATCAACGCTGCTTTGGGCTTGTTCCTGTGCAGCCGTTCGCATTGATGATATATTCTCTAATCCGGCAGAATAATCGGCATTTGGATTAGCTTCTAAATTAGATATAACTTCTTCAGCCTTCGATGCAGCTTGATTTGTAGATTGGGATGCAACTGCAAATTTCATTTTTATTTCCTCTGCCGATTTAGATTCTTGGTCGAGGAGATCGGCGGCATAAAACTTTTGCTGTGCCGTTCGGTATTCGGCTAGCATTTCAACAGCTTCCTGGGATTGATCAATTTTCGACATCATTTCATTGCCTTCCATTCTCATGCGATCGGCATGCGCACTTTTGCTTATTGCCAATTGTGAAGCACTCTCGGCTTGTAATTGGTAAATAGTCGCATCATTTTTTAAAGCTGCCGCATTGTTCTTGGCAACCAGCAATTTTGTCTCGTTGGTGCTCCCTTCATTTGGAATTTCAAGGGGATTAGAATCCAATTGATTTTCTGATGTTTCTAAATCAGGATTGTGAGCCACATTTTCATCAACCGTACCGCCCGTAGCTGCTCCAGCAACAGCCGAACTAACCCCAACCCCTGCACCTACCCCAGCTCCTGCACCTGATGCTGGAATATTTTCCTCTATCGCCAAAGAAGGGCCTTCAGTGCTTACGGGAGCCGTAATTGTTTTTTCATTAGATATATCAGTAGCTGCTTTTCCCACATCAGCCGTAGCTGTTTCCAGAGAAGCTTTATTCGTATCAACTGCTACCTCAGCAACTGGCTGAACTTCTTCTTTTTTCTTCCTGTCCTTATAACGGTCCTTGTTAACTTCTAGCTTCGCCTTTTCTTTCAAAAGCGCCACGGTAATAGGAGATGTTGCTTCCTCCACTTCCTCGTCCACTAAGTTTTTAATGATGAGTTTTTCATTATCCGTACCCTGCTCCATCACCAACATTTCTTGTTTGAGTGGCTTAAAAGCATTTTGTCCTTTTAATTCTACTGTTCCAGAATGTGTAATGGTACTGTTCTCATAGTCAACAATGAAATTGAACTTACCTTCATTGGGTAGTTTAATTTTATACTTCCCCGCATCGTCAGTGGTGTATTCCCCTATAATGGCAGATGTTTCAGCATTTTGAACCTTTATGTTTGCGTTTTTGGTGCTTTCAGACGAAAAGGTTCCATACACAAAGGCAAAATCCAATGGAATACGTTCCATGTTGATTTGGTAGACACTTACTTCGCCTAGAGGGCTCTCTCGTGTGGAAGAAAAATAAGCCGAATTGCCTGATGCATCTGTAATAAATAAATAATCGTCCGCTGGTGTGTTGATGGCAAAATCCATGTTTTGCGGTTCGCTCCATTGATGTTGCACTGAATCGTAGTGACTTACAAAAATATCATATCCTCCAAGGCTGTTGTGGCCTTTAGAAGCGAAGTACAGCATGTTGCCTGAAGGATGTAAAAAAGGGTAATCTTCATCGTAGGGCGTGTTGATGGGCTCACCAATGGGCAGCGGTGCCGACCAACTTCGGTCTTCATTTCGCACTGCATAGTAAATATCTTTTCCGTTTTTGTTTTCTGAAGAGTATCCAGAGAAAAATATTTTGTTGGCGTCCTTTGGAAAATAAAAAATGCTCTCTGCTCCTATTTTTTTATCATAATCCGATTTAAAATCCTCGGGCTTAACAAGAATTTGCCCTCCATATTCACTCAAGTCATAAACCTTGTAGAAATCCTCATCTTGTAATTGTTTTTTATCTAAAACAACTAGATCGGTAATTGTTTTTAATAAAGTTTGGCCATTCTCACATTGACGGATGACATTATCGATGTCTTCCGTTTTCACTTCCGATGATTTACCGGCAGCTTTATACTTTTTATAGTATTTGATAGCTTGAGCAAATTCATAATTTAAATGAAGCGCAAGGCCATAGTAATAATTGGCCACTGGATCGACCTCGGGCTTACTTACTGCATATTGTAGAAACTTGATGGGTTTTTCTTTGTCACCTCCGGTGAACATAAGGCATGCTCCATAGCGGTAGTTATAGTTAGGGTCTTTAGGGTAATTGCTTATGAGAGTGGAATAAAGCGGAAGAGCATCGTTGTAGCGACCATCTTTAAAGGCATCATCTGCCCCTTTGGTTAATTGTTTTTCGTTTTTAAAATCCTGGCTATGGGTTTTTACACTTGTGAATAGAACAAGAAAAAACAACACGTAAGAGGTAAACTTTGATTTATTCATTATCTACTCTTGCTTTTCGATAGGTTTCTCAGAAATTTCCGTGGAGTCCGCTTGGATGTGGCCCTTGCTTTTGCCAAAATTGAAATTTGCTCTGTTTTCATTTCCTTGTATTAATCTCCTTATGTTTTTGGTATGTGTGCCCAGCACCATAAGTGCGATACAAACAGAAAAAACTGCCAATGAAGTAATCTCTGTTTGGTATGCCAAATTAACGATAAGAGGATAGCAAATACTCGCCAGCATAGAAGCTAATGAAACATACTTTGTTGATAAAAACACTATGATAAAAACCACAAGACACCATGCTGCAGCGGCTGGTTGAATGGCAATCACTATACCAAGAAGCGTAGCAATTCCTTTACCGCCTCTAAATCCAACATAAATCGGAAAGATATGTCCCAACAGTGCCGCCACTCCAAATACCAATTGCAGATTAACAAAGGTAGCACTTTGAGGTTGGGCAGTGGAGAATTGATAAGCCAGAAGTACGGCTAAAGAACCTTTTGTAACATCGAACAACAAAACAGGAATTCCCGCCTTTTTGCCTAGTACCCTGAAAGTATTCGTTGCCCCAGCATTACCACTACCAAAATCCCTAACGTCTTTTTGATAGAATATTTTGCCCACCCATACCGCAGTTGGAATTGATCCAATGAGATAAGCTAATACAATTCCTAGAATATGATAAAATGAGAACAATTCGATAATCGCTGTGGCGCAAAGAAAAAAAACTAAGCGTTATAATTGACGCAGGAAGAGCCCTGCTTTTGTTTTTTGTGTAGGAATAAATTTAAATCGAGCCTGGTCCTTGCTTCTTTCTTGTTTGTTCTTTTTGGCATCCTTAATTGCTTCGTTGTATTTATCATTGGTTGAAACCGTTTCCATAGTCTCGGATGAGTAGGTGAAAAAATAGAACGATTGTTCAGTTGGTCGTATGTAAACTGAGAACATATCACCGTTTCTTCTTTTTTTAATTTCAATATGGCCAGTTACTTGTTTGTTAATCTGCTCCTTCATTGAGTTGGCCAAGCTGATGTCACCTATTGACTGGAAGGCCATCTTCTGAGGATTCCAAAACATTTTGAAATGAGCTAGGTAAAAATTAGAAGCCAATTCGTCTGGCACCCTTTTCATCTTTCCTTGAAGCGTAATTTCTGATTTTAGCTTTTCTCCCTCTTTTTCACCTACTAAAGATTTAAGTGCATAGGAATAAATACGGTTATCAAAATTCATGGATTCCAACTCCTTGTTGTCCTGAAAGTCTTTAGCCATGATCTTCAACCCCTTCTCTTCAAAGAAGAAATCAACTTTCATTGAGGTTTCGAGCAATACAGAATCTGTTTTTAAATCATGGGTAATGTTACTCACTGGCTTGAGTTCTACCCTTCCCAAATCAGCTCCAAAGCCATGATTTCCTTCATACTTCACCACGCAATTGGCCTCGTCGAGTACCATGTAATCTCCCAAAAGATTGGGAATACTAACTTTTTTCTCACTACCGGTACGGTATTCTTTAAGGCTGTAATTGTAGGTCATCACCCCGTTAACTTTGGCTACTACATCGTCAGCTGGTTTCATGGTTTCGCCCCCGTACAGGCTATATACCTTTGAAGGAAGGCTCCCCATAAAAAGTCCCACAAATAAATCCTTTCCGTTTTCAGATCTCGTGGTGGAATCTATCGGGATTTGAACGTCTTTGGGGTCGATAGGCGCTGTAAACCCAATCCAAGGTCGCTCAAGCCCCTGGCAATCGTGCATAATTTGGGTATTCCCCGCAAATTCGAGTAGTTCTTTGCTCGCTATTAGGGAAACCGCTCCATTGAACCTGAATTTCGGACTTAAAGTAAAATCTTGGTCTCTTCCTATGGGACCGTTGGCAATGGTTTGGGTTTGGGTAGACACAGAAATTTCCTTAAAATCGACAATCTGTATCATTCCGTTAATGTCCTTATAATCGTATTTGCCTCGTCCTTTGTATTCAATTTTATTGGCAATTTCTATCTGTGCATCATATATTCGGTGAAACCTATTGGTTTTATTCGCAATAATTACCGCCTCTTGAAACGGCTTCATTTTGGCTTTCTCATAAATCACTACCCTTCCGCTATCTGGAACTATTTCAGCATCAGCTACGTCAATATATTTCACTTCATCTGCCGTTATCACTTCGTTTCTCAAATCAAATTGACATTTGCTTGAATAGAAAAATAAGCTATCCTGCTCAGACTTGCTGTATTTATGGGTACATGTAAGTTTGGCGCCTTCAATATCTATGCTACCTCCAGCCCCGCCATCAACGGCCTGTTTTTTCGCGGTCAAATCAATCAAATCATCATCCATGTGCCAAGTAAATTGATCCATTTTGGCCTTGTACTCATTCTTTGGAAAATCAATTTCAGAAGCATCGCCATTGGCCCAAAAATGACCGATCCGATCCTTAAAACTTACATGAGCACGCATGTTTTTGGTGTCGAAACCGAGTTCGCCTAATGATCCCGTTTTCAAAGCAAAATCAGCTGTATCGGAGAAGAATTCATAAAATTTGAACCTAATGTTGTTGGATTGAGTAATGGCCTTGTCAAATTCGAAACGCCCTTTTTCTCCATCATAAGGTCCCCCTACCAAACTGTCAGGATCATAATACAAGGTACCTGTGAAACGTGAGCCTCCATCGTACATGCTAAATGGTTCGATATGTTTAGGTGAACTTACCATGAGCGTATCCTCGTAAGGGTGCCATTCCCAAATCACGCCTTTACCATTTACTGCTGGATATTCAGGCGGGCCAGGAAACTGCTCTTCGATCACAAAATTTTGAGCAATTGCAGTGGTCTTTTTCGGTAAAAACAAAAATTGCTGAGATTCTGCCGTGGAAGTAATGTAGTCGACGTACCCACCTCCAATAAGTCCATCATGGCTCAAATGAATGTCGTTGGTAAAATTCCCCTTGCCACCATAAACTGGCATTCCTTCATCAGGTGTTTTGTGCACAAAGCCAAGCGAAAGGTTTTCTTCATTTAACACCAAGGTTTCCTCGAAATCTTCGAATATACCTCCTGAAGAAAATGTTCCTTTAAAACCAATACTGGAGTTCTGAAAGTTATCGATGCTATCAAATACAAATGGCTCTAGTTTAAAGTAAAAATCATCTCTTTTATAAACTCCGCCCTGTACTTCCTTTTTATCGTAGTAGGCATACGACTCTTGGTTACTGGTAAAAACCGGCCATCTTTTAATTGCCCGTTTCCCTGATTTGTTATTGAATTTATCAATCTCTAATTTACCGTTGATGTGCTCAATTACCGTTCTTACTCTTTTCATCTGAGAGCGTCCAAATTGATCTACGTCTTGCGTTTCCACATTTATCCTCATGGAGTCAATGGCGGGCATTCTAATTAAAAATGAATCGTACTCGAAACTGAAATCACGACCAAAAAACTCCAAACGACCAGCCACCACTACCCCAGAAAAATCAAAACTTCTGTTCTTTTTCATCAGCACTTCTCCATTGGTCGGAAAAATAAGTACCCTATGCGAATCGGACATATTAAATCCCCCTACGCCATGTATTTGCATGTACATCGAATCTAAATTTAAATCGGCATTGTTGACTGTTTTGGGGTTTGAAACCAACTGAAGAATATCGTAATCAATTTTCTTAACCTTGGCCTGTACGTAGTTAAAAGTTTTTTCCTCAATATGCACCTCATCGTGGTTGTAATCAAATTTCACAAAACCCACATTCGACAACACCATTAATTCTCTCCGTACCTCAGTTTCAGACAATTGCCAACATTTGGCAACCTCCCTAATAGTTAGGTTTCGGGAGTCATATTGTTTGGCGCATCGGGATAGCAACACAAGCGGATGATTTTTAGATAGTCCGTACAATTCATCAAAGCGGTACGCGGTAAAATAATCGGCTGATTCGAATACCGAGGATCGGTTGGTGTTTCCGTGCAAAGGGGCTAGATGGATCATATTACCATCAATGTTCCACTCCAAAATTTCGACATGCATATCGAGTTTGTGATAGGTATTGTAAAATGGCGCTTTTGACCTCCCCACTTGCTCGCGAAACAAAGTCATAATCCTAGTTTCGTTGTCAAATTTAAATGACACTCCCGGGTGATAAATCGTATCTTCACCCAGATACATATACACCTCGGCTTGGGTTGCCGAGAGTTTTGAGGCTCGAATCACAAAAGTTTGAGCAGACACCTCAAGGAATACCCTGCCATTTCTTTTGATGTAAAGCTTTGCCGGATAATCAGCCGTACCACTCCCAATAAAACTACTCCCTCTTTGGATAAATCCACCTTGGTAATCAACATTTGGAAAAATATTTCGAATGACGAGGTTGTTGTTATAAGACTCAAATCGCGGGTAATGGGAGCGATCTTCATCTACATTGGCCAGCACCTTGTCCTCCAAGTCTCCCATTAGTTCGGCATCTCCAAAGTAGTACACATTTTTAAATTCTGCAGAGTCGGCCTTATACTGCGACCGGTTCATTTGAACCGTGTAGTTTTTTATTTTCGCTACTACTTGGTTTTCCTCAAAACCCGCACGATGCCAGTTGACTACACCACCATACCCTACCCATTTTTTTTCCATAGGATAGTACTTGCCTTTGGTATCAAAAATTATGGCGCTATCTTGCTTGGCAAAGCATTGAAGATCTAGCGATGGCACGTCAACGACTGGATAGCCATCCTGCCCTCCTTCCCAGTAAAGATGAAACTCTTCTGTGCTAGTTTTCCATGTAGTACCTGTTACTTTGTACAGGATGTTTTCCGAGAATAAATACTCACTAAATATTAGAAATTCTTCAAACTTCCTCTTGCTCCTTCCTTCAATGAGAAATTCAACTCCCTGGTGCCAATTGTTAAACTGTTGTATGTCGTGACCCGACGTGACGAATGCAGTTACAGAGGTTAGATAGGCATGAAATTCGGGAAAAGGAAGCATCCTTTTCTCATTCATTTTATCGCAGGTCTCGTATATTTTTTGGCGAATTTCATCGTCAAAGTAGCCACCAAACCAAACCGGTTCAAATTTTTCGAGAAATTCTTTGGCTTCCTTTTTTCGGTTGTCCTCAGATTTCATCATTTTCTCCACCCGTTCGAAGAATCCCAACGAATCTTTAGGAAACGGCAATCTATCTTGCGCAATGACCCACTGCGACAAAAACAAAAAAGGGATAAGGAAAAAAAACAGTTTTTTGACCATAATTATACGGTTACCCGTAACGAAGCTATCAACTATTTTTAGAAAAGACCAATAATGACCATTTATCGCGTGTTCCGAAGTGGATTTTGTTGAGTTTCGCCTTTTCGGCCAATGCTACCACGTCGCCAATGTCTTCGGTAAGAATACCACTAAAAAGCACAGTACCACCGGGTTCTAAACAATTAGTATATAACTCGAAATCATCTTTTATCACGTTTTTATTAATATTCGCTAAAATAATTTCGAACGTTTTAGCCCCAATTCCCGAAGCATCAGTTTGAATCACTTCTACAACATCAGAACACTTATTGGCCTCCACATTTTCAATTGAGTTTTCAAAGGCCCACGGGTTGTTGTCAATTGCCAAAGCTGATTTCGCTCCCTTAAGTGCGGCCAAAATGGCTAGAACTCCAGTACCTGTACCCATATCCAGCACCACTTTTTCTTCAAAATCGAGATGGAGCATATACGACAGCATAAGGTAGGTGGTAGCGTGATGGCCAGTACCAAAACTCATTTTGGGATCGATGAGAATATCGTAATCATACTTCTTTTCAATATTGTGAAATGAAGCCCTAACAACGCATTTGTCTTCCACAAAAATGGGCTCGAAATTCTTTTCCCACTCCTCATTCCAATTGACTTGTTCAATCTCACTTACCGTATAATCAATATTATTTTCCTTCAGAAAATCAATATTTAAAAGTTCATTCTCATCAAACTCGTCCTTCAAAATAAACGCTTGTAATTCCCCTGTTTCTTCTGCAAAACTCTCAAACGGAACCTCTGCTACGTGAGCCAACAGAATTTCTCCATTTACCTTATCGGGGTTATAATTAAACGTGACTTGTAAATAATTCACCTTAAAACGAATTTGCGATTTGAATAAAGTCTGAGGCATTTAGAGCTGCTCCACCAATAAGCCCTCCATCAATATCTGCCTGTGAAAATAAAGATACCGCATTGTTAGGTTTGCAACTTCCTCCATATAAAAGCGAAATTTGCTCCGAAACGTCTGCTCCGTACTTACCAAATAAATGATTTCTGATGCTTTTATGCACTTCTTGAGCCTGTTCTGGCGAGGCTGTCTCACCTGTACCAATGGCCCAAATGGGCTCGTAGGCTATAATTACCTTAGATACTTCCTCTTTGGTTAAATGAAAAAGGCAGGCCTCAAGCTGTTCAATAATGTATGATAAATAACTACCATTGGTTCTTAAGGTTAGGTTTTCACCAAAACAAACAATTGGTGTCACACCATTTTTCAACAACAAATCGACCTTCTCTCGAATGACCAAGTTGGTCTCTCCAAAATACTCTCTACGTTCACTATGTCCTACAATGCAATATTTAAGACCAATTGATGCCAGCATTTCTGCACTTACTTCACCAGTATAGGCTCCGGCATCATGGTTCGATACATTTTGAGCACAAATGTCTATCTGCGCATGCTCTTGAACCAACCCTATGGCATGATGTAAAAAAGGAAAAGCAGGTGCGATTCCTAGCTTAACAAATGGCGGCAAAGTAGCCGCAGCATCTACAATTTCCTTAATTAACAATTCAGTCTCCGAAAAGTTTTTGTTTAGTTTCCAGTTTCCAACTACTAGTTTTTGGGCCATTAATTTCGATTTTGGCCAAAAGTATTGAATAAAGAAAGCCCTTCAGGCTATCTGACTACTAACTTAGAATTTTTAATCAAGTTTTGGTCGAAGTCGTACACCAAAACAGCATATTGTCCGGGTGCAAGATGTGGTGGTATTTTTAAGTAAACGTGTGATCAGAATACTCCAATTCAGAAAACGAAACGACCTCTTTTCCATAAAGGTCTAGCATCGAAATCTTTTGAACTTGGTTTGCTGCATCCAGTTTCAGATAGAGGTTTCCTGTCAATATAGGGTTGGGGTATAACATGACCTCCAATTGCTCGGCTTTCTCCAAAAAATTATCTCTTGCTTGGTAAACAATTTCTGAATAGGCTACTGTGCCATCAAAATCCACTTGTTTGATTCTGTAATAATTGTGCGAAATTGGTTCTATATCCATAAAAGCATATTGCAAAACGCTATTGGAGTTTCCGTTTTCTGCCTTCGAGTCGATGGTACCAATTGTTTTAAAACCACTCGTTCCATCTGTCCTTTTTTGAACTTCAAAATAGTCATTTGAAGATTCAGAAGCCGTAGCCCATTCCACCCTTATTCCTTTCTCCACTTGGGAGGCTTCTATGCTTAAAAACTCAACAACAAGCGGGTTATTGCTAGTGCTAGATCCCAAAACAAAGGGGCTGAAGGATGAGGTTGGATTGGAAGTAATTGTACCAGCACTCGTGTTTCCAGTAGTTCCAGCATTGCCTAATGACTCCCATTCAGAATTTACACTATTCCAATGGCAAACAACCAAATCGGAAAGATTATCTACTACCCCGCTGCTTGCGTTCCATGCCAGTACAACGGATGCTGATGAATTGGTACCTGTTTGGCGATTCAGATCAAAATATTCTCGTGTACTCACATGGTTAACTCCAACACCTAAAATTCCTAAGCCAAATCCAAAAATTCCACTTGGATTAGTAAAAATATATTGCCCAGTAAATTGTTCTGTACCCCCACCAGGTGTGGCCGTAATTGTCATGGGTTGGTAGTTGGATCCATCACCAATGGGAAATGTGAATGTGGTGGCTCCTATCTCTGAAACCGGACCATCTACATAGCTGGCTGAGGAAGCGCCTGAGTGAGAAGATCCAGAATTGAAGGTAACCCTATTCGAACCTGAGGCCACAATGCCATCGGTAAATGTCATTACCCCGTTAAGATAAATCGGATCACTGAGAGAAATTCCGGCGCCGGTATTCGATATCGAAAGGTTATTAAATGTGGCACTGGTATTAACATTTATGGTTTGGCTCGATGAGCCGTCCAAAGTGATTGTTCCCCCACTGAGCGTTTCACTTCCTAAGTTGGTCCAATCACCAGCCAGTGTCATGCTACCTCCCGTCATGGTGAGTACATCCGCACCGTCGTCCATTTCCAAATCATCGTTAATATCCAGCAAACCCGTATTAGAAATGGTAATATTTACAGGTGCACCATCACTACGTAAGTCTGTAGTTACTTCTACTTCACCCCCAGATATGGTCATTGTAGGATTATCTCCCTCGGCATCATCAAACACCACATAGCTAGCTGTAATTTTTCCACCAGAAACCGCAATGGTTGGAATCCCATTGCTACCATCGGACCGATTGGGATGTTGACGGCCCAAATACAATGTCCCAGAAACATTAAGGTTTCCATTTGAAATAGAAATAGAACTCCCTGCATCATATAAATAAGCATTTCCTGATACATTAAGCGTCCCTCCCGAAATTACCAAATCTGCGCCTCCTCGTACCGCCATATCATTGCTTACAGTAGAAGTTCCTCCAGAAACTGTCAAAAAACCGTTGCTCTGAACGTCGAGATATTCTATGGTAAAAGATGAGCTTGTACTAATTATAGGGTCGTCGTCGCTGGCACCCACAGCCGAAACATTGTAAATATCGGTGCTCGCCGACCCTGGGTTGTTGTCCCAGTTTCCATTGGTATTCCAAGCCGAACTCACATCACCTTCCCACTGATACTCTTTGGTAGCATACACATTCACACTCAATAGGATAATGAATAATGAAAGCAATATGGAGTTTTTGAAAAAAACCATGCTAGCGAAGGTAAACAAAAATGATTTTCAATAGAAGTGTTTTCGAAAATACCGCCCTACTTGAGGGCCAATGTGTCGAATTGGTTGATGAAATTACTGTAAACGAATTTCTACAATAGCCAATCGGTGAGGTGCAACATCGATTTCTTTTCCCCTCTTGTTAAATGCCCTTGATTCAGAGTTTGTTGTACAAAAAAGCACAGGCAACTTGTACATTACGGCATCTGGAATTGAAAACTCAGCATGGCCGGCTCTTGATATTTCAGAATCTGTCCAGTATGTGCTGAGTATAACCATTAAATTTTCATTAGTCGACACGTACTTATCAAGGATATTGGGAAACAAGCTTTCATAACAAACTGGAGCAGCAATATTTATATTTTGGTATTCATACTTCATTTTAGAATCAACAATGCCATATTGATCTACCATCCTTTTCTCCATTAGGCCCACACTTTGAAGTCCATCAAATAAGGCGCGAAACGGTATTGCTTCTGCAAGAGGTACCAAAGCCTTTTTAGATTGCCACGACACCCTTCCCGTAGGCTCTATAAAAATACTCCCATTGATAATGTCATAGTAGATTCCCTCTTCTTTACGCTTAGAACTCGGGGTAGGAAAATTGTTGGCACGATAGAGTTTTACCAAGATAGCTCCACTCAAAATCGGAGCATTATATTTCATAGAAAGTTGAATTAGTCTATTGATGGCAGGATGTTTTTCGATAGAATTCACAAAAATGGGGTTATTTATTACTTCACAGAAATAAGCTTCTGGACAAACAATGAGGTCGACATTTGGTTGACTTTGGGCTTCTAACTCGTCCTCTAAAAAATCAATTTGTGCATCAAGGTTTTCATTCCGAATCTCGATTTCACTCAGGCTCGGTTGAAAAATAGCCACTCGAATTGGCCACTCTTGTTCTCCCTTGAAAAACAGAAAATAAGGTCCTATTAAAACCAACAACGACAAGATAAAAACGGTTGATGCCAACCTCCACTTTTTTTTCGTTTGATAGTCTATTATTCCATAGCAAATCACCGTGTTTATCAAAATGGTTAAAAAACTACCACCTGTAGGGCCATAATGAGGGTATCCTCCTATAAGCCAAGATGTTGGTGCAAGTCCATAACCCAAGTGAAACCAAGTAATCGGAAAGTCCCAGTAATAGTGAACTTGCTCTTGAAGGATATATAAAAATGGAAATAATAATATTGCATAACCCCCATATCGTTTTTTTATCAAAAAACCAATGGCAATGGGTATTGACCACAGTATGGGAATCACCAATAAGCCAGAGAGAATCCATATCCTATGTGTCCAATTTCCTCTAACTAAAAAATCGAAATGCAGCAATAAGAGAAATATAAAAAAGCCTTGGGCAAACCTCAGGACGGCCTGTTTGGTATTTGGTGCAGTGTAGGAATTATAAAGTAAAGGAACAAAGGCAATTAGAAGTACCCCGTCCCAATTAATTGGAGGCCAACCTGCGAAAAGTAAAAATCCAGAAATTGCTGATATGCCAAAAGACTTTATTCTAGAATTCAACTTTTAAATAATTTGTCGATTAAAAACCGCCGAATATTCTTTTAAGGAAAGAACGTTTTTTTGCTCCGTTTTTAGGGTCTTTCAAAAAATTCACAATATCCAACCCATAAGCCTTTAAATCGCCATCTTCGGAGAACAATGCCGGCAGAATGAATAAATCAATGGGTGGATTCTCTCCCTTATCTATGTTCTTCATGGGTATGTCTAACCCCATCTCCACCACAGTTTTGGATACTTTGAAACAATCGTGGCAGTTTTCACCCACATAAATCACATAATTCATATCAATTTCCTTTGGCTAATTCTACTTCAAAATCATCCATGCTGTGAATCAATATGCTTTTGCGATCAAAATTGATTAATTCAGCCTCACGTAATTCATTTAACACTATGGTAACGGTCTGTCGGCTAGTTGCGGTTAAATTCGCGATGTCTTGATGGGTAAGGTCGTGCTTTAGTTTCATCCCAAACCCCACCTTCATTCCTTTTTCGATGGCGTTGTTATAAATAAAATCTAAAATACGCTGGCGTGCATCTTTAAAGACCAATGATTCTAATCTTCTTTCGACCTTCATTAGTCGGTCGCCAATAGTGCGGGTTACCTCAAAATTCAATTTCGGATTACTCATAAGAATTTCCTTCATTTCTTCCACACCTATAGCGCAAAAACGAACATCGGAAGTAAGAGCTTGGGCAAAATCCTTTCGTTTTTGTTCTCCCATAATAGCCAATTCTCCAAAGATTTCTCCTGGTTCTAAAATGGCTTTGATAATCTCCTTACCATCGTTGGAGTAACTTCCAATTTTTACTTTTCCCTGCTTTAAAAGAAACACAACTTTGGAAGGATCATCTGGGAAGTAAATATATTTCCCTTTACCAATATTCCGCAGGCTGGTCATGGTATCAATGCGCAGCAAATCCTCAGCGGTGAGATCCCTAAAAATATTGATTTGCTCTAAATACCAAAGTTTACTTTCTGAAGCTGCCATAATTATTATCGAAGGGCTAAATTAAAAAAGAACACCCACTCTTACTTACAATTGACGTTCGAACCTTACAGAAGGTTGACCAGATGTTGGTTAAATTTTAGTTTCCCTACCCTAAAGCAAGGCTTCGTAATCATCTGGGGTGTTTACATTCATAAAATTGTACTCGAAATCATCATCAAACACAATGGTTTTTACCCCAAGGCGATGTAAAAAACTCAATACTGACTTATTTCCTGCCGCCAGAAATTCATCTAACGACGGCAATATCCATTTCGAATACAAACCTACAAGTGGGTAAACATTCTCCCCACACTTTGAGATAATCACTAAATCTTCGATTGGTGGCGTTAGAATTTTTTTAATTATAAATTCATCGATGTGAGGCATATCGCAGCTCAAAACTAAATTGTACTCATACTCACTCGATCGAAGCCCTGTTTGGATTCCAGCCAAGGGGCCCGTATCCTTATAAGTATCTTCTAGTCGCTCCAAGCCAAATTGATCGTACTCGGGATTCGACGTCATTAAATACATTTTTTCACAAAAATTTTGGGCCACGTCTATCACATGTTTAGCCATGGGTTTCTCGTTGTAAGTAAGCAGTCCCTTGTCTTTTTTCATACGACTGCTTTTTCCTCCAGCTAGTATTATTCCTCCAATTTGCATCAAGTAAATTTAAGATTTAATACCCAAAACAAAAATTAGAGTTGGGTAAATGTCTAAAAAATGGATGAAATGTTTCTTTTTTCACTTGTAAAAAGTGTACATATCGGTTGCGATTTGAACCTATTCCTACCCTAGCTTCGCGACAAAATAACATAGCGTGGATCAAAAGTTTGAAGGCCTCATTCAAGGTGTAATTAATACTGGTTTTGGCATGACTAATACGTTTTTAGATCCACCATTGCTTTCTGATTTAAGTGACCACGTAAACTACTTATTTGAAGAAGGCGAATTGGAGGAAGCCGGAATCGGAAAAAGCTTTTTGCACGAAAAAACGACAGAAATAAGAAGTGATTATACAAAATGGCTCAGCCGAGCTTCTGATGTGCAATTGGAAAGTGATTATTTGACCATGTTAGATGATTTCAAATACTACCTTAATCGCACTTGTTTTACGGCACTCAAGGGTCACGAGGCTATGTTTGCTGCATACCCAAAGGGGAGTTATTATCTCAAACACCGCGATCAGTTCAAACTAGATATGAGCCGCCAATATACGCTCGTATTGTATCTCACCAAAAATTGGCAAGATGGCGATGGTGGCGAGCTTAAAATTTGGACCGAAGACGGAAAAGTGCACACCATTAAACCCAAGCTCGGCCACGCGGTGTTTTTTCCTAGCCAATTGGAACACGAGGTACTCAAAACCAACAAAAGGAGGCTGAGTATTACGTCATGGTTTAAAACCATTATGGCTCAATAAATTTGGGTTCGCTCGGATTTAACAATTTGTGGGTATTACACCCTGCGTGGTTAAGCTTCTGAATCGGGGATTTTTACAATAAAAGTGGTGCCTTTTCCCTTTTCGCTTTGTAGTTCAATTTGTCCCCCAAGAGCGTCAACTTGAAGTTTGGTCATATAAAGTCCTATTCCCTTTCCATCTACACCTTCGTGAAATCGTTTGTACATGCCAAACATGGATCCTTTATGTAACTCCAAATCAATGCCCAGCCCATTATCAGAAATAATAAATTCGACTATTCCTCCATCTTTTGAAACTGAAATATGTATTTTAGAATCTATGTTTTGATTTCGGTACTTTAATGCGTTGCCAATTAAATTGTGAAAAATACTTTCTACATAACTTTTAATTGAAGTGATGTGCTCACAGTTTTTAGAAATGTCAACAGAAATGGTGGACTGCGCCGCCTTTACATCCAGTTCGAAAGATTGAATCACATCATCGATGAGTGATTTCATGATAATTTTTCGCTCTGGTTTTGTTTTTTCCGACTTAATATTAAGTATAACGGTAAGATCTCGCACAAGCTCATCTAATTTCCTCACCGATTTTGAAATAAAAGGAAGTAATTCTTCCTTCTCTTCAATAGAAGTGTCTTTTAATTCTATCAATTCAGAAACCCCAAGAATGTTGGCGATATTCGACCTCAAATTATGCGACACTACAAAATTAAACTGGGTGAGTTCGTTGTTTCGATTGGTAAGCTCGCTAATGAGTCCATCTAACGTAGTTTCATTTTGTTTGAGCTCATCGATGTCCTTAATAGAACCATATATTTCTACTATTTCATTCTCTCGGTTAAAAACCGGATAACCATAATCTTGGACCCAGCGATATCGCCCAGTTTTCGCGTTTTTTAATCTGTAAATTCTAGAAATCGGTTTTTTGGAGCGCATTAACGCATCGTACTTCTTTTTTGTGGTTTGCTGGTCATCGGGATGAATACTTAAGTCAAGAATTTTCGGATCTTTTTTTACTTCGTTGGGTTCGTAGCCATAGTAGGTTCTCGAATGTGGGCTTATGTATGAAATACGAAAGCCTTTTTCTCCTTTCTTTTTCACTTGAATAATATAAAACAGTTGATCTGTAGAGTCTACAATTGCCTTGGTTAATCGAAGGGCCGATTTCAAACGTTTTTCTTGGGCTTGCCTAACAGTAATATCCGTAACAAAAGCTAAAAAAACAGGTTCTTCTCCATAATACGTGCGCTGAACCCTAACTTCTACTGGATATTGTGTTCCATTCTTTCTTTCATGTACTGATTCAATAACAATAATCCTCTTTGATCCATCTCTTAATGGTTCAAGTTGATCATAGACACTTCGTTTAGTTGATTGTGGGGTTAAAAAAGCAGGTGTAAACTCACGAATTTCACTTTGAGAATACCCCAAGTTGTTTAGTGCACTCGCATTTACATATTTAAACTTGAGGGTATTATCATGAAAAACATAAATCTCGCTTGAAGCTTGGTTGATAATCTCCAACAACGATTCGCGCTCTCTCGAGTTTTCGACCCATTCGCTAATATCTCGAGCCGTGGCAAATACAGTTTTGGACTCTAAATCTGGAACGGCAGACCATTCGATAAATTTATAAGTACCATCCTTACAACGGTACCTATTGATAAAGTCTACAACGGGTTTTCCCTTCGCTAAGTTCTCGTTTACTTCAAGGGTTTTTTCGATATCATCCGGATGTACAAATTCAATGTAAGGCGATTCAAGCAACTTCTTTTTAGAATAACCCAACAACTCAGTAAATCTTGGGTTTACTTCCTTGAACATACCATTTAAATATGAGATACACATCATATCTCTCGATAGCGAAAAATGCTTTCTATATTGGTTTATCTCATTTTGTTTGTTCTTTAAGTCGGTTATATCAGTAGGTATAATTACAACGTGCTTAATTTCATTTTTTCTTTTAATGCCCGCCATTCGAACCAAGTAGTCGGCTTTTGAGCCGTTTTCGCCAATGCTCTCAACCTCAAACTCACTTATTTCACCAGCAAAAGCTAGATTTATATTTTTTACGTATTGCTCGTGGTGCTTAGGGTGAACATAGTCGAGTACATTGCTTCCAATAACCTCACTCTTTTCGAGTCCCTTTACCACTCTATTTGTAAAAGTGATGATAAAATTCTTGTTAATGGTTAAGAACATGCCAGGGAAGTGCTCATAAATCGATTTGAGCCGCTCTTCATTGATCAAGAGTTTTTTCTCGGCTATTTTTCTGTCAGTTATTTCATTCTGAATGGCTAAATACTGAATGATGGTACCCTTATCCGATAAGATGGCTGAAATGGTAGAATCTACCCAAAAATAAGACCCGTCTTTTGCTTTGTTTTTTACTTCACCTCGCCAAACCAATCCACCGCTTATGGTTTTCCATAAGTCCGCAAAAAACTCATCGGGGTGATAACCTGAGTTTATGAGTTTGTGAGTGTTTCCAATTAGTTCTGCTTCACTATACTGTGCTTTAGCACAAAACATTTCGTTCGCCTCTAATATTGCTCCATCGGTATCCGTAACCGAAACAAGGGATGAACTGGCCAAGGCTCTGCGCACCGACACTTGCCAATTGTTTACAACAGCGAGCTTGCGCTTGACTGATATTTCCTGTAAAAAGCCCTCAAGAAATAAAAAACCACCCTTCTCGTCATAAATGGGTGTGCTGATCTCCTGAACATAGTGCCCTTCTCCAGATTTGTCAAAAAACCGATATTCAATGTTAATGGGTGACTTGTTTTTCAAGGCTCTTTCTCTTTCAAACAAGAAATACACGAGGTCATCTTTATGGATCAACAGCTCCATCGAAAGCTTCGCTATGAGTTCCTTTTGTGAATAACCCAATAACTTTCCACAGTATTGGCTTACCTCATAAAAAAACCAATGCCCATTATAGGTACTGCGAAAAAACATGCCCTTAAGCTCTTTTATAAGATGCCTACAAGTTGAAACGTTTAGGACCATTCTTTCATTCATACACTTATGTAATAACCGTTAGTGCAAAGCTAATTGAGCAAAAAAAATTACACTAAT
This sequence comes from Flavobacteriales bacterium, assembly GCA_020435995.1. Classification (GTDB taxonomy): domain Bacteria; phylum Bacteroidota; class Bacteroidia; order Flavobacteriales_G; family Salibacteraceae; genus JAGQYO01. Next base: position 911 of record JAGQYO010000021.1, on the reverse strand, counting down.
GTACGTTGTAATTAAACATCAAATCCAATTAAGGATTAATCTACTGATAACTAAATATTTACATTCAATCGAAATGATGCAAAATGAAAATAAAACACATTTAAGCTAGAATTCGTCTATTGCTCATTAAGTCTTATGATTTGGCTTGCATGGTCCTTGGTTTTTACTTTTAGAATAACCTCTTCTATGATTCCATTTTCATCAATAACAAAAGTGGTGCGGTGAATTCCATCATACTCGCGCCCCATAAATTTTTTTGGACCCCACACGCCATAAGCATTCAACACGGAATGGTCTTGATCGGCCAACAGAGAAAAAGGCAAATCGTATTTTGCAATAAACTTTAAGTGCTTGGCAGGGGAATCGGCGCTTACTCCTAGCACCGCATAGCCATTTTTTAATAGCAATTGGTAGTTGTCGCGGAGGTTACATGCCTCTGCTGTACAGCCTGGGGTGTCATCTTTTGGGTAAAAATAGAGCACCAGCTTCTGTCCTTTGTAGTCCGATAAGGATAATGTATTTCCTTGCTCATTAATACCTTTAAAATTTGGTGCTTTATCTCCTGCTTTTAATGTTGTCATTTTATCCTTTATCAATTAATATAAACCGCGACGACCTTCAAAAGTAGGCATAAAAAAAATCCACGACCAAAGGTCGTGGATTTCTTCAAATAATTCAATTCAACTATTTTGTTGCCAAATAGTCTTCATAATTCGCTTCTAACTGATTAAGAGTAACCCAAGCTAAGTTTCCGCTTCGATCTTTGTATTCAATCACATCATTTCCGTTAGCACGAGGCTTAATGGTACACAATTCTGTAGACTCACCATCTTTTTCATAATTCCAAGATAATTTCTCAGTATCAAATACCAAATCGGATTGTTTAACAAACTCACCATCTACTTCTTCCG
>JAGQYO010000020.1 GCA_020435995.1 Flavobacteriales bacterium | reverse complement strand
GAATCTACTTCTGTTAAAATTGCTAAATAAGAGCTGCCCTTGTTTTAAAAATGAAAAAAATGAAAAAATATTTGACGTTTAAAAACTTTGTTTATTCTAGTATGCTTACCGTGGGCCTCTTTATGGTTGACCCTCTTACGGCGGGAACTCCTCCCGGCCCAGGTGATCCAGGAAACCAACCCGGTTGTCCTCCAACATGTGTACCTATTGATGGCGGTTTGAGTTTATTGATTGCTGCAGGTGCTGCCTTGGGTGGCAAAAAATTATATAACCAATTTAAAGCCTAAGCCCTCTCCTTTTACAATGATGAATTGGCTGAAAAACCCAGCGATTAGATTTTTTCTAATCGCTTTTTTTTTATACCTCTTGTGGTTTTTGGTATATGAAACTTGGTTGCATCCACTAGGTACCATCGACTCCATGGCGATTGGCCTCATCATAAGCCACGGCTCCTTCATACTCTCGCTTTTAGGTTACGAACTCTTCGATCCCAACACTTTTGGTGAGGGAATGCGCACGCTTGGTATTGTTGGATCTGGTGGAGTTTGGGTGGGTGACCCTTGCAATGGAATTTCACTTGTGGCGTTGTTTGCTGGCTTTGTGATGGCTTTTCCAGGAAAATTAAAAAATAAATTGTGGTTTATTCCACTAGGTATTCTGAGCATTCACATACTGAACGTACTCCGTGTGGTAGCCTTGTGTATCATAGATTTAAAATGGCCGCATAGCTTAGAATTTAACCACACCTACACTTTTACCATTCTGGTGTATTCATGGGTATTTGCCTTGTGGTATCTGTGGTCAAACAAACTTTCTAAAAAGTGAGATCGCGAAAAATCCCATTGGTTTTGTTAATTGCAGGCCTGTTTTTTTTGGGTTTTTTCCGAGAATTTGTATTCGAAAACATCAACAGCCATTTGATTCATTTAAAAAACCAAGATGGAATATCCAACTTACCAGGCCCCTTATTCATTTTTAAAGGTTGGTCTTTTTCGGCACTTTATTACACCAAATTCTTATTGGTACTCCTGTTTGCAGCTGGTTTTTTCGGCTTGACTCATTGGGCTGTAAGCATTTATTTTAGAACTTCAGCTTATTGGAAAGCAACCGCAGCACTTTTTTTAGGTGTTTTTTTGCTTTCGCTCAGCGCATTTGTCTTGGGCAAACTCACTGGTTTTCCAGAAAAGGGCTATTCAACAGCTCGTTTTTTGATTGAATTTATCCAATCTCCGCTCGCCCTGTTTTTACTTATTCCAGGATTAACGTTATTAAAAGAAGAAAAGAATTAAGATGAAAAAAGTCAGCAAGGTTCTATACCAACCAACAACGGCCATACTAAGCTATGAGAACAGGTGCTCCCAACTGATAGAAATGTGTGAGTACCCAACGTTTTAGGAGCCTAGCTTCGCTTTCTGATAATAAATGCAATGCCTTTTTGAGTTCTTTTTGAAAAAGCTTCGCATCAAAACTCACCCTTCGGAGAATTCTTTTGGTATACACTAACATTTTTCTTTTAGACATTTCTAGGTGTTTTATTTTAGTCAACCTAAATTAGAATATTACATGTATAATATTGAGTGATAAAGTGTTAAAAAAACTAAGAGTTTTACCCAAATCTTACATTTGAATTATGAATCACGCAACGCTAATATTTGTCCTTTTATTGTTCCTTATCCCAAATGGGGTAAATGCCCAAAAAACAAAAAAGAGTCCTTATGAGGATTACTGGATACAAGAGGCCAAGAGGGAGCGTTTTGAGCAAAAAAGAGATTCAGCTTATGCCTTATTTCAGCAGAAAAAATTGCTGGCATCCAAAAGTGTTTACGAAGATGCACTGTCTATTTTACCCGATGACCAAGAAGTCATTGCACGAATTAGGGATCTCAATTTGTTAATTGAAAAGGAAAAAGAACAGTCCAACATCGCCAAAAACGAAACAATGGCATCCGATTCTGTTCCAAAACCAGAAGAAATTGTAACCGAAATAGCCATTCAACCAGAACCCATAAGCAGCGATTCGGTATCCAAAAAAGACAGTGTTGGCATACCTCCATCTCCCCCAGCAATAGAAAAACCAAAAGCACAGGCCCCTGCCCCTAAGCCACCAAAGCAGGTAGAACCAAAAAAATCTACTCCGCAAATGGAAGAATTACCAGCAAGTCCGGCACCTGCCTCCGTTGAAAAACCATTTAAAAACTCAGAAAATTACCGCAAGTATTTGGCGCAAGTATATCCTGTGGGATGGACGGAGGAATTTGAAACCGACGGAAAGAAAAAAATAACGAAGCGGATTTTGGTAAAAGATGGGCGTGGTGACGAATACATGAAGGTGGTTCACCCCTACGCAACCTACTACTTCAAAAACGGGGTGAGTATTTCTTATGGAACGTGGGTGGCCGAAAGTGAAAAGCCTAAATCATCAGGCAGGTAGCAATTGTGCGTGCCATGAATGAGACACAGCCACTTCCCAGTTCGATTTAAATTCGCCAACCGTGCTCACCAAATTATTGAAAACGATGGTGTTGCTAGCGAGTGTTCCTGCTTGTAGAGCATCCTCAAATTCAGACATTTTTAGGAGTTTTATCACGCCTCCGCTTTTATACGCTACATTCATTCGGTTAAAAAAATCGATTTGGAATTTTTTTTCTAGTCCTTTTACAAAATGCATCGAAGCATCAATAGAACAGCCAGATGCCATAGCTTGGTTGTCATCAACGGTGAGCATCAAAAAATAACCATAACGCACTTCACAAACCGACTTTAAAGCTGCACCATGTGCCGACCATTCAAGAATAAAATTTTGTCCCAACCTCGTGATTTCATTCACTTCATGTTCCGACATCAAACGATCTGCTTGATAAATCCAAATCCTAGAACGATCTGCTAAATCTGTTACTTGCATATTAAACGTCTTGTGCTTCCATTACCAATTCGGCCAAGTCAAATACCTTGACGCTGCCTTCCTTATTGAAATTCTTTACCCCATCGGTCATCATGGTGTTGCAAAACGGACAACCCGTAGCGATGATGTCGGGGTTCACTTCAAGTGCCTCTTCGGTTCTTTCGATGTTTACTTCTTTGTTTCCCTTTTCCGCTTCCTTGAACATTTGGGCGCCACCAGCTCCGCAACACAAACCCTTTGCGCGGCAGTGCTTCATTTCGGCCAAATCGGCATCCAATTTTTCGAGTAATTCCCGAGGAGCTTCGTATTCGTTGTTTCCCCTACCGAGGTAGCATGGATCGTGAAATGTGATTTTTTTTCCCTTAAAAGCCCCTCCCTTAAATTTAAGTTTACCCTGGTTGATGAGTTCTTGTAAAAACTGGGTGTGATGAATTACATCATAATTTCCTCCTAACTCGGGGTACTCGTTTTTGAGGGTATTAAAACAATGTGGGCAGGTAGTAACAATTTTTTTGATGTTGTATCCATTCAATACTTGGATGTTGGTCATGGCCTGCACCTGGAATAAAAATTCGTTACCAGCTCTTTTAGCTGGATCGCCGGTGCAAGATTCTTCGGTACCCAATACGGCAAATTTGACATCCAATTTGTTTAAAATGGAAACAAATGCCCGCGTTATTTTTTTTGCTCTGTCATCAAAACTCCCAGCACAACCCACCCAAAATAAAATTTCGGGAGACTCACCTGCCGCCGTTAATTCGGCCATGGTTGGCACTTTCAATGTTTCTTCAGCCATTGTGTTTATTTAAAAACTTGAATTTTTGCTTCAACTTCTACCAAATCAGTAAAGCGCCCTTCGTATCTCGTGGCTCTTACAATATGGTTATCAATCCAATGATAATTTCCGCCTCTGGGTTTCCCCATGAGCATTGAATGGTATTTAAAACCGTGTTCCTTGAGCCATCTTTCCGTGTATTCGCGATGTTCTTCAAGCCTGCTGGTAAAAAAAGTGATGATATGACCTTCGTCGTACCACTTGTTTACCGTCTCTTGAGCGCCATCATACACTTCAGCCGTAAGCATTCGCTCGGGTTCCTCGTTAGGAATATCATCACAGATGGTTCCGTCAATATCAATCAAAAAATTCTTTTTCCCCTTGGGAAGTACCGGACTGATTTTTTTTCCGTTTTCTAACGCTTCTTCTAACATATCAATTTTCATCCTTCCAATTAAGTCGATCTGCCATAGAGAACTGCCAAGGCGCACCGTTGTTTTCAATATTCGTGAACATTCCGTTTAATTCGGCAGGTGCCGCAGATTGTTCCATCACCAAGTACCTTCTTAAATCTACAATGATAGAAAGCGGGTCTATATTTACTGGACATGCATCTGTACAAGCGTTGCAAGTGGTACAAGCCCATAATTCCTCAGCTGAGATATAATCATGAACCAGCAGTTTTTCATCCTTAAAATCAGGGCCGTTTTTGTCCAAGTTGTTTCCCACTTCAGTGATTCTATCTCGGGTATCCATCATTATTTTTCGTGGAGAAAGCAATTTGCCAGTCAGGTTTGCTGGACAAACAGAAGTACACCTTCCACATTCAGTGCAGGTATAAGCATCCATAAGTTGCTTCCAAGTGAGATCACTGACGTCCTTCGCTCCAAAAGTAACAGGCGCTGGGTTTTCATCCGCAGGCGGTGTGGCATAAGGATCAATTGATGGATCAAACATCATCTCCACTTCCTTTTTAACACTCGCCAAGTTGTCGAATCGACCTTTAGGGTACAAATTGGAAAAATAGGTGTTGGGGAAGGCCAATAAAATATGAAGGTGTTTAGAAATAACGAGGTAGTTCAAAAACGCAAATATTCCAACAATGTGAAACCACCAGCAAGCTCTTTCAATGAAAGCCAAGGTATTTGGGTCATTAGGTAGCCACCCAATAAGAAAGTCGCTTACCACAAAACTGGGATTGACCAAACCCGTTTCTCCATAATGGGCCAAACTTGTAGCCGAAATATCTTCATAAGGTATGTTCATCAACACCGTATCAGCGGCATTCATGATTAAAAAAGCACTCATAAGAAGTATCTCGATAAAGAGAATGTAATTGGCATCTGAGGCTGGCCAGCCCTTCATTTCAGGTTTCCAAAATCGCTCAATTTTCACAATGTTTCTTCTGATCAAAAAAACAGCACAGGCAAGTAAAACAAGCAAGGCCAAAATTTCGAATAAGTTGATAAAGGTGACATAAAAATCACCGAGAAACCCCGCAAAAACCCGATGGGTTCCCAAAACGCCATCCAATACAATTTCTAGAATCTCGATGTTGATAATCACAAATCCGATATAGACCAAAATATGAAGGATACCAGCAATAGGTCTGGTAACCATTTTAGACTGCCCAAGCGCCACTCGGGCCATTGTTTTCCATCTCACATCCGATTGATCGGAGCGATCGAGGTCCTTACCCAACTTAATATTTCGTACAATCTTTCCGAAATTGCGATAAAATAAAAAAGCAGCTCCAGCGAGTAAAACGATAAATAAAATATTGCTTATTCCCATAAGATTTCAGCCTTGATTATTTCGACTTCTCTTTTTTGTCCTTTCCTCCAAAAATAGAAAAATGAACATACCTTTTTGGATTGGCTTCCATGTCCTTTAGGAGTACATCCAAGGCCTTGCTAGCTTCTTCCAGATTTTGATACAAGGTATCGTTATTTATAAGTTGCCCCATGGTGCCCTCTCCCCTATCAATTTTTGCCATGATGGATGAGGCATTGTCAAGTGCAGAGTTGGCTTTGGCCAAACTTTCTTTCAGTCTCAAATCCTTTAGCGAATCCGAAAACTGGTTGAAGTTTTCACTTACTTCATTTAAATTGGAAATGATGCTTTTGATTTTCCCTTGTTCAGATTTAATCAAATTTTCGAGGCTCGCCGAAGCACTATCCAAGTGGTCGAGTGTGTTGTTCATTTTGACCAGACCCAATTTAATCTGCCCTCTGTTTTGATCGTCCAACACCAATTGAATGAGCTTCATTACCGAATCAATTGACCCTACTGCGGCCAAAGCCTTCTTTTCGAAAGGCTCAAGACTCGAACTCAATGAACTAATTAGATCTTCTTCGGTTCCAGAAATAATGGTATCTCCAATGGTCATCATTACCTTTGAGCTTCCCAATTGGATATCCACTTCCTTGCCCCCTAGCAATCCCGTATTGATGAGAACGGCCTTTGAATCATCAGGAATCTCTAACTCAGAATTGGAAATTTCTAATTCGAGCAAGATACCGCCATCTTCGGCAAGCAGTGTAGCTTCACGAACTTTTCCTACCCGATACCCACTGATGGTAACAGGGTCGTCGACGCTCAACCCAGCCACGTTGTTATAAATAGCATAATAGGTGCGACCGGTTTGAAAAAGCTTGGAACCTTTAATGAAAAAGTATCCGAAATAAAGCAAGCTTAAACTTACAAGTACAACTAATGCTATGGAAATTTCTTTGGAACGCTTCAACTGAGCCCTTCTAATTTACGTTTTTCATGATCTCCTTGGCCCTCGAAACAGGAATTCTTTCTTCTTTATACACTGCAATTAAGAAAGCATCCTTGTATCCCTTCTTTCTGACCTCGGCCTGCAAATTTACACCATCTTCAAATGTAAGTTCATCTCCTGCCGTGTATTTATAACTATCGCCTACTTTTAGTTCTTGAACCGAGGTTAAGCCCTTAAAATTAGTTGGTGTAATTTCTATTTGGCTAGGTGATGACACAATTTGAACCCTAAAACGAACGCCTGAATCTGCGACCTTCGGTTTTTCAACTTCTGCTTTTTTCACATCCTCCTTGGGCGAAGATTTTACTGTTGTCTCCTTTTCTGTTTTTGGTGCAACTACTTCCTTGGTCACCGTTTTCTTGCCAGCTCCCGATTTAGTGTCCACCTCTTTTTTGTAATCTCTAAAAGCATTAATAATACAATTAGACATGGCCACCCTGTTTTCTTTTTGGCTCAAAAACTTACCCTCCGTGCTGTTGGTAATAAACCCCGTTTCAATAAGCACACTGGGCATAGTGGTTTTGTACAATACTATAAATCCCGCCTGTTTTACGCCACGGTTTCGTCTTCCTATGGCTGTAAACTGATCTTGAATTTTGCTTGCAATACTCAAACTTTGGTCTAAATGTGCAGATTGTTGGAGGGTAATGGCTATATATGATTCATCCGAAGAAGGGTCAAATCCTTGGTATTGTACATCGTAGTTGTCTTCCATCAAAATCACCTGATTCTCCCTTTTTGCTGTTTCCAAATTCTCCTTGCTGCGGTGAAGCCCCAAAGCAAAAGTTTCGGTTCCATGAGCCTGCGAACTCGCTGCGGCATCGGCATGAATGGAAAGAAATAAGTCGGCATTGGCTTCATTTGCCCTGCGGGCTCTGTCGTGAAGTTCGATAAAAACGTCTGTTGACCTCGTAAAAATCACTTGCACTTCTGGAAATTCAGCTTTTATTCTGTTACCAACTTCCAAAGCAATATCCAAAGTGACATCTTTTTCACGCATGCCACCAACCCCAATTGCACCTGGATCTTTACCTCCATGTCCCGCGTCCACAACCACCTTTCTTAGGCCATATTCTCCCGGCCTAAAAGGGTAAAATGAGGTGAGAATTATAAAGGTGCAAACCAACCCAATGGTTTTCAACAATATGTAATTTATATTTTTTACCACTATCTGTATTATAAGTGCCTCTCCACGCATTGTTATTGCTTAGATTTGGCGCATAATCTTGTCGAGCAAAAATAGCATTATAAGTTGCCTTCGCTCTTTTCCAAATCCCGATTATTTCACGCTTTCTTGTTGATAGTTATTAGCAACATCTCCGCTGCGCAACAAAATACCGTACCAGATTCTATTCCGCCTACAAGCCCAAAGGAGATAAAAGCGATCGCCCCTGATTCTTTACAACAAGATTCTGCACCAAAGCCCAAGGAAAGTGCATTCGATTCAAAAGTGGAGTACCAAGCCGAAGATTCATTGATCTTTAATGTAAAAACTGGAAAGGTGTTTCTCTATGGACAAAGCCAAGTGCACTATGAAGAGATTGATTTAAAATCAGATTACATTGAACTGGACATCGAAAAAAATGAAGTGTATGCGCGCGGAAGCAAAGACACTGCCGGTGTAGAATATGGCACACCCGTGTTTACGGACAAAGGACAGGAATTTGAGGCTCGCAACATGCGTTATAATTTTGAAACAAAGAAGGGAATAATAACCGATGCCGTAACACAACAAGGAGATGGTTATGTAAAGGGATCGAAAATAAAAATGCTCCCCGACGAAGTTATTTATATCCAAGATGGTAAGTTTTGTCCTTGTGAAGACCGAGACGCGAAAACCCACATCAAAGCCAATAAAATCAAGATTATTCCCGATGACAAACTCGTAACCGGACCCGCCAATTTGAAACTCGGTGCTATTCCCACACCGCTTGTTCTTCCGTTTGGGATTTTCCCCAATAAAGATGGGGCAGCTTCGGGAATCATTATCCCAACTTATGGATATAGTCCGGGGCAGGGTTATTTTTTGCAGCGCGGTGGATATTATTGGGCCATCAGCGATTATATGGACGCGTCTTTTACTGGAGATATTTATTCGCGAGGAAGCTGGGGACTTGGCGCTCAGAGTAACTACAAAAGAAGGTACCGAAGCGATGGTCGGGTTTTTATGGAATACAAGAAGTTCATTGAAGGTTCGGCTGAAACCAAGGACTTGCGCGAAGAAACGGTTTATGAGTTTCGGTGGAAACACACACAAGATCAAAAAGCAACGCCCAACTCAAATTTCAATGCTGATGTGAACGTGGTTAAAAACAACCAGTTAAACATCAATACAAGTGCTCAGAATTATTTGAGCAACAACTTTAACTCAAAAATTAACTTCACGCATAATTTGCCCAATACTCCATTTAGACTCACCGCCACTGGTAGCCATGCCTTGAATACCAGAGATAGTTCGGCGGAAATGAGTTTGCCCGAATTGGCCCTTAACATGGATAGAATTTATCCCTTTAAACGAAAGGTGAAGGTGGGAAAAGACCGCTGGTATGAAAAATTTGGTGTGACCTATACCGGTAATTACAAAAACCGCATCAAAACACATCAAGATTCAATTTTCACTTCGGAAGCTTTACGCAAAATGCAGAATGGCCTTCAACACCGTTTTGGTGTCAACACCAATTACAAAGTATTAAAAGTGGCTACTTTTCAACCCTACTTTGACTACACCGAGAATTGGGAGTTTAAGGAGTTGAACAAATCTATTTCGGGAGGTGGAGAAGTCTTGGCACAGGACACTATCAAAAAGTTTGGCCGACATGGCGAATGGCGCACTGGAGCTAATTTAACAACTAATATTTACGGGATGTATTTGTATCGAAAAGGGCCTATTAAAGCAATTAGACACACGATGATTCCATCGGCAGGCTTCAATTACACCCCAAGCTACGAAAACAACAACTACACCCGTACTTATACCGATACCAACGGAAGAGAGCAATCTTACTCCATATATCAAATGAGTCCTTTTGGTGGTGGGCCCACAGGCAAGGAAACCGGAAGCGTGAGTTTTTCGCTCAAAAACAATTTTGAAATGAAGGTGAAAAATAAAAAAGACACCATTACCAACGAAAAAAAGGTAAAACTCCTCGACCAACTCAATTTCGGTACGTCTTATGACATATTTCGCGATTCGATGAACTGGGCTCCTATTTCGGTGGCCATGAATACCAACTTGTTCAATTTTTTTAATATCAACTACAACTCGAGTCTCAACATGTATTCCTTTGGTGAAGGAGCACAAAACACCACACGCGTCAACCAATTTGAGCTCTCAAAAACGGGTAAGCTAGGGCGATTTACAAACCATACAATAGGTGCTAATTTTACACTGAGCAACAGGCGGCAATTGGAGAAAAAGAAAAAGAAAATTGACAAAATGAACCAGAGTTCCTATGTGTTCCAAAACATTCCTTGGAGCCTTTCGGTAGCCTATACCTATGGCTACATCAACTCAGGCCCTGATGACGATACCAAAACACAAACCCAATCTATTAATTTAAGTACAAATATTCAGATTACTAAAAACTGGAAATTTGAAGGCCGCACAGACTATGACTTTGAAGCGGAAGCATTGGGTTATACCTCATTTTCGCTCTATCGAGACATGAATTGCTGGGAGGCGCGCATACAAGTGGTACCCAAAGGAGGCCAACAGAACTACAACTTTGGCATCAACATCAAACCTTCCATGCTCAAAGACCTAAAGCTAGAACGAAAACGAAATTTCTACGATTTTAACTAGGGCCTTATGTTCACCAAAGAATTTCAAATACGCTCACATGCAGGTGCAATTTACGCCCTCGCAGCATGGCCTGAAAAAAATCTGATTTTTACTGGTGGTTCGGATAAAATTGTTGCAACATGGAATGTAGAAACCCATGAACAACATCCAATTTCCATTAGAATGGAGGACGGAATTTACGCTATGGCATTTTGTTCTTCCTTAAATCAGCTTGTTGTAGGCACTTCTAAAGGCGGAATTCACATCATTGATTTACTTCAAAAAAAGGAACTTCGACATTTAAAGATTCACGAAGGTGGTGTTTTTGGCCTAAGGTACTCGGAGGATGGCAAGCACTTGTTTGCGCTGGGCGGTGATGGCGTACTTTCTATTTGGAATACCATAGATTTTAGCTTGCTGAAACTCTTAAAGTTGAGTACCGAAAAACTTCGCACATGTTGGGTTAATACCACCGAAAATCAATTGTGGATGGGCTGCGGTGAAGGAAAAATTCACCTCGTAGATCTGAAATCCTTTACCAAAACCCTTGGTTTTGAAGCCCATGCGGGTTCGGTGTATGGAATGGCTTACCACGCTTCAAAAAACACACTGATAACGGGTGGAAAAGACGGTCATTTAAAAATTTGGAAAAGCAATTCTTATTCAAAACCCCTTCTGAAAATTGCTGCCCATAATTTTGCGGTGTACGGAATTACTGAAACCCCCTATGGTTTTGTTAGTTGTAGCCGAGATCATTCTATTAAAATTTGGGATAAAAACTCCTTTGAGATACTACAAAAACTGGATATAAAATCCGCAGGCGGACATACCAAATCGGTGAACAACATGCTTTGGAATGAAAGCTTAAATCGCCTGGTAACGGTATCCGACGACCACAGTATTATCTTCTGGAAACCAGTGGCATAAGGGTTATTCCTTCACCAGCTTCATTTCGTCGACCAAGTGCTTGGCACCCGCAAATTTGTCTACTATAAATAAGACATACCGGATATCCACCATGATGTTTCGGCAAATCTCTGGATCGAACATGACATCGCTCATGGTACTTTCCCAAGTTCGGTCGAAATTGAGACCAATGAGTTGTCCACCGCCATTGAGTGCTGGGCTACCCGAGTTTCCGCCCGTGGTGTGATTCGAAGCTATAAAACAAACGTGCATTTTACCATCCGCATCAGCATAAGAGCCGAAATCTTTGTTGCGAATAAGATCCACTAATTTGTCGGGTACGGCAAATTCGATGGTAGAATTATCCATTTTGGAGAGTATGCCATCTACGGTGGTAAAGTGGTCGTACACCACGGCATCAGCGGCGTCGTATCCTTCCACCTTGCCAAAGGAAACCCTAAGTGTAGAATTGGCATCAGGATAATACTTTCGGTCTTTTGGAAGGATGTCCATCAAACCCTTCATATAAGTGCGCTGGAGCAATTCCAATTCGTTGTTGATGCTCACCAAATTGGGTTTAATGTTCGTTTGATAGTTGTCTATCAACCCAGTTGCCAATTGGTAAGCAGGGTCTTTTTGAACCGCCTTAAAGGATTTGGCGCCTTTGTACTTGTCCAAAAATGCATTCACCTTATCCAGCGACGTAAAATTTGATTTAGCAAAAAGTTCATCCGCATAAGCCTGATAATCACCCTTGTACTTTAATTCAAAATTGTCATATACATCGCCTTTAAACTTCGAATCAATGACGCTGAAATACTGTTTTAGCAAGGCCACAAACAATTTTTTATCGGTTTCTACATCGTAGTTTTTAAAATAACCCTTAGCCGAATTTTTCAAGGCATTTTTGGTTTTCTCCAAATCTTCTTCCTTCATTTTCTCGGGATTGAGTCGGTCAAAACCTTGGGCATACCTCAATATCTCAGGCCCGAAATACCAGACTTCTACAAACATATCCCAAGTAAACTGATAAGGTTCAACCCGGTAATAAGCGTCTTCCATTTTTTCGAGCAGCGAGGTGTAGGTAATGCCATATTTCAAAACACTCATGTTGGCATTAGCATTAAACCTAGCTTCCAGTTCCTTCTTCCGAGAAATCACATCGTTGCGAACTAGGCCTTTGTTTTGGCCCTTCCACTTTTTCCAAGCATTCGAAATTCGGGATTGTTTGGCGGCATATTGTATTCGGATTTTATCGCTTGAAGACATCGCATCACCGATAATTTCAAGTGAAATGTCTCTCATTTTTATGCGATTTGGGTTTTGTTTGTTGATGAGATATTCCACAGCGTAGGAAGTCAGGTACTCGTCTGTGGCTCCTGGAAATCCGTATATCATCGTAAAGTCGCCCTTTTTTACTCCACTCACATTAATCGGGAAGCTGTACTTTGGTTTATAGGGAACATTATCGTCCGAAACTTCTGCGGGTTTGTTGTCTTTGTCGGCGTAGATTCTAAAAATTGAAAAATCGCCTGTGTGGCGTGGCCAAATCCAGTTGTCGGTATCAAATCCAAACTTACCAATAGACGATGGAGGTGCACCTACCAACCTTACATCACTAAAAGTTTCGGTGAGAAACATGTAGTATTCGTTTCCAAAATAAAAAGGTCGGATAATAAATTTGTAACCTGTGCCTTCAATGGCCGCTTCTCCAATAGCCTTGATGTTCTCTTCAATTTTTTTCTGGCGATCAGTTTCTTCCATGTTACCTTCTACACCTTCGAGAACTTGAGAAGTAACATCTTCAATTTTGACAATAAAAGTGGCGGTGAGTCCAGGATTTTTTAATTCTTGGCTTTTGTTCTTGGCCCAAAAGCCATTGGTGAGGTAGTCGTTTTCTACCGAACTGTGCGACTGAATTTGAGAATATCCACAATGATGGTTGGTGAGCATAAGACCTTGATCTGAAATCATTTCAGCGGTGCAGCCACCACCAAAATGCACTACCGCATCTTTCAAACTCGATTTATTAAATGAATAAATATCCTCAGCGGTGAGTTTCATGCCCATTTCCTTCATATCGCTTTCTACCAAGTTTTTGATCAGCGACGGAATCCACATTCCCTCCTTGGCAATACCAGAAAGGGTAACAACAGAAATGAGTATTGATAATATCCAGTTTTTCATAGTCCTATTTTTTGGGTCGGCTAAACTAAGGAATATCCTTTTTGCTCCCTTTCTATTTGTGATGGAAAGGAATTCATTTTGGTAACAATATCGAGGTTTAAAAATAATTAGATTTGGAAGAGTTATTTTTCAATAAACAATCTATGAGACTAGGCCTTTGTGTTGCCATACTTATTCTAACACTTCTTGCCGTTTTCTCCTGTAAAAAGGAAACACTTGAGCAAACTCAGCCTTGCACTAAAACCTAAGACGGTGTTATTTTTATACCAAATAAACGAATTTTGAAATTCCAAGAAGGAAACATAATAAACAAGCTCGCTCAAATTGAGGAACATTGGCACCCTCATATTGTAGCCGATCTCAACGGCCAACAAGTGAAATTGGCCAAACTCAAAGGTGAATTTGTATGGCACGAGCATGAAAACGAGGATGAAATGTTTTTGATTTTAAAGGGAACCCTTCATATTGCGTTCGAAGCTGAAACCAAAACCTATGGCCCCATGGATTATGTGGTGATTCCCAAGGGAATGAGACATAAACCCTATTGCGAAGAGGAAGTACACGTTTTGCTTTTCGAACCACGTGAAACTGTAAACACTGGAAAAACAGAAAGCGACCTGAGAAAAGAAAGCCTGCCTAGAATCTAGTTCCCCTTCTTTTTGAATAAGCGAAATCCATTGAGTTGGACGTCAACAAAAACATATCCATCTGGGGGTACAGAGTAATCTGCAAGCAAGAGGTAGGTTCCTTTTTCATTGGGGTTGACGCTAATCTGGTGGTAGCGCATAAAATACCCCTGCATGGGCCAATTATACCACATATCCTTCGACACTGAAATCACGGTATTGTCACCGGTAACTTTAGCAACCTTGTGAACATCTTTGATGAGGTCTCCATCCCGGTAGGGCTTTTCCCAGAGGTAGGCCGAAATGGCCAATACTGCTACAATTAACGTGGTGAAAATAACATTGAAGCTGGTAAACAACTTGGTTTCGATGTCTAGTTTTACAATCAATTTTTTCCAACCAGGCGCAACCATAAGTGCCAACGAAATAGCGAAGAAAGGGAAGGTCGTGGCCATATAAATACTCTTCTGCTCCATATAAAGTACCAAGGGAAGTGAACCACTTAATCCTATGATTAGAAAAAGAAGGATATAATTTTTGTTGCGTTTTAGGGAAGCTTTCCAATCAATTTCACGGTATTGAAACCATGCAAAACTCACCAAAACCATAATCATATTTGGGAGCAATTCCCAAAATATTCTGTTGAGAATATAAAAGCGATCGCCAAAGGAAGTGGCCTTGGGAATGTAACTAAAAAACTGCTGATCGATGTAGTTTCCCATGCTGATGCCGGCGGGCTCATGAAAACTAAGGCCATAATAAATGCCTGCTGGAATGAGCATGATAACAAACGTATCTCGAACGGCCTGAAGCAGAGTTTGCTTGCGAAATAAGGCCCAATGTAAAAGGAACACCACTACGGGATAAATTCCATTGATACCCTTAGAGAATGTGGCCAGAAAAAGACAGAGACCGCCATAAAACAAAAGGAGGTAATTGGGCTTATCAGCTTCAATATATTTGAATTGGCAAATAACGGTGAGCAGCACAAAAATTCCCATAGTATTTTCGAGGATATTGTTCTGAAACGTCCAATATGTAAGTGGGATAAGTGTCCAAAACAACATGGCGAGCCATTCCATATACTGCACATTGAGATTAACCCTACCTATTCGTTTCCAGAGAACTACAATGAGGTACAATGTTACACCCGCAGCAACCAAACAATAAAACCGCTCGGTAAAAAATCCGTCTCCAAAGATTTTGAAAAACAAACTTTGAAGGCCAAATACCAAAGGTGGATGCTCGTGGTAGGTGGTCATACCTTCTAAACCTAAAACACTGAATTGCGGAAACCAAAAAGTACCGAAACCGTTGGCCATGTTTTTGGCAATGGAGCTATACAACACCCCTTCCATGAACATTCCATTTTGTACCAACACGGGTAACACCAGCGCAAGCGACAGCAAGCCAGTAAGTAATCGAAATGGCAAATAACGTTTGTTCATCTCCGCGAAATTAGACTATTCCCTACAACCCTATATGCTTATTCTCTATGAGTTACTTTTGAAGGCTCATACGCTTCATATTGGAATTAATTACTTCCCTTCACGCCTTGAGTGGCGTAATTGTGGGCATTACAGGGTTGCTCCAAATTTTACTCAAAAAAGGTGGGAAATTTCATCGCACTATTGGACTGCTTTATTGTTGGGCTTGGTTGGTCGTCATTATTACTGGAACAGCCATAGGCAGTATTTTTATATCACTGCTCGGTATTCTTGGGCTTTATATGGTGATTACCGGTTATCGATTTGGTCATTTCAAAACCTCCGAAACCAAAGCAATTGACAAGGCCATCATCTACGGCGGAGTGGTTATCGCGGCCCTGTTACTCCTGTCTGGGCCTATTTTATATTTTATTGGGCGATCCCAAACCTTGGCCATCATTTGTTTTTACTTCGGTGCTATCTTTTTTATTACCACTTTTCAAGACCTTCAAGTATTTGTAAGCAAAAGCAGAAAAAAAAGAACCACGGGGTACAAAACCGAATGGTACTTTGAGCATTTTGGTAGAATGTATATTTCATATATCGCGGCCATAACGGCTTTTTCGGCCATTCAAAATATTTTTGGAATTGCTTTGGTAAACTGGATCTCACCCACGGTTATTGGCACAGCTCTCATTGTGTTTACCAATCAGAAATACTATCAAAAATTCAAGATTCCTAAAAGGAAGTCTTAAGCAAGTTCAACCTACACAAAACCACTACTTTTGCAGCCGCATGAATCCAAACAAAACGGTCGCATTTTATACGCTAGGTTGCAAGCTCAATTTTTCGGAGACTTCTACCATAGCTCGAGATTTAAAGGCAAATGGCTATGGTGTAGTCGATTTCGACTTGGGAGCCGATTGCTACATCATCAACACGTGCAGTGTAACCGACAATGCCGATAAAAAGTGTAGGAGTATTGCCCGCAAGGCGTTGAGAAATAATCCCGAGGCATTTGTTGTGGTAGTTGGCTGTTATGCTCAGCTCAAACCAGAAGAAATATCGAACATTCCGGGCGTTGACCTTGTACTTGGCGCCAACGAAAAATTTAATATCCACGAGTATTTGGTTTCACTGGAGAAAAAAGAAAAAGGAGAGGCCATTTATGGAAAAATAAAAGACGTAAAGGATTTTGTGCCTTCCTTTTCACAGGGAGATCGCACGCGTAGTTTTTTCAAAGTGCAGGATGGCTGTGACTATTTCTGTTCATTTTGTACCATTCCATTTGCACGAGGTAGAAGCAGAAGCTCCACGGTGGCCCAAACCATGAAATCGGCACAAGAGGTTGCTGAAACAGAGGCCAGAGAAATGATACTCACAGGAGTAAATATTGGCGACTTTGGAAAAGGAACAGATGAAACTTTTTTTGACCTGGTAAAAGAACTTGATTCCCTCAAAGGAATAGATCGCATCAGAATTTCGAGCATCGAGCCTAATTTACTCTCCAATGAAATTATAGAATTTTGTGCCCAATCGAATTTATTTGTTCCTCATTTTCATATTCCACTGCAATCGGGATCCGATGCCTTGCTGCAGTCTATGAGAAGAAAATACATGACCTCCTTGTACCTCGATCGCATTGAAAAAATTAAAACCTTGATGCCCGATGCTTGCATAGGTGTTGATGTAATTGTAGGCTATCCAGGCGAGACAGATGAAGAATTTGAAAAAACTTACCGCTTTCTTGTGGATTTAGATATTTCTTATTTACACGTATTTACCTACTCAGAAAGGGACAACACCACCGCCCTGAGGATTGAGGATGTGGTGCCAATGGAGCAAAGAAACGAAAGGAGCAAACGGCTCAGAATTTTGTCGGCAAAAAAGAAACGCGCCTTTTATGAATCTCAGATTGGGAAAGAATATACGGTGCTTTGGGAAGCTGAAAAACACGAAGATGTGTTGTATGGTTTTACCGAAAATTATTTAAAAGCCGTTACTGCTTTTGATGAGCAAAAAGTAAATCAACTGGAAAGAGTGCGCATTGCTGGCATCGATGGTGATGGCTTGGTGCAAGTAGAAACCATTGCTACAGCCGTATCGGTATGACAACAACGGAACTAGGGTCGCTTACCCAAAAAGTAAATGAACTCGCCCGCAACACCGGGAAGTTAATTTTAGAAAAAAGAGCCAGCTATGCCTTCGATCAAATAGAGAGCAAGGGACTGCATAACTACGTAACAGACCTCGACAAACTCTCAGAAAAAATACTGGTTGAAGAGCTGGAACAATTACTTCCAGAATCTGGTTTTATCGCCGAAGAAGGCACCTCCACCAAAAAAGGTGAAACTTACAATTGGATTATCGACCCGATAGATGGTACTACCAATTTTATTCATGGCATTCCAGCTTTTGCCATTAGCATCGCACTTATGCAGCATCAAAAAATAGTGATGGGTGTGGTTTATGAAATGACCGCCGATGAGCTTTTTTATTCCTATACCGGCGCACCAGCATACCTCAATGGAAAGGAGATTTCGGTTACCAATCAAAAAGAATGTCACTTATCGCTATTGGCTACTGGGTTTCCATACCACGATTATGACGATATAAAAAATTACCTCGGCCTTTTGGGGCATTTTATGAAAACCACAAGTGGTATTCGAAGATTGGGCTCTGCAGCCGTAGACTTGGTTTATGTAGCCTGTGGCCGCTTCGAAGGGTTTTACGAATATGGCCTCAACTCGTGGGATGTGGCCGGTGGAGCATTTATCGTTCAGCAAGCAGGTGGAAAAGTTACGGACTGGAAGGGCAGCGGTGATTTTGTGTTTGGAGAGCAAATTTTGGCTTCAAATGGTCATCTTCACACGAAGTATTTAAACGGAATTCAAAAATACTTCGCCTAAATACTGAGGCCTACCTGCTGGGTTTGAAACCTGTTCGGTACTGTAACTAAACAAGAAGGCCAGAAATGAAGCAGGCTACTGCTTTTCAAATTCAAATGTCCCCATTTTTTTAGTGACCATGCTAGGGCTGTTTTCGGTAGATTCGTATTTCCAGCGCATCGATT
Organism: Flavobacteriales bacterium; assembly: GCA_020435995.1. Classification (GTDB taxonomy): domain Bacteria; phylum Bacteroidota; class Bacteroidia; order Flavobacteriales_G; family Salibacteraceae; genus JAGQYO01. The sequence goes on along the minus strand of JAGQYO010000020.1, from coordinate 32,750 downwards.
TATCCTTTAGCATATCAAGGTTGTAGATGCGACCATTAATTGGGTTTTCGAATACGGTGATGTCAATATTGGAAATACCAGCCACACTTTTTTCTATTCGATCGGGGAGCAACAAAATTTGAGATTTGGTTTTGGTATCACCTCCCCCACCTGTAAAATTCCATATTCCCTCTTCAAGATACACTTGTGTCAGTTCGGGTGTTCCACTTCCAAAATAATCCACGGGATAGGTGGTTCGTGTATTGATGATGTAACGACCCGACTTATCAAACGAATAGTCAATTTCAGCTTTTAGATTCACCTGTGCATCTTCTGCTTTCTTTTCTGTTAATACGCTTCCATCATAAGTATAGGAGGTATCGTTGGTTGAATATTCGGCAAAGGTCATTTTCCATTCACCTGTCAACCTTCCCTTCCTAGTTTTTAAAGATATAAGGGGGTCGTTTTCTCCTTTTTTACAAGAAGCTACTGTTCCTAGAATTAAAATGAAGGTTAGAATACGAATCAAAACTTAGTCTTTTTTACCTTGACCAAAGTAATAGGAAAGTGTGATGCTAACCTTGTTGCTGGTGTTAAATCCTGACAATGCCGTTCTTTCGGTGCCTACCTCTCTTTTTGAAGTCGAGTTTCCACTCACTGGATTAATTACAGTTACTTTTTCCCAATCGCCACCATCTCGTACGGAGTAAAAACCCAAAGCGTATTCGGCACCTATGGCTAAATTAGGAACCACGAAATAATTAAATCCCACTATGGCATTGGCTCCAAATAAAAAACCTCCCTCCTTTTGATATGATATTTCGGTGTTGTTCGTTCCTGTTGTGTCGGTCAGGTCTTCTGTCGTTGTATATTTTGTTTTTCCGAGTAATCCAAAATTCAAACTACCGCCGATATATGGGTCCAAACGTTTGCCTTCTAAAAAGTGAAACTCATAGCCAGGCGTCAGGTAAAAATTGAATTTTTTATAAGTAGAATCAAGTGTTCTTTGTAAAGAACCCACAGAATCGATCAGCGATACTTTATCGTTCGAAGAGGTAATTCCAAGCCCTACTCGGATAACGTGTTGGTCTCTTAAATAATGCCTACCAAGCAATAGGTTGTTTCCAAAAGGATCTGCCGAAGGACTTAGGTTTATATTAGAAACTATTCCTGAAACATTAAATACAATTCCTGTAGAACCCTGAGAAGGTTTAAAACTATCTACCTCCTTTTGCGCATAAGCCGAGCTGAAAACAAAGAAAATTGAGCTAATTATGAGTGTTGTTTTTATTTTAATCATGAATGAGGTATTTGAGATGAATGCGGAAACGAAATAAAAAAGAATTTATTATTTAAATGGTCATTGGCGTTCCTCAAGCATGGGAACAAAACTAAAATTACCAAATTCCTCTTCAATCAATCCATCCTTCGCCTTTTTAGTAATCCTTTTCATAGATTGCACACGACCTTCACCTACGGGAATAACCATAATACCACCTATTTTGAGTTGTTCAACTAGGGCTGGCGGAACAAATGGTGCCCCACAAGTTATAATCACTTTGTCGAATGGTGCAAATGCCGATTTCCCTTTGTATCCGTCGCCATAATACAATTGGGCCTTGTAGCCCAAGGAGGGCAAAAGCACTTTGGTTTTGTCAAATAACTCCTTCTGGCGTTCAATGCTGTAAACCTTAGCCCCAAGCTCAAGCAATACGGCCGTTTGATACCCGCTACCCGTTCCAATTTCTAGGATTTTGTCTCCTTTTTTAATTTCAAGAAGTGCAGATTGCGTAGCTACCGTATAAGGCTGCGAAATGGTTTGCCCTGCTCCTATTTGAAAGGCAATGTTTTCGTAGGCCTGTTTTTCAAAGGCTTTATCTAGAAACAAATGGCGAGGGACCTTATCAATAGCCATCAACACTTCGGAGTGAGTTACGCCCAGTTCTTTGAGTTCATTCACCAACTTACGCCGCATGCCCACATGCTTGTATGTATCCAGTTTATTCATTGCCGCACAAAAGTAGAGAATTCGAAAGCCTCGTAAAGTGAGTTTTATTAACTCTTTTATCTTCATATTAACTTTTTTATGTGTCAACCCTGCCTACCCGACTGGCTAAATTTGAGTCCAAGAGGAAATCATCAGGTATATGTTAAAAATTGGGGTACTGGGAGCAGGCCATTTGGGCCAAATCCACATTAAATGTTTAAAGCAAATAGAAGAGTACCAACTGGTTGGGTTTTTCGATCCACTGTTACTCAACGCACTTGAAACAGAAAAAAAATATGGCATTACACGCTTTGATTCTATTGATGAATTGATTGACAGTGTGGATGTGGTGGACGTGGTAACTCCTACCTTATCTCATTTTGAGTGTGCCGAAAAGAGCATTAAGAAGTCAAAACATGTTTTTATTGAAAAACCATTAACCAATACTTTGGATGAGGCGCGCAAGCTCATCGAATTGGCCCAAGAGGCTAATGTTAAAGTTCAAGTGGGTCATGTAGAAAGGTTTAATCCTGCATTTCAGGCTGCAAGAGAGAGCATCAGCCACCCCATGTTTATCGAAACACACCGATTGGCTCAATTCAACCCTCGAGGTACCGATGTACCGGTTATCCTTGACCTCATGATTCACGATATTGATATTGTATTGAGTATTGTAAACTCTAATATCAAAAACATAAGTGCCTCAGGCGTGGCGGTAATAAGTGATACCCCTGATATCGCCAATGCCCGAATTGAATTTGATAATGGCTGTGTGGCCAACCTCACGGCGAGTCGTATTTCATTAAAAAACATGAGAAAATCTCGTTTCTCTCAGAGAGACGCTTACATCTCCGTCGACTTTTTGGATAAGGAAGTGGAAATCGTAAAAATAAAAAACGTGGTGGGCGACCCAGACCCACTTTCAATTACGGTTGACCCAGGAAATGGCAAGGGTTTAAAAGAAATTTACTTTGAAAAACCCAAGATTATACCCATCAACGCTATTGAAGAAGAACTTCGGTCGTTTGCACAAAGTATTCAAAACGATAGCATTCCTGCTGTAACCATCAACGATGGATACAACGCCATGTCGGTGGCTCATCAAATTTTGGATAAACTTCGTCTTTCTCCGGGCCTTTATCAGGGGTAAAGTACATTCTTATAAATACAATAATATCTTCGCGGCCTCGTTAAGCGTAGCTTAAGTTTTGAAAGATACCCGCACCTTTTTATTTATTCTGCATGTTGCCCTATTCGGGCTCATACTTTCATCTTGTAAAAAGTCGGATACGGATGGCATTCCCGCTATCATGGAAGTTAAATCTATGACGGTATCAACCAATTATTTGGTGGAAGGTTCGGCATCCAGTAGAATCTACGATGCTTGGGTGTATGTTGAAGAGGATAACCTAGGCGCTTATGAACTCCCCAATAAAATACCGGTACTCAAAGAAGGCAATTTAGTGGTTACCATGTTTCCGGGCATCGTACGCAGTGGCGTAACATCAGAAAGGGCCATTTATCCTTTTTACGATGGATTTGAAAGCCGTATTAATCTCGTTAAAGATGAGGTAAGCCAGATTAACCCAGTTGTAAAATACCGCCCAAATGTGGTTTTTCCGTGGAAGGAAGATTTTGAAGATATTAGTATTTCCTTCGATTCGGTTGCTGGTTCAAATGTGAATATCCTACGTGTAAAAGATCCTGCCATTGTTTTCGAAAGATCAGCATGTGGAGGGATTTTCGTCACGCCAGAAAAACCAAAATATACAGGGCGAAACCAAGATTTGTTAACCCTTCCAAAGTTTGGTAACGATGTTTACCTAGAATTAGATATTAGAAGCAATATCCCGTTTGACATTCTTTTGAAAGCCTACTACACTTCAGGCTCGCCCACGACGGCCACCGCACTCACGATAAAACCTACAAATTCTAACGGAGAGGAAGTTTGGAAAAAACTTTACGTATTCATGACCCCTTATGTAAGTGCTGCAGAAACGGCATCCTTCTTCCAAGTGTATTTTACCTGCTATTTGCCAAACGGAGCCAGCGAAGGACATGTTTACCTTGATAACTTAAAGATTGTTCATCAGTGAATCAGCGTTTACAAGTTATAAGGTACCTAATTGCCGATTATTTATCGGCTGCGTTTGCATGGACTGTCTTCTTCATTTATAGAAAAACCTACCTCGAACCGCCCATTATTCCCGGTGAGCCGAATATAATCTTCAACGATCGTTTTTTTCTTGGCCTGGCCATTATCCCCTTGGCTTGGCTGCTGTTTTATTGGGTAACCGCTACCTACCATCAGATTTATCGAAAATCGAGGTTGAAGGAGATGGGCCAAACCCTACTCCAAACTTTAATAGGTGTGGTTGTCATTTTTTTCGGGTTGCTCTTAGATGATGTTATCATTTCTTATAAGGTTTACTACTTGAGTTTTGCCTCCCTGTTTTGCCTTCATTTCTTCGCCACATTTATTCTGAGGTTTATTCTGAGCAGCAATACCGCCTATAAAATTCACAACCGACTTCTAGGATTCAATTCATTGCTCATCGGAAGCAATGAAAAAGCTTATGAACTCTTTCAGGAGCTTGAAGGTCAAAAAAAATCATCGGGGTTTAAGTTTATTGGCTACCTGCATATCAATGGAAATGATGGACTTATTTTAAATTCACACCTACCGCACTTAGGTCATGTAAACAACATGTCGAGTATCATAGAGGAACACGACATAGAGGAAATTATTATTGCCGCCGAAACCTCAGAACATTCCAAAATTGGGAAGGTGCTCAATGTGCTTAAGGAAGAAAACGTGAATATCAGTGTGATACCCGACATCTACGATATTTTGGCTGGATCGGTAAAAATGACTTCCATATTTGGGGCCCCGCTTATTCAGATTAACCAGGAAATAATGCCCGCTTGGCAAAAATCCATGAAACGCATTATTGATATTGTAGTATCTATTGTAGCCATGGTGCTGTGCATTCCCGTTTATTTGGTTGCCGCCATATTGATTAAATTAGAATCGAAGGGGCCAATATTTTACTCTCACGAAAGAATTGGCTTGTACAATGAACCATTTGTAATGTACAAATTCAGGTCGATGTACGCTGATGCAGAAAAGAGTGGCCCTCAACTCTCTAGTGAAAACGATCCGCGAATCACCAAATTTGGCCGCTTTATGCGCAAAACGCGCATCGATGAAATTCCGCAATTCTGGAATGTGCTAAAAGGTGATATGAGCCTTGTTGGTCCCCGCCCAGAACGACAATATTTTATTGAACAAATCCTTGAAAAAGCACCACATTACGCCTATCTTCAAAAAGTAAAACCCGGGATTACATCTTGGGGGCAAGTGAAGTATGGCTACGCCGAAAATGTGGACGAAATGGTTCAGCGAATGAAGTACGACATTCTGTACATGGAGAATATGTCCTTGTTTCTCGACTTTAAAATTCTCATTTACACGGTACTTATAGTGGTACAAGGAAGGGGCAAATAGCTCTTTTTCTCCCCTTCTTTTTGTTTTATTTTTGAGCTCAATTAATACATTCAAAAGCATTGGTTAATATGGAAAAAGTAGCAGTGATAGGGGCAGGAACAATGGGAAATGGAATTGCACATGTATTTGCTCAAAGCGGGTACAAAGTGAATTTGGTTGATGTTTCAGAAGACAATTTGAATAAGGCCATAAGTACCATCTCAAAAAATTTGGATCGAATGGTTGCGAAGGAAAAAATAACCGAAGCCGACAAAGCCGCCACCCTTGGAAATATCCAAACTTCTACCAATATGGCCAGCGCTCTATCCGATCGTGAATTGGTGGTGGAAGCTGCTACCGAAAACATCGACCTCAAACTAAAAATATTTAAAGATATGGACCAACACACACCTGCGGGTTGTTTGTTGTCGACCAACACATCTTCTATTTCTATTACACGAATTGCGGCTGTTACCCAGCGCCCAGCACAGGTAATTGGTATGCACTTTATGAATCCCGTTCCGGTAATGAAATTGGTGGAAGTAATTCGTGGCTACGCAACTTCGGATGAGGTTACTAAACAAGTAATGGAATTGTCGGTAAAACTCGGCAAAGTACCTGTTGAGGTTAATGATTATCCCGGTTTTGTAGCCAATAGAATCCTTATGCCGATGATTAATGAAGCCATCATTACCCTGCACGAAGGCGTGGCAGGAGTAGAAGAAATTGATACGGTTATGAAACTGGGCATGGCTCATCCAATGGGGCCGCTTCAGTTGGCTGATTTTATAGGTTTGGATGTCTGCTTGTCCATCATGAATGTGCTCTACGATGGATTTGGAAATCCTAAATACGCCCCATGTCCGCTTTTGGTGAATATGGTAATGGCAGGCAAAAAAGGTGTGAAAAGTGGCGAGGGATTCTATTCTTGGACCCATGGCACCAAGGACCTGGTGGTAGCCGACGGATTTAAAAACTAAGACTTTTTTTTAAGCATGTTGAAGCTCGTGGAGCATCAACTGTACTTTACTTGACTTTTGCCCCTAATGGCAAATCCAAATAATACACCTTCACATAATTGTGCGCACTGCAACGAACTTTGCGAAAATGACTTGGTCTGGTTAGACGAAAAGCCATTTTGCTGCTTGGGTTGTAAAACCGTTTATGAAATTCTGAACGAACACGGTCTCTGTGACTATTATGAAATTGACCGACCCACCAACAGGGTTAAAACAACATCATTCGGCGAACGATTCGCCTTTCTCGATACCGAAGAAATTGCCGACCAACTTTTTTATTTTAAAGAAGGAAATTTTCGAACGGTAAATTTCTACATCCCAAATATTCATTGTTCGTCTTGCATTTGGCTTCTTGAAAACTTGCACAAGTTGAATGCTGGGGTATCCAGTTCAGTAGTGAATTTCGTAAAGAAAACTGCCAAAATAAATTTTAAAGAAGATGAAATCAGCCTCAGAAAATTGGTAGAATTAATGGCCAGCATCGGTTATCCGCCCGATATCAACTTAGAGGGTACCAAGGAACAAGCAAACCAAAATATTCAACGCCAATTGCTCATTAAAATGGGGGTTGCCGGGTTTTGTTTTGGGAACATTATGCTTATGAGCTTTCCAGAATATTTCTCCTTTCAATTTAAGGATGAGGCTCATTACATAGACATTTTTGCTTGGCTGAATTTGATATTGAGCATTCCAATTCTACTCTACTCTGCCCGCGACTATTACACCTCGGCATATAAAGGACTCAAACACAAAATCATCAATATTGATGTGCCCATATCACTCGGTATTTTCGTTTTGTTCTTTCGCAGCAGCTACGAAGTAATTTCAAACACAGGTTTTGGTTACTTCGATTCATTGAGTGGTTTGGTCTTCTTTCTCTTGGTAGGAAAGTGGTTTCAGGGAAAAACGTATTCTGCCATGAGTTTCGAAAGGGATTTCCGATCTTATTTTCCGCTTGCGGTTACCCTGGTTCAGAATAATAATCAAAAAGGAATCTTAGTGAATCAGCTTAAAAAAGGAGACGAAATATTAATTCGAAATGGCGAATTAGTACCGTCAGATAGTATTCTTATTACCTCCCGTGCAACCATCGACTACAGCTTTGTTACTGGAGAATCGGAACTCGTAGGAAAACAAAAAGGCGACCTCATCTATGCAGGAGGTCGGCAACAAGGCGAGTCCATTCATTTAATTGTGCAACAACCTGTGTCGCAGAGCTACTTAACCGATTTGTGGAATCAGGCTGCATTCAAAACTCAGAAAAGCTCAGGTTATGAATCTATTATTGATAAAGTAAGCCAGTATTTTACCGTAGTTATTATGTTCATCGCCGTAGGTAGTTGGGTATTTTGGCAATTTAACGACCCCAAAATTGCCATTGAAGCTTTTACAGCAGTTTTAATTATAGCCTGCCCATGTGCCTTAGCACTTTCACTTCCGTTCACGCTGGGAAATTCCATTCGCATTCTCGGTAGGTTTGGTTTTTATTTAAAGAATAGCCTAGTGGTAGAAAACCTAGCCAAAACCAACACCATTGTCTTTGACAAAACGGGAACCATTACAAAAAACCAAGCACAAGAAGTGTTATTTCATGGAAACAAACGACTCTCCGCAGAAGAATTGTTAGCCGTAAAACATTTGTGTTGGAGCTCAATACATCCGTTGAGCAAGGCCATTTATGACTACCTCCCCGCATCGGATTCTAGACCCTTAGTTTCGGATTTTCAGGAAATAACTGGCAAGGGCATCATGGGCGGGGTAAACGGATATTCCGTAAAAGTAGGTTCACCCGCTTTTCTTGAAATACAAGATTCAGCGGAAGACTCAGCTGTGCATATTTCCATAAACGATACCTATAAGGGCTACTTTAAGGTGAAAACAAGTATGCGAGAAGGTTACGGCGAACTGCTCACACAATTAAAGGAATATGGATACGACCTGCATTTGATCACTGGCGATCACAAGGCAAACATGCAAGATTGGCTTCCATATTTTTCAAAGGACAAAATTCTATTTAGTCAAAGCCCAAAAGACAAACTAGAATACATTGAAAACCTAAATGCACATCATCATAAAGTAATAATGGTAGGCGATGGATTGAACGATTCAGGTGCTTTGAAGCAGGCACAAGTGGGAATCGCTATTTCTGACGATGTTTATTCCTTTTCACCGGCATGTGATGCCATTTTAGATTCCGGGCATTTTAATAAAATACTTTCATATTTAAAGTTCAGCAGGTCGAGTATGCAAATTGTAAAACTCAGTTTTGCGCTGTCTTTTCTATACAATGTTGTAGGTATGTATTTCGCTGTACAAGGTGCCCTCACTCCCATTGTGGCAGCCATACTCATGCCGTTAAGTTCAATTTCCGTGGTGGTTTTTGTAAGTGCCGCTACAGCTTGGAAAGCTAGAGATTTATCGTAAACCCCGATGGACTACCTATACGGTTGTTTCTTGCGTTTTCCTCCAGGTTCAAGGGGTACAGCGTCTTTGTCCTTCTTCTTCCTTTCTTTTTCAGTGGCTTTCATGGCCTTTTGAATCTCCTTGAGTTTCGCTTTTTTATACTTCTTAATTTTCTTTGGAAGATTAACGTTCGACCGCTTCATATTACCAGTTCCAAACATTAAACCTATTTCATGTGTGCCACTGTTATAGGTATTGAGTTGAGAGCCCAATTGGGTATTATAGCCATATCCAACTTTAAAATCTCTATTTATCTGATAACTGGCAATGAAGTTAAGTGAGTTTAAAGTTCTGTAAGTGATACCGAAACCAATTTGCTCGCGATATTCCGCTAGGCAAGTTACATCCACCTGCAAGGCCGACCCTGGTTGATAGCGCACCATGGAAGATGGTTTTAAGGTAATAAATTTACCTACATCGGTTTTCCATCCCCCCATAAAATAGAGGGGCATATTCTTTAAGTTAAGTGTTAGCTTGCCTTTATTTTCTCCCGGATTTACCGCCTCAAAGTGGTTGTAGAAAAACTCTGGGATGGCTATACCTGCATAAAGTTTCTTGGCGTAATAATATCCGCCCGCCCCCATGTTAACCGAAAACATGGAAACAGAATTTCCAGAAAACAACGGATCGTTGGCATAATCAGTTTGAACTGCAGCATAGTCATTTTGTAATAAATCAATGCCAGGCGTTACCGCCAATGAGAAAAAACTGGTGCGATCGATTCTAAATTTTTGTGCGTACAACCCCTGAATCTTAAATGTATTGTGGATGCCCAACTTGTCATTGGAGATTAATCCCCCGGCAGTTCGATCACGTTTTAATGGCATATTAAAATTAGCAAACAAGCTTTGAGGTGCGCCTTCATAACCCACCCATTGTTGCTTAAAACTAAATGCACCACTCATGGAGCCATATTTTGAAACTGAAGCAGGATTCACAAAAGGCTGGTGAAGTATATATAGCGAGGTCTCAGGTATCTTTTGACCAAAAGCAGTCAATACCCCAAAAATCAATGCTACATATAGAACTAAACTCTTCATTATTTCGATTTCAATTCTATGGTTCCTTTTATTGGTTCTGATTCACCCATTTTTAAAACGTAGAAATACGTGCCATCAACAGCGTTTGATCCTCCAATCCGTAATCCCGTAGATGGCTGTCCATCCCAATCATTTGCATAAGGAGCTGCTGAAAAAATCAAATCACCCCAGCGGTTATAAATAAACAATTCATTATCTGGATAGAGTTCAATTCCAGGCACCTGCCATGTATCGTTTATACCATCACCATTGGGCGAAAAGCCATTCGGTAAAAACTCATAGGGATCGCCTAATACCCTGAATTTTACCCACGCCGAATCACAAATATTCACGCAAGTAGCGTCGCACATTTTGTATTGAACTGAATCTATGCGTCTGAAATCAATATTGGGTTTATAGTAAAAGTTCGAATTGTGCTTGCCGCTGATGCCCATATCCTCACGCCACACTTCTGCCTCATACGGCAGTGTAAGCACCCTGAACTCTCCAATAATGTCGATGGTATCAGAAGGGAAATTACGTGCTAAAACATCCAGATAGGTGTCCTGGCCTTTTTGTAAGGTTGTGCTATCAGGCTTTGCCTTAAAGTAGTTTCCCTGAGTCATTGTTACTTCATAAGCCGTGGAGTCGAGGCAACCACTAAAATTGGTAATGGTTACTTTATAGATTGTAGCTTCGCTTTGTACAAAAGTGATGGATTTGGCTGTGTCGCCTGTGCTCCACACATAAATAATTCCTCCATCAGCTGTGAGAGAAGAAGCGATGCCATCACAAGCATCTTTTCTTCCTGTGATTTCTACTTCTGGCGCTGGATTTACAGTAAAATATTGGCTTGCCGTGTCACCACAAGAAGTTCCTGTGTCTACATAAATGTAAAACAGCTCTTTGGATACTGCCTCATAACTCGTTGGAGGCACATAATCAGCAGGATTAATCGTGGTGAGCCTAACAATAGTATCGAATGTAAACCAGCCTCCTTTCGACGGCGGAGGACTCAGCAAGGTATCGCCCATGGCTATGATGTCTATTGGTTTTGAGTTATTACAAACTGGCGAAAATGATAGACTTGGATATATGATGTTGGGTTTTGATTTCACCTTTACCTCATCTCCTGCTTTTCCAACACACCCATTGGCATCGGTGTAAACATAGTTCACCGAGTCGATACCCACATTTACGTTAGAGGCATAAGGATTAAACACGCCATTTACCAAAGGTTTTCCCTGAAAATAATAGGTTCCTCCCGCAGGTTGAGCTTGGTTAAAGGTAACTGCAGCTCCATTTTCGCAATAAGACCCAAAACCCGATTCACCAGGGTGGGGAACGATAGTAACCACTGGATTGGCATGTACGGTTATCGAATCGCCTCTGGTGGTATCACTACAACCCAATTTGTTTTTAAACCAATAATTAGCTTCGTGCTTTCCTGGCCCCGCCTGCCGAGGAAAAAATTCATCATTAGAACTCAAAAATGGGCTTCCTGTATATCCAGAGCTTTCGTTGAAATAAAACACAACAGGCTTACCACTTGAAAGAATGATAATAGAATCACTTTCACAAATCCCAGTTGGTATGGTTTGGCTAACCACTGGTACGGTGTCAATTGTCATGTATTGAACCGTATCGGCAACACATCCAAAGCCGTTGGTAACCGTGTATTTTAAGGTATCCCTAAACATTGATTTAGGTACCGAATCAGCAATGTATTTTCCCGATGTACCATGAGCAATACCTCTTCCCGAAAAAACACCTCCAGTTGGAAATGCTCCAGTAAGGTTAACGGGCACGGCATTTCTACAAAGCCTATTGGGAGAAATCATAAACCCAACATTCGGAACAGGGTTAACAGTTACATTTACATTTGTTTGAACCTTGCAGCCATTGGTATCGGTTACTTCATAACTAATTGCGTGTGTAGTCGCATTTACCCTAGATGGATAAAATATTGAATCATTTACAATTCCAACAGCAGGAGTCATCGAATATTTGTTGATGGGAAATCGAACTGGCGTTTGAAATCGCAGCGTGTCAGGTCCATCATTGTTACAATAGCTTTTTACATTATTAACTGTAATCACGGGATTAGCGTTCACTTTAAAATAGCCAACGTCAGTTGCTTCACATCCTGTAAAAATGTTTTTGTAAGTGTAAGTTACTGTATCCACTCCAATTCCTGCAGAAGTAGGTTGGAAATTGGGCGGGAATCCTACTACGCCACCAGCTGTGCTCGAAATAGTTGAATTTGAAATTGAATAGCTAGGCTTAAGCAAGATGGGATGAAAGCCCGCTGCGATACAAAAAGTATCTGCCGTGATTTCTACGATGGGAAGCGAATCTAATTTTACCCGAATGTCTTTGGTTGCTTCGGAGCAATTGAGTGCTGGTAGTGTGAGCTTTAAATGGTACTTACCCGAATCAACTACAGATAAATTGTTTGAAGTTGCTCCGGTAATAGCGCTGCCATTTTTAAACCATTGAAAGGTGTAAGGAGATGTCGCTTTTGAAGTAATTGTTCCTGTATCTCCCACACAAATAAAGTTATTAGAGGCCAAAGAACGAAAGTTGGATGTAACCAGGGTATCGTTAAACGTACAATAAATAGAGCTGGATTTTACCTGTGAAAGGTAGCCATCATAAAATGAAAAACTCATAGACGTTAGGGTATCCGTGGTACCAAATTTTGCTCTTCCCTTAAAATCACCTGAGATATATGCTTTTTGGTTGGTCAATGCCAGCGCATAAGTGTTCATGATGTCAGTAGGCAGCGACATGAGACCACCTTTTGCTCCAAACTGTGCTCCTGAAAAATCAGTTGCCAGTAGAAAAGCATCCTGTGTGCTGCTTGTGCTAATTATTTTACCTGAAAAATTAATATTAGACGACTTATAAGCGCCATAAGTAATCACAATATTGTTGCTCGAAATCAATACTTTTTTACCTGATTCGCTGTTGGTGCCTCCATATTGTAAGGCAGATACTACGGCGTTTGAAGCATTGACCTTCACAACAAAAATATCCTGTAGTCCGTTTGAAGTTCTGTTAAATGATCCCGCACTATAATTGGTAAAAAATCCACCTGTTAAAGCTACTCCTCCAGATGCGTCAACTGCCATATCAAATGCTTCTACATGATCAGTAGAAGAAATAATTCGAAGTGGTGTTCCCATAGCTCCCGTACTAGCGTTACAGCGAACCATAAACACATCCTTTTTATTGGCTGTCGCGGAGCTTAGAAATGATGAAGAATTATCAAAGTAGACGTTATTCATAAAATTTCCTGCTACGATCACTTCGTTGGAACTTACATTATATCGAATGGCAATGCCTTCAATTTTTTGAGCGCCATAAATTCTTTTGCTCCATAGAAAAACACCAGAAGAGTTGTACTTCGCAACAAACACATCACCTAAGCCACTATCTTGGTAGGTAACCAAAGGAGACTTATTGAGAACAAGGGTATTCACATATTCTCCCAAGAGGTACACGTTACCCGAATTATCTGTCGCAACCGACTTCCCCTTGCTCACCGAAAGGTTGGTATCTGGTATGACCCAATCAATTGCTCCGTTAATCCTAATTTTAGAAAGGAAAAAAGTGCCGCCTTTGGCGTACACATTTGTAATGGCCCCGACTCGGGTAGTATCATCTAACCATCCCGTAACGTAATGAGAAGAACCAAAAGCGTAATACGCTATATCGCTTACTGCATCGGATGCTCCGTTGGAGCTGAAGTGGATGGGATTATTCCAAGCTGCGGCTCCGTTTGAATCTAGGCTGTGAAGAAGAACGTCTTTTCCTCCCGCCGCAGTTGATTTGCTTCCGTTTATATTGAGTGTATCGGTAAAAGAAACTCCATAAATCACAGAGTCTTGAGATGAAACTGAAAGTGCAGAAACTGATTCATGGCCAGTAGCTGATCCGATATGCGAAACCCAATTAAAGTTTTGGGCTCGGGCGAAACCCGAACAAAACAATAAAAAAGCTAATATTCTGAGATTCAAGTAAGTCACACCAACTAGCGGTTAACTATTATTTGTTGTGTGCTTACTTCCTTGCTATCCACAACTTGTAAATAATAGATTCCGCTGCTAATATCCAACATTTTTAAAGAATACACCAAAGTTTCATTGAGTTCCTCTATGGATTTTTCATAATGAATTTGACCTCTATTATCGAAAATTCGAATCAACAATGCGCTTGTACTTCTGCCCTTCAATTCTAAATTAAACTCACCAGCATTTGGATTTGGCCAAACCTTCACTGAATAGTTGGAAACTACAGGTTCCGAAAACCCGACGGTTTTACGTCCTAAATCTCGGGTTAAATTGGAATTAATTAAAGCTTCAGATCCTGCACAAGTCGAAGCGTTTCGCGCAGAAATATAATAGTACAAGACCTCATCTTGGAGTGGTGAATTGTAGTCTATGTATGTTGTGTTGGTCGAAACCACACTGTCCAACAACTCCGTTCCTTGAGAAGTAGAATGGCGATAAATGTAATACTGTGCAATGGGGAGCCCGCTATATTTCGACCAATTAACCTGCACCACTTGATCAGTTAATTTTTTGGCAGAAGCCAAAATTGCCAAGTGATTTACTTGTGCCTCGCTTTCTGTTCCACATTGATTTTCCGATGTAACTCTATAATTTCCAATGAGCGTTGAGTTATCGAAGGACGTATCCATATAATAAGGACTATTTGTGGCAGGTGTGGTAAGAAGTTTAAAGAATGATCCTTGTGAGGACGACTCGCGATAAACATTTACTTTACTTGTGGAAGTCATTCCAGTAGAATCCCAAACCACCTTGGTATATCCAGAAGCATGATCTCCAGTAACATAACAAATGCGTATTTCCTTCGGCCCACGAGTGAGTAACTCATAGGTCTGAATAGATTGACAACCGAGCGAATCGGAGGCAGTTAATGTATATAGACCAGCCGATGCATTCAACAAATCTTGGGTTGTATCGCTATTCGACCACAAGTAGGTATCAACATGGCCTACTTCAGCAATGAAAATAGCTCCATCTGCGGCACCACAATTAGCCAATGATATGCTGTCCAATCGCACCTGTGGAGCGTTTTGGGTGGATAAATTATAAGTGAAAGTATCAGTACAGCTTTTCGAATCGGTAACAACCAAATGGTAAAGACCAGCTCCAATATTTTTAAGGGTATCAGATGCACCGCCTCCAGGAGACCACTTGTAAGTGAATCCGCCAGCACCACCAGAAGTCAGGACCGAAATTTGTCCATTTGTGGTATTACACGCTGGCTCTTGTACTTCAGACCTAACTTTTATTTCGGCCGATTGGAATATGGTCACAGATTTTACCCCATTACATCCTTTCTCATCCACCACTTTTAGGTCATATCTACCTGCAGGAAGGCCAGAAATTGAAGCCGTTTTTTGACCACTTGTCCAAAAGTATTTTAATGCACCGGTTCCTCCAGTAGCACTAGCTTGAATACTTCCTTTTTTATCTCCAAAACAGTTGTTGTTTACCGTTTGGTTTATCGTAATTGCAGGACCATCCTTATCCGAGATATTTACGATTCCCAGTTGTTGACATCGATTAGCATCTTGCACTGTTACCTGATAAACGCCCGATTTTAAACCCCTAACAGTAGAAGTTCTTTCTCCATTCGACCAATAATAGTTATAGGGAGGTTTACCTCTGTTTACCGTAACAAATCCGGCACCATCATCTTTACCACAACTTGCAGGAGAAGAGGTAGAAAAGACCTGAATTTGGTCTTGTACACTGACCCTCACGCTCGCATTACTTGAACAGTTATATTGGTTGGTTACAGTAACTGAATAAGCCGTAGTTACCTTAGGTGCAACGGTGCGTAGTTTTCTGTAATCACCGTTATCCCATTTGTAGGAAACACCTCCACCGGCAACCAATACCGCAGAAAAACCATCACAAATGGCCGTATCGGCAGAAAGTTGAACCACTGGGAGTGGCCTAACCGAAAGGGTGTCGCTATAAGTGTTTACACAACCATTAGAATCGGTATGAACGTAATTATAAAAGTAACTTCCAGGGCTCAACAACCTGGGGTAAAAGCTATTGTTGATAATGCTTGTTCCACTAAACTTACCACCTTTGGGAACCGCATAAGGTTTTAAATCGATCGGATCTTGTGAAGTACAAATAAATGGGATTCCCGAAATGGAAATAGGCGTTAAACTATCTATTCTTATAGATTGCCCAGCTGAATCTATACAACCATATTGGTCGGTGTAGACATACCACAAAGTATCCCTACCACCCACTACTGAGTCAGGAACATAAAACCCGTTGTGTACGCCTTGTCCCTTGTATTTTCCACGTGAATCTCGAGGGGTACCAGATTGTAACAGCAAGTTGCCCGCATTAATACAAACGCTGCTATCGAACACCAAACCAACATTGGGAAGTGCCCTCACTGTTGCAAATTGATCAACTGAATTGCTGCAATTATTAGAATCGGTAAACGAATAGGTGATTTTCCAAGAACCAACGGAATCAGGAGAAAACAGCCCTAAGGTGTCCACAAAAAGTCCAGTATATTTTCCGCCCAGTGGCAATGCACCTTTAAGCGTGTCTGCCATTTGATGTACACAATAGCTTGGCAGCGTTGCTGCGCCCATAATGGGTTTTGGGCTTATCGTAAGTTCTGTGGTATCGGCATTAGAACAACCTTTTAGGTTGGTAAATCTATATATTATATCATGCGAACCAATTCCCGCCAATGAAGGGAAAAACCGACCACTCAATACACCAGGCCCACTGTATGTTCCTGACCCACTCGTTTTTGGCTTACCCTGGTTAAGCGTAAAGGTTGCAGCTCCTTCACATAAATCGGCAATGGTATCAATACTTACTAAAGGTACACTGTCTACAACAAGTATCTTTACAACGCTATCCATACAACCCGTTGTGGGGTTAATACCCACAAAAGTCAAGGTATCTTTTCCTTTGCCTACAATTGAGGCCACATAACTTCCCGTACTGTCTATCACCCCAGCGCCCTTGTAATATTTTTTCAATCCTGTGGTCGATCCACCTGCTAACTTGAATGTATCTATGTTTCCACAAACTGGTAAAGGCTGCACGAAATTGACTATTGGGAGTGAATTTACCCTCATGTTTCCACTTGAAGAATTAGAACAATTGTTGGTATCGGTGAAAGAATAGGTAATGAGGTTGTTACCAATATTGGCAAAAAGCGGATCAAAAAGCGTATCGTTTATCATGCCCTTGCCTGCGTATCTTCCAGTTCCACCTATGGCGGGTTGTCCTGAGTTCATAACTACTTGGCCATTATTCAAGCAAATGGTATCTCCAACCATCGAAACTATCGGACTCGCATTAACCACTATTTGTCCTGTGTCTACATCTACACATCCAAATGCATTGGTAAAGGTGTAAATGATGTTGTTGGGACCAATTTTGGCTTGAGAAGGTGTAAAATTATTATTCACAATACCCTGTCCTGGTGAGAAATATCCACCCACCGGATATCCAAATGTGAGCGCAAAGGAATTACTGTTGTTGCACACTTCTTGGCGGTTAGTAGGAACAATAACCGTAGTCGTAGTAACTGAATCAACCTTTCTGGTTTCTATGATAGAATCTTGGCAACCAAACAAGTTGGTGTAGACATAAGTAACCGTATCGAGTCCAACACCAGCCAACTGAGGATTGTACACATTGTTCGTAACACTTCCTCTGGATTTGTAAATAAAATTACCCGAGTTTATTGAGGCTTGCTTTAAAGTATCCATCGGTGCATTTACACATATCGAAGGAATAAGTGTCATGGAGATTGGAGTAACCGTATCTACCTTAAATACCTGCGTCGCAGAATTTACACAAGAGTTGCTATCTGTATAGGTGTAAGTAATTGTTTTTCCGGCACCCTTTCCTACTAGTGAAGCTGAGAATATGCCACTAGCGCTAACTCCAAATCCAGAATAAACGCCACCCAATGGCAAACCACCTTTGATGGTGTCAGGAAGCGCATTGGAACAAACACTATCAAGATAGTTTAGTGAAACTACGGGCAATCCGTGTACGATGACGGTATCAGCTACAGAATCTCTACAATGATTTACGTTTTCATAATGATACACCAATCTGTGGGTACCTACGCCCGCACTATCAGCTAAAAATTTGTTTCCAGCCGGATTCAGACCTCGTCCAGTGAAATAACCACCAATTGGACTGTAACCTGAAAGAGGAACTGGGATGGCATCAATGCAGTTTTCAATGGAGCTATCTGGCAGTGCAAATCGAACAATGGGTTTCGCGAAAATGGTCATCTGTGTTGAAACCGAGTCTCTACATCCCGTAGTTGGGTGCTCATACCAATAATTCATATTCTGAAGGCCAGCAGCATATAAGCCAGGCTTTAAAGAATCTCCGGAAATATTTCCTTGAACGTTATTGTAATATGTTCCACCGGAAGGTGTACCTCCCGTTAGCACAAGTGGCGCAGCATTGCGGCATGTATCGTCTACAAATAGGCCAACTATCGGCAACGAATCAACTTGAATTACCCTAAAGTTTGTACTTCTACATCCTTTGATATTGGTATAAGCGTATGTCAGGGTATCAAAGCCATAACCTGCTTGTTGAGGCCAATATTTTTTACCGTTTACAACACCCTTTCCAGAATAAGATCCATATTTTCCACTGGGTACCGAATCTGCTTCAGTGAGAATCACAAAGGTGTCGTTTACACAAAATTGTAAGCTAGAAGCGAATGAAATAAAAGTGGAATCCTTTACCGTAATGGTTCGCGAGGCAGTATCAGAGCAGCCATTGATATCGGTATATCTGTAATAAATGGTGTCCATGCCAGCTCCATTTACCATCGGATCAAATATTCCAATAGAATCTTCAATGATTCCTGCACTTCCAAAGAAGCGTCCAGTAGTTAACGTTTTAGGGCTATGTTCGGTAATGGTATCCACTCCCCCATTCATACAAATTGGTGAAATAGCTGAAAGTTTAACATTAGGCAAAGGCCTCACTGTTACTGAAGTATCTCGGTAGTTGCTACAATTAAGTTTGTTGCTGGTGTCTACAACTGTGTACCTTACGGGATAATTCCCTGGGGTTAACAACCGAGGTTGAATGATATTATTAGCTATCCCGCTTCCAGAGTAGGTACCAACAAATGCACCGCCAGATGGGAGGCCTTCTTTAAGCGTATCAGGTAAATCATTATCACAAAGAGCCGGAATTCCGGATGCCCATGTAACCACTGGAAGTGCAATAACCGACAAATGGAATGTATCGTAATTCGAACAATTGTTGAGATCGGTTACAACCACAGCATAATTTCCTGAATCTGTAATGTTAATGGTTGAGGTAGACTCCGAATTACTCCAATTGTAAGTATAGGACGAATTGGCCACAGCGCTCAAGGCAAAAGAACCCCCAGCGCAAATGCTATCATCAACAGGTAAATTTGGAAGAGGAATTGAATCTGGCGAAACAATCACGCTATCTAGGTTGATACACCCATTGGCGTCAGTTATCATTAAGGAATACGTTCCAGCTGTATCAATCCAAAGTGAATCATTTGTGCTGGCATCAGACCATGCATACATGTACGATACCCTTTGTGTGCCCACCAAATAAGTACCTTCGTTGGTACACAAATCAAAATCAGCTTGCAGACCAACTGCAGGTAATGAATCTACCACAATTCTCACAGTGTCTTTTCCGAAACAGCTGTTGGTGTCTTTTCCTGTAACAATATAATTTCTTGTTTGAGCGGGAACGAATTTCACTCCTTCCACAGCCCCGTTGTTCCATGCATAAGTAACACCACCAGTTCCTGAAAGAGTAATGGAATCACCTAAACAAATAGTATCTTGGGTAGATGAACCAACTATTTGAGGTGCAGTAGGAGGTTGTGTGATGACCACTGAATCAGTGTAAATACAGCTCAGTGAATCCGTAACCGTAACCTTGTATTTACCTGCGGCCAAACCAACTGGATCTTGCTGTGTAGAGCTATTGGACCAATTGAACACATAAGGCGTTTTGCCACCAGCAACCGCCATGTTGATGTTACCATCGGTAAATCCAAAACAAGAAGCGTTTTTGGTAATAAATCCGAGTACAACGTTCGATTCTATGCCCACATCAAAGGTGTCTATTTGGCTACATCCCTTCGCATCGAAAATGGTCACTAAATACTCTCCAGTGGCCAGATTGCTAATGGTAGCCGTAGAGTCGCTGTTGGACCATGCATAATTAAATGGAGAATAATCACCTGAAGCTGTCAACACAATATTTCCGTCGAAACTACCTCTACACTTCTCAGTGGTAATTACCGCTGAGCTCGAAATCTCACTTGGGTTGGTAAGGGTGAGCGTTTGGCTGGCAATACATCCTAAAGAGTCAGTTGTCGTAACCATATAAGTTCCTTCGCCCAAGTTGCTCAATGAAGCTGTTGTTTGGCTGCCAGCCCATAAGTAAGCATATTTATTGGGTTTAGACAATTCCCAGTTGTAGAAGGTGTACCATTTGGTTAGGCCAGGATTTCCTTGGTCATTTCTGGTCACCCTAACAAATCCTTTGTCATCGGTGAGTGGGTAAATATTACTTGGGTAATCCGTAGTTCTTTGGAATCGGGCCGTATTGGGTTCCAACCTCAAAGAATATCCTGTGTCCAAAGGTAAATCGAAGCCAAGAACTACCCTGTTGATTTTGGTATGGGTAACGTTAAACCTGACTGAGTCAATTGCTGAGTTAGAGTTGTTGTAAACGTAAATGCTGTATTGACCTACGTTTTCGGGGTATATGGATACCGCATCTAAGCGCAGGTTATTTTGAAGAACATCAAAATGTACGGTAGAAGCTATGTGAAGACCAGAGGAAAGTCCTGCAATATTTGTATCAGCTGGGCCTACACGCGTACCGTGAATTCCTCCAATAGCCATGGCTTCGATACTCCAAGCGCTATCGTACGCGCAAAAATTGGAATCTGTAACTACAATATCCAATGAAGGATCAGAAACTACCACATTTAGCGTGTTGCTTGTATCTACCAAAGACCCAAAATTGGCTACGGCTTGATATGAGCCAGATTGAGTTACAAAAATCGTATCTCCCGTTTTTCCAGTTGAATCGCCGTTTAGTAACCACTCATAATCTGAACTAAAATTGGCTGAAGCAAAAAGCATGATGCTATCGCCAAAACACTTGGCAGAATCATCTGCAGCAATTGAAGATGCCAATGGTACAAATTGAAATTCGTAGGCGCCAATATCTGGTGGAGAGGTTCTTACCACATCATTAATGTCTTTACTAATACCGGGTAGGGTAACTCCACCGCTGTCCAAAAGAGGTGAATTGGGTTTTAGCAAAGTGTCTGAAACGAAATTTGGATTTACGGAAACAGAATTGGAATCGAAACCGGCTACATTCAAAGCGGAAATGGAAGTAAAAGCAGTAAAAGTACCGGTTGTATAATCTTTTACTGCAAGTGTATCTTCTAGTACGTGCAAGTTGTTATTTGAAAAGAATTTTTCACCAGGGTTAGAACCATCTCCAGTTAATCTCCATGCATATCCCGAACTCTCAAGAGAAATATTGTTATTAGACACATAAGCTACAAAAGGCCACCGATCAGCTAGATGAATACCTGAATTTTCTACACCTTCAAATTTATGCCCAATTTTAAATGTGTTATTATAAATGTGAACTGTGTCGGTACTATTTATATGTATACCCTCGGCTCTATAAGATTTAGAGGTACAATAAATATCAAAAGAATTGTTATAGATCCTAGCCTTATTTAACCAGCCACTCCAAATTCCTTTGGTGTAATAGCCGCTAGATACGGTCACCCTATTTTTGGCAAACTCAATGTTAGTTCCTGAGAAAGCAACAAAATCAGCCGCATCAATCTTGTTGTTTATAATAATAAATGAGTCCACACGACTATATCCCGGGCTGCCAATTCCCCATGCAGTTATATCATTATTCGAAAGTTCCCAACTATGGTTTACTCTAGATCGCCAAGAAGAACCACGGTTTATTTCTCCAATGGCCTTTATCTTAGAATTGGTTAATTTTATGTACGAAGCAAGATGTTCGTCATCGTTCTGACTATCTCTCCCATCAAAAACATTCCCTGTTTTTAAGACGCAGCTGTCAATCGTTAAGTGTTCAACATCATTAACGAACACAAATGCAGCATTATCATAAGAATTAAATTCAATGTTCTTAAAGGTTACAAAACCAGAATTGTCAAACGTAAAAAGACTCCCAATAATCTCAGTTGTATTTAAAGTATCGCCAATGATTACCGTACCTGTTTTGCCTGGATCCTTTTGGAAGGTTACTATTCCACTATCGCCAGCATTATAAATTTCATTGAACCAATGCTGGCCACCATAGTTTCCAGGTGCTATATTAAAAATCACATCATCACAAATACCATTGTTATTCAAATCTGCTACCGCTTCCGAAATGGTCGCATAATCTGGTGATGTGCCACCAATGGTATAGGTTCCACTCAAGCCATCACACACATAGGTGTATTCGTAGGCGCCAATACTTGGTGCGGTGGTGCTTCTTAAACTATCGCGAATGTCGGTGGTGATTCCTGCTAATGGGGTTCCAGCGGATTCGAGGTCGGGAACTCGAGGAATTAAAATGCTGTCGTTTTTAAAGCGGGGGTCTATTGATACAGATAATGAATCAAATCCGGTACCCGACAGGGAAGCTAAATCCACATATTTAACGGCGGCTACTTGTGCTAAGGTGTCACCTTTAGTAAAGAAATTGTTGTTTGAATAAATGGGTCCAGAGCCGCTGAAAAAATAAACAGCACGACCAGTATCTTGGTTGACAACTTGATTATTCTGGAATCTTGAACTAAAAATGGCTAATTCAGCAACATAGTTAGGGGAAGACCCTGATATTGAGTTATGGTGAAAATCCAGATTGGTTCCGCCGGCTTTAACTTGGAGTCCAATCCCTGCAATTTGATTGTTATAAAATTTGAATTCTCCACTTGATGATCCGACACCTTCAAAGGAAATAGATTGTGAATTGTCCGCATCAAAATAGAATTTATTGTTATAAACATTAGCATTGGTTACCCCTTGCATCAATAAAGCCTGTCCATAAGAATTTAGTCCTAGTCTGCGCACATAATTGTTGGACATCCGCACAGAATCAAAAGAAGCTACATATACCCCGTTAAATCTAAATTGGGTAAAGTTGCAGTTTTCTATCACCAAGTTTGTATCGCCCGTTGAACCTTGTAAATTCAATCCATCTGAACCACCTATAAAATCGCAATTTTTTACAGATAGATTTTTTATACTTCCTGAATCAAGTTGGTATATTGCTGATAGTGAACCAATAAGACTAAATGTACAGTCATCAAATTCTATATCTTCAACATCCTTCAGCTTCACAATGCCAACATTCGCTCCACCTTGAAATGGTACATTGTTTTTATTATTAAAAGTCAATCCTTTAAATTTTAGATGAGTGGCTCCATCCAACAACCAATAATAAAAAAGTGAAATATTGTCTAGTGAGTCTTGTAATATTACTTCAGCCGTATTTGCCGGATCTGATTGAAAAATAACCATACCGCTATCACCTGCATTATAAATTTCATTAACCGTGATTCGCTCTATGTAAGTCCCTTGTCGGATATTAAAGGTTACATCATCACAGATGCCCTTGTTATTTAAGTCTGCCACTGCAGATGATATAGTTGCATAATCTGGTGATGTGCCACCAATGGTATAGGTTCCGCTCAAGCCATTACATATATAAGTGTATTCGTAGGCGCCAATACTTGGACTGGTAGTGCTTCTCGTAACGTCCAAAATATCTTTCGTTATTGCCGTAATAGGCGTTCCTGCTGATTCTAACTCTGAGATCCCTGGAATTAACAATGTATCGGCCAAAAAGCGTGGATTCATATTGAAAGAGGTTGAGTCTAACACAACACCTAATGAATCTCCTTTGCTATAATAAAGGTTATTGCTAAACGTAGGTAGGCTGTTTTGAATATAGCGCACCACTGCACCAGTATCTCGATTAACTACTATGTTGTTTCTAAATTTAACGTTGGCACCGCCGTAACTAACGATCTGCACACCATTTGAATATTGGCTGTTGGTAAATGATACCGTATTAAAAGCAACTTCTGTATTTGTACCTGATATGGCTAATGGGCTTGACGTGCTATTAAACGTTGTACCAAGTGGTGAGTAAACCACATTATTAGTCACCATACACTTCAAACTATCATCAGTACTGTTGTCCGTAACTTCAATCCCCATTGACTCATAACACTTAAGGTTGTTTTGCTCAATCCTAGATTTTATAGAATGTTGGAATGTAATGCCAGTATAGCTACCTACAACATTGGGTTGGCCAATAATTCTGTTTGCAATACATTTAGAATGAGAGATTCTTGTCACCCAAATTCCACTTGAACCATAGTTAGAAATGTTATTATTCGAAATATCCCAGTTCAACTGATAATCACCAAATGTTTCACCATAAGCATATACGCCCTGAAAGCCTCCAGTTATTGTGTTTCCCGAAATAGTAATGTTATGAGAAAGGGAAGCTATACCGCTAGAATCATAAATAGCTCCATTGTATTGATTGCTTACCCTTGTTACCTCAATATCATTATTTGTAAAGGCAAGATAATTACACAATCCACGCATAAAAATACCGTGACCTTGACCAGTGTTTTTTATTGAAATTCCATCAATAGTAACGTAGTCCGTTCCGTTAAACTTCCATGTGTAATCGTTTGAATTATCGGCAACAATCACATCCGTAGTATTTGCAGGGTCTGATGTAAACTTCACCCATTGGCTTGCAGATGCACCAACAATAGAATCCACAATAATTTGGTCTGTATAAGTTCCCTGTCGAATAAGAAACTTTACTGTGTCGGAAACACCTCTGGAATTGAGAGCGCTTACAGCTGCCAATACCGTACTATAATCGGGCGTTGTTCCGCCAACCGTATAAATTCCAGCCATTGGCGGAAGCACTCCATTAAATTCATAAGCTCCTATATCAGGGTTGGTTGTATTTCTAGTAGTCTGGTTGATATCGGTAGTGATGCCACTAATCGGCGTACCCAAATCGTTAAGAAATCCATTGTTGGGCACCAAAGAATCATTGGTCAAAAACAAAGGATTAATGCTTACCGAATTTGAATCAAACGTTGTGGTCCAAATCCATGTCTGTAAATCGCTTTTATTGGAATTGTTGTAAAGCCCTACATGGTCACCGGTAACATAGAGGTTGTTATAATCAGAAGTAAATGACGTACCCGTAGTTGGAAAGGTTATAGCACGGCCGCCTCCAGTATTTACAAAATTGTTGTTTC
Organism: Flavobacteriales bacterium; assembly: GCA_020435995.1. Taxonomy (GTDB): domain Bacteria; phylum Bacteroidota; class Bacteroidia; order Flavobacteriales_G; family Salibacteraceae; genus JAGQYO01. The sequence continues at coordinate 7,379 of JAGQYO010000020.1, read as the reverse complement.
TTAAATTGGTGTTGCCAGCACCAGATATTTGAATGCACGACCCATTTGTGGTATTAGTGGAAGTAATATGCACCGTATTAAAATTAACATCAGCACCATAGGTATTGATTACAATTCCTTCTTCGCTTGCACTTGAACTTAATTTATTGCGAATTACATTATTCGAAATTTGACAATGGGCACTAGAAAAACTGGTAAGTGAGGCCCAAATACCTTCGGTAGCTCCCGTGGAAGCAAGCGTAATCCTATTTCCAATAATGTGAGAATTGAGGCTCGAAACCACTTTAATACCTTTTTGAGCAATAGTTGCGGTATCAAACTCAACGGTATTACCCGATATCAACAGTGAGTCTTGTGTGTAAAACTGGGCTCCTAAAGCCACTGGATTGATAAAACGACAATTAACGACTTGATTTCCAACTTCCCTGTTCGGAGTGTCTCCCCAAGCGTAAATACCGTAATAACCGTTAATGATTTCAGAGTTTCGCACAATACAATGGTTGGCCTTATCCGTACTGTCGGTTCCATGATTGATAGCGTTTGCATTACCCTGAATTCCGACTATCGTGCAACTGTCGATTATGATATGATCAGTATAATTTTGATAGCGAAAAACGTCGGCGTAAGATGATCCTGTAGCCCGAATTTCAAGGTTTTTAAATGTAATATAATCTGCCCCATCTAATTCTATGGTAGCTGGTGCAGAACCGCTAATTGCACTAAAAGTGATGACTGGTTTCGTAGTATTTGCTGGATCGCTTTGAAAGGTGATGGTATTCGTCGCTGAAGCACCCAAGATTGAATCCAATAATACTTGTTCGTTGTAAGTGCCTTGGCGGATGTTGAAGATCACTTGGGCATTTACACCTTTTGATATGAGGTCGCTCACTGCGGCAGAAATAGTTGCATAATCCGGAGATGTTCCTCCAATGGTGTAAGTTCCAGACAAGGGAATATTTGGAACATTTACCTGAGAACCAACACCTGTAATGATAGGTTCTCTAACCCCCGAAACAAAAGCAAAAACATCTAAATCGCTCGCTACAACAGGCACTTCTCCTACAGAATCCGGCACACTCCAAGTGTAAGTTCTTGTCCAAAGCGTTCCTTTAATATAGTTGATGGAGTCAAGATGTTCACCCCATTGACCTGTTACCAAATGTCGGAGTACATTATCGTGTCTGTATATACCAATATTTGCTCCGTATCGAGCTGGATAGTTGGCTGTATCTCCGTTTTGTGGTCCGTAGATGTTGTTTTGCTTAAAACCGACATTAATGAACAAGCTATCGCTAATGGTATCGGTAAAATAAACTTCAACTGTGGCCGTAATTACTTTTGTATTCGAATTGTAACTCGCTATCACGCCAACATTTACAGGCGAAGGTTGATTAAGAATAGTATCTCTCGCGTGTTGCCATTGATTTCGAGCCATGGCAGTATTCGTAGTTATTCCCATTGCTGGAAACAATGACCTATTTACTGAGCCTGTTGGCCATCCTTGAATTCCAGCCTGAGATTGTATTGCAGGACCAAAAGATGTTCTATAATCAGGGTAATAATATGGTCCTGAGGTCCTTGGTCCAGCAAAAGACCCTTCATATGAATTGATAATGGTAAAAACTGTTGGATTTTTAGCTTTAAGCGTGTCCGCTATATGATCCGCAAAACCACCGAAGGGTGTGGTTGCTCCGCGATAAACTTCTAAAACTACTTTTTTATTTTGAGCCGCTGTGTCAACTATCGTTTGGGCATTAACATTCATGCCCAATACCAAAAGAACATTAAGAATAAAAAATCTCAACAAATACTTCATCTAATTATCTGGTTACCTGTATTTTTTCAATTATTTTTTCTCCATCTCCAGCTTCAATGATCATTTGATACATACCATTAGCTAAGCCAGTAAGCTGTATCGGAATTACATTAAATCCGGTCATTCCCGAATGGGTTTCATTCAAAATAACTCTTCCTCTCAAATCTTGAACAACAATATTCACATCGGCTATTTGTGCAACGTTAAGTTCAATTTTGAATTCACCTTTGTTAGGATTTGGATAAATTCTATATGCACCCAAGTATTGTCCTTCATCAATTCTCACATTATATCCTGAGAAGTCAGAAGAAAGGTTAGACCAAGTATAATTGAAATACGGGTCAGAACTACAGTTCTCCGGCGTTTTGGCTCTTACCACATACTTGATAAAATCTCCATCATAAGTTTCATCAGAAATAACCACACTCGAAGCAGGATAAGTGAGGGACCTAACTACCACATTTCCTTTGTTGCTCATTCTCACTATTTCGTAATCTACCACTGTAAATCCTTCGTAGTGCGACCACTCTAAGAAAATATTACCCGACACATCAACTCTCGAAATCAAATAAATCGGACGGTGAACCGCACTCAATTCACTTTCATTTCCACAAGCATCAACTACCGACATTCCATAAGTTTTGGTACCTGCGGCAAACGACACGGCGAAGTCATTAATCAAGTTCTGTGTACTTGGCAATTCTTGGAATAATCCCAAATCAGTTCCTGAATTAGACGTGTAAATTCTTACTTTATTCACATTGGTTACATTCTGTATCAGCTTAGTAAGCCCCGTAATGGTGTCTACAGTTGTCATACATATAGGCTGCGAACTTGGCTTAATAAGATTTACTTTATAGGAAGCATGCGACGCACAACCTGCCAAATCACTTGCGGTAACATGGTATCGGCCTGCGGCCAAACCAGTGAGCTGTGTTGTGGAGTCGCCATTGCTCCACAGAACAGATCTTAAGCTATCGCTAGCAACTACAATCGAAATTTCACCTTGGCTTTGGTTACAGTTTGTGGGTACCAATCGTTTAAGTAAAATAACAGGCGCACCTGAATCGTTCACGGTAGCGAAAACTGAATCGATGCAGCCTGCACCATCTTTTATTTCTGCACTATAAAGCCCACTTGTGATGCCAATAAGCGAATCGTTAGTAGAGCCTGTATTCCATTTGAAAGTGTAAGAACCAGTTCCCCCAGCTACGTTGAGCGCAATAATACCGTTTGTATCACCACAAGAAGGCTGGGTAATGTTCAGCTCAGAAATTAACTTGCTTGGATTCTCCAAAATAAATTCCTTAATCGTCAAACAACCCTTAGCATCGGTTACTTTAATTTGATACTTACCTGCTCCTACTCCACTTAGGTCTTCATTGGTTGACCCATTCGACCATTCAATTTTAGTAGCAGGACCAACCAAACTCACATCAATAGATCCATCAGCAAGGCCAAAACAAGATGGTTGTACCACCGTGTTGGTGTTTACAGTTACACCTCCAACATCAGAAATAGTTACCGAAGCATTTTCGTTACAATTATTTCCATCAGAAACCGTAACCACATACACCCCAGATTTTAACTTAGAATTGAGCGCTTGCTTCACTCCATTGGACCATAAATAGTTATAAGGGGGCAATCCACCCGTAGCTACCACATTGGCCGCACCCGTAGTATCAGAGCATTTCGAATTCTGACTAGAAGTGGTTAAGCCGATCGCTAAATTTACCACAATTTTCACCTTATTGGTCGCTACACAACTGTTAGAATCAGTAGCAAGTACCTTGTAAGTAGTAGTAACAGAAGGGCTTACCGAAATGGAATCTTGTATAAGACCATTTCCCCAATCGTAAGTAGCTCTTGGACCTAATCCATAAGCTTTTACTTTAATAGTAGCACCAGAACACAAGGTTGTATCGTTGGATACCTTAACTACTGGATTGGGTACTATGAGTACCTTTCCTGTATCGGTAGAAGCACAACCATTGGCATCCGCAAAGCGATATACAACCCGATGTGTACCTACTCCAGCACTTGATGTGTATAATTGGTTCTGGAAAATTCCAGTCCCCAAATAGTTTCCTCCTTTAGGCAAACCACCAGTAAGATTTACGATGCCAGTTGCCAAACAGAAGGAGCTATCAGCCATGTTCAATGATACTGACGGTGAAGAAAGCACCGTTAAATAAGTAGAGAGGGTATCTATACAGCCATTAATATCTGCATACTGATAAGTTACTTTGTGTGAGCCAACTCCAAAATTAGATGCGACAAACCTGTTTTGAGGAATAACAGCCATCAAACTATCGTAGAAAAGCCCACCGGAAGGAACCCCGAAGTTTAGCAATTTGGTTTCTGTTTCACAGAAATCAGGAGCTGAATTTAAGAGCACATTTGGAATTGCATTGATCGTTATCGATTGGAAAGAACTATCCGCACAGGTATAACCCGAAGTGGTATCCTGATGCACGTATTTGATGATATAGGTTCCAACACTTAAAGAATCAATGCGAAGTACATTGTGGTTTGTGGTATCAATACCCTGCCCAACATACTTTCCAAATCCAGCCGAAGGCGTAACCATAGCCGTATTCAATAAAATGGTATCGTGGTTTTCGCACACTGGTGCCAACGCAGATAAGTTGATACTTGGCGCCGCCTTAACACCAACTCCAGACTTAGCTGTGTCACTACAACCGTTGAGGTCGGTGAAAACATACCGAAGTGTATCTGTGCCGGCTCCCATAAATTGTGGGAAGAATATTCCACCCAGAACACTTGAACCAAAGTAGTAGCCTGTACCTCCCGAAGTAGGCGCTCCTTCTGTCAACCTATAAGTTCCTTGATTGGTACAAAAGCCAGGAAGGGAGGCAAATGAAACCAATGGAACCGTATCAATGTCCACTGTTTGGGTACTTGAGTCTACACAACCTTTAATATCTTCGAACACATAGGTTACCGTTTGTGTACTTCCTCCAGGAAATGCTGTTGGATTAAAAATAGACCCATTGGCCAATTTAACACCACCAATCTTGTAGTACTCATCGTGTTTGTTGTAGAACGAAATGGCTGAACCTTGATTTAAGGGGAAAGGTGCCACATTCTGACATACTGAACCTATCGAACTAAATGTGGTAATCGGTACTGGATTAACCGTCATAAACTTAGAAGCAGAATCCGAACAACCGTTGGTATCGCTGTGGATATAGAAAATTTCATGGGATCCAGGTCCAGCTACTGTTGGATTAAATGTCGTATCAATTTGACTTACACCTGTTCCCTTATAAATACCTGCACCTCCGTTGCTACTTGTGGTGCTACCTTGGGTTAATTTAAAAGGCGATGCATCAGCACAGACTTCGCCAGCGAAGCTTAACATAGCTACTACAGGTGGTTTATGAACCGTTACAACCCGTGACGCGCTGTCTCTACAATTAGTAGCTTGGTTCACAAACACATACTTGATCGTATGAGAACCATTGCTTGCTAAATTGGGATAATAAAATCCATTGACCACCCCAGCTCCCTTATACGTACCACCTATTCCAATTGGAGTTCCGCCTGTAAGTTTAAAGGTATCAGCGTTTTCACAAACTGCATTTATTGGGCTTAACTTCACGGTAGGATTCGCATTTACCCTTACAATAAAGGTGGTATCATTAATACATCCGTTCAGCTCATAATTGTAGGTGAGGGTATGATTTCCCGTGCCCGCGGCTACAGCACTAAATCTAGTGCTATCAGCTAACATACCTTTTCCTGAATACCACGCTCTACCATTTCCTGATAAGCCCGTTCCTAATTTGAGCGTATCTGGTGCATCTGTAACACAATACGCAGGTGAAACACTACTCAACGAAATATGCGGGATGCTATCAACCTGAATGATATTGGTATCCTTAGCGGTACAAGAATTAGAATTTGTGAATGTGTACACAATCTGATTCAATCCGAGCGGCGCATTGTTGGAGTTGAAATTTCCGTTATTTATCCCAGCTCCAGAGTACGTACCTCCCGCTGGCAAACCACCCTGAAGGGCAATCACAGGCGTGTTTCTACAAATACTTGTAAAACCTAGGTTTAGCGAAACAACAGGTAAATCATTTACGATAAATACCTGAGAAGCAGTATCCCCACAGCCGTTTCCATCAACAAATGAATACGAAATGGTGTCGGTACGTGCTCCGCCTCCATTAACGTCTAAGTAGTAATCGTTGGCGCTTGGGTTGCTTATAAATCCATTTCCAAAATAAACCCCGTTAAGTGGAGTACCTCCTATTAACTTAATGCTATCCACATCTTCACAAACCGAGTTGAAGGTAGCCAAATTCGTCACAGGAATCGTGTCTACTATAATTGATGTATCAGCAAAAGAAACGCAGCCATTCGCATCGGTAAATGTGTAGCGAACAACATGGACTCCTGTGTCGGCCACAGTGGTTTTTAATATATTTCCTACAATTCCCTTACCTGAATAAATACCTAACCCTTGCGATGACGGTGTACCATAATTGATGGCAACCGTTTGAGCATTGTAACAGATTCTACCCAACGATTGTGTGAAATACACATTTGGTAAAGTGTCCACTACTTGAGAAGAAGTAGCCGAATCGATACAACCATAAGTATTTTCATAAACGTACTTCAAAGAATGGTTTCCAGCAAGTGCGCTAGAAGGACTAAACGAAACACTATCGGCCTTAACACCAATTCCCTTGTAATAACCACCTTGAGGAAGTCCATTGTTCAAAATAAAGTCATTAGCATCCTCACATACATCCGCCTTTGCTGTGAGCGTCACAGCAGGTTTCGGTCTAACCGTAATCGGCAAAGTCGTGTCAGTTTTACAACCGTTTGCATCAGTAAAGTTCCAGCTGATGGTATGGGTTCCAACCGTTGCCGTCAATGGGTTGAACGTGCTACTAGAAACTCCATTACCGCTATAACTACCACCCAAAGGCATTATGTTAGCCAAGCTAATTGAAGGTGCGTTCAAACAAATATCATCATACGTAGAGGTAACCACAGGTACGGGCAATGAATCAACAGTAATTGTTTGTGTTGTTGAATCAGTACAACCAATAGTTGTGGTAAAGTGATAGGTAAGAGTATGGGTACCCACTCCGGCTATAGATGTAAAGAATTTTCCATTATTGGTTCCAATTCCCGAATAGAAACCGGATCCACCAGCAGAAGGCGACCCTTGCACCAAATTGAAAGGTAGGGTATCAGCACAAACATCCGCCAAAGTCGCAAAACCTACGCTAGGCTTAGGGCTAATTGTAACTACCCTCGAACTAGAGTCCTTACATCCAAATCCATTGGTGTAAATGTAGTTCACCACATCAGAGCCAGCCGATGTAGGAGCAGTATAAATGGAGTCATTTGTAATGTTGCTTCCATAATAAACCCCGCCTACAGGTTTTCCTTGCTTGAGAGTAAAAGTGGGTGTGTTGTTACAAATGGTGGCAAAACTGGTAATCGAAGCAACCGGATTTGGATTTATGGTAACTGTGTCAGTAGCAATAACCTTACAAGACCTTGTTGTTCGCGTGTA
>JAGQYO010000207.1 GCA_020435995.1 Flavobacteriales bacterium | reverse complement strand
AGCAGCCCAATTTGGGGTGGTCTAAATTTGTAAAGGGGCATATTTACCTGCATCATATAGATTGCAGTCATCACCAGATTACACAAGAACCTTGTATTCAGAAAACAGTCAACCTGCTGGAGCAAATTCAACGTAAGTACAATAAAAAAGAGCTATTGGAACATCTCCAACAGCCCTTTCTAAAAATTGCTAAATAGCTTCTTACTACTTAGCAGCAGCATAATTTGACGCTACCTTATCCCAATTAATTACATTGAAAAAAGCAGCGATATAATCCGGTCGTCTATTTTGATAATTCAAATAGTAAGCATGCTCCCAAACATCTAAACCTAGAATCGGATAACCTCCACAGCCTTGACCCGGCATTAAAGGGTTATCTTGATTCGGTAAAGAGCAAATTTCTAATTTTCCACCTTTTTGAACGCATAAGAATGCCCAACCTGAACCAAATCTGGTAGCTGCAGCTTTTGAAAAAGCAGCCTTAAACTCATCAAAAGAGCCAAATGA
>JAGQYO010000206.1 GCA_020435995.1 Flavobacteriales bacterium | reverse complement strand
CGTCAGATTGTGTCAGCCGATGCAAGCGAGTTGAAACTGAATTGCATGTTGATTTGGTAGATGCAACGGCAACAGAAGCAAGTTATTTATCATTGATGGAAGCAATACAACAATATGCACAGAAAAAGTCCAAGACCAAACCGTCTGCATACTCAATGACGGGGACATTAAGAGCCGCGTGCAAGAAATATGCTCAATTTAAGTACCCATCACACGCAACAACATACAAATCGTCTCATGGCAGTACCCGATATGATTAATCACTTAATCTAATATCACTGTTTACATCCAGTCGGCCGTGCCCTTCGGTTCTTTCAAAACCGAAAGGCACTTACTTAACAAACGATAGACCTTGAAAAGACCCGGCTACCAAACCGTGCTACAAGCTGGAGCTTTACCCGCACCGTTTGTCCGCCTAGTCGCCGTGTATGGGTAAGTCATACGTCTGCTTCGATGAAGTTAGTTAAATCGCGCCCTAACAAAGCTTAAACCTGACCGCGAGATCGAGGCCATTC
>JAGQYO010000205.1 GCA_020435995.1 Flavobacteriales bacterium | reverse complement strand
ATTTAAATTCACTGTCGGGTTGCGGAACAAAGTATCTCCGTTTCCACCGTTGGTAGCGGCTGAAGCAGCATATTGTTGCTCGACAATAAAGTTTACGCCTTCCATTAAACCGGTTCCAAGTATCAGTCCGATATAGCCCGCAATAGTGGTTATCAGTATGGATTCAAGCAAAATCAGACCAACAACAGATGCCGGACTGGCACCTATGGCTTTTCGGATTCCGATCTCTTTGGTTCGTTCCTTTACCACAATCAGCATGATGTTGCTTACACCGACCACTCCGGCAATTAATGTCCCAATGCCAATAATCCAGATAAATATTTTAATGGCCTGGAATATTTTCATGGTTTCAATAACATCTTCCAGTTTGTTGTAGGAGCCTAAAGCTGATTCGTCGGCAGAATCAAATTTATGTTTTCGCGCAATGGTTTCCCTCACACGGGTTTCAATGGCCTGACTTTCTTCGATGGTTTTGGCATCAATGGTTAAAGCGAAATTGTGCAGGCGGTTTGAGCCA
>JAGQYO010000204.1 GCA_020435995.1 Flavobacteriales bacterium | reverse complement strand
AAATCTAGACTGTGTAAAATTAAAAGCAAATTGGGCATTAAAATGGATTGAGTCTGCTCCTTCTTTTGCACATCGACTAGTAGCATTTGCTGCTGTAGAAGGTATTTTCTTTAGTGGTAGTTTTTGTTCTATCTTTTGGCTGAAAAACAGAGGTCTAATGCCAGGACTTGGACACTCTAATGAATTAATTAGTAGAGATGAAGGTTTACACTGCGATTTTGCTTGTTTATTGTATTCCATGCTTGTAAATAAATTGAGTAAAGAAGAAATTTACTCCATTATTTGTGATGCAGTGGAAGCAGAAAAAATATTTGTTAAAGACTCTTTACCAGTACATCTTATTGGAATGAATGCAGATTTAATGTGTCAGTACATAGAATTTGTAGCAGACAGATTAATTGTATCTCTTGGTTATCCAAAAGTATATAGCGTAACCAATCCGTTTCCATTTATGGAAGCAATTTCTATGGAAGGCAAAACTAATTTCTTTGAAAGACGCGTTTCTGAATACAAAAAAGCAG
>JAGQYO010000203.1 GCA_020435995.1 Flavobacteriales bacterium | reverse complement strand
TCGGTCTCAGCGGGTTTCCAAGCAGAAAGCGCGGTTGAAACCGTGATGAGTGTAATTGTGAAAAGCGTTTTGAAATGCATGATACAAAGTTAAAGGTCGTGGTTGGGCATTGCAAAGACTGAACCGAAATGGTGATTTGATGATACTGCGATCTGATAATTTGATAACGGTTGTAGGTGGCGTGCGTTAGGGATTGAAGCGGTTACCCCGCAGCGAAGCGAGGAGTAAAAGCGAAAGCCCGACCCGCAGGGGAACGCCCAAATGATAAAAGCATGGAGTTCTGAAGGTTCAAATTCGAAATGCTTCGGTTTGGTCATTTAGAATTTCGGATTTGTTGAAACAACCGTAATCTGTGGTTAACGTGCTGGCAGACTGCTGGTTATACTTTTGTGTAAACCTACCGCAAGGATTAGATGCTCGCAGGAAACAGAGCCGTTATCCCACCACATTTACACACATCCGGCACCGACAGGAACGGGAAATTGACCCCTCCGAATTTCGGTACGCAGGTAATTGAATCGACTACCATGAAACAGAGAC
>JAGQYO010000202.1 GCA_020435995.1 Flavobacteriales bacterium | reverse complement strand
CATTCTTACATTGTTTACGGACCTTTGTTATCGGGTGCAACTACATTAATGTTTGAAGGTGTTCCTACTTGGCCTGATGCCGGAAGATTTTGGGAAGTAGTAGAAAAACATAAAGTCAATATATTTTATACTGCACCAACTGCCATAAGAGCATTAGAAGCATGTAGTTTGGATTTTGTCAACAAGCATGATTTAAGTTCTTTAAAAGTGCTTGGAAGTGTTGGAGAACCAATCAATGAAGAGGCTTGGGAATGGTATCATAAAAATATAGGAAAAGAAAAGTGTCCGATTGTAGATACTTGGTGGCAAACCGAAACAGGTGGAATTATGATTTCTCCATTAGCAGGATTAACTCCCATAAAACCCAGCTATGCTACTCTGCCTTTACCAGGCATTCAACCTTGTTTGGTAGATGGAGAAGGAAATGAAATAGAAGGAAATGGAGTAGAGGGGAATTTATGTATTAAATACCCATGGCCATCTATGTTAAGAACAACTTATGGTGATCATGAGAGATGTCGTCAAACTTATTTTTCTACTTA
>JAGQYO010000201.1 GCA_020435995.1 Flavobacteriales bacterium | reverse complement strand
CCAAATATTGCTTCGGTTGAGCCGTATAGTATTACAAATCTTGCAAACGAACTTTTTCTGTTTGATCGCGGTGGCAGAAAAGCATTTCCAAGTTGGTCTTTAGACAATTTTGGCCCAATTTATTTGCCAAAAGCAGGAGTTACTGTAGAAATGAACGAGAAAAATTTCTATTTGTACCAACATTGTATAACCAAATATGAAGAAGCTGGAAATCTTACACTTGAAAACGGTGTGGTGAAATTGAACGGTAAAGTAATAGATAGTTACACCTTTAAACTTGGCTACTATTTTATGATGGGAGATAACCGCCACAATTCAGAAGATTCTAGAATGTGGGGATTTGTGCCTGAAACACACATAGTTGGTAAAGCCTTATTCATTTGGTTCTCTTGGGAAAAATTTGAAACTGGGTTTTTCAATAAAATAAGATGGAGCAGAATGTTTAACGGCATTGATTAGGCTGTTAAAAATCATACTTGCAGGGTAGCCGTAATGGCTAAATTTGCACGGTTTAAATAAAAAGACCCTTGCTTAGACAATCCTGGTGGA
>JAGQYO010000200.1 GCA_020435995.1 Flavobacteriales bacterium | reverse complement strand
GCCCTAAGGGGAGGGATCGCAATCGTGTAGGTATTCAGCCGATAAAAGAGGTCCTGCCGGAATCGGCCACTCGCAACCAGTTCGACCAGATTTTGATTCGTGGCGGCAATAACGCGGACGTCGGTTTGAATGGTTTCCTTGCCACCAACTCGTTCGAATCGTTGGTCCTGCAGCAAACGCAAGACCTTGGCCTGAGTCGCTGGACTCATGTCGCCGATCTCATCGAGGAAAATGGTTCCTCCCGTCGCCTGCTCAAACTTGCCGATCCGTTGTCGATCCGCGCCGGTGAATGCGCCCTTTTCGTGGCCAAACAACTCGCTTTCCAGGAGGGCCTCGGGGATGGCGGCGCAATTGATCGCCAAAAACGATTTGTCTGCGCGACGACTGTGCTGATAGATGGCCCGAGCGACAAGTTCCTTACCGACACCGCTTTCCCCCAGCAAGAGCACGTTGACGTCAGAGTCTGCCACTCTGCCGATTGCTTTGAACACCTCTTGCATCGCGGCGCTGCGGCCAACGATGCGATCTTCTGCGGAATGCGTCGAAGGATCTGTGTCGA
>JAGQYO010000199.1 GCA_020435995.1 Flavobacteriales bacterium | reverse complement strand
TAGTTCCAGACCCAGTTGATGAATACGACGAGCCGGTTGCGCGAACCGATAATGGCAAACAGGTGAACGAACAACCAGACGAACCAGGCAAAGGTGCCCTGAAATTTCCACCTGGGCAGATAAACTACTGCCAGCCGGCGTCCTATTGTGGCCATACTGCCCAGATCTCGGTAGCTGAAAGGGGTGAGCGTCTTGCCGGCAGCTTTATTCTTCAGATTTTCAGCTAGCAATTTGGCTTGTTGAATGGCCACCTGAGCTACCTGTGGATGGCCGTCCGGATATCCTTCCTCTTCCATGTAGGCAATATCTCCAATGGCATAGATATTCTGCACATCTTCTACCTGACAGAATCGGTCTACCTTCAGCCGGTTGCCCCTGACAATGGAAGTCTCCGGCATACCCGGCACCAGACTGCCGGTCACACCGGCGGCCCAGATGACCTTACGACTCTGTATTTTGGTACCGTCTTTCATATACACGAACTCTCCGTCAAAATCCACCACGCGGTTGTTCAGGATCACTTTTACACCCAGCCCGGTCAGAAATTCAAGAGCTTTTGCGGAA
>JAGQYO010000001.1 GCA_020435995.1 Flavobacteriales bacterium | reverse complement strand
ATGCGGGAGAAAAAGGTTTGTTGGATGTGGTTTTGGTATAGTTTATATAAGGCACGGACGAGGACGTCCGCGCTAGCTTTGGGAGGCTGTTCCTTCTATTGAAGTGGCTAAAAAGATTGCCGATGCTTGTGAAGTAACCCTAGACTATTTAGTTGGTGAAGGACAAAATGCTCCTTTCGATAAAAAAACTCTCCAAAGGATTCAAGAGATTATGGAATTGGAAGAAAGCAAACGAACCGTGTTGCTTGATTTGATTGATACCTACATCCGAGATTTTAAAACCAGACAGGCTTATGCTTCTTAATGTTACTCTAACTAGCGGCCATCTTGTTAGTATCGGGATTGCATTACTAGCCATAGTTGTTACCCTGCTAGGGTTTTATTTTAAACATGTCATTAAAATTGAAAAACAGTTAACCGCCCTCGAAACCAAGGTAGAGAACCAAGGGAAAACACTTGATTATGTCAACGACAAAATCATGAACAATATAGCAAAATCAGGAGGTAAGTAATGCTAACTCATGAGGAATATAGCACTTTAGCTAGGTTGAGAAACCAGATGGTTCACAACCCACAAACCTTTACACGTGAAGACATCCGACAATATCTTGAACTTTTTCAACGTGATGGAGAAAAAGGATATCAAGAGGTGCAAAAGGCAATGCGTAGAACCAACACCAACAACATTAATGACCTAGCAGAACGGTTGGCCAATAGAAACAATAACAACTTGCTCGAAGGGCTACTTTATGCAGGGCTTGGAATTCTTATTGGTTGGGCTTTGATTGAGTCTTTGGACTCTAAAAAGAAAAAATAATGATTCGCCTTTGGATTGTCTTAGCGCTGGTTGCTATTCTTATCACTGGCCTAATAACCATTGTTCTAGAGATCAAGGATTATGTAGGTAAATCTGATTTCCTAATTGAATTCAGAAACAAGTACAGTGAGCTTTGTAAAGGGCTTACTTCCTCATATAATGGAATAATGGCCTCGGTGAATAAACTGGATAACAAAGTTTACACATGGCTCACCTCTCACGTTAATAAGGCACAACGATTAATGGGAATACACGGTGTTTTAGGATCTTATATCCCACCATTTGGTAAAGTTCAAATCAGGAACTATGAAATACTAATAAATACACTTCCACAATTCCGTAATGGAAAACTACACCCTCATGATATTTCTGGAATGGACGATGCTCTGATTAGAGGCATTGGCCACTATGAAGAACTAATTGAGCTACTCAAAAAAGATTTAAAAAACCCTTTTAAATGGCTTCAATATGGTGTTCGATTTTACATTTCATTGCCTCTTAGGATTCTGCAGTGGTTTGGAATTCTTCCTGAAAGTTCTTTCTACTTTCTTACCCACAATTTCATTTTTAAACTCTTTGCTGGGGTTGCCAGTTTAATTGGTGTTATCGCCTCTATTGTTGGTCTTGTTACTGACTCAGTTCCCTTTTTGGAAATTGTCAAAAAGTGGATTTAAAAAGCCCCTGATTGCTCAGAGACTTTTACTTTCTTTTCTACCACGCGAAGGGATTCGCGCGGCAGCGGGGGAGGACGTCCGCGCTAGCTTGGGGCAGTGTCCTGATTACAGGGGAAATAATCCCACTCGCCATATTTTTCCACTATATCTTGTCTCCTAAATAGAGCATTGATTTTTAAACAGAAGTTTAACCTGCTCTTAAATGCTCCAACTTCTACCAAATTGTCCTCATTACAATCCGACTTATAATAGCCTTTTGTGGATTTATGATATATTCTTAACGTATCTGTCAGTATGGCTGAATCATTATATGTAATTACATCCCCTTCAAAACGAATTTCTCTTACCAGCTTTATTTTAGATACAATATGATTTTTCTTAAAATAATAAATAGACGTATCCAATATTGCTGGATCTTGTGCCCTTATTCCAAGGTTAAGTGATAAAAAGAATATCACGTAAAATAATAAGTATTTCATAGTTTGAATGGATATGCCAACATAGTTGGTGTATCTATTTTAAAATTATTATGGTTTGTCAGCTGTATTTTAGGTTTGTCTTGGTATTCAGGCCTTGATGTTATGATATTTAATTTTTTCTCATCAGAAAGAGATCCCTTCCATTCGCCTGCTGCCGTCGTTGTCATAGTCCCTTCATTTGAGTATGCTGGTTTAGCGTTAAACATCTGTGCATTAAAAGCTTCCAATTCATCCATTGCATCGTGGTTCATTAAGTTCCAATCACCTGATGAACTGCCCTTATCTTTAACAAATCCAATTTTCCCTTCTAATATTTGACCTCCATGCCTTGCTTCATGAAACAAGTTAGAGAATCGAGATTCCCCAGATGATGGAGCTGTTTTTCCAAACTGATAACTAATTGTAACGGCATTTCCATCATAACTGGTTTTTCCATCTAACTGGCCGGTTCTTGACTTTTCACCTTTGTAAATAAAAGTTTCGTCCGCAGCTTTCATTTTTTTATGATCAGCTTTAAAGTTTTTATTCGTGATACTAGCAACTGCTACATTCACTCTATCTTTTAATTTGTTGTATTCGACCTTATCACCAAAAGGATCTTTATATAGTATCGGATTATTATCCATAGAATTGTATGGACTCTGCCATGGCATCTGGGCTGCTTTAGGATCTAAACTTAACCATCTTCCAAGTCTAGGGTCATTTTGACGATAGAGGGTAGTGTATGAATTCCCACTCCCTTTTACTTCATCATCCTTTTCCATACCGTTAAAACCGAACCGATAATCTCCAGCGTTCCCATTTCTATCAGGCATTTGCATACCAAATGGATAATAATCGCTAAACGAATTCACACACGCATAAGTAGTGTGCGGCGCGGCAATATGACTTAAAATAAAATCTTGCACTATGAGTTCATTTCCTGCTACTCCACAAGGTGCTTCTATTACTACTTGCTGAGAAGTGTTTGTTGCTGTAAAAATAACTGAAAAAATGTTCATGGTTGCCAATGGGAGATAAGCTGTTTTGCTGGCTATCAAAGTGGCCCCATCAAATATTTTAATGTCAGTATTACCGCAGCTTTGTTGTCCAACACTTATATCCAAGCGATAGGTTTCGCCAATGGTGAGTCCACTTATCACCCGGCTTGCACCCAAAGCAGGGTAAGGAGCACCTACCGAATTTTTGTAGGTAAAAGTTACGTGATAGGTTGCAGGGCTGCCAAGCGTTACGCTATTGGCTGTCCATTTAGCAACACCCACATTTGGATTTGTGTGGTCAGACTCAACGAGGTCTTCATTATCTGGCAAAAACCTTCTGTCGGCCACCACTTCTAACACATTGCCCAAATGGTTGTACAGTTCAAAGGATTTTTCGCCTTTTTCAAATCTGTTTTTATCAATGATGGCAGCACCTGTAGCCAGCATGTTGTTAGAACCAAAACTGGATGTATAATCGATATTATAAGTAAGATTTGGAACTGGAACAATCGAATAAAGCTGGCGCGGACGTCCTCGCTTTCCTCTCCAAAAAGTTTGCTCTGTATGGGCCTAACATAAATTCCTTGAGCTACTCGACGTATAAGCCCTTTTTCCGGCAATCGTTATAATGCTTTTCGAATGGCACTTTGATTCCCATAAGAACTGTAGTCTTCTGGGAACAAGAGTTGCCCTCTTTTTGTGACTTTTATTATTCGTTCTATGTCCTTTTCTGTCGCGATCATTTTACTCTTAAGCGGTCACAAATTTGTCAAATATTTGTGACGAAAGTGTCGCTGTTTGATAGTCAATAAAAACCGTGCTTTATTAGATTTTCTGATTGACTTAAATAGGGAGCCGACGAATCGAAAGATGTTAAAAAACAGTCGGCTTAGAATTCTCTAGTACAAGAAAATAAAAACACTACCCCTTCTTAAGCACCCTTGGTACTTTAAAATAATCAGAGTCTTTGGATGGGGCGTTTTGCAGTGCTTCGGCGCGCGTTATTGGGTTGTGGGCCACGTCCTTTCGCATTATGCTTGCTTCATCGGTTAAATAAATAAGCGGTGCTACACCCGCGGTGTCTACACGGTTCAACTTATCCGCAAATCCCAGCATTTTTTCCAAATCCGCCTTTATCTGTTCGCGCTCTTCACCTTCAAACTCCAACTTAGCCAAGTCGGCAAGTTTTTCTATTAATGCGTCATCTATTTTCATAATCCGGTAATGCCGATTTTACAATTTCAAATGTTTTGTTGAGCAAAGGTAAAATATCGTCCTCACCCATACCCCTCGTTTCTATTGGTTTGTGTACAATTGCTGGCGCCAGCCCAGGACCTGCAGGGGCCTTTAAAAAGCCACCATTTTGAAGTATTTTGTAATTTCTGGTAAACGTTACTGGTACAATGGGCACTTGATGCTCAACCGCCAATTTAAATGCTCCTACTTTAAACTTGAGCATGTTAGGCACATCTTCGGGAATAGTAGCCTCAGGAAAAATGACCAGTGAATTGCCCCGTTGGAGTTCATCATTTGCCCGCTCGTATGCTTTACGCGCTCCGGACAAACTACCACGAGCCACCGCTATGTTCATTCCTTTGGTAAAAAAAATATTGAACAATGGCCATTGCTCCAATTCCGCTTTGCCCATAAATACAAAGTATTCTGGAACGAGGGCATACATTAATAATATATCGAAATAGCTGCTGTGGTTAGAAACCAATACATAGGGCTTCTTAGGAAAATTAGACTTGCCTTTTACGATTAAAAATACACCCGTAATATAGGATAGGAATGTGGCCTGAGCTTTTACAAGGGCGAATGCCATTGGAAAGGAACTTCTTTTTCGTAAAAAATACATATAAAGCGGATAGGCCACCAGCAACAACAGAATGAAGCTGAGAAAAAAATATAATTTCCAAAGTACAACAAAAGGTCTGCGTATAATTTCCATTCAAATAGTCTGCTCCGCGAAAGTAAGGGTATTATTTCATCGATGCCTTATCGAAGATTTTCTTCCTTCATTGGCTTTGATTTATTTAGCTTGATACCTTTGCGGGCTAAACAAGATTCATGTCCCGCATTCTCACTGGAATTCAAAGTACTGGTACCCCTCACCTCGGCAATATTTTAGGCGCCATTAGCCCTGCCATTGAATTGAGCAACAACCGAAAAAATGATAGCTTCCTGTTTATAGCCGATATGCACTCGCTCACACAAATAAAGGATGCTGTGGCGCTTCAAAACGATACTTACAGTGTGGCTGCCACTTGGTTGGCCTTTGGGCTAAACACCAACTCTACGGTTTTTTATCGCCAAAGCGATGTTCCTGAAACCACTGAATTGGCATGGTACCTTTCCTGTTTTTTCCCATTTCAACGGCTTACGCTTGCGCACTCGTTTAAAGATAAAAGCGATCGGCTGGAAGATGTTAATGCAGGTTTGTTTGGCTACCCCATGCTTATGGCAGCAGATATTTTGTTGTATGACGCTGAATATGTTCCGGTGGGAAAAGACCAACTTCAGCATATAGAAATTACCCGTGATGTAGCTTCTCGGTTCCATAATAAAATGGGCGACGGCGTATTTGTGCTTCCCGAAGCCATGCTTTCTAAGGAGCGTATGCTCGTGCCTGGTACTGATGGCCAAAAAATGAGTAAATCGAGAGGAAACACCATTAATTTGTTTACCTCAGACAAAATGCTTCGCAAAACCATATTGGGAATTGTAACAGATAGCACACCGCTTGAAGATCCAAAAAACCCCGACAGCTGCAATGCCTTCGCCATCTATAAGCTTTTGGCAAGCGATACCCAAATAGCTGAAATGAGATCAAACTACCTCGGTGGGAATTATGGTTATGGTCATGCCAAACAAGCTATTTACGAATTGATTATTAATAAATTCAAGGAAGAACGAAGTGCTTATTTCGAGTTGATGGAAGACAAGGCTCAATTAGATAAAGTGCTAAAAGAAGGTGCGGAAAAAGCACGCGAAACCGCAAACACAGTTTTGAATAGGGTGCGCAGCCGAGTAGGTTATTTAGCGAGATAGGCTACACCCAAATACCCCTCTAAAGACTCCAGCTTGATCGATTTACCCGATTTTGAGGTCAGGTTAGCATTCATTAGTACGTGAATTCTTTTTACTGGAAGTCCATTTTGATCAGCTTCATATTCTTCGACCCCAAGCACCGTCACCGTATTGGATTGATTTTGGCCATTCAACTTACTGCTATACACTTCTCCATATTGATCTATGTAATCGAGGGATGCAGTTGAAGTTTGCAGTAATCCATTAACAGGAAGTACTTCTTCCACAATAAAATTGAAATTCGCTACGGTAAATGCTAACTCTTCATACACAATCAAATTCTTACATTTCTGAGAAATACATCCATTTTCATCTGTAATTGTTAGGCAGATATTCTGAACAGCTTCGCTATTCGTTACATTATAATCTACATGTGGTGTTGATGCACTAAAGCGATCACCAAATTGCCAATGGTATAAATTGGGCGATCCACCCCTATGAGAAGCTCTTAATTCGAACTGATGGCCAACGCGAATCAGGCCAAACGAGGTAGCACAGTCAGGATTTAAATAAATTTTATTGCACAGCGTGCTTGCCACCCCCTTCGATGTTTCAACCGTTAGGCATACATCATAAAATTCTTTTCCGATGGGAAAATAATGCGTAGGGTTTTTCTCGTTAGATGTTGTCCCATCTCCAAAATCCCAATGATACTCCACGTTAACCGCTCTACTCGTAAATGTTTCTTCTGCATTAAATCGAACTTTATAGGATTTGGCTGGGCGGGCAATTTGAAATCCCAGCTTACCGGCCTGAATCACAATTCCTGCTCCGTTGGATGCCTCCCGCTCCCGCATGGTGAACTGAATTACCGGACCACAATTGCTGCAGTTTTCTTTTTTAAGAATTCCCCGATACTCAGCAATTTGATTTTCATCATACGCTGCAGAAGTATTCATATAATACCCATTATCTCCCGCCGATATCCTGATGGTTTCACCATTGATTTTTCCCTGTAAATAAAAATCAGGTGACTCCACTCTCACTTCCGGCTCCTTTTCCTTTTTACACGAAAAAGAAACCAATACCAGCAATATGTAAATCAAATACCGCATTAAAACTGTATCAATTTATATTGTATTCTAAGCCGTAGCTCCAGAGAATTGTCTACTTCCGAATTTTTGAAGGTGTTGTCGTTTGTCAAATCCATCAAACCATAACCTGCAACCAACCCTAGATTTAGTTTTCTCGCAATTTGATAATCATACCCTAGCCGTATAGAAATATCAGTGGAATTAAACCCGTATTGGTGGCCCCATAGTGTTTCTGAGGTGGACGATGAACCATTTACTGTTTCTTCAGTGGTGGTGTTTACTGCACTTTTTACATTGAGCAAATGCGACACAGATGCTCCTACAATTAAGGTGTGTTTTGGAATAAACTCGTATCGAAGATCTAGGGGAATCTCGAGGTAGTGCAGCGACTTGGCTTCGATTTCGGTAGTTGTTATGGTGCTTCCAAAGCCATATTCAACGTCTTCATAAACCAATTTTGCCCCATTTCCATTTCTGCTTTTGTACACCATTCCCGTTTCTAACACCACGTTATTAGAAACCTGATACCCGTATTTTATGCCCAAAGCTTGCAGTGGAATACTTGAGAATACGCCTTCTCCTTCAAATCCATTGCTCAAATTTAGGCCAGCCATTAGCGATACATAGCTTCTTTTATTTCTGGTTTTTACCTCGGCTGGATCTGCAAAAGCAAATTGTATGGCCTCCATTTGATTCACCTTAAATGGGCGCACGGCAATCATTTCCATACGATCTATGGTTCTATTGTCATTTTCGACCTGAACTCCAGACATAGTAAAGGATTCAGCATCCGATATGTTCATTTCCAGCAACCCATTGGACACATTGCGTAAGTCGTCCTCATTCGACCCTAATACTGCTAAATATGGTGGTTTCATATTATTACTCGATGATGGTGTTGTCCGTGTAGGCTCAATTATATTTTCATTAGCCAATTGGGTTGGGGTCGGGGTCGGGGTTGCAGATGCTTGTTCGATCGTACTTAACGGGGCTTCACCTTGAACAGAACGAGGAGTTACAAATGCAGCTTGTTCGTCATTATCGTTTGAAACAATAGCCATAGGCTGGGTAGTAAGATTTTGCTGGGCAGTGCTTGTATTCACATTTGCTTCGGTGGATACCATATTCCAACCAATAAAGCTCGCCACGCCAATCACAGCAGAAACTGCGGCTGTGATAGCAGAGCGCTTGATCCAAATGGACTTATCCCTCTGGTTGAGCATAGATTCCATTTGAGCCCAATTATCTGCATTGAACTCATAGGACGCCTTGCCTAATCCTTCTTTAAAAAAGTCATCTATGTTATTGTCCTTGCTCAAAATAGCTAATACGCCTTTGTTCTTGTTCTATCGATGCTGCGATAAGTTCTCTTAATTTTTTTCTTGCAAATGACAAATGCCACTTGCTTGTCCCGTCTGAAATACCAAGCATTTCAGCAATTTCTTTATGTGCATAACCCTCTACCGTGTAGAGGTTAAAAACCTTTTTGCTTTCTGGTGGAAGGCGTGAAATCATTTGAAGGAGCTCTTCAGCTTCAAAATTCAAGTCAGCTAAATTGTAACCCACCCACGTTCGGTCTCCTCCGTCGCTGGCAATGTCCCTAAATTGAATAATGCTGTTTTCCTTGTTGTTTTTTCTATAATTATCGATGATGGTATTGATCATAATTCGGCGTAGCCATGCTTCAAATGGTTTGTCTTGGCTGTATTGATTCAGCTTGGTCAATACTTTCATAAAACCTTGATTCAGCATAAAATCTGCATCTTCTTTGTTTCTTTCGTACCGCAAGCAAATGCTCAACATCAAGCCGTAGCATTTTTTGTATAAAGTGAATTGCGCCTTTCTATCGTTAGCAATGCACTTTTTTAGTATGTCGAATTCTATATTCATAAGAGACCTGTATAACCCATCAAATATACAAAACCAACTTACTGCTCGTTAATAATTTAAGCCCAAAAGCCGTATAAATTACATAAGTACTCAATGCACCATTTTTTTAATAAGATCTGCCGTACCCAGATTTTGAATCTTCATATAATAAATCCCAGGCTGAATGTCGCGTATCGTAATTTTGTTAAAGCCATTTTCAAGCGCTCCTTCTATGACCGTAACCCCCTTAATATCAACTAATTCAAATCTACCATTGTGCAATGTGTAATCATTAATTCGAATAAAATCGTTAAAAGGGTTGGGGCCAATTTTCATGTTACTTGCTTCATTTGTTTCATCAACAGTGGTTCTGTTTACCTGAACTACCTCCTTTGTTTCTAGACGAAATTCAAGGTTTTCAAATGTGGTCCGCTCTGGGTTAAACCCTAAACGAATAGGTACCATGGACTTGCCGGGAAAATCAATAAGCATTTCACAGGCAATTAATGGAATCTCGTCGCAGTTAAATTCACCAAGTGAAGTTGTTTTAAACACTTTAATCGGCTTTCCGTCCAAATCTCTAATCATCATTGGAATAAATCCCGCACCTTCACCTTGCTGGTGGCCGATAAACCCTTCACCATAAACTATCCTACCCCTAACAGCACCTACGCCATTGAGAGATGAGTTGGTTTCGAATAACTCAAAGTTTCTTGCGCGGTTATCTGCTTGCACCAAAACCGCTTTTGACTCTTTCCAAAATGCTGTATTTCCATAATAAGTAGGCAAAAAACCCGCTTTGAAAGACTCGCCTTTTAGGTAGTAAATTCCTTCTATGACTTTTGGAAAAATATATTCGCCATTTTGATGAATGGAGTAGGCGGAATCAACCAACTCAACGTTTCCTTGGCTTTGTTCTCTGTACAAGTAAACCTTAAAAGAATCTAGTAATAAACCGTTGGCAGAAACATAACCTCCAAGTCTGTAAAAAGCATTTGAAGATCTGAGGAATATCGCGTTTTGGGCATTGTCTTTTTGGGCAAATACAACCAAACTGCATACACAGAACATGATGCAAACCAAACCCCGAATACCATTGAACTTTAGCAAACCATCTATACAGACGATAAAAGCACAGTAAACGTTGGTCAGTCCTTATTTTTTAACCGAATCGACTTGTAGATTCTGATGGCAAGCAGGAGAAAAAGGCTGAATAATACAATGCCCAATAAACCCCACATCCAATCGATGAGGTTTTTCAAGGAAACCACAAAAATGATGGCAACTAAAAACAGGGTAGCTACTTCATTCCACACCCTCAACTTAAAAGAAGTGAGCGATAAATTGTCATTCTGAAACTGGCGAAAAATGCGATGGCAGTACAAATGGTATAAAAACAACCCAAATACCAGCGCCAATTTTAAATGCATAAATGGCAAAGACAAATACAGTGGGTTTAAATACAACATCGGAAGGGCAAAAACAAAAATCAGAATAGCAGAAGGCCATGTGATACCATACCACAACCGCTTTTGCATGAGTTTAAACTGTTTAATTAATATCGATTTTTCGGGTTCTTCCTTGTCCGAAGCTTCGCGATGGTACACAAATAAACGAACGATGTAAAATAGACCGGCAAACCAAGTTACCATAAAAATGAGATGCAAGGCTTTGAAATGAAGAATACCCATTATTAACTTTTAATGAATTGACTCGCGAAGATGTGCCATTGGCCACGTTTCGAAGATACCTTTGCAAATAAAAGAATATGAAAGCCAAAACTGCGTCTGCATCAAAAACTATTTCGACAAAAATTGTACTGCCAAATGACACCAATGTTTTGGGAAACTTAATGGGTGGACAGCTCCTCAACTGGATGGACGTAACTGGCGGCATAGCTGCCCACAGGCACTGTGGTAGAGTTGTGGTGACTGCCTCGGTAAACAATGTTTCATTCAATCACCCAATTGCTTTAGGAGACATCGTTACCATAGAAGCTAAAGTGTCCCGAGCCTTCACTTCTTCAATGGAAGTGTTCATGGATGTTTTGGTAGAACGCCGAAGTACAGGAGAAAAACGAAAATGCAATGAAGCGATTTACACTTTTGTGGCAGTAGACCAAAATGGAAGCTCCATTGAAGTACCAGAGATAATCCCCGAAACAGAATTAGAAAAACTGCGCTTCGAATCGGCGTTGCGAAGACGCCAGCTAAGCCTTATACTAGCAGGTAAAATGAAACCGAATGAAGCAAACGAGCTAAAAGCTCTATTTGACTCTTAATCTAGCTTGCAGCTGATTCTGGCTTGTTTTTAATACTTTTTGGGCCGTGCACTGGTCCCAAGTACTCAGTCTCACCCGACATTCCCAAATACATTACATAGAGCCCGTTAAACAAAAGAACCGATATGTAACTTGAAATGGAGTTTTTTCCAAAACACTGACAGAGCTCTATGTAGACGATTATTGTAAATACCAAGAATATAACACTCATGCTAATCAGCGCAATATTGGCAACCATGCTCATGTCTCCTGTATAAATGATATATGCAATTATAGGAGGCGGAATCATTAAGAATATAATTTGCCAACTGGGCCTGCCCATGATTTTTAAAAAAACCACAACGTTCCAGACTGGAACCAAACATGAAATACCAGGCAAACTACACTTATAGTATAGCACCCATTGGCCAAGAATCGCAAAAGCACCCGCCAAGGCAAGGATAACCCAGAGGAATTCATTATGCTCTGCAATTTCTAAAAAGGTCTTGATGGGCAGTTTAAAAAGTTCGTGAATCATTTCCATACGCGTAGGATATTAATAACATGATAAAATTATGGATTCTTAACAAAAAGTCAAGTCCAAAAAATAACACCTTAATAAAACTTATAAACCGCGTATGAATTAGGCTGTTTTTTCCTTCGCTTGGCCGTCAGATTTTGCGTTAATATCCTTGATCACCGCCCCCATGTTGCACGATCCAGTGAAATTAGCACCAGGTTCAATAGAAAGTTTTGCCGTCTCCACATCCCCGTGAATTCTAGCAGTTGCTTGCATAGAAAGTAATTCTTTCACCATTACTTTACCTTTAATTTCTCCTGAAATATTCGCATTCTGGCAAAATACCTCTCCCTCAATGCTTCCAGATTCGCCTAAAACAACTTTTCCCTTAGAGTTGATGCTTCCAATTAAAACACCATCCAATCGGAAGTCTCCATTGGTTTCTATATCACCAGTAATCTTCGTGCCTGTTGCAATATGATTTCTTGCGCCAGCCTCTAATTCAGCTCCTTTTGCCATTGTCTTTGAGGTGTTAAACATTCGATAAATTTTTAGAAGCGCCAAATATAATATTTATCAACACACTAAAGTTCATAGTGTTTCTTCATGAACTCTAAGTATTCATTAGTTCTTTTATCTTGAAAAAACAGTGCATAATTGGTATAGGAAATGATAAAAAAGTCATAGCCCGAAGCGTTTATTTCCTTCAAACTCGATCTGTTCTTTTTAAAGCCATTGTAATAGTCAAAAGCCGCATCTTCATCTTTAAATTGTTTGATGCTGACCATAAAATGCCCTTTATCGAGTAAAACACTGCTGATGTCATAAGACGTGGTTGCGTGATAAGCCTTGTGGTAATTAGAAATTGAACCCTTTATGGACTCAATGTCCTTTTCGGCAGGTACAATAAGTACTGCTAAATGCCGAGCTCTAGGTTCGTAAGTGTACTTTGGCGGTAAGATATTGACAGCCTCTTTCTTTTCTGTGGTAAGTATTTCTATTCGTTTCTTTCCATCTTGACCTTCAGCCGTTGCGCCATACTTTGCCACAAATACTTCCAATGATTTTATTAAAGCCTCCTTGCTCTTATCTTTTCCTTCACTAAGCGCCTTGAGGTACAACAGTTTTACCTTCAGTTCATTCTCTGGGTAATCTTTCAGTGTTTCATCAACCTTGTTGATGGCCGCTCCATAATATCCCATTTCGTAGTATTGATATGCCTTTTGATACAATTGTTCTACAACCTTCTTGACATCCGACTTGTTTTTCGCATAATTGGGGTCCTTGATAATTTTGGCATAATCACTTTCAGGATACCGGTACAAAATGTAGTTTTTAAAATAATTTGCTGAATCTGTATTACCCAAATTGTGATAGGTTCGATATAGCTGGTAGAGGGTTGGCATTCTATTTTTACTGGTATCAAACCTAAAAATAATATTTCGCCACGGCCCAACTGCCTTTCGGTTGTCACTCATTCTTTCCTTGTAGATAATTCCCAAATCATAATAGGCTTGTTCGAGTTTCTCGTTGGACGCGGCCATAGCCTGTTCCGTAAATGGAATGTCTTTTAGGTAGGATGACCTGTCAGAAATCTCGGTCAAGGTCGAATCTATAGCCCCCTCGTTAAAGCTCTCAAACTCATCTATGGCAATGGTTGTTTTATCTGACCGCCGCCAATTGTCTTCGTTTATACGCCCGCCCCACACTTTTTTAAACTCAGATTTACCATACTCCAAACTTCTCGAATTGTAAAAATACCATTGGCCTTTTACACCTATACTCGTTTCATTCGCAAAGGCTCCTTCGCTTGTACTACTTTGTCCAGAACCCTGTTCGGCCTCGCGCCTTTTTTCTTCATCCGCAATTTTCTGCTCAATAATCTCATCAATTAAGGCTTCTAACTCGTGTTCTGGTAATTTGGCTAGGGCCTGTAGGCTGTCTTCCGTTCGGATAATGATCATCTTGTCTACTAATTCTTTTAAGCTCAACTGAATGTTCTCTATTTCGGCCCTATTAGGATACTCCTTTGGTAGGTATGTAACTGCGCTATCATAATAAGCCTGGGCTGGAACATATTCTGGTCGTGCAAAATAGAGTTCAGCTAGGGTTAGAAATGAAAGGCCTTTTTGGTAGTCATCATCTACACTGGTAACAGTAGATTGCACCAATGACCTAACCTGTTTATCTTCTTCACCTTCTGCTTCATAAACTTCTGATAGTGCATAATATAGCTTGTCTTGGTACTCAATGTTTTTATCATCCCTCAACATCTTTAGCAGTACTTTTTTAATGTCAAAGCTTGATCCGTCGTCGGCAGTATAAGAAAGAGCTCTATTCATTTGAGCCCAAAATTCCATTTCGTACTCCGGGTGCTTTTTAACCACTTCTTTATAAATGTTGTTGGCTCGTATGGTTTCTCCCTGCATCGCATACAGTTGACCTAAAATAAACATCCAGCGGGTTAAAACCTTTTTCTTTTTCTGAACCAAAATAGCCTCTTCTAGTTCTAGAATAGCCTTGTCATACTCCTCCAGTTTGATATGATAATGAGCTCTCGTAGCCTTAAATTCAGGTAAATACTCTTCTGGCATATTCTTGCTGTTCACAATAGAGCGGATAACCTCATCGGCTTTCTCAAAATTCTCCATTTCAATAAAGGTTCGAACAAGCCAAAGTCTAGCTTCAAACTTGGTATCGCTGTCCTTAAATTTTTTCGCGACAAAAGTGAAAATGGGCCTCGCTTCAAGGTAGTTTTTCTCAAAAAAATAGGCTTTTCCAATGAGCATCCACGACTCGTCAATCCATTTGCAGTATTCCTTTCCCTTGATATCCATGGAGTGGTACTCAATAACACGGCTACATTTCTTAATAACTGTTTCCATGTCGCCTTGAATGGCCTGGGCCTCTTCCTCGGTTCCATATATATACAAAGGAAGAAGCTCTCGATAATTCTCCTTGTGACTGTCTTCAAGTTTGGCCATACCTGATTTATAAGCCTCTTTGGCATTAAAAAGCCCGTTCCAACGGGAATTGGTATTGTGAAAAAACCGATTTAGGAAGTTGTTTTTCTTCTGAGAGCATCCCATAAACAGGGAGGCTGCAAGAATCACCAAAAAAATAAGAGACGTGGTTTTTTTCAAAAGTGCAGTGACATCGTAATTAACCCCCTCAAACGAAGAGGCGCCAAAAATATTTCATTTTTAACTGGATAATTGCCCTCTAATTGATCAATTCAAGATTTATGTAGGATATTTGCTCTTGAAGAATGGAGAAACAAGGTAAAAGAACTAAAGCTAAGTCCATGTTCAAGAAAATGAGACACAAGTCTCGTTTGGTTATCTTGAACGATGACACTTTTGAAGAAGAGTTTTCACTTATTCTTTCCCCTCTAAATGTTTTTACTTGGGGAGGTGTAACGCTCATGCTTTTTGCGGCCTTTCTTATTTTAGTTATTGCATTTACACCGTTGCGAGAGTTTATTCCAGGATATGCGGATGTAAACACAAGAAAACTAGCCACTTATGCAGCTTTTAGGGCCGATTCGTTGCAAAGAAGTATTGAGCAAACACAAGCATACCTCGACAACCTTAAGTTTGTTCTTTCGGGAGGAGTAAGTCAAGTGTCGGATAGCAGCACCGCTGGTCCTAATTTAAAGGTTGATATTAAAAATATTTCGGACTCTAGGTCGAAAGAGGATTCTATTTTAAGAAAGGTGGTGGAACAAGAAGAACGGTACAACCTTTCCTCTTTGGAGAAAAACTCACTGAACGACCCGATGTATAAATTTCTATTATTTACCCCTTTAAGAGGAATCATAAGTTCTGAGTTTGACGAATCACAACGGCATTTTGGCGTTGATGTGGTTCCAGAATCGAGTGAAGCTTCCGTAAAAGCCACCTATGAAGGCGTGGTTATTCAATCTTCGTGGACGAGTGAAGAAGGTAATGTAATGTACATTCAGCACCAAGGGAATTTAATTTCGGTGTATAAACACAATTCAGTACTGCTAAAGAAAATAGGGGATAAGGTAGAAGCTGGCGAGGCTATCGCCATAGTCGGAAATTCAGGTGAGCTATCATCCGGCCCGCATTTGCATTTTGAATTATGGTACAAGGGAAACCCCGTAAACCCTAAGGATTACATGGTTTTTTAAGCCTTATAGTCCCACTCTTCCAAAAACTTTGTTGTAAAATCTCCCGCCCTAAAACGTTCGTTTGCCATGAGTTTTTGATGAAAAGGAATGGTAGTTTTAACACCTTCTACGATATACTCACCTAACGCTCTTTCCATTTTTCGAATCGCCTCTTCTCTTGATTGTGCTACTGTAATAAGCTTCGAAACCATAGAATCATAATTTGGTGGAATGGTGTATCCAGCATATACGTGAGTGTCGATTCGAATTCCTATTCCTCCTGGTTCGTGATATTCAGTGATTCGCCCAGGGCTTGGCATCCAATTATTAAATGGATCTTCGGCATTAATGCGGCACTGAATTGCATGAGCCTGTGGGGTGTAATTTTTACCTGTAATTGGTTCTCCAGCAGCTATTTTTATTTGTTCCTTTATTAAATCCCACCCGATGACTTCCTCAGTGATGGTGTGCTCTACTTGAATTCGGGTGTTCATTTCCATAAAATAGAAATTGCGGTGCTTGTCCACTAGGAATTCCACGGTACCTACACCTTCGTAGTTCACCGCTTTAGCAGCTTTTATGGCAGCCTCACCCATCGCTTTTCTCAAAGCAGCGGTCATAAACGGAGAAGGGGTTTCCTCCACAAGTTTTTGATGGCGACGCTGAATAGAGCAATCTCTTTCACTCATGTGGCAAACTTTGCCATACATGTCGCCTGCTATTTGAATTTCAATGTGACGAGGTTCCTCTACGAACTTTTCCATATACACACCGTCATTTCCAAATGCTGCGGCTGCCTCTCGCTGTATTGCTTCTAAGAATGGTTCTACATCCTCTTCTTTCCAGACCACACGCATACCTTTTCCACCACCTCCAGCAGTTGCCTTCATCATTACAGGGAGTCCTATTTCCTTCGCAATCTTAAGGGCGTGCTTTCCGTCTTTAAGCAAGCCAGGCGATCCGGGAACACAAGGAACCCCAGCTGCAAGCATAGTTGCTTTGGCGGAGGCCTTATCACCCATTTCTTCGATCATTTCTGGGCTTGCACCAATAAATTTTATTCCGTGCTCTTGGCAAATTTTCGAAAATTTTGCGTTTTCAGATAAAAAGCCATAGCCTGGGTGAATGGCATCAGCATTTGTGATTTCTGCCGCTGCTATGATATTTGGAATTTTTAAGTAGGAATCTAAGCTCGATGGCGGGCCGATGCAAACAGCTTCGTCGGCAAATCTCACGGGCAAACTATCCTTATCGGCTGTTGAATAAACCGCCACGGTGTGAATTCCCATTTCCTTACATGTGCGAATAATTCGAAGGGCTATTTCACCCCTATTCGCGATCAGTATTTTTTTGAAAAGCGTTGAATGCTTCTTACCCATAACTTATTTTTTGAATGAATTATGCTGAATTAGCTAGGATCTACCAAAAACAATGGTTGATCATATTCAACAGGACTGGCATCATCAACAAGTACCTTAACTACTTTTCCGCTTATTTCCGATTCAATTTCGTTGAACAACTTCATTGCCTCAATAATACAGATGACATCACCAGGTTTAATATCGTCTCCTACGTTCTTAAAAGGTGGTTTATCTGGGCCAGCAGAGCGATAAAAAGTTCCAATCATTGGAGATTTTATCTCAATATAATTAGAGTCTTTGACGGCAGCCTGTTTAGGGGCTTCAGCTACCGGAGCAGAAGCTGCAGGAGCTACTGGCGCGGGATTCGACTGAACAGGCACCATTTGAGGAATTGCCGCTTGATACATGTGCCGCTCTAGCTCGGCACTCGCTTTTGCTTTTCCTTCCTTTTCTGTTTTAATGACCAATTTAATGTCATTCATTTCTAATTCTACTTCGCTTACGCCGCTTTTCGAAACGAATTTTATCAAAGCTTGTATTTCTTCTAATTTCATAGAAATTGAATTTTGTTAGATGAACAAATGTATACTTCTTAAGAATTATAGGCCCATTTTAGGTACACTGCACCCCACGTAAACCCTCCTCCAAATGCAGACAAAATAATATTGTCGCCTTTCTTTAATTTTTTCTCCCACTCCCAAAGGCAAAGCGGGATGGTACCTGATGTTGTGTTACCAAATTTTTGAATGTTGATCATGACCTTCGCTGGATCCAATTCCATGCGATGAGCTGTTGCATCAATTATTCGAAGATTGGCCTGATGAGGCACCAACCAGTCCACCGTTTCTCCCGTCAACTTATTTTTCTTCATTATGCTTTCCGAAACATCGGCCATATTGATAACAGCAAATTTAAAAACTTGCTTCCCTTCTTGAAAAACAAAATGTTCCAGATTGTCTACCGTTTCGTGTGATGCAGGTTTAACCGAACCTCCAGCTGGTTGCCTTAAATACTGTGCACCTGATCCATCAGAATGAAGTTCAAAATCCATAATTCCAACTTCTTCTTCAGTAGGCTCAAGCAACACAGCTCCGCCACCATCTCCAAAAATGACACAGGTCGCTCGGTCTTCATAGTTTATTATGGAGCTCATTTTATCTACTCCTACAACAACTACCTTTTTATATTTACCCGTTTCAATAAACTGAGAACCAGTACTAAGGCTGTAAATAAACCCAGAACAAGCCGCACCTACATCGAAGCTCCAGGCATTTTTGGCACCTATTTTATCACAAATGATATTAGCAGTGCTCGGAAAATTATAATCGCCCGTTACTGTTCCGCATATCAACAGATCAATTTCCAAAGGCGAAATACCTCTTTTCTCGCATAATTCTAAAACCGCGGGAACCGCGATGTCAGATGCTCCACCACCAGGTGTTTTTAATATTCTTCGTTCTTTAATTCCTGTACGTGAGGTGATCCATTCATCATTGGTGTCAACCATCTTGGCTAAATCATCATTCGAAAGAATATCCTCTGGGACGTACCCACCAATTGCTGTAATTGCAGCGCGTATTTTTGCCATTATTGAAAGGCGATTTTAATGTTTTCCGACAATTTTGCCTGTGCTACTTCCAAAGAAAGTTTAAGCATATTTTTAATAGCCAACGGACTTGAAATTCCGTGGCCAATAATAACGTTTCCATTGACACCTAATATAGGGGTGCCACCATATTTTTCATAATTAAATCGGTCAAAGAATTCGTTTTCTATTCCTTGCTTTTTGATTAAAGAATAAAAGGCCTCCGCTTCTTTTAATACCACATTTCCCGTAAATCCATCACAGACTATCACATCCACGTCGGAGCTGAAAAGATCACGGCCTTCCACATTTCCAATAAAATTGAAATCTGTTGATTCTTTCATTAAACTGTATGCAGCCTGAACAGTGATGTTACCCTTTTTTTCTTCCTCTCCAATATTCAACAAGCCCACTTTAGGTGCTTCTACTCCATATACCCGTCTAGCGTATACCGATCCCAATATGCCAAATTGGTAAAGCACATCTGGCTTACAATCTACGTTAATACCCACATCGAGAACGATGGTCATTTTGCCATCAGGCCGTGGAATTCCTGAGGTTATACTTGGTCTTATAACCCCTTCAGTGGCCCTCACGGTTAACATCGCACCGACTAACATAGCGCCCGAATTTCCCGCACTTGCAAAAACATCAATTTCCCCTTTTTTAAGAAGACTAAAACCCAACGAAATACTTGAATTAGGTTTGGATTTAAATGCTTTTGCCGGATGGTCGGCCATCTCAATGGAGGCTGTGGTGTGGATATAATTAAATAAATAAGGGTCAACGCCTTCGGCCTCAACCCTCTTCATAATAGACTTCCTATCACCAAAAAGAACAATATCGATCTCTTCAGAAATCTCTTTACGAGCCTCAATCGCCCCCAGAATTGTGCATTCTGGGGCAAAATCGCCCCCATAAATATCAAGCCCTAACCGCATACCTTTTAAGCAAAAGGATAGCTAAAATAGAACTTTATATTAATTCTCCGTTTCTTTCTCCATCACTACCTTACCACGGTAGTAAAGTTTTCCTTCGAACCAATGAGCTCTGTGATACAAATGTGGCTGACCTGTAGTAGTACATGTAGCTACCGTAGGGGCAACGGCCTTATAGTGAGTTCTTCTTTTATCTCTTCTGGTTTTGCTCGTTTTGCGTTTAGGATGCGCCATAATTTCCTGTTTATTTCAAATTTTTCAAAGCAGCCCAACGTGGATCTGCCTCATCACTTTCTGTTATTCTTCTTTTTTCTAACTCTTCAAGCACTTTGGAATTACATTTTCCTTCATCATGAGCCACTCGCATAGGAATTTCCAAACAAATAAACTGATAAATCAACTCCGATAAATCAATTTTATGTTCATGTGAGCCTATGTGAATCACGTCATCTTCGTGCCATAATTCTTCATTGCTAAACTTTCCAACAATTCTAGGAGTACTTTCGATTTCCCAGTCTAATCGGTCGTTACAAACCGAACAAGGCAAGAAAACTTTTCCCGCTAGCGCGAAATCAAGCAAAAGCATGGTCTCTTTTTTTTCCATTTGTAGTGTCAGGTTTAATTCACCCCCTTCTACATCATGGTTTGCTAGCTCCCCATTATTGAAATGATTAAAGAACGCCTTCCCTATTTCGAATTCAAAGGAATGAATGCCATTTTTTAAACCCGAGAATTTAACTTCGTATGCCTTCATAACTCCCCCAAATTAGGGGCGGCAAATGTAATAAAATCTAAATTAGATATATAGCCTTAGTGAAAATAGGTAGGTCCTATTTCGAAGGTTTAACTTCCAAGGCGTTTTCGAGCAACTTTTTTTCGTCTTTTCGATTCTGAAAAATTCGAATTGCTTCAAAAATTGCGTTGCGAAAAGAACTCTCAGAAGCTACACCCTTACCCGCAATGTCATACGCCGTTCCGTGATCGGGTGAAGTGCGAACAATTGGCAATCCTGCAGTATAGTTTACACCTTGATCAAAGGTAAGCGTTTTAAAAGGCGTTAGTCCCTGATCGTGATACATGGATAAAATGCCATCGAATTTTTGGAACGAGCTGGAAGCGAAAAACCCATCAGCCGGATATGGCCCGAAAGCCATAATGCCTTTTTCAGATACTTTCTTTATGGCAGGAATAATCACATCTTGCTCTTCTGTTCCGATAGTTCCTTCATCTCCCGAGTGAGGATTTAACCCTAGTAGTGCAATAAGTGGTCTTTCAATTAAAAAATCGGTTTTGAGTGATTTATGAAACACTTCAATTTTATCTATGATTAGTTCCATGGACAAGGTCTGCGCCACAGACTTCAGCGGAATGTGACCCGTAATAGTTGCAACTCTCAAGTCTTCATAGGTCATAATCATTAGCGGGTTATCCACATTGGCATAATCAGCCAAATATTCTGTATGGCCAGGAAAATTAAAGCCTTCTGATTGAATGTTCTTTTTGTTAATAGGGGCAGTAACAAGTACGTCGAGCTTGCTAGAAGCCAAATCTCGCGTGGCTGCTTCAAGTGATTTCAATGCGTAAATACCCCCTTGGGCCGTTGACTTTCCTATGTTTAGCTCAACTTCTTCCTTCCAAACCTCCACAACATTCGCCTTTTTGGGGTTCGCATTTGAAGCATCCGGAATGTAGTTGAAGCTAAAATCTTGAATTCCAAGATTTTTGCGATAATCGCCACAAACCTGTTTGGAACCATAAATAATTGGCGTGCAATAATCAAACATGCGGTTATCCATAAAGGTTTTAATGATAACCTCTAATCCTATTCCGTTGATGTCACCAACTGAAATTCCTACTCTTAACTTAGTATCACTCAATGGTTATTTCTTTTTTGCCTTCTTTGAGAAAAAATCAAATAGAAGCCTAACGCCAACACCGCTTCCTTCAACGCCTCTATAATTTTTTTCAGAATGATGGTATGCAACCCCTGCAATATCCAAATGGATATAAGGATATGCTGGGTTCTTTTTTTCATCTAATGTAAAATGTTCCAAAAACTTGCCTGCGGTAATCATTCCCGCTTCTGGGCCACCCAAGTTTTTAATGTCGGCAATTTTAGATTTGATTTGTTCCCCATATTCATCCCAAAACGGAAACTGAACTACACGCTCGTAAGTGCTATAACCCGATTCAATTAATTCATCTTGTACCGATTGGTCGGCTGTTCCCATTGAAATCATTCCTTGATCACCAATAGCTCTTAAAGCAGCTCCAGTAAGTGTGGCTAAATCAATTACTAATTCTGGTTTGTATTTTCTAGCATAAGAAAGTGCATCCGCAAGAATCATGCGCCCTTCAGCATCGGTATTGAGAACTTCTACCGTCATTCCATTGTGCATGGTAATCACGTCCCCTGGCACGTATGCATTGCCTCCGGGACGGTTCTCGGTAGCTGGCACCAAACCAATGATATGAATGGGTAGCTTGGCATCCGAAATAACGCTCATGGCTCCCACAACGGTGGCACTTCCGCCCATATCGCATTTCATATAATCCATTGAATTAGCCGTAGGTTTTAAGCTAACTCCTCCCGTATCGTACACTACACCTTTGCCCACAAGTACATAGGGCTTTTTGTTAACCGCATTGGCTGGCTTCCATTCCATAATGTTGAAGGTCGGAGGGTTTGGAGAACCAAGATTGACTGCTAATAAACCTCCCATTTTAAGAGATTCAATTTTTGATTTATTGAAAACTTCGACCTTAAAACCTTTTGCTTTTCCAAGCTTTTTGATGTCCTCCGAATATTGTTCAGCCGTGAGGTAAGAAAGCGGTTCATTTACCAAATCTCTTGCAATACACGTGGCATCAACAACCATTGAAATAGAAGACACTTCCTTAGCGCTTGCGCCGTGGATTCCAATAACTTTTAGAGAGTTTATTCGCTCTTCTTTGTCGCTAAAATATTTGAGGAACTGGTAATTGCTTAAGGCTAAGCCTTCACCAAAAGCAAGTAACAATTCACTGCTTACCGAGCCTGTGATGGAAGTTTCCTTAGCTTTAAGTGAATTGAGTTGTTTGGCTACGCCAAATGCGCTGATCCTCGCCTTTTCTTTAACTATGTTCTGATCTTTATGATCACTTACCTTAAGTACAAACACGTGCTGATGAAGCCGGTTGATGTGAACCAAGTCTGTCTTTAAAGAAAACTGAGACTTAATATAAGTACTTTCTTCTTTGGAAAATGAATGTGTCAAATCCTTCTCCGACGTGCATAAGACAATCAAATTGCCTTTCTCATTTAATTTCGAAAGGTGTTTTATAGTAGTATTCATGTAGTTTTTTTTGGAAGAACAAATGTAAACGCTGAGATGGAATATTTGAGACGCATTTTACCTTCATTATAAGGCATAAAAAAGGCCGCGAATCATCGCAGCCCTTCTCTGTTTTAGTCCTTAAGAATTACCACCATTCATCAGTTTTGTACTCCTCAGTTTTAACTTCTGCGGGCTTCTCATTGGCAAACTTTACGGCTACTTCTTTGGCCGCATTAATTGTTGCTTTTTGCGTATCAACCTCATCTTGCTGCTGTTTCATGGCAAACTCCCACTCCTTTCCTTCAACTTCTTTTATTCCTACCGCAATTTCATTTGCATAGTTCGACGCTTCTTCGAAGCAAGCTGCCTGAGGATCAATTTGTCCCAATTGGGCTGCTGCTTTTTCGGCAGCTTCTCTGTTCTGATTTGCCGACCAAATACTTCTTGCTTCATTTAAATATGTCATACAAGATTTATCAATTTGCTTTTGAAACACGGGCCCGATGGCGCTTAAACACTTCTCGTGACATTCCTTACAAACTTCAGGTACACTGGTGAGTGTAAGTATGGCTTTTTCGTGTTCATTTTGCGCTTCTAAAGCTTGAGCGCTTTTGAGTATAAAATCACAGTTGCTGTTATAGTACTCAATAATTTTAGTCTTCCCCTCCATAATACACCTTTGTATTTGAGAGTTTGTAGACTTCAATTGCTTCAAGGCTTCTGTGTAAGCCTTAGATTCATTTGTTCCAACGCCTTTAACATTCAATGAAGCACTTGAAAACTTAGTTCCTTCAATTCCATCCCCTACATAAACCGTAACTTCTAAAGTTAAAGCCGTCATAGGAGGAGCAGTGGGTGTAATATCCTTTGAAATAACACTCACATTTGCCGTAATTATAAACCTAGGGTTAACCGCGCTTCCTCCCATTCCGCTTTTTGTAGCGGCCTGATTGAGCCTATTTGTTAATAGATTTCTTGCACTTTCTGGAATTCCCAGCGAAGGAGAAACATATCCGTTGAGTACAATACGACCCAAGTCATCTGTTTTGCTTGCATTGTTTTGAGCGTTTAATTCTGACCCCAAGAGGGTCATCAGAAAAAGCAGCCCAAAAGCTGAAATTATATTTTTCATATTCTAAATTTCTTTTTTACTTACCACCTAAATATATAGTTGCCCGTCCTAGGCCCTTAGTGGTTAATTTATTTGGAATATTGTAGGGTTCATCTTTTAAAAACTTACTTAATTGTCTGGCATAACGACGCGTGTCCATAGCAATCTGGTTTCCATTACGCTCTTCAAAAAGAGGAATTCTAACCTGCTCAAACAACATCATGTTTTCGGTGGCATCAGTCGTACTAAACCTACCGCTTACCGTATTTGCAGCCATCCAGTTTTCAATAATAACACCTAATTCTTCACCATCAAATTCTGATTCCAAATCTTCGTCCCACGAATCCCATTTTTTAATTCTTATAATCACTTCACGCCCGTTGGCAAACATGTCATCAAAGTGATTCTGAAGAGAATTGGTGAAGTTATCCATGTGAGATAACACTGCCTCCTCTAACAATACTGGAACCTCTGCCGAAAACGAAGGAGCGCCAGTTCCCGCCGCAGTAGCTACTTGCTTATCAGTATATGAATCTAAACCTTGCATGTTGAAAGTAATTGATTTTTTAGGCCCTGTTACATTCACTTTCCAAGTAATTTGGATAATGATATCAGCTTTAGCCACCTTTTTTAATTTATCAACGGGGCTTTCGCTAGACTCATCACCATCTTTAGAAGTCATCATGGCATCTTCAGCGCTATTTGATTCCAGGGTTTTTAAAACTGATTCCATGTTTTTTAGGGGGAATCCGCGATCTGCCATTAGTCCATTAATTTTACTTATGACCAACAGAAGGTCTGGATCGCTTTGAAATGCCTTTTTGTAATCTGGAATCCTCACTTTAGATCCCTCGTCATCAAACTCGAGCATGTAGTCATTCATGCTACACCACGCATCACTTGGAACCACCATTAAGGTTGGTTTTTTGGCTTGAGCGTTAGCCACATTTATTGATAAAAATCCAACTGCTAGGAGTAATACTATTTTTTTCATGTCTATATATTTAATAATTCAATTTGATTAAAACCCAGAAGCCAGACCCTTTATAATGCCCTTATCCTCTAAGTATTTGCGAAGTGCGTCCTTATTCACTGACACAACAAGCCCTACTTTATATTCTTTACCTACTTTCTGAACATCGCCTGCAGAGGGCACCCCATCTGTCGTTAAGTTTACGAACTGACGATAACCACCGGTTTTTGTATCAAAAAACTCATCAAAAAATGCCTCTTGTTCTTGCATTAAATCAGGGTTTCTAGATAGGGGCTTTTGCGATTGGCATCCGTTAGCTCCTGCAAATCCCTTAAAAATTACACCATGGATAGCATCCTTCTTTGACCATTCTTGAGCTATGGTTGCCTTTTTAGAGTATGACCATACCTTAATCAAATACGTGCCTTGAACGCCAGTACCCATACATTCGATTTCATACCTAAACACATGCATTGCCTTATCTGCCTTTTTCTTTTTTTGCGCACTAGCGTCAATAGTGAAGCAAGTGATGGCAATCATGGAGATTGCCAAGGATTTCATTAACATTTTCATAATTCTACATTTTAATTTTTGGGGTTATTCTAATCTTTATTTTACTTGTCTGATGAGCATTCCTGGATAATATTTTTTACTTCCTCCTTTAAAATAGGTCATGTTGAGCTTAGGCTGAACAACCTCATCTTGTGTTTCTTCCTTAATAACGGCTGTTTCTTTTCCATTACTCACAACTTCATTGTTATTGTTGCCGCCCGCATTAGCACTATCTGTGCCAAGTACAACCACATCATCATCATCGCCTCCAGCCATAGCAGCGTTTGGCTCTGGTTCAATCACAACGTCATCATCATCGCCACCAGCGAGCATGGCGTTTGAAGCTACTACTGCAGAATCTGATTCTGCGGGTTCGTCTTCTACTTCGATAACACTAATTTCTTCCCCAGCATTATATCGGTTATCCCATATTTTCTTACGGTCCACTGTGATTTTACCCTTACTCACATACTTAGTTTTACCTGTTTTTGAGTCGATGGTTTGTTCCAGTACTTCAAATTTATCACCTCCTTTAACACCCTCTTTTAATCCAATTTTAGCTGCAAGGGGGTCAACAGAATAAAGAGGGGTTTTTGTTTTAAAGACATCGTATTTCTTTTGCAGTTTCACATACATGTTGTCAATGTTTCTAATAGTGGCCAAATGAATGATTTCGTTCATGGATTTACCTGCACTTATAGCTACTATACTTGATGCCTTCTCCGCACCAACAAATTTCATTTTAAAAATTTTAGACGTATCAAAAGCAGCAACCCGGTTCTTGTCCCAATTAGCTTCACTCACCCAATAGTCTTGGTAAAATATAGCTGCAGTTTCCTCATCCCACTCTAATTGGTACAAGTATGCAACGGCGAGTGCAGTATATCCATCTTTTGTAAGTGCATAAAAAGTTTCAGCCGCAGCAATGGCTAAGTCCCTTCCAAGCTCATTTTCGATTTGATTAGCCGAAATTAGCCCCGCATCACGTATTGCTCTGGCAAACGGCTCGTTTTTTACAAAATTTAGTTTGGTGACCACCACAAAGGTGTTTTTGATCAATTCCTCACCTGCATCAGCTAAAGATGCTACCCCCCGGACAGAGCCTTCCGCAATTTTGGCCTCCATTTCTGAAGCGTTGTACGAACCTCTTTCGCCAATTAGATTCATATCAAAAGATCCATTTGGCGAGCGATTAAACCACTTGGCTATCATTTGTCTCGCAATGGCCTCCTGCTCAAGATAATTTTCAATTGCCTTTTGATCTTCGGGGTTACCTGCAGACTTTGATTTTGCTGCTTTTTTATCAAAATCCGGATTTTCCACTCCCAATGTACCACCATATTTACTCGGATCGAAGGATTTGCGGCCAACTGTGTGGTTGTTGTACTTTTCTGGAAAAGGTGCTTCGTAAAAAACGTTTTCAACTGTATCTTTCATTGGGTAGGCACCCGACTCTATGAGCATTGTGTGAAGCGAGCTTCGCCTATAAGTAATATCGGTAATGTCTTTTCCTAACTGCGAAAAGAGATATGATGGGCAAAACATTAGAATCAGTAAACCAAGATTTAGGTATCTTCTCATTAAAGCTTATCTTTTCAATTAAAAATTCGAAACCAACTAAATGTTACGGTATTACAACTAGTAGATTGAGGCACTAAAGTAAAGTAAATATTACTTGTGTCCACACGATGACAATTGGCCAATGTATTCTTTGCCTCTTTCGGGTAGCCCGTCATAAATTCATTTGAATATCAAGCCCTTTAGTTGACAAAAAAAAGTCCAGAAACTTCTGAACTTTTAATTTAATATCAGTGAGCAACTAAAGCGTTCCTCTTTTCTCTTGCTCTCTTTCGATAGACTCAAAAAGCGCTTTGAAATTTCCTGCGCCAAAACCTCTCGCACCCATTCGTTGGATGATCTCAAAAAATAGGGTGGGGCGATCCTCAACAGGTTTGGTGAATATCTGAAGCAAGTACCCCTCTTCGTCTGCATCTATCATGATACCTAGACTTTTTAGCTTTTCAATGTCCTCTGCTAACTCATGGTTATGATCTGCTAATCGCTTTGGAACAGCCTTGTAATACTCTTCAGGCGGAGTGCTTAAAAATTCAATTCCTCTGGCCCTTAATTGCGTTACTGTTTCAATAATGTCGTTTGTAGCAACAGCAATATGCTGTACTCCTGGACCTTCATAAAAATCTAAATATTCTTCTATTTGAGATTTTTTAGCGGCTTTAGCAGGTTCGTTAATCGGAAATTTAATCCTCCCATTTCCATTGCTCATCACCTTACTCATCAAGGCCGAGTATTCGGTATGAATTTGCTTGTCATCAAAAGAAAGGAAGTTTTCAAAGCCCATTACATCCTCGTACCATTTCACCCAGATATCCATTTCTCCCCAACCTACATTACCAACCATATGGTCAATAAATTTTAGACCAGTTGGTTCGGGGTTGTAATCCGACTTCCATTCTACAAATTGCGGCAAAAACTTTCCGTGGTAGTTTTTTCTTTCAACGAACATGTGGATGGTCTCGCCATAGGTATAAATACCAGCGCGAACTACTTCACCGTTTTCATCTGACTCTACAGTGGGTTCCATGTAAGACTTGGCTCCTCTAGAAGTAGTCTCTTCCCAAGCTTTTTTAGCATCCTCTACCCAAAGTGCAATCACTTTTACACCATCACCGTGTTTAACAATATGATCGTTAATTTCTGATTTTGAGTTTAATGGGGTAGTCAATATAAGTTTGATCTTATCTTGACTTACAACATAGGATACAGACTCCTTGCTTCCAGTTTCCATTCCTTTGTATGCGTAAGATTGAAATCCAAAAGCTGATTTATAAAAGTGCGCTGCTTGTTTGGCATTTCCAACATAAAACTCAACATAATCAGTTCCCAGTAAGGGTAAAAAATCTTGTGCCCCCTCAAATATTTTTTCTAATCCGTACTCTACGTTTTTAATTTCTTTTGCCATTTTGATTCAATTTTCTATTCTCAATTGTTCAATTTTCAATGTGAGATACGTATTCACTTTGAGGAATGAACTATTGTATTTAATATTTTATTAGCTCTACGCTTTTATCTAATAAACCTTTCTGTCTTGGATATTCTTCCGCTAAATTACAAAGGGATAACCAATAATTTGTTCCTTCCGCTTCTTTCAATGAGATCCTCTTCTTATGAATAATTTCTCTATTACTCTCTGCCCCTTGCGCTCCCCGCAAATTTGCTCCAATTGATATTCCCGAACGAATTACCTGATTACTAACCGCAAACTTTCATTTTTTAATCTGGCTTATCACAAAACGCTATTATCTCCAGAGCAAAATTAGAGGCACACCAATGAGCAATTGATTACAACCAAGATTTATAGTAATCCTTATCAGATATAGCAACCGCCTGCTCAGTAATTTGTAGAGGTTTAAATGTGTCCACCATAACAGCCAATTCACCAGTTTCTGTTTTTCCAATGCTTCGTTCTGCTGCACCAGGGTGAGGTCCATGCGTTGTTCCACCAGGGTGTAGCGTTATGTGGCCCGGAGCAATGTCATTTCTGCTCATAAAATCACCATCTACATAATAAAGCACTTCTTCAGCGTCAATATTGCTGTGGTTATATGGTGCAGGAATAGAATCAGGGTGATAGTCGTACAAGCGAGGTACAAAAGAACAAATTACAAATGTTGAACTTTCAAATGTTTGGTGAATAGGTGGTGGCAAGTGAATTCTACCTGTAATTGGTTCAAATTCGTGAATAGAAAAAGCATAGGGAAAATGATAACCATCCCAACCTACGACGCCAAATGGATGTGCGGCATAGGTAAAGTCATATATAATTCCTTCCTTTTTCACTTTTACCACAAAATCACCCAATTCGTCGTGGGTTTCTAAATTCGCCGGCGGGCGAATATCGCGTTCACAATAAGGCGAATGTTCTAAATGCTGACCAAACCAGTTTCTATATCTTTTAGGCGTATGCACTGGCTGTTTTGATTCGGTAATAAACAAACGGTTATCTGAAGTATCGAAATCCATTTTGTAGATAATGCCTCGAGGTAAGACTAAGTAGTCACCGTAGGAAAACTCAATATTTCCCAACATGGTTCTTAGGGTACCCGAACCTTTGTGAATGAAAATTATTTCATCGGCATCCCCATTTTTATAGAAATAATCTTCAGTTCTATTTGCAGGTGATGCCAATACAATACTAACGTCTCCATTGAACAAAACCGGAACACGCGCCTCCAATTGATCAGCAACAGGATCTATTTCGAATCCCCGAAACCGCTGTGCTCGCACATTGTTTGTAATAACAGCTTTTGGGGAAACGTCTTTTCCTTCACCTATACTTTTTACCATTGTGGGGCGATGGCAATGATAAATGAGTGAGGACATTCCATCAAAACCAATGGTTCCGAATAGTTCTTCTGAATACAGTTCGCCGTTCTCTTTTCTAAAGGTTACGTGGCGTTTCTTAGGAAACTTACCTAGCTTGTGATAAAAGGGCATGTGTTTAATTTTTAGTCCGCAAATCTATTTTTGTTAGTTGTCGACTGCAATGATAATTATCAATTTTGAGTACGTGCATTTGGTCACAAATATTCCTGCTTCGAAATTATACTTTTGGAGTTTAATTTTATACCCTTTACAAATTATGAAAAATACATTTGTCGGCCTGTTGTCTTTAGCGCTTTTTGCTTCTTGTGGCGGAAACCAAGATGTAAAAGAAGAAAAAAAAGTTAGCCTCAATCAGGAAGTTGCCCAAGAGGCTGAAAGCCTGCTTACGCGTGCTCAAAATTACTTTGGTCCCTTGCCAAAGGAGGCGCCCTCGGCCACTAACCCACTTAGCCCAGAAAAAATCGCTCTTGGCAAAAAATTGTTTTTTGATAAACGGCTTTCGAAGGATGGAACCATAAGCTGTAACAGCTGTCATAATTTGGATACGTACGGAGTTGACAACTTGGCAACCTCCCCTGGAGATGAAGGAAAAAATGGGGCCCGAAACTCGCCAACCGTTATGAATGCAGCATTTCACATTGCTCAATTTTGGGATGGCAGAGCAGCTGACGTGGAAGAACAAGCTGGTGGGCCTATTTTAAATCCCATTGAAATGAATATTCCTTCGGAGGAATTCATGGAAAAACGATTGTCCCAAATTCCAGAGTATAAAAGCTTGTTTGCTAAAGCATTTCCAAATACCAAGGGCATCTCCTATGATAACCTTCAAAATGCGATCGGCGCCTTCGAAAGAACATTAATTACACCTTCAAAA
Organism: Flavobacteriales bacterium; assembly: GCA_020435995.1. GTDB lineage: Bacteria > Bacteroidota > Bacteroidia > Flavobacteriales_G > Salibacteraceae > JAGQYO01. Next base: position 172,172 of record JAGQYO010000001.1, on the reverse strand, counting down.
TTTGATAATTACATAGTGGGCGATGAAAGCGCACTCAACGCTGTTGAGAAAAAAGGCTTAGAGCTTTTTATCAATACTGGCTGTATTACATGCCACAACGGGCCTTTATTTGGAGGCAACCAGTATCAGAAGTTTGGGCTTTTTGGGAACTATTGGGAACTCACAGGCAGTAACCCTATTGATATGGGAATATTCACGGAGTCAGGTAGCGAATCAGACAAATACTTTTTTAAGGTGCCGAGTTTACGAAATATTGAAAAAACCTATCCCTACTTTCATGATGGTAGTGTAAGTGACTTAAACAAAGCTGTGATCATAATGGCAAAGTTGCAGAATAACAAAAAGTTGAGTGAAGCTGATGCTGCATCTATTGTTACTTTTTTGGCTACACTTACAGGAGAAGTTTCCTCGAAAATGAAGTAGGAAAAAGAATTTTTTGATGCGAGTTGTGAGTTTCCTATTCAGATAAAGAAATGAAGCACTTATTAATGCCAAGCTGGAAACATAAGAACTCATAACTCGCCCCTTTATATCCATCCCACTTTAATACATTTGCGCTCCATTGAGAATTTATTATGGTAGAGAATATTTTAGTAGTTGGTTCGCTTGGCCAGGTGGGACAAGAATTGGTTGAATCACTTAAAGCCGATTTTGGTGCCGATCGGGTGATTGCTTCCGATGTAAGAAAACCTGAGAATTTCGAAGGTAAATTTGAAGTGCTCGATGTAATGGACAAAGAGGCACTTCTTTCTGTGGTTAAAAAACATGGAATTACTCAAATTTATAACCTCGCCGCCTTATTGTCTGCCACTGCCGAAAAAAACCCTGTATTGGGATGGAACCTCACTATCGACGGACAGTTCAACGTGTTAAACCTAGCAAAAGAAGGACATATCAATAAAATATTTTGGCCAAGCTCCATTGCCGTGTTTGGCCCTACTACACCTCGATTTGACACACCTCAAAAAACCATAATTGAACCCAATACTGTTTACGGAATAGGAAAATTGGCTGGCGAGATGTGGAACCAATATTATCATCAGAAATATGGCGTGGACGTTCGAGGTGTGCGCTACCCTGGCCTCATCGGCTGGAAAAGTATGCCGGGCGGTGGTACAACCGACTACGCGGTAGATATTTTTTACTCTGCACTGCGAGGTGAAAAGTATAATTGCTTTTTATCCGAGACAACAGCTCTCCCCATGATGCACATGGAAGATGCTATTCGAGCTACCCGAACCATCATGGAAAAACCTGCCGAACAGGTTAAACTGAGAACCAGCTACAACATTTCGGCTATGAGCTTTACTCCTGAAGAAATTGCAGCTGAAATCAAAAAACACATTCCCACTTTTGAAATTGAATACCATCCAGATTTTAGACAACAAATTGCGAATTCGTGGCCAGCCAGCATTAATGATGCAGAAGCCCGCGATCATTGGGGTTGGAAGGAAAAATATGATCTAAAAGGATTGGTTTCCAATATGATTGAAAACCTGAAAGACAGGGTCAAATAATGGATTGGTTAAAAAAAATCTTATTTCTGGCATTTGTCTCTTCATTATTCATTACTTGTTCGGAAGATGCTCCAGCTCCAAAGCCTGTTCAAAAGGTAGTTTCAGCCCCTTTTACACCAGTTGCCAAGCCCGTTTTTTCGCCGGATAGTGCCTACGAGTACATCGCCAGGCAGGTCGAATTTGGTCCTCGAGTGGCGGGTATGGCTTCTCATGCTGCTTGTGCCAAATATTTAACTTCCAAAATGAAAAGTTTTGGTTGGGAAGTCCAAATCCAAAAAACAACTGTGACCGCTTTTGACGGGAATAAATTGCCTATTCAAAACATTATTTCCAGTTTTAACCCCGGAAATCCAGAACGAATTTTACTGTTTGCACATTGGGACACCCGTCCTTTTGCTGATAGAGATGATAAGGACCAGTCGAAACCAATTCTAGGTGCCAACGATGGCGCATCAGGGGTTGGTGTGTTAATGGAGCTCGCAAGACTCATTGGTTTAGATTCACTAAAGCCAACCATTGGAATTGACATTATATTTTTTGATGCCGAGGATTATGGTCAACCCTCTGGGCTAATGAAAGGACAAAATGGCGATACTTGGTGCCTAGGTTCTCAATATTGGAGCAAAAACCTACATCAGGAGAATTACACTGCCCGGTATGGCATCTTGCTTGATATGGTGGGGGCGAAAGATGCGGTATTCCCGAGAGAAGCTGGATCGATTAGATACAATGCAAAATTGGTTGACCAAGTTTGGTATTTTGCAAAAAAACTTGGATATGGAAAATACTTTATAAATGAAGTAACCAGAGGTGGCATCACTGATGACCATGTACCAGTGAGTGAAAATGCTGGAATTCCGTCGATTGACATTATCCACTACCACCCTTTCAAAAGAGATTTCGGACACTTTCATCATCGTCATTCGGACAATATGGAGATAATTGATAAATCAACATTATCGGCAGTAGGGATCACGATGCTTGAGGTGATTTATAGAGAAAAGTAAAGTCAAGCCCAACTCATTAGGTTACCTTTCTCGTCCTTTGTCATATTGGTTACCTAAAAAGTACCATAAACAAACCGGATAGTACAATTGTATTCATCCGCCAGTATTTAATATTGTTATCTTAAAATAAGAGATATGGTTCATAGCGTATTTTATAAAATTATCCCACTTGCAATCATGGGAATCTTGATAATGTCTTACGCCTCGAAGGCGCCACCGGAGGGCCACACGGGCTCTCCCACAGATGGAAAATCTTGCGCTATTTCTGGGTGTCATGGCACATCTAGCATAGCTGGATCCAACATGATTTCTCATGATATTCCGTCTACTGGTTACGAACCGGGTAAAGAATACAATGTGAGCGTAGTAGTATCAAAATCCTCTAGTTCGGTTTTTGGTTTTCAATTTTCGGCACAGGCGAGTGATGGCAGTAAGGTGGGCACATTAACCTCAGGCGGTGCTGGAACAGTTGTTTCAAATACAGGAAAATATATTTCTCATGCTGGTAACCAAGTAAATGGTAGTGGGGGATCTAAAACTTGGCCTTTCAAATGGACGGCACCAGCCGCCAACACAGGAACCATACATTTTTATGTGTCTGGAAACGCTTCCAACAACAATGGTATGACAAGCGGTGATGAGATCCAGGTTTTTAGTATGGAAATAAAAGAAAAAGGTGTTGAAACTGGAATTAGCCAAGTTGCCGCACACAAGGGTTTCAAATTTTACCCGAACCCCACACGCGGTGCATTAAACTTCACTAGCTCTGAGGCAGGCGTAGTAAAGGTAGTTGCGACTTCTGGTAGGCTTGTGAAACAAATCGAAATTTTTACTGGAAACTCAAAAGCCGATTTAAGCGAACTCGATAATGGAATTTATTTCATTTCGTACTCTGATGGTAAAAACGATCTGAGCAATCAAACACTGATTAAGTATTGATGCTGAATAATAAAATTAGATTAAAGCCACCTATTCGGTGGCTTTTTTCATCCTACATATCCCACATCATCGAGTAAGCCTTTTCCGTCGGCGGCAGCCACGGCAAGCTCATCACATCTTTCGTTTTCTGGGTTGTTGGCATGGCCCTTCACCCACACAAATTTGACATTATGTTTGGGGTATATTTTTAAAAACCGTCGCCAAAGATCTGGGTTTTTTTTGCCCTTAAACCCTTTTTTCTGCCATCCAAATAGCCATCCTTTTTCGATGGCATCTACCACATATTTAGAATCTGAATAAAGGGTGATTTCATGCGAGCCATCTTTGATACTCTCCAAGGCAACTATTGCAGCCAGAAGCTCCATTCGGTTGTTTGTGGTGTGTTTGTACCCCTGAGATAATTCTTTTCGATGACCTCCAGACATCAGGACTACGCCGTATCCCCCGTTTCCAGGATTGCCCTTAGCCGATCCATCAGTATATATTGTTATCTGAGCGATGATTAAGGAATTCTATCCAGCCATTGATCTGGCAGGTTTCGACATAAGTTTTTTAGCCGTTTCCACCATGGCCTGTGCATCGTACTCACATTCGCGGTACAACTCAGCCTGACTTCCGTGTTCTACCAATCGGTCGGGTATCCCTAGTCTATTTACAGTCGATGTATATCCGTGATCGCCCATAAACTCAAGTATGGCACTTCCAATTCCCCCTTGAATACAGCCATCTTCCACAGTAATGATTTTCTTGAACTTTGTAAACACTTCATGAAGCATTACCTCATCAATGGGTTTGGCAAATCGCATATCGTAATGTGCCGCACTAATACCCTCTGCTTCTAATGTATTACATGCATCAGTAGCTAGGTTTCCGATTGGACCAAAAGTAAGAATAGCCACATCGTTGCCATTTCTTATTCGCTGGCCGGTGCCAATTTTCATTTCCTTCATCGGCTTTCGCCATTCAGGCATTACGCCAGCTCCTCTTGGGTAGCGCAAAGAATAGGGCGCCGCATTTTTATCCAACTGCATGGTGTACATCATGTTGCGCATTTCTTCTTCATTTAAAGGAGAAGCCACCACCATATTTGGTATACAACGCATAAAGGCAATGTCATACGCACCGTGATGTGTAGGCCCATCAGCACCAACTAGCCCGCCTCGATCTAGACAAAATACAACATGTAAATTTTGAATGGCTACATCGTGCACCACAGAGTCAAATGCTCTTTGCATAAAAGAGCTATAAATGTTACAAAAAGGCACAAGCCCTTGTGTGGCTAAACCTGCTGAAAAAGTTACCGCATGTTGTTCGGCAATACCAACATCGAATGCGCGATCAGGCATAGCTTCCATCATATATTTAAGAGAACATCCGGTAGGCATGGCCGGAGTAATGCCCATTATTTTATCATTCTTTTCGGCTAACTCAATAATGGTATATCCAAAAACATCCTGAAAATTAGGCGCTTGAGGCCCTTTCGGAATCACTTTAACTATTTCGCCGGTATCTTTATTAAATAATCCGGGGGCATGCCAAGTAGTGGTAGAACCATCCTCTGCTGGTTTGTAACCCTTTCCTTTTTTGGTAAGGCAATGCAAAATTTTGGGCCCTGGAATGTCTTTCATATCCTGAAGTACCTTGGCTACATGCACGGCATCATGGCCATCAATTGGCCCGAAATACCTCCAATTTAAAGATTCAAAATAATTTGATTGTTTTAATAAGGTGTGCTTAATGCCATTTTCAACTCGGGCCACGATTTCTTGGGCATTAGGGCCAAATTTTGAAATTTTTCCAAGTAGGTTCCACACCTCATCTTTTACTCTGTTGTAAGTCGGTGAGGTACTTATATCGGTAAGGTATTCCTTCAAGGCCCCCACGTTAGGGTCAATAGACATGCAGTTGTCGTTAAGAACAACTATCATATTGGTATTTGCCACGCCCCCATGGTTCAAGCCCTCGAAAGCCAAGCCAGCCGTCATGGCGCCATCGCCAATTACCGCAATGTGCTGCGTGTCATTGTTTCCTTTGTATCGGTTGGCAACTGACATTCCAAGTGCCGCAGAGATAGAGGTGCTAGAATGGCCTACGCCCATAGCGTCGTATTTGCTTTCCTTTCTTTTCGGAAACCCACTAATTCCACCATACTTTCTATTTGTATGAAAAACATTTTTTCGGCCAGTTAAAATTTTATGGCCATAAGCCTGATGCCCAACATCCCATACCAATTGATCTGTTGGCGTATTAAACACATAATGTAAAGCTACTGTTAGCTCCACCACTCCTAGGCTAGCACCAAAGTGACCACCTTTTTTTGAAACAATGTCAATAATGTATTCCCGTAGCTCGTTCGCTATTTGAGGAAGGTCCTCCACGTCAAATTTTTTAAGATCATCGGGAGAATTTATTTGGCGCAAAAACGGCCCTTCTTTAATTTCCATACTGTGCAAGTATTTTGCAAATATAATAAGGTCTTGTAGTAACCTCATAAAATACAAATACAAGCCGATATGGTTCAGAACTTTGAATATTGGTCAAAAGCAATTATCATTGTGTATAAATGAAACTTAACCTATTTCTTCTGTTACTGTTTTGGTCTTTGTGCAGCCTTGGACAAACAAGTACCAACATACTTAAAATTGAAAAACCCCATAAGGACATACGCATAGAATACCACGTTGCGAGGCAAGATACCAACATTAAACATGGCAGATATAGGTACTTTTATCGAGGAGCGATGCTCTTGGAAGGAAACTACCACGCCGGACGAAAACACGGAAGCTGGACACGCAAATACCTAAATGGATCCACCTCTGTGCTTGCCAATTATTTGAATGATTTGCCCCACGGAAAATGGAAGTACTTGTTTCCAAATGGAAAAGTAAGTGCCGAAATCACTTTTATCCGTGGTTTCAAGGAAGGCACGTGGATAGGTTATCACGCTTCAGGGCAAGTTATTTCCATATTGAACTACGTGAATGATACACTATCGGGCGTTCAAAAAAGGTATTATCCACCTGAATTAGTCGAAGAAGGAGCGCCCCAACCTTGTATAAAAGAGGATGTCTTCCTAAAACAAAACCACCCCAACTTTACCGCTGACATTATTCAGTATTACAACAATGGAAAGATTTATAAGAAGGAATTTATCCTAGAAAACAACTGGGATGGCGTTCAAGAAAAATATTATAAAAGTGGCATCCTTTGGAATAAAACGCTGTACGATAAGGGTAAATTAATATCAATTTACGATTGGAATTATCCCGTTGGTGGCGATGCCTACAGAGGAACATTTAGAGGAGGCGATGGTGAACTGAAGTTCTACAATGTTACGGGAGAACATGTACTTAGTGCCAACTACAACAACGGAATGATGCATGGCCGATTTGAATTGTTGGTAGATGGAAAAGTTCAAAAAGAAGGTTTTTTTTCAAATGGACTGCGAACGGGCACTTGGAAGGACTATGAAACCAAAACAAGTAAGCGTAGCCTTATAGCCGAAGAGACTTTTCTCACTCACGACAGCTCTTATACCATTGATTATCTACGCGATGGGCAGTCACGGATTGAATACTATAGCCGAAATGGAAGGAAATATGGACAGGAGAAGAGATTTGACATTCAGGGAAAATTATTCCACGAAACCAACAATTTACATGGTGTAATGCATGGTGAGTTTACAGGCTACAAAAACGGACTTCTTAACATCTCAGGCAATTATCAATCTGGCTTAAAAACGGGTTTATGGTCTTATTACAACGATTTTGGAAAAGTAATTTTTAAAGAGGTATTCGAAAATAAAGTGAGTGTTGATGAGGTGTACTTTTATGGGGATTCGCTTAACAACAGCAACAATTTGGAAAATGCATTCTACAATTCAAGCTGGGATTACATTACCAAAAAAAGGGTTTTATCCAAAAACGCAGAATATTCCATAGAAATGACCCACTATATTTCAAAATTTAATCCAGATATTCAGCCGAGTAGCCAAGATCTTTTGCAGCAAATAAAAGCTGAATTTAATGATATAGACCTCCCCTTAACTCCGCTCTTGGTCCCCTATGAAATTACCAAAAGGACCGACGTGATGGACGATTATGATTTGGGGTTAATCCTCAATTCACTTAATTTCAAAAAAGAGCGCATAAAAACCGATAAGACTGACCCAAAATTAGGGGTGGTAAATGTATTAATGGTCTTCGACGAATTTGGATTTGTAAAAGAATGTCGGGTGGTTCGCGGAGTTGATCCCAATTGGAACGAGAAAGTCAAAACCCTTGTTTCGCAGACTTATTCCTTTTGGGAAAATGCCTGGTTTATTGGCCTTCCTGTGCAGATGAGCATGGAATTAAAAATTCCGGTGGAGTATCAATTGGTTAAGAAATTGAATTAAAGCGATTTTTTTAACTCAGCCACAATGACCTCCTTTGGCAAAACTCCTGATTGCCGCCATTTCATTTCCCCATTCTTAAATATCATCATGGTCGGCACACCTTTAATCCCATATATACTCGATAGCGCCTGATTTTTGTCCACATCGATTTTAATCACCCTCACTTGATCTCCTAAAACATGGGCTACTTCTTGAATAATCGGACTCAATGTTTTGCATGGACCGCACCATTCGGCAAAAAAATCAATTAATACAGGTTTGTCTGATGCTATTATATCCGAAAAACTAGCCATTATTATCTTTTAAATTCTATACTCCACAAGCCTCTAAACTCACCCAATTTGTAACCGATTGCTTTATCAGTAGGATACTTTTCGATGATTTTGGCATAAATTTCTTCTGACATTGTAGTACCTGGTTCACCGTGGCAGTTCAAACAGAGTGCTTGCATTTTAATGGCACTAAAAAACTTAACTGTAGAAGAATCAGGAATAAGCAGCATAGGCTTCAATTCTTCCCCTGCATAGTCGGCTCGCTCGTACAATTTCAACAGGTGTTTCTCTTCATCGGTAGGTTTGTTTTCCTGATTTCGAGTTCTCAGTGCAGTGCGCTTAATACTGACGCCAAATGCCTTTTGAATGCTGTCAATTGTTGAAGCTGCGTATAGGTCGCATTTGGCAATTGCACCTTCCATTCCGTTTTCCGAAATTTCGGCTTTTAGCTTCCCCGATAGCGCTTTAAAGCTGCGTTGGGCTATCTGAGACCCCATCTCTAAGTATTCTGCACGCTCCATTTCTGACATAGCAGGTTCTTCGGCCAAATTTTCTTTCGGGCCTGCTGATCCGCAGGAATACATCAAAGCTGAAAGGGCTACAAGCCAAAATAGATTTCTCATTTAATTCCTTTTTTGTGGAATGGCACATTCACCATTGCAACCCCAGTTAAAATACCCTTTGGCAAACAGAAAAATACCAGCGAACGCTAAGAAAATATCCCATTTATCGGTGGCTCCAACCAAAAACAAGAGACCAGCGGCCATAAAAAGCCATTGAGCCCAACCGATCAATTTAATCCTCTTCAAAAAAGGTATAGCGATGCTACTCCTTTTCATAACCTTTCGCATTCCAAGCTTCCATGCCACCGAGCATATTATAAACCTGTGGGAAGCCTAAATCAACGAGTTTCTGCGAAGCATTTGCACTTCTGCCGCCCGCTCTGCAGTAAACATAAATTGGCTTGTCTTTATCCAACTTGGATATCTGATCCATAAAGTCTTGCTCTTGAATATTGATGACCATAGCACCAGGCACTTTTCCTTCTGCCACTTCACTAGGCGTTCTAACGTCTAAAATAATTCCGGGCTTTTCCGAAATTAAACTTTTAAACTCGTCCACCTCAACATCGTTGACCAACGCTGCCTTTCCCTGCGTTTGTTTTTGTGTTTCATTTCCCCCACAAGCAACCATGGTTGCAGCGGAGATGAGCATAGTGACAATTAAAAAATACTTTTTCATGATTTAATTTTTGGCAAATTTAAAGTTTCTTCCTCCTGCAAATGGTGACTAGTGTTACTCATAACGTTAATAGACCCTAGAAACATCATCAATTGATTTACGCTTAATCATAGGAACTTGGACATCAACAGAGGGATAGCCCACTGGAATTAAGAGATAGGCCCTTTCGTTTTCTGGTCGATCGAGTACCTTGGCTAAAAAATTCATGGGGCTAGGAGTGTGGGTGAGGGCCACCAAACCCGACTTGTGTATTGCCGATAAAAACATGCCCACCGATATTCCAACGGATTCGTTCACATAATAATTATTTTGTTTCTGCCCATTTTCGAAGCCGTAAACCTGCTTGAACACAACAACTAAATATGGGGCTATTTCTAAGAATTCCTTAATGTGATTGGTTCCAAATTTTTTCAAATCGTCCAACCATTCGTCGCTCATTCGGCCGTGATAATTTTCAAATTCCTCTTTTTCCGCAGCTTCTCTGATCTGTTTTTTGATTTCAGAAGATTGGACAATTGCGTAAAACCAAGGTTGTTTGTTAGCCCCAGAAGGTGCCGTGTTTGCCGTTTTGATGGCTGTTTTAATAATTTCAATGTCGAATTTATCTAACGAAAAATTTCGAATGCTTCGCCGTTTATTCATCTCTAAATAATACGCCAAACTTTCGGCGCTCATTACCTCTTCAGTTTTTCTAACATGCTCATATTTTTGAAACCCTTCGCTGTTTTCCATTTTTCAAATTTTGATTTCAAAGTAAAGAAGAACAAGTTACAACACATCATACCCTTGCAAAATGGCCTAATATTGCAAACTCATGACTAAGCATCGCATAGCCATATTTGCATCTGGGGCCGGAAGCAACGCCAACAGAATCATGGAATATTTCAAAAACAGTGAAAATATTTCTGTTGATCTTATCATTTGTAACAACCCCGAAGCCGGAGTTCTCATCCATGCCATAAACCATAAAGTAAGGTTCTATTTAGGGAACAATGCGGAACTTTCAGATCCCACATTGTTGATGAATCTGCTCAGTGAATGTGAAATTAATTTTATTGTGCTTGCGGGCTACTTGCGAAAAATCCCACTTGAAGTCATTCAGAGGTTCCCAAATAAAATCATTAACATCCATCCCGCCCTTTTACCCAAATATGGTGGCAAGGGCATGTACGGCTCGAGAGTACATCAAGCTGTTTTGGATAATAACGAGCATGAAAGTGGAATTACAATTCACTATGTAACTGAACATTATGACGAAGGTGGCATTATTGCACAATTTAATTGTCCTGTGCTTGAAAAAGACACCGTTGATGCTTTGGCCAAGCGCATTCATGAACTAGAGCATAAAAATTACCCAGAAGTTTTAGCAAATCTTTTGCTCTAATAAGCCAATTAATGGGCGGTTTACCGAAGGGTAATTGGATATAAGGAGAATAAAACCCTTTTTTGCAAAAAATTTAAAAATATTACATGGAAAATTTAGACATAGATGGCTCAATGCAGATGATTACTGACATAGCCATCAATTTTGGCGGAAAGCTCCTTGGAGCCATAGCTGTACTGGTTATCGGATTTTGGTTAATTGGTATAGTGATGAAACAAGTACGCAAGGCGATGGAGTTGCGCGACTTATCTCCCTCTTTAAAACCATTTCTTACTGGTTTGATGAAGTCTTTGCTCCAAGCACTTATCATAATCAGTGCTTTAGGGGTACTCGGTATTGAAATGACATCCTTTATTGCTATTCTCGGCTCGGTAGGTATTGCTATTGGTTTGGCTCTTAGCGGCACCTTACAAAATTTTGCTGGTGGCGTTATGATACTTTTCTTCAAGCCTTTTAAAGTTGGCGATTTTATTGAGGCTCAAGGTTATATGGGAGTTGTAAAGGAGATTCAAATCTTTAATACCTTCCTCACTACTGGAGACAATAAGGTAATTATAATTCCAAACGGTGGCCTATCTACAGGTTCGCTCATCAATTACTCAAAGCAAGAAACCCGCAGGGTTGACTGGATTTTTGGAATAGCCTACGGCGATGATTACGATAAGGCAAAATCCTTATTGCAGCAATACATGGCCGAAGACAGCAGAATATTAAAGGATCCAGAGCCTTTTATTGCACTGCACGCCTTGGCTGACAGTTCAGTAAATATTGTGGCAAGAGTATGGGTAAATTCGGCTGATTACTGGGGTGTGTTCTTCGACATGAATGAAAAAGTATATAAGAATTTTGGCAACGAGGGACTTAATTTTCCATTTCCGCAAATGGATGTTCACGTTCAAAACAACAAGTAAGTATGAAGAATATAGTAACAGCATTTGGCTGCATTATATTGGCGTATGGCAGCGCGCTAGCACAAGCGGATACCAATAGTTATTGGAAAAAAGGTGGATTGGTTAATGTTTCATTCAACCAGGTTGCTTTAGTTAATTGGGCAGCTGGAGGTGAGGAAAACATCTCTACCACACTCCTGTTAAAATTATTTGCCAACAGGGCCAAAAACGATTGGATTTGGAACAATGATTTAACAGTCGGTTATGGTGGACTTATAAAAGGAAAAAGTCCATGGGAAAAAACAGATGACCGAATTGAGGCTAATACCAAACTCGGACGAAAAATGAAGGAAAACTGGTATTACAGCGGGTTTATCAATTTTAGAACCCAGATGACTGATGGATATAAAATGCCAGATGATTCCACCTTGATTTCTACTTGGATGACGCCAGGTTATCTCACAAGTGGTATTGGTTTCGACTACACCCCTAATGAAAACCTATCGGTAAATATTTCTCCCATATCTGCCAAAGCCACCTTTGTGGCCAATCAACATCTTGCCGATTTTGGAGCTTATGGTGTAGAGCCCGCTGAAAGAGATACAGCTGGAAACGTTATAACACCTGGCGCTACTTATCGAATAGAAGTCGGGGGTAACGTTACTTTTCAGTATAAAAAGGAAATATTGAAGAATGTAAACCTCGACACCAAGTTGAATCTTTTCTCTAATTACCTTGAGAATCCAGGAAATATTGATGTAAACTGGGATTTGCTTTTGAACATGAAGGTTAACAAATGGCTTTCAGCAAATATCCAATGCTCATTAATTTATGATCATGATATTGATATTCCAGTGGACACAAACAACGATGGTATTAACGACGCATTTGGTCCACGAACTCAATTTAAAGAAGTTTTGGGAGTGGGTTTAAATCTTGCTTTTTAGGCTAATTTTGACTTCTCAATGGGAGTCAAGTCTTTTATTTCGAAATATTACGCAGCCTTTCTCATTGGGAAATTGAGAAAGGCTGTTTTGCATCCAGCCGATGCTCAACATCAGATTTTTCAGAACTTAATTCGCCAAGCAAAGCACACCAAATTTGGAAAGGAGCATAATTTCGAATCCATTCATACGTATGACGACTTTGTTAAAAACGTTCCTATTAGAGATTATGAGCAGCTCAAAAGCTATATCGACGAAGTTGTGAAAGGCTACCCCGATATTTTATGGCCTGGAAAACCGATTTATCTCTGCAAAACATCTGGGACTACATCTGGGGCCAAGTATATTCCAATTTCCAAAGAATCTATTCCAAACCACATCGACTCGGCCAAACACGCTCTGCTGTCTTATATCCACGAAACTGGAAATGCCAGCTTTCTCGACGGCAAAATGATTTTTCTCCAAGGCAGCCCAACTTTAGCATCTAAAAATGGAATTCCACTAGGCAGACTTAGTGGAATAGTTGCACATCATGTACCCGCCTATTTGCAAAAAAACAGGGTACCCACTTTTAAAACCAATTGTATTGACGACTGGGAACAAAAGGTGGAAGCCATTGTAGACGAAACTTTCGATCAGGACCTAAGATTGATCAGCGGAATTCCAGCCTGGGTTCAGATGTATTTTGAAAAACTATTGGAAAAAACGGGAAAGAAAACCGTGGCAGAGGTGTTTCCGAATTTCTCCTTATTCGTTTATGGTGGGGTGAACTTCGAGCCCTACCGCCCCATTTTCGATTCCCTTATCGGTAAGAAAATAGATAGTGTTGAAACCTTCCCTGCATCAGAAGGTTTTTTTGCTTTTCAAGATTCTCAAAAAGAAAAAGGCCTATTGTTGGTTGTGAACCATGGAATCTTTTTTGAGTTTATTCCAGTTGATGAACTTTCGAAAGAAAAACCCAGCAGAATTCCGCTTGAAAAAGTTGAGCTCGGTGTGAACTACGCCCTAATTCTGAATACTAATGCAGGACTTTGGGGATATAACATTGGTGATACAGTAAAATTTGTTTCTAAAAACCCTTATCGCGTAGTTGTTTCAGGAAGAATTAAACATTTTACGTCGGCGTTTGGAGAGCATGTTATTGCCGAAGAGGTAGAAAAAAGTATGGTCGAAGGGTCTAGTAAAGCATCTTGCACTGTAAGGGAGTTTCATGTGGCGCCACAGGTTAGTCCAAAGGAAGGACTACCCTACCACGAATGGTTTATAGAATTCGACAAAACACCAATTGATTTGGAGGCTTTTGCCGAAGCAGTTGATCAAAAATTACAAAGCCTAAATCCTTATTATTTCGACCTCAGAAAAGGAAATATCCTTCGCCGTTTGGTTATATCTTGTGTGGCTGAAGGTGCTTTTGTAGCTGCCATGAAAAGCAAAGGAAAGCTTGGAGGGCAAAACAAAATCCCGAGATTGACTAACGACCGCGATATAGCAAGCTTGTTAGCGGAATTTAAACTTTAATGAACCCTTTTCGTCTTTGTGCATCCTAGCTTTAGGCTTACATTTGCCGCCAATTATTACAGGTTTATGATCAATAAAATAATTAAGTATATCCTCATAGTGCTTTTCGCAACGCTCATGGTTTTTGAGTTTATGGATGGCCATATTGGTAATGGAATTATGCTCATTCTAATCATTGGGCTCGTTGTTTTATTACTTTTTAAACATGAAATTAACTTGCTGGCTTTCTTACAAATTAGAAGAAGTAAATTCGACAGTGCGAAAAAAATATTAGGGTTTGTAAAGCATCCAGAACAAATGCCAGCCAAGCAGCAAGCCTATTACTATTTCCTTAATGGGTTAGTAGAATCACAAGGGCAAAATATTGGGGCTTCCGAAAAGCTTTTCAAAAAAGCCTTGAACGTGGGCTTGAATATGGATCACGATAAAGCGATGGCATATTTGAATTTGGCTGGTGTAGCTATGACTCGAAGAAGAAAGCGTGAGGCGCTCACCTATTTAAGTCAGGTTAAAAAATTCGATAAGGCCAAATTGCTCAACGATCAAGTGAGAATGCTCAAAGGGCAAATGGGCAAAATATAGCCCTTTCAACAAAAATAGGTTTATAACTGCCAACCCTTTCCGCCTCAAAAGTGCCATTTGCGATGATATTTTTGGATCAACTTAAAGATAACTCGCATGGCTGCAGAATTTCCAAATATTAGGGTCCTATTGGTAGAAAATGACGAGGTCAGTATCTACGTCATGGAAAAACTCCTTTCTAAATCCTTTAGAGTTGTAGTAGCTCGTAATGGTGTTGAAGCACTTCATTTGTCCAACAAAGATAATTTTGATGTGGTGCTGCTAGACATTGAACTTGGACACTCCATGGATGGAACTGAAGTGCTTGAGGAGCTTCGCAAGGATTCACTGAACAACGATACCCAAATATTTGCAATTACTGGAATGGCACTGCCAGAAGACAGGGATTATTATATGAACCTTGGTTTTGACAATTTTTTTGCAAAACCACTCAACCACCACGATTTAATTCAAACTATTAAGGAAACTTGTTTGATAAAAACTTACTAGAAGGGCGAAATAGTCATTCCTAAACTAAAGGGAATCATTTCATGACCTTTCTCTGGAGTGAATAAGGTTGTAAGGCTGTAATAACCCACTAGGCCAACTCTGCCATAGCCAACTCTGCCCGTAATTCCATATCTGGTTCTGATTACGTTAGGTTGATCGTAGTTCACAAACTTATTGTCTGAAGTAACAACTTTGTTTCTGGCTCCTAACTTAACACCAACCCTAAACCCCGCCGAAACCTTCCAACTATGGCCTTTTGAATTAGGCGTAGACCTAAATCTTAACTCAAAAGGAAAATCTAAATAATTGGTAATGAACTTACTTCTCTTATAACTCGAATCGGAAGGAATCGGATAAAACTGCGTATAGTCGTTGCCTGAAGTGTCTTTGTGAAACGGATAGCCGTTGTTGTAATAATTGGAATTTGAAAACGCAACTCCAAATGCCCCATTCATTACCTTAGAATTTAGCGGAAGGTCTATCATTCCTTGAAAGGAAGCACCGTAGCCAAAATAAAAAGAAACGCCATTAGGGTGATTTATCAGGCCATCGTAGGTCAAATCAATCACCAAGTTGTCTTTTTTTATAGGTCGTTTTAAATCAGTGGACTTTTGACCGAAGGCAACCATTGACGATAATAACGTCAAGAATATAAGTGCAGAAATTTTCATTAAAAACGGTGCAAATGTAGTCTTTTTGATATCTGATTTTTTTATCAAAACCATGCTAACTTTGGCTTCGCAGTTTAGTACTTCAATTTACAAATCAATGGCTCGATCATTTTTTATTTCTTTGGTGTCACCTATAACATTTTTTCTAGGGATTTTATTGCTCATGTGCCAACCATTATTTTCCCAGTTGGACCTATTGAAATACGGGCGCTATGATTCTATAGAAGTAATTGATGGAACCGACACCCTGAGAAATCCTTGGGCGGGCGGGCTGAATACTCCTCAGTTTTATACCATTAATCTCAACGGCGATGCCCATCCCGATCTTTTTGTATATGATCGAGATGGTTCAGAATCGCGAACATTTATAAATACAGGTAACCGCGAAAAAACCATTTACAGACACGCCCCCGAATATGAAGTTCGATTCCCAAGAATGTGGAATTATGCCATGATTTATGATTATAACAACGATGGCTTTGATGACCTTTTTACCAGTGCGTCCACAACTTTTTGGAGTGGGGGCGACTTCAAGGTGTATAAAAATATCTCTACTTCGCGAGATGCAGATTCCTTGATATTTGAAGAGCTTAAATGGAAAAGTCCGAACGACAGCAATACATACGTCGACTACCTAACATTTAAATTCTATAGGGGTGCCAGTTATTGGTATTCTAATGTTTTCTGCGAACCTGGAGATATTCCAGCTCTACATGATATAGATTCTGATGGCGACATGGATATCCTCTCCTTTGGTAATAATTCTAATACCATTACCTTCTATCGCAACATGTCAATGGAGTTTTATGGTGTGCCTGATAGCCTCGACTTTAGAGATAGCACTTATTGTTGGGGCCGGTTTGAAGAAAGTCAGTTTAAGTTTGAATTATTCCTCGATGCATGTACGGGAATACCTGTAAAAAAGGATCATCATTCAGGTTCGGGGGCTAGGCATGTTGGGTCAACCATTTTTGCCCATGATTTAAATGGAGATAGCTTAACTGATGTAATTCTAGGCGATCTTTCTTTTAAGACAATGATTGGTGCTATTAACGGTGGAACACGTAACCGCGCAAGAATGGTAAGCCAAGACACTACCTATCCAAGAACAACAGTTCCCATCGAAGTTGACGTGTTTCCAGCCGCGTATTATGTAGAAACAAATAACGATGGTGTAAAAGATCTGGTGGTTGCTCCCAATGCCTATTTCGAATTTGAGAATGTAAATCAGGTTCACTATTACAAAAACCAAGACAGGGATAATCGGGTATCATGGAAATTTGAAGGAAAAGACTTTTTGGTGGGTTCTATGATCGATAAAGGCACTGATGCCTATCCAAGTTTTATCGATATCAATGGAGACTCCTTACTTGATATTGTAGCAGGAAATTATGGAAAGTATATCGGAAACACTCAGTACGTGGGTAGTCTATCTTTGTATCTCAACTATGGGTCGAAAACAGATCCGCGCTTTCGGTTAATTTCAGATAATTATTTAGGCATTAACGATACTGGATTGTTCCCCGCATTTGGGGATCTAGACGGTGATGGCGACCAAGATCTACTCGTAGCTAACTACATGGGTAATGTTACCTACTTCGAAAACATTGCGGTAAGCCCAGCAGATTCATGTATTTTCCAAAAAACAAAAAAAGCATTTGATACCATAAACCTTGGAATTGGCGCCAGACCTTACCTATACGACGTCAACCATGACTCCAAAATGGATTTGCTCGTTGGATCAGAACAATTATCTATTAAATACTTTCCAAATATTGGCACTAGCTCTGCGCCGCGCTTTTCGTATTTAAATTACAGCCCAAGCTTTGGCAACATAGTGGTTTCGAGCCAGTTCAATACCGTGTTTATAGCGAACCTAGATAGCACCGGAAAAGATACAGTAGGCAGAAAAGAGTATTTGTTTTTAGGTCGTTCGGATGGCTATATCGAATTGTATAGTGGTCTAGATTCAACTGGAAATAGCAATTTGACCAAGCTAAACGAATCTTTTACCTACGCAAGAAATGTAAGCATTACTGGGGGCGATATCACTGGAGATGGTAAGTTTGACCTATGTTATGGACAACAAACAGGGGGCATAAGTATATTGCTTAAAGATGGCGGCAACATCCTCCGACAACCAGACCCCATCGACACAATTGACACTGGAGACACAACGGATGTTGTTAGGCCTCATCGGCTACCCAATTTCAATATTTTTCCAAACCCCACTTCTGGGCTAATTCACTTAAACTTTTCAGCGCAAGCCGTTATTGAAAATATAGGCAAGCTTACGGTATTTAACACCCAGGGTATGGCCCTATTGGAAGCAGACATTCAAAAAAATATGGAAATAGACTTATCACAATATTCAAATGGTGTTTACTTGCTTGCCATTCCGAGCGAATCAGGCATTCAAGTATTTAAAATAATTAAAACCAAGTACTAGCTCACTTTGTCATTGAGTTACCAGAAGCTTGAGTAAATTTGCAAGCTCCACACAAATGACAAGAAAAAAACCCTTAATAATAGCAGGCCCTTGTAGCGCAGAAAGCGAACTCCAAGTAATGTCGGTGGCACAAGAACTCGTCGCGAATTCTTCAGTTGATATGTTTAGGGCGGGCGTATGGAAACCTCGAACTCGACCAAACAGCTTTGAAGGACTCGGAGAAAAAGCACTTCCGTGGTTAGCACAAATAAAAAAGCAATTTGACCTTCCTGTAATGATTGAAGTAGCAAGCCCCAAGCACGTGGAGTTGGCATTACATCACGGAATTGATTGTTTTTGGATAGGAGCCCGCACTACAGTAAGTCCCTTTGCGGTACAAGAAATAGCAGATGCCTTGGCCGGATCAGCAACTCAGGTTTTTGTCAAAAATCCTATCCACCCCGAAATTGACTTATGGGTAGGGGCAATAGAGCGGGTTACGAGATCTAATGTAAAATCAGTTTCTGCCATTCATAGAGGTTTTTCGAGCTTTAGAAAATCAGCTTACAGAAACATTCCGCTGTGGGAAATTCCAATTGAATTGCAGCGCCGTTTTCCCGACTTAGATATTATTTGCGATCCCAGCCACATTGGGGGCAACCAAAAATTGGTTTTTGAAATAAGTCAAAAAGCCATTGATTTGGGTTTAAGTGGTTTAATGATAGAAGTACATCCCAATCCCTCCAAGGCATTGAGTGATCCTCAACAACAAATTACGCCAAATGAGCTTATTCAACTTTTGAATTCGCTGCATTATAAATCAAAAACATTTTCAGATGCATTTTTTGTAAATCAACTTGAGGAGCTGAGGTCAAAAATTGATAAAATTGATGAAGACCTCGTCCATATACTGAAATCAAGAATGGACTTGGTGGAAATGATGGGTGCGTATAAACGAGATAATGATGTAACCATTTTTCAATTGGAAAGATGGAACGAGATTCTTCAAACCCGTACCGAACTAGCTTCCCACTTGGGCCTAGACGAAACCTATGTGCGCGAGATTTTTGAAAAAATACACGGAGAATCTATTAAAACCCAAATTGCCCTTTCGGCAAAAACTACTAGCAAAGAATAGCCGCCACACGATCTGCCAATGCCAGTTCAGTGTGTTCCCAACTTATGGTAGATTGAATTCCATTTTTTCGCAGTTCGGCTTTCGTAGAATTGCCAATACTCATCACTTGTGCTGACGGTGGAGTTCTGTTGCCACTTTTCAAAAAACCTTTAACATTGGAAGGGCTGGTAAATACCAAAATATCAAATATTTGATCCAGCTCTCTTTCGACAAGCTCGGTTTTATACACCACAACTTCTCTGTATTGCTTCGGGTCGAGGGCCTTCTTAACCGTTCTGTGGCTTTTATCACTCAGCGGAAACAAGACCGTTTCATTATAATCTAATACCAGATTTGAAAACTCATGCGCAATTTTCAAGGTGTCGGTTCCTTTTCCTTCAAAATGCACCTTAAATCCACTTTCCCTTAATACAGTAGCCGTTCCTACTCCTATACATCCTATTTTTTTATTAAAAAAGCTATGTTGGCCATAAGCTTCTAAAAAAAAAGTAAAACACCGGGGTGAATTAAAAAACAGCCAAGAATAAGTGGGAAGAACTTCAGGCCCAAGCCCGATTGTCTGTATAAATTCAGTTTTGTAAACAGTGTGACCTAATTGGGTTAATTGAGATTCAAATAAACCCGAAGAATCACGTGTGATTAGGACTTTTTTTTTTCAGTTGTTTCATGAACAAAGGCCATCGCTTTTCGGTTTAGCTCTTTTATGGAAGTCTCTACAAAATAAGCTCTTTTAGGCGTTGTATCTACCCTTGAAGCAAAAGAAACCCAGAGGTGGTAATCGTTGCCCTCCTTGTTGCAGTATACCCCTAAAGGTAGCTGACAACCTCCTTCACACGAACGAAGGATTCCTCGCTCAATTTCAGTAATTTCTTGTACCTCTTGGTGGTTTATTTTTTCTAAGATTTGGTTAATCTCGGAAATACCTTCTCTTGTTTGAAGCCCTAAAACCCCCTGTGCAGGCGCTGGAATAAATTCTCGCGGATCTAATTCAAATACCGTTAAATCAGAGAGGTCGAGTTTTAGCCGTTTCACGCCAGCCTTGGCCAACAAAATCGCATCGTAATTTCCATCCCGCAGTTTTTGAATTCTAGTTGGCACATTTCCGCGCAAATCCTTAATGTGTAAATCTGGTCTAAAAAACTTAATTTGGTTTTGTCGTCGTGCGGAGGAAGTTCCAATAATGGCATCCCTTTTCAGCTCAAATTTCTCAAGATCACTCCAGCTCTCCTTTCTCATTATGAGGAGTTCACAAGGGTCTTCTCGATCTAATACTGCTGAAACCATCAACCCTACTGGTGAAGTGGTTTCTAGGTCTTTATGAGAATGAACTGCGATATCAATTTCGGAGTTAAGTAAAGCTTCTTCAATTTCTTTGGTGAAAAAGCCCTTACCCTCCATTTTATCAAAGCTCAAGTTTTGAATGAGGTCACCACTGGTTTTTATGATTTTTATTTCTGAAGAAACTCCCTGAGTTTCAAGAAGTGATTTTACGTGATTGGCTTGCCAAAGTGCCAGGTCACTTCCCCTCGAACCAATGATGATAGGATTTGCCATTTGGCTATTTTATCTAACGTCTTCTTTTATAAGAATCTCTTTTGCCATAAGCATTGGAGCATTCATGTATTTTTTTTCCATGTAGGAAACCACTTTCTCCAGTACTTCCTTCGCTTCTGAGTCTAGTTTTTGTACATCCGCAGCAAAAACCGTTTCAAAGGCTCTTTGCCTTATTTCTCGCATTTGAAGAGGCACCTGACGCATAGCCAATTCAACCTGTCTTACCTTATTTACATGTATAAAATCGGCAATTTGTGCTTCAACAATTGCCTCACATTTATGGATTTCACTTTTACGTGATTTCAAATTCTCAGCTGCGATTTCTTTCAATGACTCTACACCTATAAAATGCGACTTGAAGGATTCAATGATCTCTTCGTCAACCTCTCTAGGCATAGCCAAATCGACTACAATTTTTTCTCTGCCGTTCTCCCCGCCTAACAGGTCTTTGAAAATTTGATGGGTAATGATTGGCGTCTGAGACGCAGTACATGCCACTAAAATATCAAATCCGTTTTGGTGATTGCACAGCTGCTCTAAAGAATTTCCATTTCCATTTAATTCAGAGGCGAGGCTTTGTGCGTTTTCGATACTCCTATTGAAAACAGTAAAATTTGAAAAACCGTTCTTTTTCATCTTTTTAGTAAGCGCCTGATTGGTTCTGCCCGACCCCACTACTAAAATCCTAGATCCTTTCTTAGGATTTAAATCCATCAGTTTTCTATAAGCCAAGTTAACCACGGAAACAGGCTTGTCAGCAATTTCCGTTTGCGTAAACACTTTTTTGGCGGTATCAACAGTCTTCCTTACTAATATTCTAAGAAAATCTCCCGTAAGGTCAAGTTGCTTGCTTGATGAAAACGCATCGCGAATTTGGCTTAGAATTTCCCTTTCTCCGATAACCAAAGAATCTAAGGAACTAGCCACGCGAAACACATGTTCTACCGCTTTTACTTGTGAATAAATGATTGCCTGATTTACGGCGTTTTCGTGAAATTCGGCGCTGCGATTTTTATATATGTGTTGAAAAATTGCCAAAAGACCATTCCTCGAAAGCTCAGATTTAGCTGTTAACCAGTATTCTACTCTATTACATGTGCTGAGAAAAAGGAATTCGTCACACTCCATTTTTATTGCGCTAATGGTTTGCACATCGAAGTTTTCAGGCAACACATGGTATTGCCCAATACCCTCAAGACCAACTGATTGGTGCGTAAATGTTATAGAATAGAAGTTTTTCAACCTATTTATTTGAGCGCACAAAGGTCTTTTGGTAGATAAAAATTCTTGTCATGGATTTGTCATCAGGGCTTAAATAGACTCATTCTAACATATTATTGAGCTTAACTATAATTAAGATGTGTTGCGTATTGATAGAAAACTTAATTTTGGACATAGCGTAACAGCGGACTATTAAAAATTTATTTAACTAAAATCGAAAGAATGAAAAAAATGTTTTTTTATATCCTAGCCGGAGGAGTAATGTTGTCTTCTTGTGGTAAAAAAGGATGTACAGACTCTAACGCAGCAAATTATAATGCTGATGCAAAAAAGGATGACGGAAGTTGTATTGCTAAGGTTGTTCCACCAGAAGTGGATAGCGAAAAACCAAAAGTTAGTATTACAGCACCTGTAGCAGGGCAAGAAGTAAAGCAAGGTGCTAAACTTTCGGTTGCTGCATCGTTTACCGATAACAAAGCTTTGGCTGGTTATTTATACACGTCTTCCGCACCTGATATTGCAGGTGGAACTACTATTTCTGGTACAAGTGCAAACGCATCTTTTGATGTAACCATTCCTGCAACTCTTTCTCCTGGTTCGTACACCATTAGCTTTACAGCTACTGATGCAACAGGTAATATATCCGAAAAAGTAAGTACATCATTCTCGGTAATTTTATCGGATGACGTGGATAAGCCTGTAGTGAATAGTGTAAAAATTACCAAGTCGGCAGATCCTGCGTTGAAGAAACTTAAGACGGGCTCCACCCCAGTAAATGAAGTGGAATTCGATATTTCAGACAACAGAGGAATTGATAGTATTTTTATTTCAATTAAGAATACACGTACTGGAGATATTGTTTATCCTTATGATGACAATACTGGCGCGTTGCCTCCTCGAGTTGTTATTCCTGGCGCATCTGAAAGGTTAAACTTCAAACAAGCTCTTTCTATAAAATTATCTGCATTTGCAATTTCTGGAGAGGATCCTGCAGAATGGATTATTAGAGTAGTTGATGGTGCTAAAAATGAAACGAACTTCACTCAAGCTACTATAGTTACTGACCTATAAGAAGTAATTTCCTAAATAAAAAACCCCTCCATTGCGAGGGGTTTTTTTTTGAACTTTTTTAAAGGAGTGCTTTATGGTACCTTATAACCGTAAAAAAACATGGTAGGAAAAAAAGAAAAAACTTATAGGGTAAAAAAAAGCCCCGCGTTTGCGGGGCTTTCGTTGGCCCACTAGGGCTCGAACCTAGACTCTTCTGGACCAAAACCAGACGTGTTGCCAGTTACACCATGGGCCACTGTACCTTCGTTTAAAAGGTCGGCAAAAATAAAAATTTTTAGAGCATACAAAACAAAAGAAAGTAATATCACCAATTATTTAAATTCGCGGCAAACTATGGAAAGAATGAATTTCAAAAAATTAGACATATTAGGCGGCTGGTTAGCCTTTGCAATCGCTACCTATACTTATGTAATGACAATGGAACCCACAGTAAGTTTTTGGGATTGCGGTGAGTTTATAGCCTGCTCTTACAAACTTCAGATAGGACATCCACCTGGAGCGCCGTTGTTTCTTATGATAGGTAGAATCTTTAGTATGTTTTCTGCACCTGAATCTGCGGCATATATGATCAACCTCATCTCTGCACTATCTAGCTCATTCACCATTTTGTTTCTTTTTTGGACCATTTCGGCCCTTGGAAAAAAGATAATCAACCGCGACGGAGAATGGAATACAGGTAAAATAATTGCCGTGTTGGGCGCTGCAATGGTGGGTGCGTTGGCATATACCTTTAGTGATACTTTCTGGTTTTCAGCTGTTGAAGCAGAAGTTTACGCAATGAGTTCATTATTTACTGCCATTGTATTTTGGGCTATTCTGCGTTGGGAGCAAGTGGCCGATGAGCAAGGCTCTGATAGGTGGCTTATTTTTATCGCCTATATGATGGGTCTCTCCATCGGAGTCCATTTGCTTAACCTTCTTGCCATACCTGCAATTGCCTTTGTATATTATTTCAAAAAATACCAGCCCAACTTAAAAGGTATAATAATTACTTCACTAGTTTCGGTAATAATTCTAGGCTTTGTTCAAAAAGGGGTAATACCTGGAATAGTTGAAATGTCGGGAAGGTTTGAACTCATTTTTGTGAACGGAATGGGATTGCCTTTTAATACTGGCGGCGTAATTCATGCCATTTTACTTTTAGGCGCCTTGGTATACGCCTTCATTTTAACCCATAAAAAAGAAGACAAGAAATACCCACTCATGATCACTCTCATGGCATTGGCGCTATTAGTTGGTTCATTGTCTCCGCTAGGCTTCATTATGGCTTTTGGAATATTAGGTATCTTTATGTTCCTGCCTACCATTGACAAAGCTCAAGTAAACACAGCTCTACTTTGTTTATCTGTTATCATATTAGGATATTCCTCCTATGGGATGGTGCTCGTGCGGTCAAATGCGAATCCACCAATGGATGAAAACGATCCAGAAAATATGTTCTCGATGCTATCTTACTTAAACCGTGAGCAGTATGGATCTCAGCCTTTACTCTATGGGCATTATTTCAATACGCCTTTGGACAATTCAAATCCATATAAAGATGGCGAACCAGCATATTTTGCTGATAAAGAAAATGGCGAGTACATCATCTCCGATGATAAAAAGCAGTCGGTTCCAAATTATGCATCTGAGTTTATGACCATTTTCCCTAGAATGTGGAGCCAAGAGGCCAATCACATTTCAGCATACAAACAATGGTCTGATTTTAAAGGCAAACCCATTCGCTATAAAACCATTAACGGCAAGGTGGAAACCATCAATAAACCCAAGTTTACCGAAAACCTCAAATTCTTTTTCACTCATCAGGTGGGTTGGATGTATTGGCGGTACTTTTTTTGGAACTTTGTTGGACGCCAAAATGATATTCAAGGTCATGGCAGTCTTTCAGAGGGTAATTGGCTAAGTGGAATAGACTCTATTGATAAAATAAGATTAGGCGATCAAAAGACAATTCCCGCTTCGCTAAAAGACAACAAAGCGAGGAACCAATTCTATTTCCTACCTCTTATATTAGGTCTTTTTGGATTGTTTTTTCAATTCAATAAATCAAAAAGAGATTTTGCATTGGTAACCATGCTCTTTTTCTTTACAGGTTTGGCTATTATTCTTTACCTTAATCAATATCCGTATCAGCCGCGAGAGCGAGATTATGCCTATGCTGGTTCGTTTTATGCCTTCTCTATTTGGATTGGATTAGGTGTGCTTGGCATCGTTGATTTACTAACTAAAAAAGGACGGCTCAATCAAGTGGTGGCAGGAACACTTGCGACGGTAATTTGTTTGGGATCTGTGCCAGGACTCATGGCCAAAGATGGTTGGGACGACCATGATAGATCAAATAGATATCCCGCACGTGACTTTGCAAAAATGTACCTTGATTCATGCGAGAAAAATGCCGTGCTTTTCACCAATGGTGACAACGATACATTCCCGCTTTGGTATGTTCAAGAAGTAGAGGGATATAGAACGGATGTAAGGGTGGTTAACCTAAGCCTTTTAAATACGGATTGGTATATTAATCAAATGCGAAGGGCAGCATACGATGCCAAGCCAGTTCCATTCACCATTCCTGAGCCGAAATACAGACAAGGCACAAGGGATTATATTCCTGTAATTGACCGAAATCAAAAGAAAGAATATGTTGACGTGAAAAGAGTGGTTGAGTTTTTTACCAATGAGTCAAATATGGCAATGGTAGGTCGCGACAAGAAAATGAATTTTTCTCCTACAAAACTTTATTCCTTATCTGTGGATACCAATAAAGTAAGAGAAAATGGGTCGGTGACATCAGAAAAGTTTGGCGCCGTTTTACCCGAATTAAAGTGGACGATAGGCAAGAACTTTCTTTTGAAAAAAGACATTATGATGCTTGACCTCATCGCTAATTTTAATTGGGATATACCTATCTACTTTGCTATCACTACAGGAAACGATGCATACATTGGTTTACAAGGCTATTTTCAATTAGAAGGATTGGCATACCGACTGGTTCCATTTGAAGGTAAAAGCGAGGATGGACAAACAGGCTACGTAAACAGTGAGATTATGTACAACAACTTGATGAACAAGTTTGAGTATGGTAATGTTAGAGGCGATGGTGTTTTTGTTGACCACAATATTCTCAGAATGTGTATGAATTTGAGAAACAATTTTGCACGTTGTGCAGAGGCACTTATAAGAGAAGGTAAAAACGATAAGGCGATTGAAGTACTTGATAAGTGTATGTTCGAAATACCACACCAAAATGTACCATATAATTACTTTGTGTTGCCTGTAGCAGAACAATACTATCGCTTAGGTGAAAAGGAGAAAGCCAGTGAAATAGTATCCACCATGAGGGAAACTTATGTAGGTGAGTTAGATTATTACTTCTCTTTAAAATCTGACTATTACGCACAAATAAGCCAGGATGCTCAACAAGCTATCTCCATTTTATATAGAATGAATTTATTAACCCAAGAATACGATGCTAATAGCGAAATTGCTGCGACTATCAAGGAAGACTTTGATAGATTAGAATCGTCATTCTCAGCAAGACAATAACTAAAAAGGCGCCAGTTGGGCGCCTTTTTTATGATGTATCACGTTCCAGAATATATCGCGCGCTTTTTTCCCGATTACCTATTTCATGGCAGTCGGAAAGAAAAAATTATTTACCTCACTTTTGATGATGGGCCTATTCCAGAAGTAACACCTTGGGTATTGGATGTACTAAAGGATTACGAAATTCAAGCAACTTTTTTTTGTGTTGGTGAAAACATAAACAAACACCCTGAAGTATTTGAGCGCTTAAAATCAGGAAAGCACGCCATAGGAAACCATACTTTTAATCACCTTAATGGCTGGAACACTCCTAAGTCTATATACCTCGACAACTTTAATTTGAGTGAAAAAACGCACGCCACGGATTTATTTCGGCCACCTTATGGCAGAATTCTGAAATCGCAACGTGAGGCTATTACTCAAACTCACAAAGTAGTTATGTGGGATATTCTGACAGGCGACTACGATCCACAACGAAGCCCTCTTGACTGCTTGAATACGTGTAAGAAATATCTGAAAAATGGTAGCATTGTCGTTTTTCATGACAGCATAAAAGCAGAAAATAACCTACGTGGTTCGCTGGTTCAGTTTATCGAGTTCGCTTTAAGCCAAGGTTTCCGTTTTGAAAAACTACGGGCCTAGATTTCTAAAAATACGCTCTTACCCTAACTGTACCCGCATGGATGGGTTTCACTTCTTCCGAGCTTCGTCCATTGTAACTCAAATCGAGCTGAAGGTATTTTCCTATGGTTCTTTGGTACGACGCCTGCCAAGTGCCATTGTTGCCAGGCTGGAGTCCTTCTAGCATTTCGTAGGCTAGCGAATTTTCAATTGCCCCGTCATAAGAAAGTTGAAGGAAATTCATCTCTAAGGTAATACTCCCCTTTCCAACCTTATTGAACCTTACTTCCGAACCTATTTTGTGCTGTATTCCCAATTCACCACCATTCAAGGGATTGTTTTTCTTTTCGGTATAGCCGTAGTAAATTGCTGTTCTAAAAGAAACACCAGGCTGGAATGTAAACCGAGGGCCAAGAGAATAATAGTCTAAATCGTAATCTCGTGTAGAAATATAATCCGCCGCGCTTACTTTTCGCCCCAGTTTTCCCTCATTTTCGAGTAAAAACAAGCGCGATATATTCCACCTAATTCTAACTGTGTGTGATTCATTAATCCTTGACTCAAAACCATTAGTAAGTAAGGTTTTTCCCTTAATGTCCTGATAGGTCCACTCTACACCAAAAATCGGATGCGTCCGATTTAAATAAACCGTATTTCGCAAGGACGTGTTTAATGAAACAAGACTGGTGTCGAGGCCAGCATTGGGCAACGGGTTAAATCGAGCATCGTTTTCCTTACTACCTGTTTTTCGATCTATTCTGTATGCGGTTTGGTTGGCGAAGGCTGCTAGCACAGCTTTTATTCCAGTTGGGTCTTTGATAAATTTCGCGGCATTTAAATACAATGCCTGATTGAATTGATTGGTATAGGTTTTTACGTAATCATCAGTTGTGGTGAATATTCTGATGTAATCCGCTTGGTCCTGAAAAGCGGCTATTTCAAATTCATTTAATTCTTTGATGCCGTTACCGTTATAATCTATCCAAGTATAAGCTCCCTGCCCGCTGGCCACTTGAATATAAACATATTCTTTTTTAGACTCTAAACCCGATCCTATTTCATAAAATGAATTGGCTGACAGGCCTCCCCTGAACATTCTTAAATTGTATTCAACGCGACTTAGAAGGTTGTCATCTGGGGTGTTGTTCGAGATACTTGGGTCTTTAATAGTGAGCACTCGATAAGTGGTTCGAGCACCAACTTTCAAATATTTGTTAGCTCGCCAATCATACACAAACCCGTAGTTTTCGGCATAAGTAGCCAGTTTCATACTGTTTTCCTTAGATCGGTAATCGTGTCGTTGCCCTACAAAAAGTTTGTAACCATTTTTTGTGCTGTCTGGCGAAGAAGCAAAAACTTCTTTCTCCCAAAACTGATAGGCGCCCAATGATAACGTGTCACTCACCGCATCGCGAATTTGATTGTCTTCACGGTCATCCTTGTAGCCTAAATCAAAAAACCAAATACGTTGTTTAACAAAAGCTTTGTGCCTGATAAAATCCGAGTTACTAGTTATCGCCGTAGTGTTGAGATAACTGCCAATAAAATCCAAGGTGAGGTTCTTTGTGTTTAACTTGCTTAGCAGTTCATTGCGGTTAGCTTTATAATCAGCGCCACCAAAAAAACCATCCCAAGTAAATCTTGTAAAGTTTTGTTCGTTTTTTTCATATCCAATCCCCGCCCTTGCAATATTTTGCTCGGTGTTGAGTGTGGTACTCCTCAAATTCCAATCTCGATAAAATTCAACGGTTCTCACTCTTTCCAGTTCTGTAAAATTTTTGCCCCAGTGTTCAATACCGATGCGCGGAACAACGGCCCATTTGTCTTTTCTATTTTTTTCGAATAGGGCCTGTTGCCACTCCGATTTGAAACCATAGCCTAAATCGTCTTCTGAATCTCTTTCTGAAAAGGTATTTACATCGTTGTTGCTCATGGCACCTTCAAAACTTATGGAGCTCCTTTTATCTATAATATACTCCCCACCAAATACCACCATTTGCTTTTGTTTAGGAGCGTACAAAATCCGAATGGGTTCAAATTCTCCACTCGGAACTCCGTTTTGTGGTTTTACCCATTCATAAACGCGTCCATTAGCTACAGAACTGGTTAAAACATAGTTTCCTCTACCAACGCCCACATTCGTGAAAGTAACGCGGTAGGATGCGCTATCGGGGTTGGCAGAGTACACAAACACCGAATCATAACCTAGGGAGTCAACCAACTTGTACAATACCTCATTTTCATTAAATTCTACAGGTCGATATCCCGGTGCATAAGCTTCATCCAAACTGTCTCCAACATTTGCTAATAAGAGTTTATCCTGATCGGTCAGATCTTGAAGTAAACTTTGGTTTTTCGCATCCTGTTCGGAATAAACATTAAGCCTTAAGGTTAATTTGTCTTTTTTATATTCATTCGAAAACTGCACTAACGAACGCGCATAACTTTGATCAGAATATTGAAATTCGATGATGATTCTCTTGTCTTTGGTAACTATTTGCTTGGCGGTAAAAGTGACTTCTGCAGTGTTGTAATTAATCAGATAGTCATTTTCCTGTCCTCGTATCAGCAACTTGCCATCTATATAAACTCTTTCTGTTCCGCTTAAAACGATAATATAAGGTTCGTTTTCCTCGCCAGTAAGTCTATACGGACCCTGATTTCCCTCTACACCTTGAACGACATTTCTGGCGAATTTACCTCGCGAAAGGGCACCACTTAGTTGCATATCTATACTTCCACCAAGTGTATCACCCCTCAAATTCTCATTTAGATAAAACTTAGACTGGCCACTTACACCTTGAGCTTTTTTTAGATACCTCATAAAATAGCTGTTGGGTGGGTCTAGTTTAAAATCACCAGCGATTAGTTTAGCTCGGTCATTATACACTTTGATATAAACTTGGTCAAAATCCTGAAGTTGCTGCGTATTTCCATCGGGCTGTATAGGAATGTTTTCATCATTGATAGCCGCTAATACATAAAGGTTTTCGCTTAATTTACCAGATAGCTGTAGGTTCATGCTAGAACTCAAACTCATATCTCTACTGTTTCCGAAGCCAATTCCTCTGCTAATACTTCCTGATTTGTCGAGGCCTCCCAATTCAAATATTTCATCAGCATTGCTTTGTTTGCCTTTGTATAAAAACGGATTTGAAAACACCATTTGAGTTTTCCGAATCAATTCAGGGTCTTTGTGATAATATGGCTGCTGAAAACTAAAGGGAAAGGTTTCATATTGGAGGTTAACTGTTTTACCAATAAGGCTTGAATCCTTTAATATGAGCACTCCATTAAATGCATCCAGCTTATAATTCGATTTCAAAACCTCCTTACCGCTTCCATCGATCAGCCTAAATGAAGATGCCATTATAGACAACGAGTCGATCTTTATTGAGTCTGTTTCAATAAATAGTTCCCTTACGATGATGTTGTTTTCATTGTATTGAGAATAGCTTTCCGCTGTGATAGCACAAAACAAGGCAAACCAAAGGATATATCTGAAAGGAACCAAATACAAGGAGACTATAAAGTCAAATTTACAGTGTGAAGAACGTAGGATGGCCAAAAGAAGTATGAAATAAAAAAGGCCAGATAAATCTGGCCTTTTTTTCTATTGCTTAAGAAAGCTAATCTCTTTCAATTCGTTCCAAAGTTGAATAGGTCAACTTCAGGGCTTGCACCTTTCTGAGTTCTTGTTTTACTTCTGTAACAATACCCATTTTAGTATCCTTATCCACTTTTAAGGCTGTGGTAATCAACGGGACTTCCGCTTCGTTTCGCTCAGCTCTTTTCTGCTCAATGTACGGCTGAATATCATCAACTGTAGCAAAAGCATCGTTCAGCTGTATTCGTGGTGTAGTACCAAATTTTCTAGCATCCACTGGCGCTCCAATGTAGATATAATCCACCAAAGCCTTATTCTCTAGTTTCTTTATTTCAGTAGCACTAGGTTGATTCATCTTCACTTTCAAATCAACTTCTCGCATTACGGTAGAAACCATAAAGAAAAACAAAAGCATAAATACAATATCAGGAAGTGAAGCAGTAGAAACCGCTGGCAATCCCTTATCGCTCTTTTTACTAAACTTTGACATTATTGGGCCCCTCCTATATCTTTTGGTTCAGCTTCAGAAATTCTTTGCGGATAAATCTTTCGCACGGCTTTTACGCGTTCTTCATCATCGCGTTCTACCAACATATCATACGATTTTCCAAATTTTTCTTCAGCCAATTCATTTCTCAATTCATTATATGCCCTAGCCAGTTCATTCTGAACTTGAATATACATATTATAGGAAGTTCCATTGTCATTCTGAAGCGAGATGACTTGCTTGGATATTTCGTAGTTTCCAAAAAACGGAACTTCTTTTAGTTCTTTTTCGGGAAGTTCTTCTTTTCCATAAGGATTTGCAATAAACTCCTTTGCTGCCAACTTCAATTGCGAAATATCCATTATTTCACCTTCAACTAAAAGCTGATCGTTAGCATTCACCAAAACCACAAATACGTTTCTCTGCTTAATTTCTGGCGGTTCTTCCATCTCATCCGGAAGTGGAGGAGGTAGCCTACGCGCAAGACCAAAATCGGTATCCATCGTAGTTGTCACCAGAAAAAAGACCAATAGCAGGAACGCGATGTCAGCCATAGAGCTGGCATTTATTTCCGGTGGATCTTTTTTAATCGCCATTTCTGTTTCTTATTTCTTAATAATACTCGCAACTCCAGCATAAATAATGCTGCCAATAGTGAGGAAAGTAAGGATATACAGGGCATATAATCCAGCACCACTCCATCTTACCGCACTTTCGGTCGTTCCTTTTGGATAGTAGTCCATTACCGTAGAATTGGCCAAACCATAGCTAATTCCAATAATTAATAACATACCTCCAACTCCCAATAAACTTCCTTTGATGGTTTCGGGTTTACTCATAGCTCCCATTACAGTAGCGGCAAGCGCCCCTATAATTGTAATACCAGCATAAAGATATGATACATAAATCATAGCCTCGTAATTACCGCCCACCATTCCTAATAAGAACACCAGCACTCCTATACCAAGAAGCACATAAAGTGTCATTGATGAAATCTTCTCTGCCATATCTAATTATTTAGAAGCGTTTTGATGCTTGATCATTAAATCAATTAGGGTAATTGAGGCATCTTCCATATCGTTTACTATTCCGTCAACCTTCGCTACAATATAGTTATAGAAAACTTGAAGAATCATCGCTACCAACAGACCAGAAACCGTAGTAATTAAGGCAACTCCAATACCACCAGCAACAATACCCGGAGAAATGTTATTTGCTTCTGCAATGGCGTCGAATGCGTCAATCATACCGATTACAGTTCCAAAGAAACCAAGCATAGGTGCAAGCGCAATAAACAATGAAATCCAAGAAAGACCCTTCTCTAGGAGTCCCATTTGAACTGACCCATAAGCAACAACTGACTTTTCAACCATATCAATTCCTTCAGTAGATCTATCTAAACCTTGGTAGAAAATACTAGCAACAGGTCCTTTTGTATTTCTACAAACATCCTTTGCTGCTTCAACTCCGCCGCTTTTTAGAGCAGACTCAACGTCGCTTATCAACTTCTTAGTATTCGTAGTCGACATCGTTAGGTAAAGAATTCTTTCAATACACACAGCCAAACCAAGAATCAAACAGATGAGTACAAAGGACATAAAACCTGGACCTCCAGCGATAAATTTATCCTTCACTACTTGATGAAAACTTCGCTCTGCAGCTGGAGCTTCAGATGAAGCAGCAACTACGTCCGACTCTTCATCTTGTGCCGCTTCTACAGGTGCAGGAGCCACAGGTTCGGTAGGAGCGGTTTGTTCCGCAGCCATTTGTTCCGTGTTTTCAACGTCTTCGTCCTGTGCAAATGCACCATTAACGTATCCAAGATTCAACATGGCGAAAACCGCCAAAACAGAAAAAAACTTGTTCATTTTTATTGATTTTGAGTTACTTACAGTTTTATTTTTAATATTTATTTTTTTACAATTCCCAGCGGAGAGAGAGGGATTCGAACCCTCGAGACCCTTGTGAGATCTACACGCTTTCCAAGCGAGCCAGTTCAGCCACTCCTGCACCTCTCCTATTACCTCTCATCTCGTGCCTTACACTAGCTTAAAAGCGGGCGCAAATTACAATTTTTTTTTAATCGCACAAGTCTTGCAAATCGCCTTAAAGTTCTGTTAATACAAGGATTCATCATTCATTCCTCAAGGCAGGTTCTAACTCAAAAGCCTTTGTAAAACATTCATTAGCCTTTGCAACATTTCCAAGCGATTGATAAGAGATTCCCAAATTCAACCACAACCTTCCGTTATCTGGGTTTAACGATATTCCTTGCTCAAAAGTATTAATAGCTTCTTGGTTTTTTCCCAACATGCCATATACTATTCCTAGCTTTTGCGAGATATTCCCATCTTTTGGCGATTTGGCCAATGCCTTTTCTAAGAAAGGAAGTGCGAGGTCTGGCCGATTTAATTCCTTGCCGTAAATTTCACCCATTCGTTCATAAATCCCCGCTTTTGCATCTGAATTATCCAAAATGACTTGGTACGCCTTTAGAGCCGTTTCGAATTGTCCTTCAGCTGACGCCTCTTGCCCCACAAACTCTAAATTTTGTAAAGCAAAACTATATCCTGGTGACAAAGCCAAACATCTTATATAGTACGCAATTCCCTGTTCATAATCCTTGAGTTTGGTAAGCGCGTTTCCCATAAGAAGGGTAGGGGGAAGATAAGTTGGATAAAGCTCCAATGATTTGGTTAAATACTTTACCGATTGGCTGAGGTCCTTTTTCTCAAGTGCGGAATTCTTCTGTGTTTCAGAGCGTTCTAAAAGCGCCATTCCCGCTGCCATATTACACTTTGCACTGTTTCCCGAAATTTCAATATCGGTAAGAGAAAGCGTTGTGTCTGTTTCCCAAGCCGAGTTTCGATCAATAGTTTTAAAACCATATAACAGCAAAATAGCACCAGTTAACACCAACTGAATTGATCTCTTTTTAATAACCGAAATCATCAAATAGCTAAAGAATAGGGCAATCCCGATAGTAGATACATATAGAAAACGCTCGTTCATAAACGTACCTATTGGAAACAGAATGTTGGTGTACAATGCGAGACCAGCAAAATATACCCATATCATAAACGAAATCGGATTTTTTTTCTTTAACCCGTATAGGGCATAAACCAACATTGCCCCATAGATTGCCAAGGCAAGTAAGGAATACACATTGGTCCAATCCACAATTGGAATTTGTTTGGGGTAGTAATCGTGGGTAAGTGGATGGGGAATAAAAGACAGTTTTAGATAAAGTAATAATGTGTAGAATATCGTTGCCCACTTCTCCATGTCAGTTGCCTCCAGAAATGGATTATTCATAAGCTCCTTTGCTATTTGAATTTTGGCGGAGCCTACAATGGCTATTCGAAGAATAATATAAGACGCCGTAATAGCCACAAGTGATGATGAAACGGCCACAAGTTGTTTTTTTAAAAACTCTTCTTTAAAATAGTAAAGGCCCATGGGAATGATAGCAACAAAAACAACAGAGGATTCTTTAGACAAAAGGCTTAAGAAAAAGCAAATGCCTGCACCCGCTAAATAGATTGGCTTTTTTAGGTCTGTGTATTTTATCATGGCCAAAAAGGACAGAAAAACAAATAAAATACTTACAATTTCGTCGCGGCTTTTAATGTTAGCTACCACCTCAGTATGCAGCGGGTGAAGAGCGAAAAAAAGAGTTGCCAAAAAAGGCCAATTTAAATATGCATCTGGGCCTCGCGGCAAAAGCTGAATTAAAATTAAAAACAAGAGACAAACAGATAAAGCGTAAAAAAGCACACTGAACAAATGGAACCAAAAGGGGTTGTTTCCAAACACTTCCCACTCAATGGCGTGAATTGCCATTGACAATGGGCGATAGCGACCACCTGTAACCAAACTTTTATCGGTTCCAAAAAAGCCGGTCATGCTATCATTATTAAATATGTCGGCTAAGCCATCAACACCTTTTTTGGTAAAGGAGTTTTCGGTGATGACAATTTTATCATCCAATACAAATTCGTAAGAAAGGGTATTGGCATACGCCAAAAACGAAACAATAAAAACTATAGTAAGCTGATGTTGAAACCGTTTAATCATACTGAAATCTCACCACAAAGTGATGTTTTAAATTTGTCCGCTACCTTATCCTTTTGATAATTACCAAGGCAGTACATAAGTTTGGTAATGGCAGCTTCGAGGGTAGAGTCTTGGCCAGATATAACACCTAAGTCAGCCAATGCTGCTCCTGTTTGATATTTTCGCTGGCGAACTCGGCCTTCGGCACATTGAGAAACATTTAGCACCAAACCCCCTGCATCTACAAAGGATTTTAATGGGTCAAGCAAGGCTTTGTCCCTTTGTGCATTTCCTGATCCATACGTCCTCAAAATGACAGCTTCTAACCCTTCTGTTTGGCATATCGCGCGTACCACTTTTTCGGTAATTCCAGGAAATACAGGAAGAACCGCAATGTTTTGATTCAGGCCTTTAAAAGGAAGAAGCCCCGTTTTTGGATCTTTTAAAAGGGCACTTTGGTTAAATGATATTTCGACTCCTGCATTGGCCAAAGCCATATAATTTGGAGAACTAAATGCATTAAAATGCCCAGTACTTACCTTACTGGTTCGGTTTCCGCGATACAAAACGCTGTCGAAGTAAATCCCAACTTCGCACATATTAAAACCGTGAATGGCATTGTTGGCACTAATTTCTAAGGCCGTAATTAGGTTCTCCTTTCCATCAGTGCGAATCATACCAATTGGCAATTGCGAACCAGTGAGAATAACCGGCTTTGCCAAACCTCGAAGCAAAAAACTCAAGGCAGATGCGGTGTAGGCCATGGTATCGGTGCCGTGAAGAATTACAAAACCATCATAATTGTTGTGATTCTGAGAAATAATATTGGCCAATTCTATCCATCCCAATGGACTCATATCCGAAGAATCGATGGGGACCTTAAATGACTCAGTGTAAATATTAAAATTGAATCGCCTAAGTTCCGGAACCGTTTCCATAAGGTGATTCATATTAAATGGTTTGAGCTGTCCATCGATTGGATCCAAAATCATCCCAATGGTACCACCGGTATAAATTACAAGAATTGAAGCGTTTGAATCAGATTTAGACATGGTACAAATATATTTTCAAAGCTTAAAAATTTCATCGGTATTTGCTTCTGTTATTCGAGACAGCTCTTCGATGGGCATTTCATAAATATCGGCTACTCGCTGTGCGATGATCTCAAGGTATGCACTTTCATTTCTTTTTCCTCTATAAGGAACGGGAGCTAAGTAGGGGCTGTCGGTCTCTAATACGATATACTCGAGGGGTACATGAGGCAAAACTTTGTCTAGTCCCCCATTTTTAAAAGTTACAACACCTCCTATTCCCAACTTAAATCCCTCGAATCCAATAATTCGTTGGGCTTCAGCCTCACTTCCGGTAAAACAATGAAATATTCCAGTAAGTTCCTTCGAATTCACTTGATCCATTAATTCGAATATCTCATCAAAGGCATCTCGCACATGAATAATTATAGGCAAGCCCCACTCTTTAGCCCACTCAGATTGAGTAATAAACGCTTCTTGCTGTTCTTTTAAAAATGACTTGTCCCAGTACAGATCTAGCCCTATTTCGCCCACGCCAACTATTTTGGAACCTGAAGGTAATCGCGATTCTTGTTGACGATATAGCTGGCGAACTTCATTCAGCTCTTCGCGAAAATTCTCCTTAACCGAACAAGGGTGTAGGCCCGTCATAGGAAGGCACATTGTAGGTTCTTCCCTAACGAGGGATAGCAAACGATCGGTGTATTGGCTATCAATATTGGGAAGAAAAAAACGCTTTACACCAGCTTTTTGGGCATTTAGAAGCATTTCTTTTCTATCCTGATCGAACTGTTCTCCATAAATATGGCAATGTGTGTCTGACCACTTATTCATGGGCCAAATATATCCTGATTGCCGCCATTCTAACAACGAATAATCACTTGATAGAATACCAGATGGCTTTTATTTCTATTTTTGCGAGGATTCGAAAAAGTAATTGCCCGTTATGAACTTGATATTCAATAAACTTTTAGCACTTCTAATATTTCCGTTGGTTTTTTTTTCCTGTGGGTCAAAAGACTCGGGTAATTCAAAGTTAGACGAAGAGGTAGAAAGCATAACCAATGTTGACCCTAAAGAAAAGGTGCGTTTTCAAAGGGCAAAAATTGTCTTCTTTTCGCTCCCATCACCCATGGAAACATCTCGAATTCTTAAGAAGTCGGGTGCGGTTTACAACAAACGAATTCTCAATAGCCCAGCAAATAAAAATGGCTACCAAACTTCAAAAGAAAAGGCAGTTGGACTTGGTGTTTTTATTGCTGATTTAAGTTTTGCTAATGCATTTGACCAACAACAAGACTGTTTGGATTATTTCTCTGTTGTACGTGAACTGAGCGTAGATCTAGCATTGAGCAACGTTTTTACGGCGGAGTTTATCGAAAAAATTGAAGCGAATATTGAGAACGAAGATTCAGTGCTCAAATACTTGTCGGAGTCTTATTGGCAAGCGAATAACGACTTGAAAGAAGATGGGCGAGAAAGTTTTGCCGCGTTGGTTGCTGCTGGAGCTTGGGTTGAGGGATTACATATTGCTACCTCTCTCATAAATGTTTCAAATCCGGATCCAGAATTTGTAAACCGCGTTGGTGATCAAAAGTCTTCGTTAAAACAATTGATCAATTACATGGATTCGTTTAAAGATCCCAAAAACTTAAAAGAACTCATTACTGATTTGGAGGCATTGCAGTTACTGTTTGACGAAATACAAGTAAAACACGAGAGAAAAGAAAAAGTAGTGGATGAAAAGGGTGTAGCAACCGTTGGAAGCAAAAAAACCTATGTGTTTCCTAATGATTTGTTGAAACGAATCGTTGAGAAATCTCATGAAATTCGAAATAAACATGCTTAAGAATATGATCTTTATAAAATCAGTTTCAACAGTTATATTGATGTTCGTTTTTGCTGTTGGTGTTCATTCCCAAGGCTGTAAGGGATTCACAAAAAATAAATGTTTGCCGAGTTTAACCCCATATACCAATAATGGGCAGATGAATTCTACTACCCTGTTTGAGGGTGATTCGGCATCATTGCGTATGACTTTTTATTCTCTGCTCGATTACCGCCTTTTGGTTTGCGCCCACCCCATTCTTGGAGATAAAGTTCGTTTCAGGGTAAGTGATACTGACGGAGAAGAGCTTTATAATTCGGTAGAAGGCGGAAAAGACTCATGGGACTTTCGAGTGAATTCAACTCAAGAATTAATCATTGATGTAGTTGTCCCCGAAGACCCTTCAAATGCCAACAACATCCCTCCCAGCGGTTGTGTAACCGTGGTTCTTGGCTTCAGGGAATAACACAACTTACCAACCTTGAAAAACAACGGTTTTTTTGAAATTTCGCTGTCACTGGTAGAAGGTGTTGGGCCTATAAAAGCCAAAAACCTCATCAAACATTGTGGAAGCGCTGAAGCGGTTTTTACCGAAAAAAGGAGTGTACTCTTAAAAATTCCAGAAGTAGGCGAAAAGCTTGTTAATGCTATTAACAACCAGCTTGTTTTTCAACGAGCCGAACAAGAATTAAACTTTTGCGATCACGAAGGAATCGATATTCTCACTTATCAAAATGGCAATTTCCCAAAAAGGCTGTTGCACTGCCCCGACCACCCTCTGGTTCTTTTTAGAAAGGGAGTGGCCGACCTTAATCCACCAAAAGTGATCAGTATTGTGGGTACCCGAAGGGTTACAACCCAGGGTAAAAAAGTATGCGAAGAAATTATTGAAGGACTCCAAGAATCAAATGTTTTAATTGTTTCGGGGCTTGCATTTGGTGTCGACATTTGCGCGCATTCGGCTGCCCT
Organism: Flavobacteriales bacterium; assembly: GCA_020435995.1. Classification (GTDB taxonomy): domain Bacteria; phylum Bacteroidota; class Bacteroidia; order Flavobacteriales_G; family Salibacteraceae; genus JAGQYO01. The sequence continues at coordinate 132,767 of JAGQYO010000001.1, read as the reverse complement.
TAATTCCAATTTAGAAACCGTTGGAGTGTTGGCTCATGGCCTCGACCGGATTTACCCTAGAGAACACAGCAGAATTGCTAGGCAAATGATGGATCAAGGGGCGCTACTGACAGAGTTCTTATCTGAAACGAACCCCGATCGCGAGAATTTTCCAACCAGAAACAGAATAGTGGCAGGCATGAGCGACGCCACACTTGTGATTGAGAGTCAAAAATCGGGCGGAGCAATGATTACAGCTAACCTTGCCTTTGATTACTTTAGAGACGTACTGGCCGTACCTGGTAGGCCCGATGATGTTTTTTCTCAGGGATGTAATAATCTGATAAGGGCAAATAAAGCAGGTTTAGTGGCTTCCGCCGACGATCTTTTGCAAGCGCTTAATTGGAAAGAAAACAAACGTAAAAAGCCGGTTCAAACACAGTTATTGGTTGATTTGAGCGATGAAGAAGAGCAGATAATGAACATTTTGAAAGAGACGGAAAAAATATCTCTTGATGAACTTGGGATTAAAGTAAATAAAACCATGAGCCAACTGGCGGTGCCTCTTCTCAACCTTGAACTAAAGGGGGTAGTTGAAGCCCTGCCGGGGAAAGTTTACCGCTCAGTGTGAGGGGATAAGCCTTACCTCACCTTTTTTATTCAAAACCGTTTCCTTTGACTGAAACAACATTCCTACATCATCATATAGCGCCCCATTTATTCGGATATTCTCTCCTATTTCTCTGAAAGCCACCAAATGATAAACAACCTCTGTTGTGCTATTTGCGGGCACATTTGCCCATTCAAAGGTTATTCTTTTTTCATCAACTGGCTCAATTCTAGCGCCCGGTGCCTCAATGCTCTCCACCGTCATTCCCATAGGTAGAAGCTCGATTAGGCGAAGTTTTTTTCTGAACACCTTGTTCTCTAATTGGAGGGTGATTTTCACACTTGTACCCTCATTAATGACCTTGCTCGATGCATGACGGGAATAAATGGTTTGACTTTCTTGAGCCAGCACACCAAGGTTTAAAAGGAACATTAAGCATAAAATAGAAGCCAGTTGTTTCATTGAACACCTAAACTTTGTTTAATCTCATGGACGCTTTTACCCTCCATTTCAATTTTTTTCATGTCAAAGATATACGTACCATCATCTTCAGGAATGAGCTCTAGCTTATTTACAGCGTATAGCTCGTCGGTACTTGTCATCACAAGTAACCTCGTCGACCCATTCTTATTGATATTAAATGAGTTGTTTGGATTTATTTCGATATACGTCCGAAGGCCCTCCATTATTAAAAAACCCTTTAATGGCTGAATAACCACCTCACCTGAAACATACTGAGGGCGCGCAATTCGCTTCGCAAATGAAAACCCAATAGGTATTGGATAATCTAAATTCCAATAACCATTAGAGGTAATTCTAAACCGCCGTACTTTATTTTGTGCTGTGAGTTGCTTCAATGAATTTCGGCTTACTTCTTTGTTTCGAGCCCGAATGGCCGCCTCATTTTGTGCCTCCAATCGTTCCAATTCGTCTAGTTTCTCTTCAATTTCCTTTTGTAGTTTTTTATTTTTCGTTTCGAATTCTTTAAGCGCCTTTTTATAGTCATTTCCACTAAAAACAGGTTGAGCTTCAAATTGAATTCGATCAATGCCATTGCTCAGAGTCACAAAATATGATTTCGAACCTCTTTTTCGGGTGAGTTGAATATCTGTCCAAGATTTAGAGAATTGATCTGTATTAAAACCTGGGTCGGACGAAACGAATTCTAATTCATCATAGGCAGCCAACTCTGGATAATCTTTTCGATCAAATTCAATTCTAAATGCAAAGTCTTCCTTATTCTTTTGTCGAGGCTTTTCCAGTTTTATTCTTTTTAATCTAGCTATATCAGCTTTTCGTTCATCTGTATTTTCAACCTCCGGCAAATTTTCTGTGAATCCGTATTCAAAGGTGGGTTCTATAACTTCAGGTATGCCAATGTAGGTCCAACTTTCGGTGGAGGTATCCAACTTATACACATTATATCCGCGCGAAGCATCAGTGACGGGCACAGTCAATATAATAGGAATATTTTCATTTATTTCCACCAAGCCATCCTCATTGAACCCATACAGTTGAATCATGCCGTCGGATACTAAGTTATACCTAACGCCGGCAGAATCATAGCGCATTGGAATTCGGTTTAACAAAATGTCGGCCCAATCTTGATAAAATTGATATACCACCAAAACCGAATCGGATGAGCCAGCTACAAAGGCTCCTGGGGGAATAAGCATATAAGTGCCTCCACCACATTCTATCCTTGTGGTATCGTTGGTGCTTATTTTAACCGAATCCCATATATACACATTGATGGGAGTTGAGCGCATTTCATCTTTCAATAGTAAAGTTTCCGTTTTTAGGGCAGTTTTTTTGTCGTTTCTAAATAGTGCGAGGTAGAGCATCACAATAGAAAAAACAAGTATTCCACCAATTCCCAAGTTCTTTCTAAATTTAATTCTTTTAATGGTTTTCGTTTGCTTCACCATGGCATCGAAGTCCAAAGATTTTTTCAAATCTTCTGGAGAAAACGATGGTTTTTCCGATTTAAATATCCTTTTCATTTCTTCAGCTCTTTTTTGATTTTTTCAATAATCCGATAGGTTTTAACCTTTGCGTTGTTTTCGGTTATCTGAAGTATTTCGCCTACTTCGGCAAATGACCTTTTTTCAAAGTAGCGCAGCTCAATTATTTCCAAGTCTGCATCATTCAAGTCATTTAAAACCGCAATCAACATATTTGTTTGTTTCTCTGTAAGGGTATTTTCAAGTTCAATTTCTTCTTCCAATAAGTCCCAATTGTATTGAACAACGCGAGTCCATTCTTTTTTCTTTACATGGTTATACAGCTCATTTCTGGCAATTCGAAGAAGCCAAAATTTGAAAGGCACGTCTCGATGTTGGTATTTATTGATATGAAGCATGGCCTTAATAAATATCTCTTGGATCAGGTCCTTGGCGTTTTCAAAATCGTGGATTCGGTTTATAACGTAGCCCGCAATTAGGTGAAAATAAGCCTCATAGATAGGCCCGAATTTGCTTGGGTCCTTTTTGGCCTCTTCAATTTGTTTTACTTCTGCTTCTCTGCTCAACATGAATTGCTTCGAACTTTTATAAAAGAACAACTAAAGTTCAAAAAGATACAACTGCACTATGAGTGAGCTCCCTTAATTAAAACTTCAGTTTTTGGGAGGGCAAGCTCCATCCCTGCTTCCTGGAGTTTTTCGCTGATAGAAACTGACACTTGGGTTCGTGTACTCAGCACGTTTTCGGTAACCCAAAACAAAAGGCGATACTGATGTCGGTTTTCTCTAATTCCCTGAAAAATAACCATTGGTGAGGGATCTATAAGTACATTTTCGTTCTGAACAACGCAGCTTTTTAGTATATCCATCACTTTTCTCGGGTCATTGGATGAATCAACCTCGATGATTTGCTCCAACCTCCGCTTCTTATCAGACAAAGTCCAATTGGTAATCTGTTGTGAAATAAAATCGCCGTTTGGAATGATTACCTCAGCTCCATCATAGGATTTAATTTTTGTGGCCCGAATTCCGATGTCTGTAACCGTGCCCTCTAAATTCTGCATGAGTATGATATCTCCCACACGAATAGGTCTTTCAAACATAAGCACCAAGCCGGCCACAAAATTTCCTACTACATTTTGGAGTCCAAAACCAATTCCGACTCCCAGAGCGCCTGCAATAAAACCAAATTTTTCGAGGTCGATGCCGGCAGCAGAAACCGCCAACATAAATCCAATCAAAAGAACCAAATATTTACTCATCATGGCTATCGCCATAGGAACCCCCAACTCCAAATTGAAGCGACTTAATATCTCCTCCTCTAAAAGAAATCGAATTGTACTGGCCAAATAAATGGTGGCAGCTAGGATGAGAATAAAACCACCCACCTGACTCATTCCTATTTCCATAGAACCCACTTTTACGCTAAGGTTCACAATTTCTTCAATGATGTTGGCAACTATGGCATAAAGGGAAAACTGACCTAAAACAGCCCGAGCAATTAGAAATAACAAGGAAAGGCGAATAAGCATAACACCCGTTTTGTACATGGTTTGTCTATGGTTTTGCACCGATCTCAAAAAATAAGAAGCTTTGCTGTGTACAAACAAGCTGTATAACCCTTTGATAATTAAATATATGGCATACACAAGGCAGCTAATAATAGCAGATTTAATCACTCCCCTGTTGAGGAAATTTGATAGTGAAAGTGCACCTATAATATTGGCGTAGAGAGATATAATTTCCAAAACGATGACAACCATCACTCCCGATATAAAAAGCGATTCGTATATCCCTGTTTTGCCTTCATTAAGAAACAATTTCCTGTTTTGATACAACAAAATCGATAAGCAAAGGATCAAAAACAAAGACTGCAATAAAATAATTACGCGCTGTGCCATGATTTGGGTAAACACCATTTGTTGGAGTTGATCCATTGCAAAGGCGAGCATAAAAACCAGTACAAAATATTTATATTTGGAAGCAATAACCTTGGGCAAAAGCATTAAAAAGGGAAGCAACATAAGCAAGAGAAATATCTCTGATATGAAAGCGGGAAGGGTTCCGTAAATAAAAAACCCCAAGAAAACTGTAACCAACAATGAGCCAGCAAAAGGGCTTTTTATGATGGAGAACAAATGACTTACACCATTTACGTCTAAAAACTCGTCTTGCTTAATATAATGCGCACCTAGAATAAATAGAATGAAAAAAACAAGCGCAAAAAGCATGTGCAGCGTAATTTCCATCTGTTTTTGCCCAAAAAACTCCTTTGACTCTTTAACAGTATATTGCACGAAATCGGACCACCTATCTGTTTTGGTTGAGTCATCCGAAGTAAATTTTTGGCTAAAAAATGGAACATGAGATCTCATAAAAAGCTGATCTAACATTTGGCCCTCCCTTTCATTCAAATCTTCTATCTTATTTTGAATGTTCAATTGGTTTTTTGCACATAAATCTACAAGCTCATACGCGTGATTCATGGTGTCGTGAAGTGCCACAAGACCCGCTCTTATTTGAACCAACGCATCGTCGCCTAATTCTATAATTTTTGTCGGCGCTTGAATTTCTTTCAGGTGCAAGTTGGTTCGTTCCCACTTTAATTTTTCGCCTTCTAATATTCCTATTCTTTTTTCAATTTCTTGTTGGCTCTCGCCAAGCTCTTGTTGCACTTTGGTGGTTCGCGATTCCAACCTTTTCCATTTGTTTCTTATACCATTAAGGCTTCTTCCTCCCAAGCCATCTATCTCAAAAGATGCTGCGGATTTTTCAAAAACTTCAGAAGTGGCGCTGATTTCATTAAGCTGCTTTTCCAATAAGACCAAGTGATGGAATTGAGAAAGCCATGATTCTGTTTCTGTTAAAAACCGAGCTGTCTTTTGAATCTCAGTATTGAGTTCTGTGGTTTCAATTGCTTTGATCTCATTAACTTTAGCGCTATCCAAAACCGTAGTTTCTTGAGCTACTGACGTTCCACTTAGTAAATTAACCAAAACGATGAACGTCATCACTATAAATTGAATTATCCGTTTTTTCATAGTTCTTATTCTTTTAATCAACTCAGTATTTATAGTAAGAAAAGTAAATTACGAAAATAAAACCGCAGGTACTTCGAATGACGCTGACGCTAATTTGATAACACATAAGTAGAAAGAATTACATTTGAAAAGACCCAAAAAGTTCTTTATCCCATGAGAAAACAATTTTTTATAACCTCGATTATATCAATCGGGCTGTCCATCGTACTAGGCAAATTCGTTAGTTCATCTTATTATTATTTACTGTTTTTCATACTGCCTTTTGTTGTTTTAGGCTGCTATGATGTGATTCAAACTAAGCGCTCTATTTTAAGAAACTTTCCCGTATTAGGCCATCTGAGATATATATTCGAGTCGATATCGCCAGAAATTCAGCAATATTTTATTGAGCGAAGAACCGACGGAACCCCCTTATCAAGAAATCAAAGAAGTTTGATTTACCAACGTGCCAAGGGAGTAAAAGACACACATCCATTTGGAACAGAGCACAACCTTATGGAACCTGGATATGAGTTTCTTGCACACTCCATATTCCCCAAGGAGCATGTAGAAGCTCCGAGAATTAAAATCGGTGGACCTCACTGTACAAAACCTTACGAAGCCGCTTTGCTCAATATTTCAGCAATGAGTTTTGGAGCATTAAGCAATAGAGCTATTGAGGCTTTAAATATTGGCGCGAGAGAAGGTGGGTTTTACCACAACACGGGAGAAGGAAGTATTTCTTCTTACCATTTACAAGGCGGTGATTTGGTGTGGCAAATAGGTACGGGATATTTTGGATGTAGAACTCCTGATGGTAAATTCGATCCAGAAAAATTTAGGGATTGTGCAGCCAAACCGGAGGTAAAGATGATTGAAATCAAACTATCTCAAGGTGCTAAGCCAGGACATGGCGGTATACTTCCCGCAGATAAAAACACACCAGAAATTGCTGGAATTCGAGGGCTTAAGCCCTACACTACCGTTTTTTCACCACCTGGTCACAGTGCTTTTTCGAATGTGAATGGTCTCTTAAAATTTGTAGAACAATTAAGGGCGCTCTCTAATGGAAAACCGATTGGGTTCAAACTATGTGTTGGACGTAGAGATGAGTTTGAAGAACTCTGTGATGAAATGGTGAAAACTGGTATAACTCCCGATTTTATTAGTGTGGATGGCGCAGAAGGAGGAACTGGGGCTGCCCCTCCCGAATTTGCCGACCACATGGGAATTCCCTTGGAGCGAGGGTTGGTATTTGTAGTTGACACCTTATTTGCGCGGGGTTTGCGCGAGCATATAAAAATTATTTGCAGTGGTAAAATTATCAGCGGATCATCAATGGTTCGTTTCTTAGCTCTTGGTGCCGATTTATGTAACAGTGCTCGTGCCATGATGCTCGCCATTGGTTGTATACAAGCCCAGCGATGTAATACCAATAATTGCCCCACGGGCGTGGCCACACAAGACCCTGAGTTGATAAAAGGGCTAGACGTTAAGGACAAATCGGTACGTGTTACCAATTTTCAGAAAAACACGGTAAAAGCAGCTATGGAAATCGTGGGAGCGATTGGGCTGGAACATCCCGATGACCTTCGCAGGCATCATGTTATTAAGAATATTAATGCCACAGAAAGCCGTTTGTTTAGTGAGATTTACCCATATCAAGATATGGTTGTAAAACCATTATAAATTTCGCTTAAAATGAATCCGTATATAACTTCAGCAACACTCGTAATTTTATCAATTTTGGTTGTAGATATTCCTTGCCTCGGCCAAGAAAAGACAAAAGCCAAATCAAAAAGTGGCGAGGTGGTATTTCATATTAACCATGGAAAACTACAAGGGGAATACAAATCTTTTTACAAGGGAGGACAACTTAAAGCAACAGGCGTGTTTAAATCCAATTGTCGTACAGGGAAATGGATAATTTACAACGAGACGGGGCAAAAAAAAGTTGAAAGAGATTATTCTTCCCCTCTGCACTTCTCCCAAATACTTCCAGTAAAAAAAGACGATGCTTATCTCCAATCCGTTTTTCAAATGAATCCTGATGGATATGTAGAATATCCTAAAATTGATGAAAAAAATATTTTGTGGTCGAAACGAATTTGGAGAACAATCGACAAAAAAGACAATCCGCTACTTTTTAACGACGAATATTTATATAAAACCTTGTATTCGGGTGTTATTCAGAAGCAGATTCAAGCATACGCTCCAAGAAATGACGAATTTGCAGACTCGCTTTTAGAACTACATGATGAACTAAAGTCGATTCAGGTTACCGCATTTAAAATTAAAGAAGAGTATTATTTTGATCAATCCTTGAACATGATGCTTTCACAAATTATAGGAATATGTCCGGTAAGTAACGGAACCGATCTGTTTTGGCTGTATTACCCCAATATTCAACCTTATTTAGCCCAAATGGCGGTAGTTACCAACCTTGAGGGTGTTGAAGTAAAGTCGCTTGACCAATTATTTGAGCAGCGCATGTTCGCCTCTACCATCTATCAAGAATCTAACACATTTGATCTCAGCTTAGCGGAGATGCATGGCGCTGATAAAGTAGAAGAGCAATCTTTGATAATAGAACTGGACCTAATCGAAACCGAGCATGACTTTTGGCTCAAATCAAATAATTAGCCTCGGGACTAATTTTATTTTCGGAAGTGGATAGTTTTTGGATATATATCAAAATTGGTTTAGAACACATTCTCGATTTTAATGGCGCCGACCACATGCTTTTTGTTATTTCACTTTGCACGCTATTTCCACTTCACAAAATTCGTCAGCTCACTATTTTAGTAACAGCTTTTACATTGGGCCATTCCATTAGTCTAGCGCTTTCAGTATTTTCTATTGTACAAATTTCGAGTTATTGGGTCGAGCTTTTTATACCTCTTAGCATACTTTTAACTTCAAGCTTTAATCTGTGGAAAAAAGAATCACCCCAAACGGTATTCATTTACTGGATTCCTTTGCTATTCGGGCTTGTTCATGGGCTTGGATTTTCGAATTATTTAAGTGCATTGCTGGGGTCAGAATCAAGCGTTGGAAGCGCATTGTTCGCATTCAATTTAGGATTAGAAATTGGACAACTATTAATAGTGGTTGGATTTCTTGGAATTCGTGAAACCTATTTATATTTCTATCCCGAAAATTCAGGACTACTTTTTAAAGTAACTAATGTCCTTATTATTTTAGGAAGTATCTTCTTTATCTTTGATGCCATATAAAAAGTGCAGAGTATGAATCCAATAAAACTTATTCTTTTTTGGTGTTTCGCGGGTTTTTTGGTTTCAAACGCCATGGGCCAGCGTTATACACAGGCTGGCAAAGTCCATACTTTTATTCAAACATCCACCAAAGACGATGTGGCCATTAGGGGTAATTCTACCGATGCAAAAATCGATTACTCACAAGGAGGAACCCAAATGTTTATATCGTTAGATCCTCATACCATAATTACCGATAACATTGAATTTAACCAACAATTGGAAAAATCTAACCTCGGGCTAATTGAAATGCTTGCAGAAGTTGATGTAAGCAGACTCCAGTACCAGAGCCGTTATAATGAAGTAATAGAAGCACAGGCAGTTGTAACTTTTAACAACCAAGAATCCAATGTACTTATCACCCTAATTGTGACCAATAAAAAAACAAATGACAACAATACTTACTCCATTACAGGCACTGGAGAGCTCAACGTTGACGATCACAAACTCCATGATATTTTTCCAAATATCGGTGACAAAATTGCTTTTGAATTTACCCAATTTCTGTCAGCTAGTTTGAGATAATCGCAATTGTATTACGACTTATATTTGCTTTAATTAAAATTGATGAAAATGAAAAAATATCTATTGATTGCCCTCTGCGCTTCCTTCTTTATCCATGCCCATGCTCAAGAAGAACTTGACTTCAGTATACGCGGAACTGGTGCTTATCAGTTTTTTTCTTTCTCAGGAATGAGAACCAACAGCAGCACTTTTGGAATTAACGCCGAAAAACGAATCCGTTTCAGTTCTACATTCGGTATTAATTTTCAATATATGTCGCGATTTGATGACGCTGCCGATCAAAAAAGAAATGAGCCTCATTTCAATGAAGTTTTCCATTTTACCCCCTATTTTAGACAATATTTCGACAAGTCTTTCAAAGGACCTTATACTGGAATTGGACTCGGAATAGGAATTCCAAAAGATGTAGGGGTGCAAACCGAATTAGGTGGACACTTTGGGTATGTTATTCAGCAAGGCTCAGTAGTAATCGATTTAGGGATACAAACTGGTTTCGGAGCGTTCCGATATAATGAAGAAAAGTACGGTGCCTTTGGTCAATATCTTGGATCCGCATTTTATGCTGATTATGGATTCTTTTTTAGACCTACCCTAGGTATTGGATTCGGTAAATAACTGGACTACCAACCCATCCCCATAACATACGTTATAGAATGCGCAACAAAGATTTCCATAATCTATGAAGTTCCATTTCTATAAAAGTCTTCTCATTTTCGTAGGTCTTTTTCTGTCCCTATCGGTTCAAGCGGGATATATCTTGATTAAAGGAACGGTAGTAGAATATGGTACCGCTGTACCATGGAAAGATGTAACTATAGCTGGCGGTGGCATTTCGGATACCACAATTAGAACGAACTATTTTGGCCGCTACAATTATTACCTCAAAACACCAACCGTATCTACTGTTTTTTCAATTTCCACGAGCGACTGTAATGGCAACACGCTTCGTAAGTTAGTGTATTACTTCCCTGGTCTTTCATACGTGGTAGCCGACTTTTCTAGCTGTGAGCCTCCCGACACATTGGTGATTAAAGGGGAAGTTACAGGGGGAGGGCGTCCTATTGCGGATATAAGAATGGACGTTTCATTTGTAGGCGAAAATACTGTTCACCCTGTAGTTTCAAATTCAGCAGGGCGGTTTAATTTAATCCTTCCGTCGCCAACTAGGTACTGGGGAACCGCGAGAATTTCCTATATCAACTGCAACGGATACCCTATTTCAAAAAAAATTAGATTCAACCCTAAGGACACCCTCCATGTAGATGTAAATTATTGTTCAAGCGAAAACTTACTTCAGGTAGTTGGCTTTGTTTCCAAACCTAATACTTCATTTGGGGTAGAAGAAGTCCGATTGGATTTGTATAAAATCGATGTGGACAATAATGACATTCAGAAAGTAGATTCCACTTTTTGTGGATACTATGGAAGATATCAGCTGAAGGCACCTTCGTCGGGCCATTTCATAGTTAAAGCCACTCCGGTTTCTCAAGTGACACAAGCTATATCGGGTTATTATGGCGGTGGGGAAACCTGGGAAGAGAGCGAGCTTATAGAAGTAAAAGAGCAAACAATAATTGATAAAAATATTGTACTAAAGGATCAGGCTTATCTTAGTGGAAATTGTACAATTAAAGGGAAGGGAATCTTTGATATTAATTTTAACGGAAATAAAATACCTACAGATTTTTCAGTAGTACTCTCTAACCAAGATGGCAAGCTACTTTCGAGCACCAACTTAACAGCAAACGGCGACTTTTCTTTTTCTAATTTACCTTTAGGGATTTACAGACTCGACCTGGATGTAATCGGTCTTCCAAGTGAATCCGCGATTGTTGTATTAGAAACCGACGGCGAAACAAAAAACGCAGAATCCTTTATGGTAAACAACGAGGGCGTTCATGTCGGGTCGTTCACGTCTGTTGAACCTCTACCCGACCAAGGAGAGTCGCTTCTCTCGGTGTACCCAAACCCATTTAGCCAAAGGCTCAACATTTCAAGTGAAAATGAGCTTTTACAAATTAAAGTGATAGATTTTAGGGGAAAAACAGTTTATGTGTTGAGTAATTGCTCAAATTTGTGTGATATCCCAACCCATGAGTGGGTAAATGGCGTATATATAATTGAAATTCAAACAGAAGCAGGTTTGATCAATAAAAGGCTCATTAAAAACTAGAAGGTCGTTTGATGAAAATAGATCCAGCACTTATTCAAAAATGCAGCAAAGGCGATCGAAGGGCGCAACATGACCTTTACAAAGCTTGCTTTTCTCCACTTATGGGTATTTGCATGCGCTATAAAAACAACCAGGAAGATGGAATTGCCATTCTAAACGATGCATTTTTAAAAATACTTCATAACCTACCTGAGCTTAAACCACACGTACCCTTTGAACCATGGGCAAAAAGAATCACCATTAATTGTTGTATCAATGAATACCGAAAAAACAAACGAAACCCAGAGTTTCTGCTGTTCGACCCTAATGTGCCAATGGATTATTACCTACCACTCTACCAACATGGAGACAACGAAGTAGCGGTGCCCAGAATTTCTATGGAGAGCTTAAGGGCGCTTCTAGATAAGCTTCCCAATAGTTCGCAAGAAGTATTTCAACTCTATGTACTTGAGGGGTATAATCACATGGAAATTGGTAGCATTTTGGGTATTTCGGAAGGCACAAGCAAGTGGCATTTGAACAACGCAAGAAAAATCCTCAAAGCCCTCCTTAAAGAAAAGTACAATATAGTTAGAAGTAACGCCTCATGATCGACCCGATTGATGACCTATTTAACCGGGCATTTTCCAAAAAGGATATTCCCTTTAAAGAAGAATACTGGACTCGTTTTGAGGCTGGACTCCCTCCTGCACCCAGTGGCTTTAAAGCACTTCTTTCATCTACAAGTGCTAAGGTTGGCCTTGCCGCAGTTGCCACAGCAGGAATGGTTGGACTGGGTGCTTTATTTCTTAATGACTCAGGAAAGGAACAAATAGCGGTTGTTCACCAAGTAAATAAACAATTACTAACAAAAGAAACAGCCCAAGAAACCCAAAAACTTAAAAATAACAGCACCCTGGAGCTTGCTCCTGAGGTTTTTATGAATCAAAAAACAGAACACGAACACGAAAATTCTGAATTAAAAAGTGTTGGTGATCGCCAAACTACTCAGATCAAGCAAAGCAACTCACCGAGCAATTATCAGAAAGAAAATTCTAATCTAAATCCCGAACTAGCTAAGAGCGAAACAACCAAAAAACGTGACAACATAGGTATTGATTCAAAGATTAATAAGGAAGAAATAGGCGCAGAAAATGAACAGCTAAAACAATTGCCACTTGCATCTATGGTGCTGGCAGATATGAATGGATTCAGTAAAGAATACTCGACGGAATTTAACCACACGGTACCAAAAGCGAACCTCAGCAGGGTATTTGTTGATTTGGTGGGTGGGTATCACTACATAGATTCCGATGGACTAAATGATTTGCAAACCAGCGGTAACTTTAAAGATCTTTTGGTAGAAATAACCAGTCAAAGCGAATCTGAAATTGGTTTAAACATTGGCTATCAAACTAATAATTTACGATTTTATACTGGTATTCAATTAAATACCCTCAACCAGACCTACATAGCGAAATACACAGAATCATTTGATGAGGTTTCGTCAACAGTCAATTCTCGCTATGAATCTAATGGCTTTGATAGCACCTTTGTAAAGCACGAATATGGCATTAATGAGGTTGGTGGAAAACAACGGCTGCAAATCGTAAACTCAGTTTACCAAGTAGACACTCTGTGGAAAACAGTTTATGACACAAGTCTGACTGTACAAACAAAAAAAATTACACATGAGGAAAAAGCAGCTTACCAACTTCAATATTTACAAGTGCCTGTGATGGCCGGATATCAAATTCAGTTCAAAAAGTTTTTTGTTGAACTTAATACAGGTATATCAATCGGTATATTAGCTAAATTCTCTGGAAACGTTTTTGATGAGGAAACCGGCGCCTTGAAAGGTTTGGTAGAAAAGGATAAACTTAACCCCGTAACTTTAAAGTACAACCTTGAAGCTGGGTTTGGATATCAGATAACACCTCGTTTAGCATTCTCGATCAACCCAACCATCATTCACGCATTAAACGGTCCTTTTAAACAAGAATCTAAACTCAACTATAACTATACTTCTTACGGCGTACGAAGCTCGCTTCGGTTCGGGTTTTAAATGCCCTCTCGTTTAGTTAAAATCGAACTTTATCCCTTGAGCTAGAGGTAGCGAATCTGAATAATTAATTGTATTCGTTTGCCTTCTCATGTATATTTTCCAAGCATCAGAACCAGACTCTCGACCACCTCCTGTTTCCTTTTCTCCTCCAAAAGCACCACCAATTTCAGCGCCGCTGGTCCCAATATTCACATTAGCGATACCACAATCCGATCCTTTATAGGAAAGAAAACGCTCAGCCTCTCTCATATTGTTGGTCATTATTGCCGATGACAAGCCTTGCTTTACTCCATTTTGTAAATCAATTGCTTGGTCAATTGTTTTGTACTTCATCAAATAAAGAATAGGGGCAAAGGTCTCTTCTTGAACTATTTTAAAATGGTTTTGAACCTCCGCAATTGCTGGTTTCACATAATTACCACTTTCATAGCCCTTACCAGATAGTACACCACCCTCTACTACAAAGGAGCCTCCTTCCTTTTTCACTTCTTCAAGCGCTTTGCAATAAGCACTAACTGATTGATGATCAATAAGTGGCCCCATGTGGTTTTCTTCATTAAGTGGGTTTCCAATCTTAATTTGACCATAAGCAGCACTCAGTTTTTCCTTTACCTCATCATACACATCTTCGTGAACAATTAACCTACGGGTACTGGTACAACGCTGACCCGCAGTACCAACTGCACCGAAAACCGCACCTATGATGGTCATTTTCAAATCAGCATCAGGCGTAATAATTATGGCATTGTTACCTCCCAGTTCCAACAATGTTTTCCCCAACCTTTGAGCTACTTCAGTACCTACTATTTTGCCCATTCGAATGGAACCAGTAGCCGAAACCAAAGGAATTCTGGTATCCTTGGTCATGTATTCGCCAACCTCGTAGTTACCATTCACAATACAACTAATTCCTTCCGGCAAATTGTTCTCGACCAAAACCTCCTCAAAAATATGCTGACAAGCAATAGAGCAAAGCGGTGTTTTCTCGCTTCCCTTCCACACACATACATCGCCGCTAACCCAAGCTAATGCGCTATTCCAACACCATACGGCAACTGGAAAATTAAAGGCAGAAATAATGCCTACCACACCAATGGGATGCCACTGCTCATACATTCTATGGCCTGGTCTTTCGGACGGCATGGTTAAACCGTAAAGCTGGCGAGACAAGCCTACCGCAAAGTCACAGATGTCAATCATTTCCTGAACCTCGCCCAATCCTTCTTGATAAGATTTGCCCATCTCATAGGTCACCAATTTACCCAACGCGCTTTTGTGTTTTCTCAACTTATCGCCAAATTGCCTAACAATTTCACCGCGTTTTGGAGCCGGCACCTCACGCCAAATTTTAAAGGCCTCCTGAGCCGTAGCCATTACTTTTTCATAATCTTCTTTGCTCGTAACACCTACACGTCCGATCAAGGAGCCATCAATTGGCGAAACCGAATCCAAATAGTCCTTGGATTTAAGCCAATTTTTTCCTGTTGACGTGCCTTCATTTTTTTCTTGAATCCCTAAGGATGTTAAAACAGATTTTAAATCACTCATATTGAAATGTTTATCATTAGCTAGGAACCTAGCTTTCAATTTTGTTTTTTGGTGGAGCAAAAGTACCAAAGCAAATACAGTACATGGCCTTATTATTAGTTAATCTTAGTGGAGTTTTCCGCCCAGCAATATAAATAAGCTCGGTTTCTATTGTTCAGAAATTAACACAGGTAAGTTTTTAGCAATCTCGGACGATAATGCGGGCATAGCTTGTAATATAATATCCTTCTGACTGTTCAAGGTAGAAGAAAACCAAGCCTTAGAGACACCGGAGTAGATTTCTTTTTTATGGGTATAAATAGAGTAATGTATTTTGATTTCGCGCTGGTATTCTTCCGACTCAAACGATCGATAGTCGAGGCCAGGCATTGGCCCAAGATCAAATTGGTTGATAAACAAATAGAGTACGGTTCCATATTTCTCGTACATAATATCGAATATAGAAGAGTCTCTAATGGCTCTGGCCATAAAACGCTCTTCGCCATCATTTTCTGATTTTATTTGACCCGACTCCATCTTTGTTCCGTGAGCCTTCTTTGGTTTATCTTCTTCCGCCTTGTTCAAGAAGTTTAGTTTTACTTTTTTAGGCGGCGCCTTTTCTTTTGGTAATATTCGATATTCGGGGGCACTTGAAGCATATATTTTAAATAAATCAACTTTTTTTTCAGCATCATCCCCCAGTAATTTTATTACTGAATATTGCTGATCGGTTTCGATGTAAAGCAAGTTATCTAAACCACGTCTGAAGTTTTCACGAATCTGGTCAAAGTTGGTTCCGTCTACGGCTCCGATAGAGCGGTCAATTTGCGATTTGTACATGATGGGTTCAAATGGAACTATCATTAGGGTCGGCTGGTCGTGTGGTGTCCAAAGTGTGTCTCCCATTAATTTGGAGCGATCTGTTTCTAATATTCTCATGGTTTCATCCTCCTGGGCCCATGAGCTAAAACCAGATCCAATGATTAAAAACAAAATGAGTTTTTTCATTTTTGATATGCGATTTTTCTATTAGCAGTAAAAATAGAGGGACGCTAGATACCATCTCGGTTAGGTTTCTTGGTTTTTAAACATTTACATGTGTGGACTCTCACGCATATACCCTTAGACGCCTACCGTTAGTACCTTATCAGAAACTAATATTCGTTAAATGAATAACAATCACCGATTTAGTATTACCTTTCGGATTCAAATCAAAACTTTAATGAATTATGTTAAGCGATTTTAGACTAAAAAAAGTAAGAAAGGTCTTTGATTTCTACGATGCCAATAAAAATGGCGTTCTTGATCTCGGAGATATTAGTAGTATCTGTGACCATTTTGCAGAGCAGTTTAACTGGAGTAAAGGCGGAGAGCGAGATAGCCACTTTAGAAAGGCGTTCACTTTTCACTGGAATAAACTTATACATGTAGCTGATGATAACAAGGATGGCGTGGTTTCGGCTGAAGAGTTTATCGCGCACTATACGGCTGCATTAAAAGATGATGTTGGTTATTACCGCTATATCAAGCCGTTTTTCGACGATATTTTTCCAATAATAGACTCGGATGACGATGGGGTATTATCTAAAAAGGATTATACCGCATTCTTTAGGTCTTACAGGAACTCTGACGCAGAGGCTGAGGCAGCTTTCAAGAGAATGGACTTAAACAACGATGGCGTTATTTCACATTATGAGTTATATACCATGTACTACAACTTTCACATGAGTGAAGATCAAAACGATGCGAGCAAAGATTTCTTCGGTTCGTTATAGGCCGGGTTTAATTTGAAAGATTTAAAAACCCCTTTTGAAAGATTGGGGTTTTTTATTTCTCTAAAACTAATTTTTGGCTCACCCTATTTCCAGTATTGACAACCAGCTCGATAAAATATATTCCTGAGGGGAGGTTCTCTAAATTCAATTCTTGGTTTTCTAGATCTCGATCAGATTCCACAAAAAACCTTCTGTGTTGAA
Organism: Flavobacteriales bacterium; assembly: GCA_020435995.1. Lineage (GTDB taxonomy): Bacteria > Bacteroidota > Bacteroidia > Flavobacteriales_G > Salibacteraceae > JAGQYO01. Next base: position 115,675 of record JAGQYO010000001.1, on the reverse strand, counting down.
CCCCATCAACCGAAAAAATGGCCAGGTGCGCGGAACCTTCAAAACTCGATACGGAAAGCTTAAAACGGCCTTTAGATGGGTTGGGAAACACATGAAGCACCACTTCTTCTTCACCCAGTGAATGCTCTTGGGTATTTAAAAGGTTGCTAGGATCGCCATAAACCAAACCCTCGTTGCTATATGAAATGAGGTGACCATCAACAAAATATTGTGGGTTAGAACCCGCATTGCAATCAGCGCAAGTAACCCCCGATTGACAAGCCGGATTATTGGGGTGACATTCATCTTTGTACGAAGCCTGAAACTTATAACCCAAGGTGGCTGTACCACTTTCCACATAATTATCAAAATCAAAAAAATCAGGTGGTGAAATAGCACCAGGACACCATCCAGCTCTATCGTATTGCCAAGTACCTTGCTGCCCTGTACAATTATCTGGATTTGGATTACATTTTCGCCACAAGTCTTGTTCGTAAATCCTCGTTCCCGCCCACATTATGTCGTGTTTAGCGTGATAAAATTCAGCGGCATTTCCCGTATTGTTAGCTCCCCATCCATGTCCAGTAGTAGATAATGAAAGTTTCATGGCGGCCGTAGCATCGTGCAATACTAAGGTGCGATCAGGAACAGGTTGGAGATTTTGAGGGTTGCCAAAGTCATAAGCCCCATCCCAAACTTCATCCACAACACTGTATTTGTACGTTGGCTTTCCTAAAATGTAATCCACATCGAGGGTTAACTGCCAGCCACCAGTTCCCCATGTATCGATAAAAATGTGCATCTCAACTTCTCCTTGAAGTAGTGAAGCATAATCCGATAAATCGATTTCGTGGTTGCAAGCAACATTATAAGGGGTAATGTATCTTATAATTTGAATCCAATTTCCATCTGGAGCTTTGATGTCAATATACGCCCATCTATCCCAATCATCGCAGTTTCCATTTGGACACTCCACTTCGAGCTTTGCATATAATTGCTTATAAACCCCTACATGCTGTGGAAATTTATAGGTTCCATAAAAATCCCTGCTGTTAGTTGTTCCATATTGAATTATAGCATCTTTAAATCCGGTAACAGTTTGAGCTGTGGCCTTATCCTTTACTTCAATATTTCTGGTTATTGTGGTAGTTTTCCCATTACTTCCGTGCGCTGTAATCTCTATGTTGTACCTCTTCAATTCTTTAGGTTGCCACCCAAAATAGTAAAATCCGTTTTTCTGAATTGCATTTACCTCATGGCCATCAATATTCAACGATACTTTTGAAATAGAAAGAAATGAAGGTTCTTCAATTTTTGCATTGATATAAATTGGATAAAAACAAGAAGTATCTACAACTTCGACTGGAAAATCCTCAATCAACCGGGTTGTTACTATAGGCAAATACGTTGATAGATCAACTACCGTAAATTGAATATCTCTTGTTGAGGAATACAACAATGACGTGGCCGCGGCAGTAGCTCTCACCCTTACTTCACCCGCTGACTTTGTAAGGGTAACCTGATTACCCGAAACCGTAGCTGGACCAGATGAAATGGTATAGGTAATTGGGTTGCCAGAAACAGAACTCGCACCCAATGTAATAGTAGGAGCGGTTGTGGTTGTTTTGGCGATTTCAGGGAAATTTATAGGTTGATTTGTTTTTCCATTATTGGCACAGGTATCCCTAAAAAAACGAAGTTCAGAAAGTTGTAAATCTCCTTTTTCAGACTCCGCAATTAATTTTACATACCTACCCGAAACGCCACCAAAATAAGCCGTGTCTTCATTGGGATTGCTAGCATAGTGGAACACATCGAATCGTTCGCCAAGGCTCCATGTTGCCGTATCATTTGTTACAAAAACCTGGTAAGAAGAAACCCTACCATCCTTTTGCCATCTGGTGCGAACAGCCATTCCCGTAACATTGTTTACCGAACCTAGATCTATCCAAATTTCATGAGGGCCATTGCCTGATGTTCTCCATCGGCTGTTGTTATCACCATCAAAAACCAGTGACCCATCATTATTCCCTGTCTTTGAACTCTCCTTAATTAGGCTGTAATTTAATGGGTCGATAAGCGCCGTATCGCATTGCGAACTCGCCTCTAAAATTAGGCAAGCGAATAAAGTTATAATGGCAATTTTTTTCATGAGATTCTATTTAAAACAAATCTAACTAGCCAAATCGACAAAACAGAAAACGCAAGGGTTATTCCTTGACAAATGCGTCAAAAAAGGTGTGCGGACACTTATTTAAATGCCTTAAACAAATCGTTTCCGTTTGCAAATACAAATAAAGAAAGCAATAAGACCAAGCCTATCATTTGTGCATACTCCAAAAACTTATCGCTTGGTTTTCTGCCAGAAACGATTTCATAAAGGGTAAACATAACGTGGCCGCCGTCAAGCGCGGGAATGGGCAATAAATTTAACACCCCTAGCATGATAGATAGAAAGGCCGTCATTTCCCAGAATATTTGCCAGTTCCATTCGGCCGGAAACAAGTTGCCAATTGCCGCGAATCCACCAACTCCCTTGTACGCTCCGGTACTTGGATTAAAAATAAGTTTGAGTTGTCTCAAATAACTAGAAAAACGATCATAGGCCAAACCTATTCCTGCGGGAATCGATTCGAGAAGCCCAAACTTGTTGGTTTCTAATTTATAGAAACCCAACTTATCTAGATCGATCAAGGAAGTACCAGCAAAACCAACCCCAATTTTTCCATGCTCGTTCACATCAGCTTGTACAACTAATTTTTCATCGCCGCGCCTCACATTCAATTCCACTCGTTGACCTGCTACTTCTGCAAGTTCCTTTTCGTATTGATCCCAATACAGCACTTCTTTGCCATTTATGCCTACAATAATGTCCTTGGTTTGTAGTCCCGAGTTCAAATTGTGCGATTCGGCGGGAAGTTCAGACACCAAAAACGGCATTCTGTAAATAAAAAGAAGCCTGCTCTCTTTGTCTACCAATTGTTCAATAAAATCTTTTGGAATGTCTATAAACTCTTCTTCTCCCGATTCGCGAAGCACCTTTACACTACCTCCATAAATCATTTCTGGCATTATTTCAGAAAACCGCTCGATGCGCTTTCCGTTTATATCAACGATTTTATCACCATTTCTAAAACCCATGTCCATGGCTAAAGAATCGCGAACCCAAATACCGCCAGTTAAATTTTCGTTTGGCAAATACTTTTCACCCCAAACAAATAATACTGCCGAATAAATTACCATGGCCAAAAGGAAGTTTACCGTAACACCTCCGAGCATAATAATCAATCGTTGCCAAGCTGGTTTTGATCTGAATTCCCATGGCTGTGGAGGTGTTTTCATTTGATCAGTATCCATTGACTCATCAATCATTCCGGATATTTTTACATAACCGCCTAAAGGAATCCAGCCAATGCCATATTCTGTACCTCTCATGTTAAACTTAAAGAGGGAAAATTTCCAGTCGAAAAAAAGGTAGAATTTTTCGACCCTGGTTTTGAATAATTTAGCCGGAATAAAATGCCCAAATTCGTGTAAAATAACCAGGATGGATAAGCTTAATAAAAACTGGCTTCCTTTGATTAGAATGTCTTCCATTAGAATTATTTGATAAGCGCGCAAATTTGGTGATTTGAGCCCACCTATTAACGCGAAATGTGTATTTAATAAAAACTTAGGGTGTAAAAAAGGTTAAGATTGGAGTTGAAGAGCTGTTTCATGAGCAATTATTCTGGTTTCTTTGTCAGTGGTCATATAATCTTCATAAGTAGGTTTTTGAACAAAATGAACCTTTTCCATACAACTTTCATTAAGTCTAGCAATATCAAGAAAGCTGATTTTCTTTTTCAAAAAAGACGCCACGGCTACTTCATTCGCAGCATTTAAAACACATGCAGTATTACCTCCTTTGTGCAAAGCATGAAAAGCTAAATCCAAATTCTTAAAGGTTGCCGTATCGGCCTTTTCAAATGTTAGCGATGGATACTTTAAAAAATTAAATCTCGGAAAATAGCTCTTCAATCTTTCTGGATATCCCAGCGCATATTGAATGGGCAACTTCATATCGGGTAAACCCATCTGAGCCTTCATACTTCCATCTTCAAACTGAACCACAGAATGAATGATTGACTGGGGATGGACAATTACATCAATTTGTTCGGTTTTTAGACCAAATAGCCATTTCGCCTCTATCACCTCAAGTCCCTTGTTCATTAAGGTAGCGGAATCTATGGTAATTTTTGCACCCATGTCCCAATTGGGATGCTTAAGAGCCTGCTCCACAGTCACCTTTTCAAGCTCTTTGGTTGCCCAACCTCTAAACGGCCCCCCTGAGGCGGTGAGGTAAATTTTTTCAATGGGGTTCTCCCACTCTCCGGCCAAACATTGAAAAATTGCAGAATGTTCTGAGTCGACCGGGTAAATATTAACCGCGTTTTTACGTGCGAGTTCTGTAATTATTTCACCAGCAACTACCAAGGTTTCTTTATTAGCTAGGGCAATTGATTTGCCCGCCTCAATCGCCGCCATCGTAGGTTTTAAGCCCGCATATCCCACCATTGCGGTAAGTACTATATCAATCGAATGCTGACTTACTGCTTGCGCTATAGCTTCTTCTCCACAGTAAACCTTAATACCATGAGAAAAAAGCGCATCAGAAACTTTTTGATATTCAGACTCCGATGCGATTACAACTGCATTGGGTTTAAATTCAATGGCCTGTTTTATAAGTAAATCTGCACTCTTATTTACCGTAAGTAACTCAACACTAAAACGATCGGAATTTGCCCTAATTACATCCAATGCTTGGGTTCCGATAGACCCAGAAGAACCGAGAATTGCTACTCCTTTCTTTTTTTCTTCCATCGCACAAATGTAAATACAGCAGCGGCAAGGCAGCACAGTAAATATTGATTGCCCTGTGAAATAAAATCGGGATACTTTTGTTTAAGTAAATTATGACTCCAAGATCTCTCAGCTTTCTTCTGGCCTTGGCCATTTTAACGGCAACAACAGCACAAGAAGTGCCCATTGGAAATTGGCGAGATCATCTGCCTTACCGAAGTATTAAACACATTGCAGAAACCAATACGCACGTATATGCAGCGAGTGATGCTGGTGTTTTTCGTGTAGGATTAGACGATGATGTTGCTCAGCGTTTTTCCACCGTAGATGGACTTGCCGAAGTAGGTGTAACGGCGATGGGAGCCAGTCCAGATGGCTCGGTATTAATGGTTGGTTATGAAAGCGGCGTGTTGGATATTGTAAAGGAGAATGGTATTGTGCATGTATATGATATTTACAGAAGCAATGTTATTGGGGATAAATCAATCAATCACTTTATGTTCCAAAACGACCTTTGTTACATCTCAACCGGATTTGGAATTGTTGCTTTTAATTACACAAAAATCGAAACCAAAGAAACCTACTTCATTGGGCCTAAAGGTGCTAACTTGTTTGTAAACCAAACACACTTTTATTCAGACACACTTTGGGCGGCCACGCGCGAGGGCCTGTACAGGGCCTCGATTAAAAGTGATTTATACGACCCAAGAAGCTGGGCTGCCGACCAAACCCTACCCGACTCTGCGAAGGCATACAATATTGTTACATCTATGGGGGCAGAGTTAATGGTGAATGTAAAATCCAATGGATTCCGAAGCGACACTTTGTATAGCAGAATTAACGGAAAATGGGGAATTAACCCATTTGTATTGGGAGAGTCAAACAACTCCATAACCTCGTATGGTGATAAAGTAGTAATAAGTGCTAGTACAAGTGTGGAGGTTTACAGCACCGATTGGAGCGTAATAAGACGAGAGTTTGCATTTAATGCCTCAACGGGATTAAACCCCAACATTGCCATATTTGGCAAAAATGATATTCTATGGATTGGTGATGAATTTGCCGGATTAGGAAAAAATTCGGGCACGGGGCATAACCAAGTAACCAACCTCGGAGGCCCATCATCAAATCGAGCATTCAATGTTTTTTATGATCAGGAAAAAACTATTGTGACGGGCGGTGCGAATGCCGAGAACTGGTTTACCCTAAAACAACCGGCGGAATTTTCTTATATGAAGGATAACTTATGGTCGATCTTTAATAAAAAAACGGTTCCGGAATTTGAAGTGGTTTCGGATATTACCTCAGTAACCGTTGACCCAAAAAATGCAGATCATTACTTTGTAAGCTCCCTAAATGAAGGGATTTTTCAATTTCAATCTGATAATTTAATTAAGAATTATAACCAATACAACAGCATTCTCGATACCGCAAAAGGAATTTGCTTTGTCTCTGATATTAAATTTGATAATAATGGAAACTTGTGGATCTTGAACTCATTATCTCAAAAACCCATTGTAATATTAACTACAGATGGAACTTGGCATAGCTTTCCATTACCTGGCATTGGAGATGGGTTTCAAACAGGTAGACTAACTATTTCAAAGGAAGGCTACCTATGGATAACAAGCCCTAATGGCGGAGTTGTAGTTTACGATCCAGGAGATAACCTTACCTCACCTTCTGATGACCGAAGCAAACAATTTACTACAGCGCCTAACGGGGGCAACCTGCCCGACAATGAAGTTTATTGTGTATCTGAAGATGCAGATGGACACATGTGGGTTGGAACCCGAGTGGGGTTACGGGTATTTTATAATGCTTCTAACGCCTTCAACTCTACGTTTCCTGATGCTCAAGATATTTACATACAGCAAGACGGACAAACAAAGATTTTGCTCGAAAACGAGAATGTATCCTGGATTCTGTCAGATGGTTCCAATAAAAAATGGCTTTCAACTCGAAGCTCTGGTGTCTTTTATCTTTCCTCTGATGGCACCAAAGAACTAGCGCATTTTACCAAGGAGAATTCCCCTCTTTTTTCAGACTATGTAACCAGCCTTGCGCTTAACAGCAAAACAGGAGAGGTATTAATGGCCACAGATAAAGGATTAATTGGTTTTAGAGGTGCAGTGACTGATGGCGGAGAAAGCTTTTCAGAAGTATACGTGTTTCCAAATCCTGTACGTCCTGACTATACAGGCTTAATAGCCATAACTGGGCTTGTGGATGGGTCAGTAGTGAAAATAACCGATGTAGGGGGTAGTTTGGTTTACGAAACTACTTCTCAGGGCGGACAAGCTACTTGGAATGGTAGCATATTAAATGGCCAACGTGCAGCTACTGGCGTATACCTTGTTGTTGCCTCTGGAAACGAAGGCGATGAGAAGATTGTAACCAAAATTCTATTTCTTCGATAACATATTCTCTTTAAAAAATAGCAAAAGGAAAGCACCTATAGAAATCAAAAAAGAGACCGCAGTTACCCAAAAGAGTTTTTGTTCTTTATTTGAATCAAAATAAAACCTCACTTTACTTTTTCCAACCTCAATGGATGTTGCTAAAAAAGTCGAAGCCTCAATTTGAATCTCATGTTCTTCACCATCAACCTCTACTTTCCAATTTGGATATGTGTTTTGGAGAAACACTATTTTTCCATTTGATTCTGTGTTTATTTCAAAGGTTAGCTCATTACCTGAATAGCTCAATATTTTTAATTGATAGGCCTGGTTGGGGCTGTCAGCTTCCGGCTCAAAATAAATGCTTGGGTGATTTATCGCTTTGGTAAATTCATCCCTTTCGATACTTACCGCCATAGATTTTAAGCCATAAGGGCTAACGCCATCGGCCGAAATTTCCTTTTGAAACGCGGAAAGGTTTTTCCATAGGTAAGGGTAATTTTTATTGCCTTCATCCGTTTTTAAGCGCACCGTGTCATATAAGCTTTCTAAAGGAAAACCAATAGGAGCCCGCGTGAGGGCTAATTCAGTTTTCTTAAAATCGTTTTCTGCATCTACTACCGTAGAGTATACGTTGAGCTGGGTATATATAAAAAGCTCTAATCCCACCAATAAGGCGAGCGCGACAAGCTGGCGTTTTTGTATTAATAACCAAGAAAGAACTAAAAAAAGCAAACCAGAAATAGCCTGAATAACTATTCTTTTATTGAAAGACCACGTGTTAAAAAAAGAACCTACATCTGGGGTTTCCGCTATGGCTTCCTTTGGAACAGCCGTATAATAAAACAAACCAAATAGTAAGGCTAAGCCCGTGGTCAGAAACATGGTATTCACCTGTTTTATGGGTAGTTTCATATTCCACACTTTATCTAATGTAAGCACACCTGCCATGAGTAAAAACAGGAGAGAAAATAAACGAAATAATGCTGGAAAACGAAACAAATCCATGAAAGGTAAGATGTGATACCATAATGCCCTGACAATAAATCCATCGCCATAAGAAGACAATAAAAAGACAAGGCCTAGGATAAAGTATAAGATGCCTCTTAGGTTGTTTTTAGTCAAATACAAGGAACCCAGAGCCAAGGTCGCCGATACAATTCCAAAGTATGCATTGAGCATGGAAACATCTGAGGGCCACACCGTTCCGGGGGTAGTAGTGGCCATTGGAAATAAAAAAGAAATAGAAGCTTCCCATGGAAAAGCTCCAAACAAAACACCCCATTTGGAGGTATCCAACACGAGATCTTCACCTCGGTTGATGTACTTACTCATTTCGAACGAGCAATACAGAACAACAGCGGCTTGAAGTATGAATAATACTGCGGGGACAGTCAATTTCCAAAGTGATTTTATTTCCGCCAGTTGCTTCCTAATTCTAAATAGATGCACTATAAAAATTCCCAACAATACGTACATACAAGTTATGAAGAACCCTGGATAGCCACCTGTTAAAAGCATAAAAAGAACCGTTGGAAGTGCAAAGGCGTAATACCATTTGCCAGTTACAAGAAATGCTCTAAAAAAATAAATACAATATGGAATCCATGCTGCAGAAATAACCCAACCTAAATGTTGCGCATTGCTGACCATAAACCCACTACAGGCGTAGCATATAGCTAGCGTGAGTGAGATCCACCGCTTTGTTTTAGTAGTGCTCGGGCTATTTGTAAGTTCAAATAAAAAAAGCTTATAAGCACCAAAGGCAGCCAAAACCAAATGAAGTAGGTATTCAAACTGAATGTGTGAAACAGTATAGCGCCCAAATAAAGACAGCAACCACGTGATGGGATACCAAGAAGAGGGGTCGCCCATTTGAGGAAAACCAAGGTGATTAAATGGGTTCCAAAAAGGAAATTGGCCGGCATGTAAACTTTCTACAACAAAATATCGCCACGGCAGGGCGATATCAATTATATCCCATTTCATCATGTTTTGGCCAAATGTTATTTGCCAAAAGCAAAGGAGTGTAACTCCTAAAATGAAAAAATAGGGTTTTAGTTTTGCGATCAAATCATCTACTTATAAACTTCTAAAGTAAATCAGAATCGCTAATAACGTAAAGAGATGGTATTTAGTCTTCTTCTACAACCTCAGCCTTTTCTTGATATCCTAGATCTACCAAAAGAAGTACCTTGTATTCTTGAATTTCTTCGCGATTGAATTTATTATCAGCGTCGCTCATAATGCTCAACAAATATTCGAAGCTAGTTTCCTCATCAGCTCCTCTTTCTTCTTCAAAAGTATCTACCAAAAAAGCCTTGTTTGCTTCAATATGTTCGTACATAAGGCGCGTAACCTTTGTAAGGGTTGGATCGCTCATTTCCTTGTACTGCTCTCGCAAAACTTTTAGCAACTCTACTACTTTGCCATTTTCGAGTCCCGACTTCTTGTACTCTGCTTTTACGTCATCTAGTTGTTTCATCTTTCTAAATTTCAATATTAAGGATATTACTACCTAAGTTCTAAACTTCACTTTTTTTTACTTCCTTCTGAGAAAGGTGGTCGTTTTGAAATAATACAATAAGACCAACTCCAAGTGAAATTGAAGTGTCCGCAATATTAAACACTGGCCTAAAAAACAAAAACGGATCGCCTCCTAAAAACGGAAACCAATCAGGGTAATGACCGCTATACATTGGAAAGTACAGCATATCCACAACTCTCCCATGGAACAATGAGGAATACCCGCCCGATTCAGGGAAAAAGGATGCTATTTGATGATACGAATCATTAAATATTACTCCATAAAAAACCGAGTCAATGATGTTTCCCATGGCTCCCGAAAAAATCATAGCAATGGAAATAATAAATCCCGTAGGAGCACCCTCTCGAATAATTTTAATTAAGTAGTACAAAAGCCCGCTGACCGCTAATACCCGAAACAGAGTTAGAAATAATTTTCCATATTCTCCTGCGAACTCCATTCCGAACGCCATGCCATTGTTTTCAGTAAAATGAATATAAAACCAGTTGCCAAGAATCTGATATTCTTGACCCAAATACATGTTGGTTTTTACCCAAATCTTAAAAATTTGATCTCCGAGAAGAATAACTAAAATGACCGCTGTGGCGATTATTGACTTTCTGTTCATCCTAAAAAAAAGCCCTCCAAAAAGAAGGGCCATTTATTTGTTAGCTCTAAATTTTAACCTTGCTGAGCGTTTTTTGCTTCAATACTCAAAGTAGCGTGCGGCACCACCTTTAATCGCTCTTTGTTAATTAGCTTTCCGGTTACCCTACAAATTCCGTAAGTTTTATTGCGAATCCTATTTAAAGCATCCTCTAAGTGTTTGATAAACTTTTGTTGTCTTAAGGCTAGTTGTGCAGTTTCTTCTCGCGACATCACATCTCCCCCATCTTCCACAAGTTTAAATGTAGGAGAGGTATCATCGGTTCCATTGTCATCCTTGTGCGACATGGTACTCGTCAACAACTCTAAATCCTCTTTTGCCTCCGCTAATTTAGCGTCGATAATTACACGAAATTCTTCCAATTCGTCATCGGAAAACCTGGTTCTTTCTTCGCTCATAACATTTGTATTAATTATACTTTTTTGATCTCTAAAACGGTTTTTAAATCTACATCAAGCTCAACCTCAATTCCTGCCTTCATTTCATTGGCATCAACGAGAGTCAACCTATCAGCCAATGTCTCGGCGCGAATATACTCCAAATTCTTGTTAGTGCTAGATTCAATAAGCTCCCCATTCAAAAGTTTAATCTCAATTCGATCTGTAACTTCAAACCCACTATCCTTACGCAAATTTTGAATTCGATTAACCAATTCACGAGCTATTCCCTCAGATTTAAGAGCCTCGGTAATTTGAACATCTAAGGCCACTGTTACGTCATCGTTAGAGGCTACCAACCACCCCGGCACGTCTTTAAATGAAATATTAACATCGCCAACCTCTATCTGATAGGGGCTTTCATCGATTTTAATATCTATAACCCCATTTTTCTCTAAATCATTAATCTCAGCTTGATCCCAATTTGAAATTAAACGGGCGACTTCCTTCATGTTTTTGCCAAACTTTGGACCGAGGGCCTTAAAATCGGGTTTAATTTCTTTCACCAAAAGTGAATCAGACGGAGAAATATATTCAATATCCTTAATGTTTACCTCATTGATTATTAAATCTTTAACCGCCTCAAGGTCGGATTGAAATGAATCATTTTTTACGGGAATTAGAATCTTAGCCAGGGGCTGTCGAACTTTAATGTTTTCCTTTTTTCTCAAGGCTAGAACCAAGGAAGATGTCTTTTGGGCTAAATCCATTCTAACTTCTAAATCCTTATCAATTTGGTTTTTATCTCCATCGGCTAAAAAACTCAAATGCACGCTATTCTGTTTCTCAGGATAAAGATCACGGTAAAGCTTGTCGGTATAAAACGGGGCTATTGGTGATGCTAATTGGGCTATAACACTTAAACAGGTATGAAGTGTTTGATAAGCTGCTATTTTATCTTCCGAATAATCGCCTCGCCAAAATCTTTTGCGACAAAGTCTAACCCACCAATTGGACAAATCATCCACTACAAAATCTTGAATCAACCTTCCAGCCTTAGTGGGCTCATATTCATCATAGGCTCTTCCTACAGCTAGTTGAAGTGAGTTTAGTTTACTCAAAATCCAACGGTCTATTTCCGGTCTATCACCCACAGGAACAACTTTTTCCTCGCACGAGAAACCGTCAACATTCGCGTAGAGCGCAAAGAAAGAATAGGTGTTATGAAGTGCTCTAAAGAACTTGCGCTGCACCTCGATAATACCCTCAGTATCAAATTTTAAATTGTCCCAAGGCTGAGCGTTTGTGATCATGTACCAGCGAGTTGCATCAGAGCCAAAGTCATCCATAGTAATGAACGGATCAACGGCATTGCCTAATCTTTTAGACATTTTTTGGCCATTTTTGTCTAAGACCAAACCATTAGAAACCACATTTTTGAAAGCTACGCTACCTTGTGTCATGGTAGAGATAGCGTGCAGGGTAAAAAACCATCCCCGTGTTTGATCAACACCCTCAGCAATAAAATCCGCAGGAAAGCTTTTTTGAAATTTTTCTTTGTTTTCAAATGGATAGTGCCATTGTGCGTAAGGCATCGAGCCTGAATCGAACCAAACATCAATAAGATCCGACTCGCGTCTCAGCTCTTTTCCAGAATCAGAAATTAAAGTTAAGTCGTCTACCACGTGTTTGTGGAGATCAAACAATTCATAATTCGCTGAATCCATGTTTCCAATTTCGAATTTTTCGAACGGATTGTTTTGTTGAATTCCTTTTGAAATAGCTTTTTCAACTTCAGTTTTTAACTCCTCAACACTTCCTATAACCTTTCGTTCGGTTCCATCTTCACTCATCCAAATTGGAATTGGAATTCCCCAATACCGAGATCGTGATAAATTCCAATCTTGCAAGTTTTCTAACCAATTTCCAAACCGGCCACTTCCGGTTGATTCAGGCTTCCAGTTAATTTTCTTGTTGTTTTCGATTAACTCTTCTTTTACCTTGGTAGTCTTTACAAACCATGAATCGAGTGGATAGTATAATATCGGTTTATCCGTGCGCCAGCAATGTGGATAACTATGCTCATACTTCTCCACCTTAAACGCCTTATTTTCTTCCTTTAGTTTAATGGCTATTTCAACGTCAACAGATTTATCGGGTGTCTCTTCAGGTTCATAATATTCGTTTTTGACATACCTACCGGCAAACTCCCCCATTTGTGCGATAAAACGACCCTGTAAGTCAACTAATGGCGTCGGATTTCCATCGGCATCCTCTACCAATAGAGGGGGAACACCTGCGGCTTTAGCCACCATCGCGTCATCGGCACCAAATGTAGGAGCTGTGTGAACTATACCCGTTCCATCTTCTGTAGTAACAAATTGGCCAGCAATAATTCTAAAAGCTTTATCCGCGTCATTCATAGGACTCGCATAGGGCATAAGCTGCTCAAATCTAATGTCCAAAAGTTGTGCTCCAGTAAATTCTGTAATCACCTTATGAGGTATCTCTTTCGCCCCCAACTGATACAATTGAAACTCTAAGGCCTCGTTTTCTGGTTTAAAATATTTGCCTATTAAGTTACTGGCTAAAACCACCGCAATGGGTAGCCCCGTATATTGGTTAAAAGTTTCTATCAAAGAGTACTTTATGTCCCGTCCAACTGTAAGAGCCGTGTTGGATGGAAGCGTCCATGGTGTGGTTGTCCACGCCAAGAAGAATACTTCTAGTTCTGTTTGCTCAAAAATAAACTCAGAACGGCCATCTCGTATGGCTTTGAATTGAGCAATAACAGTTGTGTCTTTCACATCGCGATAAGTACCTGGCTGATTTAACTCATGTGTGCTTAATCCTGTTCCGGCTTTAGGAGAGTACGGTTGAATTGTATACCCTTTGTATATAAGGTCCTTTTGATAAAGGTCTTTAAGAATCCACCAAACAGATTCTATGTACTTGTTTTCATAGGTGATATACGGTGTGTCCATATCAACCCAATATCCCATTCGCTCAGTGAGGTTGTTCCACTTATCAGTGTACCGCATTACAGCTTCTCGACAAGCTCTGTTGTAATCTTCAACACTAATTGATTTTCCAATATCCTCCTTTGTGATTCCGAGTTCCTTTTCCACTCCCAGTTCCACAGGCAATCCGTGCGTATCCCAACCGGCTTTTCGTTCAACCCTAAAGCCTTTCAATGTTTTGTATCTGCAGAACAAGTCTTTTACCGTTCTAGCCATCATGTGATGAATTCCAGGTAAACCATTCGCGGATGGAGGCCCTTCATAAAAGACAAAATCAGGACAACCTTCTCTTTCGGATACACTTCTTTCAAATGTTCCTTCCGCTCTCCACTTGTCCAATAAATCTTGGCCTATTTTAGGTAAATCAAGGTTTTTTTCTTCCGGATACTTTGGCATTTTTTCACTCATTTTTAAGGCCGGCAAAAGTAGTTAATTGGCTATGTTTTTTAGCTATCAAGTACTAAATCAGCATTCTGGGATTTACTCATGTAAATATGAAAAGTAAAACTCACAAAAACTCAATCAAAAACCAGATTCAATATGATAATATTCAACATTGAAAGTAGTACTTTCGCAGCCGATTCAGGCACTCGTAGTTCAACTGGATAGAATATCAGATTTCGGCTCTGAGGGTTGAGGGTTCGAATCCTTCCGAGTGCACTATTTAGCGGCTTTTTAGTCGCTATTTTTTTGATACATAAGTAGTTACAAAGTTTGTTCCCCGTGAAACTACTTACTCAAATGAACAAGAAGAACAGAGATATCGGCTGGAGAAACCCCCGAAATACGACTACCTTGTCCTAAGTTTGATGGCTTAACCTCAGTAAGCTTTTGTCGAGCCTCCATGGAAAGCGAAGAAAACTTATGGTAATCAATTCCGTGAGGAATCTTAATATGATCCAGCTGGTTCATTCGATCCGCCAGATCCTTTTCCTTTTGAATATAACCTTCGTACTTGATATCAATTTCTGCCTGCAATAAAATATCTTCTTCTAATTCTCCATAGGCCGAAGAAATTTCCTTTAGTCCGGCATCAACATTAAGCACATCGTGTATCCCAAAATGAGGACGACTGATTAAAGTATTCAATTTTTGTTTTTGCGTTAATTTACTGGATAAACGCTCTTCTAAGATTTTGTTATAATTCTGGGGCTCTGCACTGGTTGATTTCAAATACTGCAAAATTTGAGAAGTACCTAAATTCTTACTTTCTACATTTTTTACACGTTGCAAAGATGCCAAACCCAACTTGTGAGATTTTTCCGACAAACGCAAATCCGCATTATCTTGTCGCAATAAAATTCGGTATTCTGCCCGTGATGTAAACATTCGATACGGCTCTTCAGTTCCTTTCGTAATTAGGTCATCAATAAGCACCGCGATATAAGCTTCCTTTCGTTCCAAAACAAAAGGTTCCAAATCACGAATAGCCAAGTGTGCGTTTATACCAGCCATTAAACCTTGGCATGCCGCCTCTTCATATCCAGTAGTTCCATTTATCTGGCCTGCAAAAAACAGGTTTTTTACCAGTTTTGTTTCAAGATTCCTTTTTAGCTGAAGTGGTGGAAAATAATCATACTCGATGGCATACCCTGGGCGAAACACCTTCACATTCTCAAAACCTTTAATTTGTTTCATCGCATTAAGCTGAACATCTTCTGGTAAACTCGTACTAAAACCATTTACATAAATTTCAACAGTGTTCCATCCTTCAGGTTCTACAAACAACTGATGACGATCACGTTCTGAAAAGCGGTTTATTTTATCTTCTATGGATGGACAATATCTCGGACCAAGAGATTGTATTCTTCCATTGAACATCGGGGATCTATCAAATCCAGTTTTTAATAATTCATGTACATCGCTATTTGTATAAGTAATGTGGCAACTTCTTTGTTTTGAAAGGGGCTTTGTATCAGAATAACTAAATTTACTAGGTAATTCATCTCCCTTTTGTTCTTCCATCTTGGTATAATCCAAGCTTCTTCCATCAACCCTTGGCGGGGTTCCAGTTTTCATTCTACCACTTTCGAATCCTAATTCGTGAAGACATTCCGTAATGCCATACGATGCTTTTTCTCCTGCTCGACCTCCGCCGAAATTCTTTTCCCCAATGTGAATTAATCCATTTAAAAAAGTCCCACATGTGAGTACAACGCTTTTACAATTTATTTCTAAACCTAGTCCAGTAACGACACCAACAACCTTATCATTCCTTACCTTAACAGAAGTAACTGTATCCTGCCAAAAATCAACGTTAGGTGTGTTCTCCAACATTATACGCCATTCTTGGTTAAAAAGCTGTCGGTCATTTTGTGTTCTTGGACTCCACATCGCGGGGCCCTTAGATCTATTAAGCATCCTGAATTGGATTGCAGACCTATCACTTACAATACCACTGTAACCGCCCAGCGCATCAATTTCTCGAATAATTTGACCCTTGGCAATACCACCCATTGCAGGGTTGCATGACATTTGAGCAATTCTCCCCATGTCCATAGTAATGAGCAAAACTTTGGAGCCTAGGTTCGCAGCAGAAGCTGCAGCTTCTGATCCAGCATGCCCCGCACCTACAACAATTACATCGTATTCTTGTAACATTCTCTTCTTTGTTCCACGTGAAACCAAGCTCTATTCTAGAGCTGAAATATAATAGTTCTCCTTGCTGCGCATCACACTTTGCTCGCTTTCAGTTTTGTCGTTATAGCCTATTAAATGTAGTAGACCATGAACCAGAACACGATGCATTTCGTTATCAAATGTTGTTTTCGCATCCAAGGAATTTTCCCGTACGCGGTCTACACTTATAAAAATGTCCGCCACTATTTGTCCCTTCACATCCGAAAGATCGAAGGTAATTATATCGGTATAATAGTCGTGCTGGAGGTGTTCTTGGTTTACGTTAAGTAGGTACTCATCAGAACAAAAAATATAATTAATATTTTCGATGGAATGTGTTTCTTCCTTGGCCACTCTTATCAACCATTCAGCAATTAAACTATCGTTATTCAACTGATAGTCAGTATCTTCGATGAAAAAATTAATCAACTAAAACCTCTTGTCCGACGAGAAATCGAATCGATAAAACAGATCCATTTTCACTATACTCTACTCCATCAGAAAGTTGCTTGATAAGATAGATGCCCCGACCAGTTAGTTTCTCTATGTTTTCGGGAAGTGTAGGGTCTGGTACGTTTTTAAAATCAAAACCTGGTCCTTCGTCTTTGATTACAAATTGAAGTATTTCCTTTTCCTTGGAATAATCAAGAAAAACCAACTTTTCTCGGTTGCCAGAATTTCCGTGCTCGATGGCGTTGTTCACAGCTTCGGTAAGTGCTAGTAGAATGTTGCCATAAAATCGCTCATCCACTTCCTCGAACTCACATATATTATTTACAAACCGTTCTACGATTTCTAAACTGCTAGATTCCGAAGAAAAACTTAGTGTCTTTTTCACTTCTTAAAGGTTCTTGTAGTACTCGTTAACTTTATTACGGTAAAAAGGTTTCAAATTTAATGGAATAGTTTCAAGAAGCTCTGATTGCCTTTCCTTTTCTAATTGATATTCCAGAAATAGCTCGCTCTGTTGACTCTTATTCAACCCACTTTGAGATTCTCTTTTATCATCTTGTTCCCGCTCACGTTCTGCCTTATCAGATTCAAGCAATTTGGTCATAATCTCTTCTTGACGCTTTATAGTTTCCTGCGTAAGTCTCATGTTTACAAGATCTTCCTCGTTTTTCTCCATTAAATCCTGAAGTTTTTTTAATCCTTCATTTCCTCCTGAGCCTCCTTCCATAGACTCACTCAGTTTTCTAAGTTCGTTTCGTATAGCCGACTGTTCTGCCGCCATTTTTGCCACCTGCTCACTCATTTGAGATCCCCGTCCGGGCTTTTGTCCGGGTTTTTGGCCTGGCTTGTTTGAGCCTTCTTTTCCCTTTTCCATTTCACCCTGGAGCTTCTTAAGTTGTTCACTTAGCGCTTTTTGTTTTTGTTTCATTTGGCCCATGTTGGGCTTGCCTGAACCTGGTTTAGAGCAACTTTTATTACCAAATTTTTTGCTAGCTTGGTTCTTTTGTGACTTTTGAATACTCTCATCCAACATCAGTGCAAGGTTGTTATATGCCGTCATAACATATTGTTGCCGTTTTAAACTTTCACTTACATTGCGGTTGGCCATGTCAGCAATAGCCTTATCTAAATTGAGATTAATTGCTGATATTTCTTTGTTTACCATCGATGAAATCTCAGCATTTCTTTTTGACAAAGCGAACAAAGAATCCTCTATCATTTTGGAATTGTCAGCTAGCCTTTTCTGACTCCTCGTCAATTCAACAAATGAAGGGTCGTTAGCCTGTGTTTTTGTAACCTCAGTAATTAAATCCTCTTGGTTGAAGGAAAGGGACATAAGGTTTTGCCGCAATCTTCTAAGCGCCTCTATATCCTCCGTTTGCTGCTCTTCCGCCATCTTTTCTTGTAAACCAGATAGACTCTTGCTCATTTGTTCGAGTTCTTCTGCGGCCTTTTGCTGCGATTGTTTGGAGCTCTTTCGATCCCCTTTACCCATTTCCTCAGAAGCCTTCTTCATTTCTTCTTCAGCCTTTTTCTCGTTTTGCTCCGTTTTTGGGATATCCTGTTTGTTTTCTAAATCTTCGTTTTTCTTTCTTAAATCATCCATTTTCTTCTTTAGGTCATCCATTTCCTTTTGAAGATTCTGTTGCTTTTGCTTTAACTCTTCATCGGTTTTCGACTTATCATCCGATTGTTTGGCGAGCTCATTTTGCTTTTTCTCCAGCTCCTTCACATCGTCAATGGTTTCCTGAAGTTTTTTCTCAAACTCTAACTGCTCAAATAATTCTAGGGAGCGATCTAACTCTTTTTCGAGGTCTTTGTTCGAAAGCTCTAATTTATCGACCTTGTCTTGCATTTGTTCTTTGTTCATGGCATCCATCATTTTCTGAATTTCTTCCATGAGTTTTTTCATGTCTTCATCCATAACTTTTTCCATCAACTCTTCTAGTTGTTCTTGCTTTTTAATAAGCTCCTCATTCTGCTTGCCAAATTGATTTCGCTTTTCATTATTCTTACGGTTTTCGGTCTTCATTTTCTCGAACTCACTTCTCAGGTTTTTCTGCTGTTTTAGAATTTCCTCCAGTTGCTTTTTATCTTCCCAAGTCACATTCTTTTTTTCGAGTAACTTTTTGTTCAGTTTATCCAATTCTTTTTGAATAGCCCGTGCCTTTTCTACGTTAGCCTGCAAATCGTTTTTTATTTCCTCTGACTTTTTATCATTCGATTTTTCAAATTCTTTTTTTGAAGGTAGCTTATAATTCTTGTAGCTGGTTTTGGCGCTTTTCGGACCATTAACACCATCGTTATCCCACACCTCGAAATAATATTCAATTGTTTGGTCAAAATTCAAATCAATTTCTTTTAAGTCAAGCATGTGATTAAACACCTGCTTTTGAACCTGCTTCGAAACCGATATGCGTTCACTTATTTTTTTTCCATCAGGCAGCGTTACATTAAATTCAAGGGCCGTAAACCCATAATCATCTGAAATTGTTCCTCTGAAAAATAAGGCTCTGCCCATAGAAGAATCTACTTCAGTATCCACATTAATTTTTGGAAGTGCATCGTTAATTACAGTGAGTTTTATAGCCAAGCTGTCTGACTCAAGGCCATCAGCATTTCTGGCTTTTATGTAAATCATTTCACTCTTTTTGGGAGAGAACTGGGCTGAGAACCTATTTCTTCCCATCGATTGGCCAACTAGCGCACTATCGTTGGCGTTAATCCATACTTCATCGGATTCTTCCACATCAAATTGCCAGTTTAACACAGTTCCCTCTGGTACCGTTAATTCTGAAAGATCTCTAATCACATTGTCTTCAAGACTTAAATACTTTGGGTATTTTGGGTCAATCTCCATGCTTTTAATGGTAGGTTTAGGCTTTACGTTGATGATTATATTTTCAGATGTATATCCACCAGCTAAATAGTTTAATTCAGTGGTGGATTGAATGTTTCGAATAAGGTACTTATAACCCCCTTCTGAACTTTTATCCATTTTAAACTTAACCCCGTCGAACACAACAAAACATTCGGACGGAATTGATTTACCTTCAAGTTTTACTTCACATACTACGTCGTCATTTTTTACGGCATGTCTCTCATGGTTTTCTATTAAAAAGTGGAAAGGAAGTGGCTTAGAGTAAGTTGAATCAAAATCCACAATTCTGGTTGTACTTTCGCTTATAACTCCTGGACTTGCTAATAAAATACTCACTAATACTCCTATAGGAATAAGTGCATATTTTGCATATTTCTTATTACTTGATAAATCAATGGCTTGATCAAAAAGGACAGGTTTTAAAAGAGTTGTGCGTTGATCGATACTCGCTAAAATCAAATTTTTTGATTCCGGATTAAGATCACTCAATTTTTTTAGTTCTAATGTGTTTTTTAACTTATCTCCCACATTAGAAAAATGCCTTCCAATAATATCGGCGGCCTGCTCATTGGAAATAACACCGCCAAGATGGTACATTTTGAGTACTGGAATGACCACGAACCTCGCCAATACAACTAAGTTGAGCGTAATAAACGAAAATAAAAACACACCACGAACCGTGCTTCCGAATCGGCCAAAATGCTCCAACACAGAAACGAGAATTGTAAACGCAACAAAAAGTCCAAGAAAATAAATTCCCCCAGAAATCAACTTATTCAAGTAGTATTTCCGGATGAATTTATCAATTTTTTGATTGAGGATATCGTAGCTCATTAATTGCTCTTAGAACTGGCGAAGATAAAGACATTACTAGCTATTGGTTTTACCCCTTCACCTTTTAAACGTTTTTAACCCTCTCTACCTCAAAAATGTATTTTTGCACTCCTTTAAAAACAAGCTTATAATGTCAGAAAAAGTACGTGTTCGATTTGCCCCCAGTCCCACAGGACCTCTACACATGGGCGGAGTGAGAACAGCCCTATACAATTACCTTTTTGCCAAGCACAATGGTGGTGATTTTCTTATAAGAATAGAAGATACCGACCAAACACGATATGTTCCAGGAGCTGAACAATATATTCTCGACTCGCTAAAATGGGTTGGTTTAACTGCTGATGAAGGTCCAGAAAATCCTGGTGATTGTGGCCCATATCGTCAAAGTGAAAGAAAAGATTTTTATAAAAAATATGCGCAGCAACTCATTGATTCGGGCTGGGGTTATTATGCTTTCGACACACCCGAAGAGCTTGACGAAGTACGAAACCGGGCTAAGGAAATGAAAATGCCTAATTGGCAATACAATTCTATTACCCGATCGGCGATGAAAAACTCCCTTACTCTATCTGAAGACGAGGTAAAACAACGTTTAGCCAACGGTGATCCTTATGTAGTGCGATTAAAAGCTCCAAGAAATGAGGAATTGCGCCTCCATGATTTAATACGCGGATGGGTGGTTGTAAATACCTCTAATATTGATGATAAGGTGTTGTTCAAGGGAGATGGAATGCCTACCTACCATTTGGCTAATGTGGTAGATGACCATGCCATGCGAATCACACACGTCATCAGAGGTGAGGAATGGCTGCCATCAGCTCCTACACATGTATTGCTTTATAGGGCTTTGGGTTGGGAAGATTCCATGCCTTCGTTTGCACACTTACCACTTATACTAAAACCCGATGGCAATGGTAAACTCAGCAAGCGAGATGGCGATCGCTTGGGTTTTCCTGTTTTTCCATTAGAATGGACGGATCCCGAAAGTGGTGAAGTTTCTTCGGGTTATCGTCAGAAGGGATATTTTCCAGAAGCATTCATTAATATGTTGGCTTTTTTGGGATGGAACCCTGGTACAGAAAAAGAATTATATACCATTGATGAGTTAATTGCTGATTTTACCTTAGAAAGAGTGGGTAAGGCAGGTGCAAAATTCGATGCAGACAAAACCAAGTGGTTTAACCAACAATACTTGCGAGCCAAATCAAATCAAGAATTAGCGGAATTGGTTAAACCGTATTTGGATAAAAAGGGATATTCTGCATCGCAATCCTTTCTCGAAACCTTTTGTGGTTTACAAAAAGAACGAGCCACCTTTATTGAAGAAATGGTAGATGAATCCTTTTATTTTGAGGCTCCTAAAGAATTAGACTCTGATACGGTTGCCAAAAAATGGAAGCCCGATACCGCTGCCATTATCGAACAATTGAAGGTTATTCTATTAAACATCGCGGATTTTAATGAAGATCATATTGAAATGGAATTCAAAAAGTTTTTGGATTCAAATGGATATGGCTTTGGTAAGGTAATGCCAGGATTTAGACTTCTCGTAACGGGAAAAGGTATGGGACCATCCATGTCTGCTATCTGTGCTTTGATTGGTAAAGATGAAGTTATTTCTAGAATTGAATCGGGATTAAAAAAACTGAGATAATGCACAAAATATCGGTACATGGATTAAAAATTCATGGATTTCACGGCATGTATCCTATTGAAGAGCAAGAAGGAAACGAATTTGAGTTGGACATTGATATTTCAATGGATTTGTATCATGCAGCCAATTCCGATGATATTGATGACACCTTGGACTATTCAAAAATTATTGACATTGCCAAAAGAGAAATGGCTATCAGATCTAAGTTATTAGAACACGTAGCGCTCAGATTAATAAAAGCAATAAGGTCTGAATCAGGAGATATTAACCGAGTAAAAGTGACCATCAAAAAGCTTACAGCTCGCATAGATGCAAAATTTGACGCGGTGAGTATCACAATAGATGGATAAAAGCTTGTTCCATTAGCGGCGGTTTTATATACATTTGCAGCCGCATAAAAGGTTCCGTGGCCGAGTGGCTAGGCAGTGGTCTGCAAAACCATCTACAGCGGTTCGAATCCGCTCGGAACCTCTTCTAAAAATCTTCACTCGAAAGGGTGGAGATTTTTTTTATTCCTTCAATAAATCAATATAGATAGGTAAATGATCGCTATACCCACCTATATATTTCATACCTTGATAAGTGCGGCTAACTGTATTGCCGTGGTATTTTTCATCGGGTTCGAGTAAAAATGGAGCATTAAAAATTCTGCCTTTTCCATCTTTTATTGTCCATCCGTGATGAGAAATAAAAAACGATTTAGAAACAATTATTTGATCCAAAACACCCCATTGACCCTGGTATTTATGAGTTCCGGTAATTCCTTCATAAGCATACATAAGGTTGATTAAATCAGTAGAATTTGTTGATGTAGTGTCTTTTTTAGCTTCCAAAACCAAGGTTA
Source organism: Flavobacteriales bacterium (assembly GCA_020435995.1). Taxonomy (GTDB): domain Bacteria; phylum Bacteroidota; class Bacteroidia; order Flavobacteriales_G; family Salibacteraceae; genus JAGQYO01. The sequence continues at coordinate 92,579 of JAGQYO010000001.1, read as the reverse complement.
AGCTTTCATTGACTGGTGTATCATTAAAATCTCCAACTATTAAAATCTTTGCATTTGGTAGCGCATGTTGAATTGAATCCACCTTTGATTTTAACACGCTAGCTACAAATTTTCTTCCTGGCTCGCTTTCTAGTTGTCCACCCCATCTGCTCGGCCAATGATTCACAAAAAAATGAATGGTATCAGCGATATTGCTAGTAAATGTGGTGTATAGTATATCACGGGTTTTATGATTTTCACTCCAGGGAAAATGAATTGCTATAGGTTCCGAGTGCACTATATTAATTTTATCAGTGCGATAAATTAAACCCACATCAATTCCACGGCGATCTGGAGATTCATAGTGAACAATTTTATATTTTTTATCAATCAAAAGTTTTTCGAAAATAAGGGTTTGAAGTACATCTGCATTTTCTAGCTCGCAAAACGCAACAATTTCAGGAGCCTCCCATCCACCAACAGCTGTGATAACCTTTGCTAGGTTACTTGTTTTTTCTCTATATTTCCACTGATCCCAATGTTTGTCTCCACTTGGAGTAAATTCATCGTCGCGTTTGTTTGGGTCGTCACGCATATCAAAAAAATTCTCTGTGTTGTAAAAAACTACACGAATTCCTTTATCCCCTCTTGCTTTTGCATCAAAATCGTCTTGTCCAAATAATCCTAACGAGCATAAGAAACTCACATAAATAAATGCTAAACTTTTCACATCAACTAAACAGGAATCTTGTTTATACGCTGTTGGTGTCTCCCACCTTCAAATTTTTCGCTAATAAACGACTGCACTATGGCCTTTGATTTTTCAACACTTAAATATCTAGCTGGAAGCGCACAAATATTAGCATCGTTGTGCTGCCGAGCCAAAGCTGCAATTTCTTCTTCCCAACAAAGTGCAGATCGTATTCCTTGATGTTTGTTAGCTGCCATATTAATTCCATTTCCACTTCCACACATAAGCAGTCCAAAATCTACTTTGCCGCTTTCTACGGCATTCGCAACAGGATGAGCAAAATCTGGGTAGTCACATCTTTCGGCACTACTTGGTCCAAAATCAACAACTTCTACTCCCTTTTGCCTCAAAAATTCAAGTATTTCCACTTTTAAATCAAAACCAGCGTGATCACTTCCTACAGCTATTTTCATAAGCACCTATTTTTGTCAAAATTAAAAGATACTGTTGGTCTTACGCTCTTAAATTTATCTTATATCTGATTATTAATAACTTAACAAGTTATGAGTATTTCACCTTTTTGAGTTGTTGATATAGGTTGATAAATGCTTGCATCTTTTGCTTGCATTAATCAAAATGATTTTGGATGATTTTTTTATTGGATTAAGCACTAAAAGTTAGCATGTATTTTAGGATAACATATTGACAACAATGTTGACCAAAAAGAGTAAAAATCTAAATTTAGTTATGAGTCATTTCTCTGTTAATTTAAAAAAATGGGTTTGTTAATATCCTCAACAAATATTTAGGTTTCAAATCATTAACAAAATACAATTGTTCATTCGTTGTTATCAAAAATTGACAACCGATAAAACCAATAGATTTGAGCTTTCTTTTCTAACAGTATGAACAGCATAATAAAGACACTAAAACTTTTAAAAAATTATTTTATTTAATATTATTAGATGTTCATTACTTCAAAAAGCCATTTTTTAAGGTTTGCACTTAGTGGTGTGTTTTTATGCGTTTTGGTGTGGAATAAATGTGAAGCTCAGGATACCATCAATGCGAATGGTATGGAAAAGGTGGAGTATACATTTCCTAGCGGTGAAAAAAGCAGCGAGGGTTATTTAAAAAATGGAAAACCAGAAGGTTACTGGAAAACCTACTACGAAGGAGGGGTATTAAAAAGCGAGGGAAATAGACTTAACCATGTGTTGTCTGGACTTTGGAAATTTTATTCAGCTGAGGGAGTGCTTCAAAAAGAAATAACCTATAAAAACAACATACGCCAAGGTCAAACCAAGGAATATACGATAGAAGGATTTTTACAAAAATCAATGCCTTATGTGAATGATACCATTGATGGGTGGGTATTTTTCTATCATGAAAATGGAAGGATAAAAGAGAAAATACCCTATTCGAAAGGAAGGCAAGAAGGTACTGCTATAGGCTATGATGAAATGGGTAAAATAGTGGAGATTATAGAATATAAAAATGGCTTTGTTTACAAACGAGAAAAAATAAACAGAAAAAATTCGAAAGGAGAAAAACAGGGTATTTGGAAAGATTTTTACGAAAACGAACAAGTAAAAACGGAAGGACGATATATAGCTGGCCGCAAGGATGGCTATTGGAAAGAATACAATGAAAAAGGTTTGTTGATTAATACGGTGAAATACATTGGTGGTGAACTCATTGAAAATGCTGAAGAAATTGATTTTTTAGACATAAGAAAAACATTTCATGAAGATGGATCGGTGGCTAGTATATGTAATTACAATAAAGCAGGAAAACGAGAAGGAATTTGCCGTGATTTTGATACATCAGGTAATGTGGTAGCCGCTTATGTATATCAAGATGGAAAATTGATGGGAGAAGGAATTGCTGACAAAGATGGTATTAAAACAGGCCATTGGAAGGAGTATTTTGAGGATGGAAGTTTGAGGGCAGAAGGAGATTATCAGGCGGGACTAAGGTTTGGAGAATGGATATTTTACTACCTCAATGGCGAAGTAGAACAAAAAGGGTCATACACTAAAAACGAATTGTACGATGGTCATTGGGTATGGTATTTTAAAGGAGGAAAAATATGGAGAGACGAATATTATTATTATGGTATTGAAAATGGGCCATTTATAGAATATTCAGATTCGGGCACAGTGGTTTCTCAAGGTGAGTATGTAGAAGGAATGGAAGACGGTCCTTGGGAATTTCAACTCAACGATCATCGTGAAATTGGAAAGTTTGTAAATGGGCAAATGGATGGAGAATGGCTGCATTATTATTTTGATGGAACCTTGCGTTTTAAAGGTAAATACGAAAATGGACAGCCGATTGGAAAACACATTTACTACTATTCAAATGGTGAAAAAAGCTTAGAAGGTAAACATGAATACGGATTAAAAAAGGGTACGTGGGTGAGGTATAATGAAGACGGAACCACACTACTAAAATTTCAATACAAAGACGGTAAGGAAATTAAATTGGATGGTATGCGGGTGAAACCAGAATTAGATTAACTTAATAAAACACCCTTACAAAAAAAAACTATCATTTTTCCTCTAATCGTCCATCGTTCCAAGTTTCTTGGCGGATGAGCCTACCTTTCTCGTCCCAGTATTTCCAAATTCCGGTTTGTATGCCTTTCTCATATTTTCCTTTGATGGCGAGTTTTTCGTTAGGATGATATTTCATATACAGGCCCTCCTTCAGTAGTTTTCCTTTCGGGTTATTTTTAAAAGCAAAATATATCTCCTTTGGAAAACCTTGAATGATTTTTTTATAGTCTTGGGATACATACTGGTAGCGAATAAGTTGGGGAAAGAAATGTTTTTGTAAAACCGGATCGTCAGAAACAAAATCACCCAAAGAATCATAAGTCCAAGTCAACATACTCTTTCCTTTGTTGGTTTTTAACTTCCAATTGCCCGTTTTTTTACCGCCTATAAATTGCCCATATATGGTATAGATACTGGAGTCAACAACGGCATTGGTATCGATAAAATAGGGCGCAATTAAAAAACGAAGTACAGCTCCGCTAAAATAGGCTTTGTACTTTCCATGCAGTAGGTTGTTTTTTACACTAAACTGAGCTCCAGCTTCACGTCCACTTTCGTTAAATATTCCCCAGGTTCCATCTGCTAGATTAGGTGGATAACTAGGTTTACCTGTTAGTTGAAAAGGTTCAGGAATAGCTAAAAGTCGGTATTGCCTGTAAGCTTGTTTTACAACATAGGGCAGGGCATTTTCTCCTGGTTTTCCAAACCCCTCACTGTGGCTCTGATAGTCCCATGGATATAAATATGGAATGTGGTTTAGTGTATCTAAGTTGGCTAATGCCTGTTGAAGGTGGCGAGATTTAAAAGGAATCGAATCATTTTGTGCTACTACTACTAATGAGTTGATAACAACCAATGAGTGCAATATAATTCGAAATGTCATAGCGGGTAAATTTATCAGTTTTTATGCCTGTTAAAACGTATGGCCATACCAGAATACACTGATGCCATTTGGTGTAGTTTTGAAACTGTTGAAAATTGATCATCAACATCCTAAACAAGGTAATGGAGAAAATTTCTAATAGGGCCTTAGTAAGCCGATTGTTCACTTCAGCCAACCAACGACTGGAAGGCGCAGAATACGATATGGAAAGCTGGACACAATGGTATGAAGTGGTTCAGCAACTTACTGTGCCCGAGAAAATGGTTTACGTTATAGTGAGGTTAAATCAAGCCGTTACTAACGGAGGTTTTTCAGAGTTTTACGAATCTTCGTTTGGCATATTTGCTCCAGAAATGGTTCATGCACTAAATGAAATCAAAGCATTGGATTCGGCCGAAATTCTTTCTGCCTCCATGCGAATAATTAACCCTAGCGGACTGTTAGATGAAAAATACAAAGAGTTTGTATTCGAACTCACTCTTTCAGAAGAACAAAAAGCTCAACTTTTTTCTCAGGACGTAAGATACGACCAACTTCAAGACCAAGAGAACTTAGAAGATTTGCTTGGTGATTATTTGCAAAAGATGATTCAATGAAAAACTTAAAAGGGTAAAACAATCTATTAGTTTTGATGCAGTAATTAAACCATTAAAACAGACAATACCACCAACAATTCTTTTAAAATAAATCTAATTAACGTAGATTTCCGGCCGATCGAATTGCGGAAATAATGGAAGATAATAAAATGCGAAATTACCTCAAAGGTGTGTTAGAAAATATGCCTAGCGGCTGGTTGAATTTAACAACACATCGGCTTGATATATATGATGAAAAACGAGCCAAAACCCAATTTATTGATCAATTTGATGCTTTGTTTAAAAGGAACAATTCTAATTCTCTATCGCTTAAAGAGCTGCCCACGGCCTACGACTATATTCGACTAGGTCATCCTTTGTCATGCATTCTAGAATGGGCAATAGCTTACCAGAATGATTTAAAATCAGAAAACGTCATCAGTTTTTCGTCGCAGACTACCCCTACATTAGCTATTCTCAGAAAAAATCTTCTGGAAAATAAAAACACCAAAATTTTTTATAAGGACCAATTGCCCGATTCATTTGATAGTGAAATTTTAAAAAATGTATATGGTTATAATTTTGATTTAAAACAGGTTGAAGATGTAAGTGATATTCCTGACCACGAAGGAAGCACAATATTAATATCTCATGAACCTCATGTTTCCAAAGTTGCGCCTTCTGAAAACATTGATTTTTATATTAATCTATACGCCCATCTCGGTAGTATTTTGTTGGTAAACGGCGAAAAGAATAAAAATTATATATCTGAAATTCAACATGTTCGTCGCAGAGAAACCATCGCAATGACACCGGCCAATTGTTATGCAGCTTTAAAATCGATTTCAGCGCAGACAGCTTTTGATGTAAAAGCGGAGAATTTTACGGTTCATAAAACAAGCGTTCAAAATTCAGTTAAAAAAATTACTGGCGTAACCTCAAAACCCCTTGTTGGTTCTAGTGGATTGTCAGTTCAATATGCCATAATGATGGGGCTTGTACATCATGCGCAAGAAAACCATAAAGAAAAGGCCATCAAATTTGTGGTACCGCCAAATTGTTATGGTGGAACAAATGACCAAGCACGTCGGGTGGCCGCTTGTCTTACTAATGTCGAAGTAGTGGACTTACCAGTTGATGGAGATAACGATATGGTACAAAGTATAGAAGCAGTATTAACTCAAATTGCAAATGAAGATGCTATTCCCTATATCATAGCTGAGATTCCAACCAACCCACGAGTAGAGGTTCCAGATCTTATACTACTAAAAAATGCCTTGGCGAAAAAACGTAAAACAGCGACAGGTGAAGCGGCAATAGATCCTGTGTTTATTTTGGATCAAACATTTTGTCCGAACGTGTTGTTCTTGGGTGAAGGTGAAATTCTTTCTAAAGTCAGGGCAATTTCATACGCCAGTGGTTCCAAATTCCCAAGTGGCGGGAAATGCACCGCGGGTTATGTAGTGGGAAACGAAAAAACAGATACATTGATGCAAAAAATTGAATTGCATCTTTCGTTATGTAATAATGAAGCTACACATCTTCAATATGAAATTTTAGCTCAACAACTGCCTTCCATGAACCAGAGAATTGCGAATGCTTATAGAAACACACGTGAGTTTGTGAATTTTATACACGAAACATTGCCAAACGCAAAAATCAATTTTGTTTCAGAAGAATTGGCAAAACAAGGATTTACGCCATCGGTTTTTTCCTTGGACTTACCCACAAAAGGGAACTCGGATGAAGAAAAAGAGAGATACAAAAGGGAGTTGAATCACAAGCTCATCAACCTTATGATTACCGAAATACCCAATGAAAGCAAGTATTGTGTGAGTTATGGACAATTAAAAGGTTGTTACTGGACGATTCCCGCTACATCTACTCAGGGCACCACCAAAGAAGGCGATAAAGATTATATTGCTCGAGTTGCCCTATCTCCAGAAATGGATTTGGAACGGCATAAAAAAGTTTTTTTGGAGTTTGTTAGAAGTATTTAGGCCCATAAAAAGGCTTGCAATTTCTACCTATGTGAGTTCGGTTGCTTATGATTTGACACACAAGCACCTTTTAAATTACTTTTTCCAGCACCCGTTTTACTTGCAGTATGTGCCGAATATTATGCGCAATCGCAAAACGAAAGGCATCACCGGCCTTAAATATTAGAATAGGGCCGAGGGTAGAAACAACTTTGTTTTTATTCAAATCCAATTGCTTGCAATCTTCAAGGAGGGCAACTGTTCTATGTTGTAATTGTATAAACTCTGAATACGAATTTCGTTTTTTACTGGGCGCTTTTTTGGGTTCAAAAAAGAAAAAGGTTTTCATCGAATTGCTCAAGTTCCCTTTGTCATCGGGGAGCATCCCTATAGAAAATTTATTTCCAAAAAAACCTGGGGTGAAATTAGGATTGAATTTTTGGTTTTTACTTATTGCTTTTGGGATGGAAATTTCAAGGCGATTGATATAATGACCTGAGCTAAGATTCATGTGTTCAAGACACTCTAAGATTGACCATCTGCTAGGTTCGGGCCTTTGAAGTAATTGCTCATCATTGAGTTTGGATAAATGCGATTCGCAAAAATCAATAATTTCTTGTGTGTCCTTTTGGAGAGTATGAATGAGTTTTAGGCTATCCATTTTTTAATTTTTGACAAAAGTACAGGCTCCTTAAACCCAACTTCTTGATGTACATCAAGAAACCCAACTTATTTTTTTGCCCTAAGTCGGCTGAATGTTTCGGGGGTCATTCGCAAGTAGGAGGCTAGATGTTTTTGTGCCACAAGTTGCAATAGGTGGCTGCTTCGATTCATAAACACATCAAACCGCTCTTCGCTGCTGAGCGACATCATTTCAATTTCGCGCTGCGAGCGTGCCACCAAAAGCTCTTCGAGAATCAAACGACCAAAACGCTCCATTGCCGAAACTTCATTGTAGAGTTCTTGAAGGGAATTATAAGAGATTCGGTGGAGTTTACAATCTGATAAAGCTTGAACAAAAAACCGCGAAGGCATTCGGCTCAGAAAGGAATCGTAGCAGCCACTCCAACTGTGATCATACGAAAAACCCAAACAAATTTCCTCCAATCCATTTTCAAAATAAAGTCGAAGAACGCCGGAATCAACGATATAGAAATAATGCTCAACTTGGCCAGCTTTACACAGGTACTCCCCCTTGTTTATTGAAACCGAGTCCCACTTTGATGACACCAAATCCCTCTCTGCTTCACTCAGAGTTACATAGCGTTGAATGATGTTCAAGGGGCCAATACTCAACTCAACAATCCTTTTCGATTGAGGTACAAAGCAATCTGAACAGCGTTGGTGGCAGCGCCTTTTCGCAAATTATCAGCAACTACCCAAAGGTTGAGTGTATTTGCTTGGCTTTCATCCCTTCTGATTCTTCCAACAAACACGTCGTTCTTGCCTTCGGCAAATCGGGGCATGGGGTAGTCAAACTCCTTGAGGTTATCTTGAAGAACAATTCCAGGGGTTTTTGCCAAAATATTCCGCACCTCCGTCAAATCAAAATCACGATTAAATTCAACATTCAAGGCTTCGCTATGCCCGCCCACCACAGGAACACGAACTGCAGTTGCTGTTACTTGAATAGACTCATCGTTAAATATTTTTTTTGTTTCGTTCACCAATTTCATTTCTTCTTTGGTGTATCCATTTTCCAAAAACACATCACATTGCGGTATACAGTTTTTGTCGATGGGATAATGATAGGCCTTTTCCCCTTCAATTTTATGACGTTCGTTTTCCAGTTGTTTCACTGCTTTTACACCTGTTCCGGTAATCGACTGGTATGTACTTATCACAATGCGTTTGATGCCATAAACCTTTCGCAATTCACTTAATGCAAGTACCATTTGAATGGTCGAGCAATTTGGGTTGGCAATAATTTTATCTGTGGCCGTAAGTTCGTGTGCGTTTATTTCAGGAACTATTAATTTACAATCAGGATTCATTCGCCATGCAGAAGAATTATCGACTACCGTACAACCTACAGCCGCAAATTTTGGTGCCCATTCGAGCGAGGTTTCGCCCCCAGCGGAAAACAGCGCTAACTGAGGTTTCTTAGTAACTGCGGTGGAAAGCGACACCACTTTATAGTTTTTTCCTTTGTACAGTATTTCCCTTCCAACAGACTTTTCTGAAGCTACAGGGATTAATTCCGTAACTGGAAAATTGAATTCCGCCAATACCTTCAACATTACCTCACCCACCATTCCAGTGGCTCCTACAACTGCAACTTTCATTATCTATTTCTTAATGCTGCGCAAAAGTATGAATCATTACATTTGTTTGAATCTCAACAAGGACCCTTGAAACACGCTTTAATTGCTGTATGTATCTTCTGTTTTGGCGCTGTTTTCGGACAAACGTCTGATAATTTTACAGATGGAAATTTACACACCAACCCAACGTGGCTGGGGGATACCGCTTTGTTTAGGGTTAATCCAAGCATGCAGCTTCAGTTGTGGGATACGGGCTCTACTAAAGCATCGACCTACATAAGCACAAGTTCTAAGGCTATAAGTAATGCAACTTGGGAGTTCTTTTTTAAACTCGATTTTGCGCCTTCTTCGACCAATTATGCGAGTTTTTATTTGGCTTCAGACAAGCAAGATCTTTTGGGGAGCTTGCAGGGGTATTTTATTCGTATAGGGGGGCAAACAGGTTCTGTTGATGATATAGGGTTGTACAAGCAATCTGGAACAACTAAAACAAGGTTAACTACAGGAAGGCAAGGTGCGGTGGCCACCAACCCTATGGGCTGGATAAAAGTAACACGAGATAGTTTGGGCAATTGGGAGGTTTTTTCAGATACCAGCCTTATCAGATCCGGGTATATTTCAGAAGGTACGATACTTAACACCGACATAATTTCTTCAGAGTATGTAGGTGCTGTATGTGTTTATACCTCCACAAGAAATTCCCTGATTTACTTTGATGACATTACGGTTACCGGGAGTTTTTATTCGGATACAACCAAGCCAAGAGTTCTTTCAGCTGCGGCTGTTGGCCAAAAAACAATCCGCGTAAATTGGTCGGAACGCGTTGATCCGGCTACTGCCTTAGATACGGTCAATTATAGGGTTTATGATGCGGTAGGTAGAACGATAAAAGACTCGATAATTAATTTTTTAGGGACGGACAGTACTGTAGTAGAAATTCATTTAGCCACTGCGTTAAATGAGGTTTTAATGAATTTTATTTATGTGGAAAATGTTTTTGATCGGTCAGGAAATAAACAGGATACATCTGCTCATAGAATTCCGTGGTTTAGAGTTGACTCCGCTATAAAAGGCGACATTATTATCAATGAAATTATGTGCGACCCAAGTCCACCGGTTGCATTACCAAATACCGATTGGACAGAGATTTTTAATAAATCGAACAAAACTATAAGCCTTAAAAACTGGGAGTTTTCTGATGCTTCGTCTACAGGTCAAGTGAAGTTACCAGACTATCTCATAAAACCAAACGAACACGTAGTTCTTTGCCACCAAAACGACAGCGCATCCCTTGCGCCTTTTGGTAAAGTATTGGCTTTATCCAAGTTTCCTGCTTTGAATGTAGATGATGAGGTACTCACCTTAAAAGACAGTTCTGGAAAAATCATTGACCAAGTACATTATTACAAATCATGGTATGGTAGCTCGGAGAAATCAGATGGGGGATTTACGTTGGAACTTATCAACCCAAATCACCCCTGCCCTGGTTCGGATAATTGGACAGGCTCGAATAGCATTGATGGAGGAACTCCAGGAAAACTAAATTCAGTTTACAACACCAGTCTTCCAACAGGCTCACCTACCATTATCAAAGCCGAATTAGAAGGTGATAGTGCATTAACCCTACATTTTAGTCGCTCGTTGCCACAAGTGGAGTTGCTTGGCGGAGTGTATGCCCTTAACCCAGTTTTGGCATTTTCTATAAATCCTATTTCGAATGATTTTTCTGATAAAGTGACGTTGAAATTTAGCGCCAATTTGCCAAAGGGAATTATTTATACTGTTTCGGTTTCTGGCGTAAAAGATTGTTTTGGAAATGTGGTAGATGCTACTCCGTTTCCATTTGGTTTGGGTGAAACACCTGGCAAATTTGAGGTTTTAATTACTGAAATATTTTCAAATCCAGATCAAACCAAAACCCAAATGCCCGAATTTGAATTTTTAGAAATTTATAACCCAACTAACAAACTTATTACTCTTCAGAATTGCTTTCTGGCCGATAAAACGACACATGCGAAACTGAGTAATATTGTTATCCAGCCCAAAGAATACGTGATTTTATGTGAGCAAAAGGCGGTAAACGAATTTAAACCTTTTGGAAAAACTTATGGTGTTTCCTCTTGGCCATCATTGAATAACTCAGGTGACGATATGACCTTAAAAATGCCCGATTCCACTGAAATACATAGGGTGAATTATTTGGATGCATGGCACAGCACTACCGAAAAAAAGGCTGGCGGGTGGTCTTTAGAAATGATTGACCCCAAAAATCCTTGTGGGGGAAGTAGCAACTGGAAATCTTCGGAAAACGCCATTGGAGGAACCCCGGGCAAAATAAACTCCATAAATGGTGAGAACCCGGATAAGGAAAGTCCCGAATTGTTGGCAACAAATGCCTTGAACGACACCACTTTATTGCTTTCTTTTTCTGAGAACATTACTTCAACCGATGTCACGAAAGTTGTTTTGGGATTTGAGCCAACCTTGTCGTTATCTCGATTGACTTTTTCGGGCAGCAACTCGGTACTTGTGTATTTGGTAACGAAGCTGCAACTGCGAACAATTTATGAAGTACGAATTTCTGGTTTATATGATTGTTCAGGAAATTCTTCACCAACCCAAAAAGGTCGATTTGGCCTGCCAGAAGCAGCTGAAAACAATGATGTGGTTATCAACGAAGTGCTATTTGACTCATATACAGGATATAGCTCTGACTACGTAGAAATTTATAACCGTTCGCCCAAGGTGCTGAATCTAAACAATTGGTCTTTATGCACATACGACCCTCTCAAAGACACCCTATCTGGATGTAAAAAACTAACATTAGAAGCCACAGATCTTTTACCAGAAGGGATGAAGTTGATGAATAAAAACAACAGCGAAATTCAACAACTCTACCCTAAAAATAACCCAAAGGCATTCCTAAAAATGGAAACCCTACCAACGTTTTCAAACGACGAGGGAGTAGTTATTTTAATAAACGACTCAGGTGTAATTATTGACCGATTCGACTACAATGCGGATATGCATAATGCACTTATCAAAGACCCCGATGGTGTAGCTCTCGAAAGATTAGATTATGAGCGCTCAACCCAAGACCCTACAAATTGGCATTCAGCGGCCCAAACGGTGGGGTTCGGAACACCCGGCTTACCAAATTCTCAATTTTTTCAATCGGCCGATTTTTCTTCAATGGTAACACTCGAGCCCCAAACCTTTTCGCCAGACAACGATGGTTTCGACGATGTGCTCAACATAAATTACGAGTTGGATAAAAGTGGATATGTAGCCAGTATTTCCATTTTTGATGCAGAAGGGCGAAAAGTGAAGGACTTAATCAAAAGCCAACTTTTAGAAACAAAGGGAACGATAAGCTGGGAAGGCACTTCGGACAATGGCCTGAGGGCAAATTCTGGTATTTATGTCATTTTCTTTGAAATGTATCATCCAGACGGCGAAACGCAGCAATTTAAAAAGGCTGCTGTGCTAGCCGTAAAGTTTTAATTTTGCAACCTTAATCTAGGGTAAATCTTAACAGTAAAAAAATAATAATTATGAAAAAACTAATTACGCTATCACTAACGTTGGCCATTTACATGGCAGGATTTAGTCAGTTGACTATTTCAGAAATCATGTACAATCCACCAGAGTCAGGTGTCGATTCAACTGAGTATGTTGAAATTACTAACACCAGTATGAGTTCTGTGAATATTGGAGGGTACAAATTGTATATTGGGGTAAGGTCTTCACCTAATTCTACATTTACGTTTCCAAGCATGATGCTTCTTCCTGGGTCCTCAGTTGTAGTTTGTAACGATTCACTAGCAGTTCAATCTTATTTTGGTTCGACTTTTTATGGTGGAATTGGTGCCTTAAGCAACTCTGGTAGGGAGGTAATAGTGACCAATGCTGCTAATGCAGTAATTGATAGTGTAAGATATTCAAGCTCTTCACCTTGGCCATCTAGCGCAAATGGAAACGGGTCTTCACTTGTTTTTTGTGATCCAACAAAGGATAATGCTGATGGAGCAAACTGGATGGCATCAACTCACACAGTTACCAGTAAAATAATAAACGGAAAACAGCTTTATGGATCGCCAGGAGCTATTGATTCTGCGTGTACTACTACTCCTCCGCCCCCAGCTCCTATTCCTCACTACACAATTTCATCAATTATTGGTATTGATGCCAATGGGGTATCTGATTCTCTAGGAGTGAAATGCTCAATTTCTGGTGTGGTTCACGGGTTAGACATGAGTGGTTTAAGCTCTTCAAGCAACACATTCCAATTATATGATGCAAGTGGTGTTATTCAAGTATATAAGTCGGGTGGGTTTTCTCCGGCATATACTGTTTTGCAAAGCGATTCGGTTACCTTGTGGGGTACGGTTGGACAATATGCTGGTATGATGCAATTTGAGCCAGACTCCATCAAATTACATTCTACTGGAGCTACGACAATGGCTTACACACGAGTGTCTAAAATAGATGAGACTACCGAAAATAAATACATTAGATTGGATTCAGTAGTGTTGATTAACTCTAGCCAATGGCCATCACCAAACAACAACGCTAATGTGGCTATAAAGACTTTATTGGGAGATACTGTTACACTTAGAATTGATAGAGATGGTCATGTAGATGATAGCGTTACGGCTCCTGCCGGAATGTTCGATGTAATTGGATACGGCGGACAGTTCGACAACACTTCACCTCATAATTCTGGGTATCAAATACAACCGCAATTAAAATCGGACATCAATGTTCATCCAGTTGCAACTTGTAATACGCCAAGTGCCTTGAGCTCTTCTAAAATTACTGATGTTTCGGCTGAGTTAAGCTGGACTTCGGGAGGTTCAAACACATGGAATATTGAATACGGAACTAAGGGTTTTACACAGGGTTCAGGTACTAAAATAACAGTTACTATGAATCCTTATATGCTTACAGGATTGACCTTGAGCACGGATTACGATTTCTACGTTCAGGACAGTTGTGCTGGATTAGGTGTGAGTGGATGGGCTGGAGCTAGTTCGTTCAAAACCCTAGCTGCTCCAAAACCAATTCCAATTTATCCTATACAGGCATTGCGAACTGTAAATGCTTCTGGTGTTTTAGATTCAAATTTTGTGCGATGTGGCATCGAAGGTATCGTTGTTAATGACAATTTCTCTGCTTCAGGTGTTAGTGGACCAGATGTTTCATTTGTTGTAGTTGATCTTATGAACAGGACTGGTTTAACTGCAGTTTCGTTTGTTGACACTGCCGCAATCAATTATGCCCCACACTTAGGAGACAGTGTAAGAGTTTATGGAAAAGTAAGCCAGTACAATGGCCTTGCTCAATTTGAAATAGACTCTGTGATAATCCTTAAGAGAATGGTGAGAGTACCTATGCCATTTGTTACAGATACCTTAGGTGAACTTACTGAGTCTAGGTTTATTGAACTAAGAGGTGTAAGACTAGTAGACCCATCACAATGGCCCTCTGCAGGTACTGATAGAACATTGAAGATTGTCAACATGAAAGGTGATACGCTTGATATGAGAATTGATCAGCACACCAATGTTGCTGCGAACTGGCCAGTTGCACCAGCTGGTCCGTTTACTTTAAAGGGAGTTGGTGGGCAGTTTGATAATTCAAGCCCTTATTTAGGAGGATACCAAGTTTTCCCTAGATATTTTACTGATATTGATACAGCAGCTCCACCGGCGCCATGTACACCTTCTGCGGACTTAGCGACTTCTGATATTACAAAAAACTCAGTTAAAGTTGCGTGGACAGCTGGTGGTGGTACTTCTTGGAATGTTGGATGGGCAAAACATCATACCGCAACAAAACCCACCGATTCAACAATGGGAGTTACAACTAATCCACACATGATTTCTGGTTTAGATTCTAACCAGCATTATCACATTTGGATTCAGGATGTATGCCCTGCAGGTCCCCCAAGTGCGTGGGTTGGACCAGTTATGTTTACAACACTTCCAGGTGCAAATGCAATTGAAGAAGCTTTCGCAAACAGAATTAGCTTAAAAGCTTATCCAAATCCAAATAATACGGGAATGGTGAAATTGAACAAAACAGTTGACTTTGTTGTGGTAAACATAGTAGGTCAGCCTGTTTTAGAAAAAACGCAAAGCAATTCATTTAGTGTTTCTAATCTAGAATCAGGAATGTACATTATCCAATCAAAGGATGGTGATACAGTAAGATTGATTGTAGAGTAAAAACAAAACATCTAACGTAATTTTGAAAGCCACACTGAAAAGTGTGGCTTTTTTATTTATGTCTATTAAAACAGAAACATTAGTTGTAGGCCAGGGCATGGCAGGAACCTGTATAGCGCTCGCCTTGAAACAACAAAACCGGGATTTTTTGGTTGTTGACAACCAACACCACCTTTCCTCATCAATTGTTGCGGCCGGACTTTACAATCCCATTGTTTTCTATAAGCAAACGCTTTCATTTAATGCAGAGAAACTCATTCCTTTCACCAAGGCATACTATGCGGAATGGGAGCGCGCGCATGGTGTTGAAGTTCACAAAGAGCGTGTGTTTACCAGAGTGTTTAGTAGTGTAGAAGAACAAAATGACTGGCTTTCTAAATCGAGCCGAGTGCCACATTCAATGTATATGAAATCAGGACTCGTTAGGCCTAACCCTCAGTTATTCAATGCACCTTTTCAAGCTTCGCAGGTGCAATCTGCTGGGGGATTAGACGTCCCTGTTTTTCTTAGCAAGAGTCGAGATTATTTTATTGCCGAATCGAGCATATTAAATGATAGACTCAAGAAGGTAGAACCTCAGGATGAGCATTGGAAATGCATCTTGGAGGAGGGAAAAACAATTTTAGCTCAACGAATTATTTTTTGTGAAGGTCATCAATCAATGAATAACCCATATTTCAATTATTTACCCATCACAGGCACAAAAGGCGATGTATTAACCATTAAGTGCCCCGAAATGATTTGCGATGATGTGGTGAACGCGGGGTTTTTTATTATGCCACTGGGAAATGATTATTATCGAGTGGGTGCCTCATTTGAATGGAATAACCACAGCCACGAAATTTCAATCGCCGCAAGGCACGAATTAGAAGGAAAATTAAAGGGGTTATTAAAAGTCCCTTTTGAAGTGATCGACCAACTTACAGGAATGAGGCCTACCACAGGCGATAGAAGACCCGTAATGGGCGCGCATCCTAAGTTTGAAGGCTTGTATATTTTCAACGGACTAGGCTCAAAGGGTGTATTATTAGCCCCTTATTACGCAAATCACTTAACTGACCACATTTTTAACAACATACCAATCGAAAAGGAAGTAAGTATTCATCGATATTTGAAACACTATGGCAATACTAAAAATTGAACATCTAGGCATAGCCACAAAAGATGCAACAGCTTCAAAGACAGTTTTTGATAAACTATTAGGCACTTCTGCCTATAAAGAAGAGGAGGTTGCTAGCGAAGGTGTTAACACCATTTTTTACAAACTAGGAGAAAGCAAGTTAGAGCTTTTGGAAGCATCTCATCCCGAAAGTGCCATCGCAAAGTATCTTGAGAAAAACCGAGAAGGAATTCATCACTTAGCTGTGGCTGTTGATGATATTTACGCTGAAATGGAAAGGCTTAAAAAGGAAGGGTTTGTGTTCATTAACGAGCGGCCAAAAGAAGGAGCGGATAATAAACTAATTGCTTTTATACATCCAAAAAGTGCCAATGGAATACTATTGGAGCTTTGTCAGGAACGAGGTTAGAATAGACTTACAACCTCTTCACCTGTAATGTGATGAGTTCGAATTCCTAATGATTGTGCGGCCTTGATGTGTTGCTCGCTGTCGTCGATAAACAGTGTTTCATCGGCTTTTAAACCATTTTCGTCAAGTACCAATTTAAATATTTCAGGTTGAGGTTTTCTTAAACCTAAATTGTGGGAATAGTAGGTTTTCTCGAACAAAGACTCCAGCCCATCCATTCCGTGTTCTTGTTTTAAATTGCTTGAGTAAGCATTAAAATGAATTTTATTCGTGTTGCTTAACAGAAACGTGCGGTACTTAGGCTTAAGGCTTTTCAAAAGGTCTATTCTCTTCTTTGGCAAATCCAAAAGGAGCGCGTTCCAAGCATTGTCAATTTCAAGATCGGTTAAGCCCAAAAAGCTGAATTCGCGAAGTTCGTTTCTAAATTCTGAAGGGGATATGCGACCCGTTTCGAGATCGTCGAACAGTCCGCCCTGCTCTAGTTTGGAGTACATAATTTGCTCTTTAGAAATACCAAGCATATAGAAAGCCTCTTCAGTAAGGTGATAATCTATGTTCAGAACCACTCCGCCTAGGTCGAAAATGATATTTTTTATTCCGTCTAAATTCATGGTAGCAAAGAAAACCAATCAATCAAAAAGCGTTGTGTTATGTGTGAAGAAAAAAAATAAATTTGCAGCCCCTTTATTAGTGAAGGATGTTCTATGAAGAATAGGGCCTAAAGCTTAATTGGATCCGAAATTACCCAAGCTGCGCTTGGTAGCAATTTCGAGAGTCCTCGAAAAAAGGAAAAATCATAGATTTTATTTTTTTCGGAATGAGAGCGTAAGGACAAAAAAAGACTTGATACTGTAACTGGTATCGGGGCCTATAGCTCAGTTGGTTAGAGCACCTGACTCATAATCAGGTGGTCCCTGGTTCGAGCCCAGGTGGGCCCACTCAAATGAAAAAAGCTTCACGTAAGTGAGGCTTTTTTTATTTGAAAGGCACAGATCTGGCGAGAAGTTTATCCCGATGCAGCGGAGCGGCAAACGGGGTCCCAGGTGGGCCCATAAGAAGGTTTGCCAGAGCAAGCCTTTTATTGAGTCCAAAAGCGAACTATATATTTCTAAAGGATGTATCAGAATTCTCCTTCAATATTTTTGGAATAAAGCTTACCTTGGTTGGCAATTATTCATCTTCATTGTTATGAAAAACAGCTCCATCTTTCTTGTTGTAATTGTTGCGTTTTTATTGTCATCATGTCACCCAAATAGGGTGTTTCGCGAGTTTAATGAGCTGCCTGACTATGTCTGGGAAAAGAATAATCCCCAATCGTTTGAGGTTGAAATCACGGACATAAAAGCAAGTTATGATTTAATAGTTGGCGTGCGCTATGCTTCAGGTTTTCAGAACTTGGCAATTCAACTTAATTCAAATGTAATTGGACCAAATGAATATAAAACAAATGAAGTTTATTCGATAAGTATAGTTGATGCAAACGGGAAGTATTTGGGAGAACCTTCGTTAGATATTTGGGATTTAGAAACGATAGTGAAAGAAGGAATCACTTTTACTGAGCCAGGAACCTATACCTACACGTTAACACACTTAATGCCTAACGATAAGCTTTATTTCACTATGGAAGTAGGTTTAATACTTGATAAACAGAGCGAATAAATAAATTTGCCTTTTTCCGAGATATTAGCTCAGTTGGTTTACCTGCCCGTACCGTACGGTACGTTCGGGCGGGGAGCACTACCTTGACAGGGTAGGGGTCACTGGTTCGAATCCAGTATGTCTCACCAGTTTTCTAACAAGAATGAAGGCTTACGTTTTGCAAAGTTTAATTAACCAAAACCAATACGTCGGGATGTCCAAAAATCCTCAACGGCGATTGGAGGAACACAACTCTGGAAAGGTTAAATCACTCTGTTGCTAGCGCGGTTTTAACAATCCATGTTAACAAGAAATCCAATCATATTTTTTATAAAAACCTAAAACAGGACTTACATTCAACATCTGGCTACCCAATTTTCTATCATTTTTAAACCATCTGGGGTAAGTACGGATTCTGGATGAAACTGGACGCCGTAAACAGGTTTCGACTTAAGCTTAATCGCCATTACATTGTTGTATTGGTCAGTTGCTAGAACTTCAACTCCCTTGGAAAGGGTTGAAGGGTCAGCCGCCCACGAATGATAATGACCAACTTTAAATTGACTTGAGATGTTTGTAAAAAGCCTGTTGTTTGTGGTAGTTAAATGAGCTAGTGAGGCCGTTCCATGTAATACAGTATTTAGTTGTAATAGCTTTCCGCCCATACATTCAACAATAGCCTGAAGCCCTAGACAGACGCCCAATAGGGGTTTGTTGTTTTCAATACAATATTCAGTAATTGCCATCAAATTTATCGACTCATTCGGTAATCCAGGCCCTGGTGATAATACAATTTTGTCGTAGCTTTCTAGTTCTGCCAGTTTAATTTCATGATTTCTTTTAACCACCACGGGAACATCAGTAAACTGCTCAATGTAATGAACAAGGTTGTAAGTGAAAGAATCGAAATTATCGACAACTAATATTTTCATGATTCAAAAATAAATCCTGCAGTTTCCAAATCCCGCCAATAATGGGGATAAGATTTTTGAACAACAATTGGGTTTTCAATGGAGATACCAGTGTTTAACATAGACAAAGGCGCCAATGACATAGCCATTCGATGATCATCATAAGTCTGAAAGCTAGCCGAGCTTACATCTATTTGATGATAATTTCCACATACAACGCCTACTCCTCTTTCTGAAAGCACATACCCTATTTTTTTTAGCTCCGATTTCATGGCAAAAACGCGATCGGTTTCCTTATTTACAAGTGTTTTTAAACCCGAAAACTGCGAACTAACATGAAGGCCTGCACATGTAGCCCATAATGTTTGAGCGAGGTCTGGTGTGTTTTTAAGGTCGAGTTTGAGTTGTAAATCGCGTGGTTTGCCTGTTTTTTTTCTTAGGACGGTATCATTGTTTTCACTGTGCGTTTCTACACCAAATTTTTTAAAGAATTGGGTTGCTGCTCTGTCGCCCTGCGTTGAATTTAAGTTTAACCCAATAAGACGAATTTCGGATTCTAAGCTAAAAGCAGCCATCTCGAACCAATAAGAAGCGGCACTCCAGTCGGGTTCGATGCTAATATCTACATTCTTGTATGGCTTGGGCTTAATGGATATTTCATTTGCGTTGAACGAAACTTGGGCACCCGATTGTTCCATCACTTCTTTTGTCAAATTCACGTAGGGAGCGCTAGTGAGTGTTTTAGTGAGTTGAATAATGAGGCCATTTGGAAGCATAGGCGCAATGAGCATTAAGGCCGATACAAATTGACTACTAGTTGAGGGGTCGAGCTGAACAGAGTTTTTAAGGTTAGAAAAATCTATTGGTGTGATTTTGACTGGAAGACGACCATGGTTTTCGATGTATTCTATCTTAAATCCCAACTTATTGAGCGCATTTATCAAACCCTCAATGGGCCTTGTTTTCATTTGTGGGCTACCATCTACCACCTTGTTTTTATTTTGAAAACATGCTAGCGCAATAAGAAAACGACATGCAGTACCAGCACTGCCACCATAGTAAGTTACTTGGTTTTCTGACAAAGTTTTTTTTAGAACCTGTGTATCCGTGGATTCCGAAAGCCCATGAACTTGACCACCTGAAAGCGCCTGAATGATCAATGCTCTATTACTCTGGCTCTTTGAGTGAGGCAATTGAATGGAACAATTCAATTTCGTAGGGGCGGAGACAATTCTAAGTGAGTCCATTTTTAGAAGCCAAAGAAAGCCGATTTGGTTAAATCTTTTCAATACCAGTTTATTGGTAACTACTTTTTTTGGAAAGATTCGAGGTTGGTGCGTTCTTTACATTCGTATGTTGCCCTAATAGCATCCCACTTGAAACGCTTTTATATAAGGTACAGAAAATGGCTCTTAGCTCTTCTTATAGCAGGAGTTCTGGCTGTGCTGTACCTTCCCGTCGAGCGTGCTTTTTTGAGATACACCGACAAGCTGGTGCGAGAGATCCTTACCAACTTGGTAGAAACCCAATCCAAAGGGGTGTATTATGTGAATTACAAATCACTCAAGTTTAACGTTTTTACCCAAAAACTCAAGCTTTACGATTTCAATATGTATCCTAAGGATACGAGTAACCTAACACTCGATACCAACGCAACAAAGAACAAATTTTATTATGGGATTTCCATTGAAGAGTTTGAACTTGAGCTAAATCGAGAGTGGGATATTTTTATTTCTAAGGAGCTTTCGGTACATCAGGCCACTTTTAGAAATCCCCGCGTAAAAGTGCTTAACCAACGCGTGCAAAAAATGCACTATGAAATGGGAGAAATTTCAGGAGAGCTGTATGATGCCGTTACTAGTTATTTAAGTGCTTTTCGGCTTTCTGATGTTGATTTTATCGATGCGAGAATGGACTATTACCTCAACACCAAGGAGTTTTTTCGGGTGCTTCGTTTTAATGAGTTTTCTATTAAAATTCGAGATCTTGATATTTCAGAAGAAAGGAGAAAAAATCAGAATAGAATATTATTCGCGGATGATTTCGAACTTACATCTAAACACCAATCTTTTTATTTAGAAGACAGTACCCATTCGGTATCCTTCGATAAGTTCCATGTTAGTATTCGCAAAAAGCAGCTCTCTTTTAACAACCTGAGAATTTCTCCTAATGAGCCTGATTCAAATCCCAAAGTGAATCACCTGACTTTATTTGCACCTGAAATCAAGTTATCAGATGTTGATTTTGAACGGTTCTACCTAAAAAATGAATTGATTATTGCGAGGTTGTTTGTAGATCGACCTGTTGGAAAATACGATATATTCACGCTAAAAGCAGCAAAAAAGGAAACACCAGACACGTCCAAAATCAAACTTTTTAATGTGCTCACCACTACTAAAGTTCACCAACTTATGCTCAATCGCGGAAGCATATCCGTCAATCGATTCTCAAAAATTAAAACAGATAATTATACTGTAAAAGGAATCAGTTTTAGGCTTCAAGATTTTTTCTTGGATAGCAACATCATAAATGAAAACCGCTATTTCGATGCGAGGCGAAACTTTAGAATTTCGGTCGATGAAATTTCTCATGAGATTCCAGAGGAGGGTCTGTCAGTAAAAATTGGACGAACAGAATATTCGAGCTTGACCAAGGTATTGGATTGCGCCGGAATTCGAATTATTCCCAATGAAAAAATTAAAAAGAAACTGCTCGAAAAGAGAGAAAAAAAGTGGTATCTCGAAGAGTTTAGTGTGAAGGCTATTCATGCTACTCGGTTAGATTTAGAAGAGTTAGAAAGGGATAACTCATTAAGAATTAAACGTCTTGAGGTATTGCGCCCCTATCTAAAAATGGGTTATGATACAGCGCATTTGGCCAACCAAATGAAGATGAGCTCAAAAACTTTTAATGATATTCTGAGTCAATATATCGATACAGGTCAAGTGGGCTTTATTAAAGTATTGGGGGCGAAGGTCGATATTGTTAATACTAGAAAGGAGGAGAATGTTTTTTGCTCATCAACAAACATCGATATTTGGGTAGACGATCTTAACACACTGAAATTTAAATATGGAAGGAAATACCTCATAGACTTAATGAGCCATTCTGCCCTTTCGGCCGGTAATACAATTTGGAATTTTCCTCAAGCAAACGAACGATTTAATTTTTCAAAATTTGACTACTCATCTTCTCGAAACAAGCTCTTCATTGCCAACTTGAGATCAAAATATAAAGACCAACAAACCGAAGTTGTGTTGGAGGTAAGTGAGTTTGACACCAAAGGGTTAAACTGGGATGAAATTATCAATAAACGCCAGCTCAACTTAAAGAAGGCAGTACTTGTGAATCCAAAGGTGACCGTTAAAATACCTAATACTCAAGGCAACGTTGCTACAGGCTTCACCTTTGAAAGCTATAAAATCGACTCTTTGAAAATTGCTAATGCAAGTCTCAAACTAGAAAGAGACGAAGAGGTTCCCGTTCTATTTGAAAACCTATTCTTTAATGCAACCGATTTTACCAAAACGGCCAATTCCAACCGCGTTGGACATGAAACCATATCTGGGAAGTTAAAGAACGGGCGTTTTTTGGTAGACAAAGGAAGGCACTCACTTGATTTGAAGAATGTTAGTTATGACTCTCAAGACTTTTTATTTGATGAAATTGTAATGGAACCCCTTCTGCGCAACCGCGATCCAGATGAAAAAACAGTTGTAAAAACGAAACTGCTGAACGGGGAGTTTAAAAATTTCAATTTTGACCCAGACAATGAAAAAATGTTCAGGTTTTCGAAAGGAAGCATTTGCGAAGCCGAGTCATTTATTAGTTTGATAACGGGTGATAATCCATCTCATTTAAAAGAAAAGCTGAACCAAATACACGTTGAATTGCTCGAAAAATTAGGATGGAATGTTGGTAAATTCGATACGCTCAAAGTTGAAAAGGGAACCTTTAGGCTGACCACCTTGAATCATCAGACGGGTGAAAAAAACACGCTTCAGGTTCCACAATATTCGCTTGCTATTCATGGATTCCAATTGGGCTCAAAAACACCCCTGGCGAATCGTAACCTGTTCTTTTCTAAAAATGTAAGCCTAGATGCTTATTTCGTGCAACACCTTTTCTCCGACTCGCTCAATAGCTTTAAGGCGGATCATTTTCAATATGGATCAAGAAATGGCGAAGTGACTTTAACGGGGGTCGATCTTGCCTACATGCTCAAGGATGAGAACAAAAACAACAAACTATTTGTGGAAGGTCAGTTTTCGGAAATAGGAATCAAAGGACTCAAGCCAATCGACATTATTAAAAATAGAAGGTTACAATTAGACCGAATTTACCTTGAATCTCCTAATCTCGATATTACCCAGTTTCATAAAGAAACACCCGTTGTGAGTAGAGAAATGGCACTCAATTCGGAAGGGAATATGGATTCTAATGCTGTTTCTAAACTATTAATCAAAGAGTTTAGATTAAAAGAAGGTGATGTAAAATGGACTTTTAGCGATACATTGAAGCAGCCCCTTAGGTTTAAACGGGTAGACGTAAAGTCAGAACAACTGGCAATTGCTAAAAACACACTCCCACAATTTCAAACCATGGAATTGAGTTTTGGCGATTTTCGCCATGAGGTTCTCAAAGGGTTTTACGAATTGAGTTTCGAGCAGCTAGCATACAGTTCGACACAGCAAACACTGCACATATCACACGCTCGAATGGAGCCTCAGTTTGGCATTTTTGAATTTGCCAGAGAAGCTGGTTGGGAAAGAACACGGCTGGAGTTGTACGTTGAAAATATTAAACTATTGGATTGGGACCTCATGAAATCTGTTAATAACCACGAAATGCGAGCCAGACAATTGTTGGTTGATAGCATGTGGGTAAGGTCGTTTAAAAACAAACAACTGCCTATGATTGAACGATATATGCCCATGCCTCAGGAGTTACTGTTGGGCACCCCTTTCCCATTAAAACTAGATTCGGCTACGTTGACTAGGGGTTATGTTCAACACAACCAACTTGCAAAAAATGGCATCCGACCAGGAAGAATAATTTTTACCGACCTAAATGCGAATTTGAGTAACATCACCAACATTGAATCAGAAAAAAAGAAGGATCAAAGTATGAAGCTGGCGGCATCAACCAAATTGATGGGAACGGGTTTAATTAAAGCGAACTTCGACTTTAACCTAAATAGTGAGCACAGTGCCTATTCTGGCGAAGCTAAGTTGATAGACTTTGACCCGACATTGATTAATAATTTTACTGAGAACATCGCCTTTGTTAGAATAAGGAGTGGGTATGTAAAAGAGGGTAATTTATCCTTCACAGCAAACCGGCACTATGGAATGGGCGATGCTGTTATTCTATACGATAATTTGTACATCGATTTTCTTAACAAATCAGATCCGGATAAGCAGGGTATGGGAGTAATTATGAAAAATTTTCTGGCCAATAGGGTTGTTAACACCAAGAACCCACATTTTTTTATAACCAAAAAAGGAGATATTTTTAGCAGAAGAGATTCCACTAGAGCTATTTTTAATTATTGGGCAAAACTAAGTATGTCGGGTGTGGTAAGCGGAATGGGTGTGCGAGATAAGCGGATAAAAAAACTCAAAAAGGAGCAAATAAGAAAGGAAAACGCCATATTGCGAGACGAGGAGGATGGGTTACAACTTGAATCGTTGCCCATCGCCGATTGATCGAGTTGATTAAAGTCTTATGTGGCCTCGTAGATTAATTCATTCAGGGTTTTGATAGTGGTATCTATTTGGTTTTCACTGGCTCGTGCAAGTGATTTTTTTCGAACTTCGTCTACCAATGCGTTTGCTCTTTTCAAGGCTTCTTTACCCGCTTCAGTTAGCTTCAAAGCGCTTTTGCGTTTGTCCTTGTGGTTGGGTATCCTACGCACAAAGTCTTTTTCATGTAGAAGATCTAAAATTCGGGTAACAGAGGCGGTATCCTTAAAGATATCGTTTGCCAGATTTGCCTGTGATTGGTTGCTGTTTTCAGAAATACCACAAAGTAAAACCCATTGGTCCGCGGTTAAATCAATTCCCGAATTTTTCAGTTCGTTAGAGATCATTCGTTTTGCCAAACGATGTGCTTTGTCTAGGGTATAAAAGAATAGATCAAGATTCGCAGTGCCCATTGATATCATTTTTTGTTCGTCACAAACTTATAACAGACTTGAATAGTCTGCCTCCAAAAATAAATTAGGCTTTATTGACACAGGTGGTTTCAAAAAGCCCATTAATATTGCTATACTGCTAACAAGGTATTTTTACTTTTACCTTTCATTATGATAGAGAATAATCCAAAAAACAAAAAAAAGAAATCATACCGCAAACAGATGCTTATTCTGTGGGCTTTTCTATTTGGCCCTATTGTGCTTTTTGGTTTATTCATGTACTTAATATCCTTGGGTTTATTTGGTCAGCTGCCATCATTTGAGGAGCTGGAAAACCCCAAAAGCAACCTTGCAACTGAGATTTACACTTCTGATGGTCGCTTATTGGGTAAGTATTTTCAAGAAAATAGATCTAATGCATCCTATTCAGAAATCTCTCCTTTTGTGATTGATGCACTTGTTTCAACTGAAGATGAGCGGTTTTTTGAACATTCGGGAATAGATTTCCGAGGACTTGTTCGGGCTGTGATGTTTGCCGGCACCAAGGGAGGTGCAAGTACCATAACACAGCAATTGGCAAAAATGCTATTTCACGAACGTCCTTCCAATAAATTGATGAGGGTCATTCAAAAACTTCAAGAATGGATTATTTCGGTGCGGCTAGAGAGGCAATATACCAAGAAGGAAATTCTAACTATGTACCTCAATAAATTTGATTTTGTAAATAATGCGGTTGGAATTAAATCTGCAGCACAAGTGTATTTCAATAAGCCTTCAGATTCATTGAACATTGTGGAATCTGCTGTATTAGTTGGAATGGCAAAAAATCCTTCGCTATTTAATCCACGGAGAAGGTTGGAATTAACTACGGATCGAAGAAATGTAGTGCTATATCAAATGAAACGAAACGAGAGGATTACTGAGGAAGAATACGATTCGCTAAGACAAGTTCCCTTAATCCTTGATTATAGAAATGTGGATCACAAGGAGGGCGTGGCGCCTTATTTTCGAGAAGCACTTAGAGCTTATGTGCATAAATTAACCAGCGAAAAGGATGAGGATGGCCATTACAAAATAGCTAAAGCTAATGGTGAGCCATACAACATCTACCGTGATGGACTTAAAATCTATACAACTATAGATTCGAGGCTCCAAGCGTATGCTGAATATGCTGTAAATGAACACATGGGCAAGGAATTACAAAAAGATTTCTGGAACCATATTAAAAGAAAAAAACACCCACCATTCAGCGACCAAATGTCCGAAAGTCAGATACAGGGCTTGATGAAAACGGCAATGACCCGATCGGATTTGTACAGCGAATTAAAAAGAGAGGGTTTGTCCAAAGATTCCATTGAGAAAGTGTTCAATACACCCGTACCAACGAAGGTTTTCACTTGGGCTGGCGAAAAGGACACCATTCTCTCACCCCTTGCTTTAATAGAATATAACAAGTGTTTCCTTCAAACTGGAATGATGTCAGTAGATCCCAAGAATGGCTTTATAAAGGCATGGGTTGGAGGGTTCAACTACAAGCATTTTGCTTATGATCACGTGGCTCAGGGGAAACGCCAAATCGGGTCAACCATTAAACCTTTTGTTTATGCCCTAGCCATTATGGACAAAGGAATGAGCCCTTGTACTGAAATACCTAATGTGCCATATACTTTTGAAAAAGGCGAATATGGTTTATTAAAAGATTGGACGCCTCATAACCCAGGTAAAGACTATGGCTATTCTGTTACGCTTAAATACGGCTTGGCCAACTCTTTAAATACGATTACAGCCTACGTTATGCGCCAAGTAAGTCCTCAAGCTGTGGTGAATTTTGTAAAGAAGGCTGGAATTAATAGTGATATGGACCCTGTACCTAGTTTGTGTTTGGGCGTGGCAGATGTATCGCTTTATGAAATGGTTGGGGCCTACGCTAGCTTTGCAAATAAAGGTCAATGGTTGGAGCCCATTTTTGTTACTAGAATAGTAGATAAAGATGGTAATGAAATTTTTAATAACCTTCAAAAAAGGAAGTCGAATAGCGTAATGAGTGAACGAGATGCATACGTTATGCTGGAGTTGCTTAAAGGAACTACTACATATAACTACTGTAGGGATTTAGGAACTAGAAAAGGAGGCACGGCTATTCGGCTGCGGTTTGACAAAGCAACCAGACCCTATGGTGGAATACCTGCTGAAATACCAATTGCTGGAAAAACAGGAACTACTCAGAACCAATCGGATGGATGGTTTATGGGGATTACTCCAGACTTAGTTACTGGCGTTTGGGTTGGAGGTGAAGACCGAGCTATTCGTTTTTCTAACTTAGAAAAAGGAAGCGGAACCAATATGGCGCTACCAATATGGGGTTATTATATGAATAAAGTGTATGCTGATAAAACACTGGATATTAGTAAGGGTGACTTTGAAAAACCTAGTGAACCCATTGATATTAAATTGAATTGCGAAGAGGGTGGAGGGCTCACAGGCAAGAGCCCTTATGATTCAGATGACAATCCATGGGATTGATGTTATTAGTCAGCTGTTAGTTTTTACCCTTTGAGTACATTTGAATCAACGAGAAAAAAATATTAGAATATGGCAATGTATAAGGTAGTAGCCAATGTGGAAGTCGCCTTGGATGGAGTACAAAATGGAATGACCTTCATGCTCGGTGGTTTTGGGCTGTGTGGTATTCCTGAAAACGCAATAGCTGAACTTGTTCGGAGAAGAATTAATGGAGTTACTTGTATATCCAATAATGCAGGTGTTGATGACTTTGGCCTAGGCCTTCTTCTTCACAACAGGCAGATTAAGAAAATGATATCAAGCTATGTTGGAGAAAATGACGAATTTGAGAGACAAATGCTCAGCGGAGAATTAGAAGTAGACTTAATTCCGCAAGGTTCTTTAGCTGAGAGATGTCGTGCTGGCGGAGCGGGTATACCCGCGTTCTACACTCCTGCGGGCTATGGAACGGAGGTAGCTGAGGGCAAGGAGGTCAGAGAGTTTAATGGTAAGCCACACATTTTAGAATCGGCTCTCACTGCGGATTTTGCTTTCGTAAAGGCGTGGAAAGGAGATACGGCGGGTAACTTAATTTATAAGGCAACTGCTCGTAATTTCAACCCTATGATGGCTATGGCTGGTAAAATCACAGTGGCTGAAGTAGAAGAACTTGTCCCGGCTGGTGAATTGGACCCTAACCAAATACACACCCCTGGAATATTTGTTCAGAGGATATTTAAGGGCGTTAACTACGAAAAGAGGATTGAACAACGTACAGTAAGACAAAGGGGATAATTATGGCATTGAATAAAACTCAAATAGCCCAACGCATAGCTAGAGAAGTGAAGGATGGGCAATACGTTAACTTAGGAATTGGGATTCCAACATTGGTAGCTAATTACATTCCAGATGGCATTAATGTAGAATTTCAATCAGAGAATGGCATTTTGGGCATGGGCCCATTTCCCTTCGAAGGAGAGGAAGATGCTGATTTGATTAACGCTGGCAAGCAAACGGTAACTCTTGAAAAAGGCGCCGTACTTTTCGATTCGGCAACATCTTTTGCAATGATTCGGGGACAACATGTGCAGCTTACTATTTTGGGAGCTATGGAGGTTTCGGAGCGTGGAGATATCGCCAATTGGAAGATTCCTGGTCGTATGGTGAAGGGCATGGGTGGTGCCATGGATTTGGTAGCCTCAGCCGATAATATAATTGTGGCTATGATGCACGCCAATAAAGCAGGAGAATCGAAGATTTTAAAAGAGTGTACTCTTCCTTTAACGGGTGTGAATTGTGTTAAAAAGATTGTAACAGATTTGGCGGTTTTGGATGTACTGCCACAAGGTGGATTCAAATTGATTGAGCGAGCTCCAGGAGTTAGCGTTGAAGAAATTAAAAACGCCACTCAAGGCAAGTTAACTATCGAAGGTGATATTCCAGAAATGGTATTCTGATTAATTTAGTTTATGGAATAAAAAAAGCCCGCTTCTCTTTCGAGAGCGGGCTTTTTAATTATGATTTACCTAAGGATTACTTAGACAATGTTAAAGAATAAGATGCTGTGTTATCACAGTTAGTAGTAGTAGTACCAGTAGTAGTAGTGGTAGTAGTAGTTTCTAACCTAGAAAGAGTTACTGTAGCACCACTTTGAGTCATTACATACACACCGCTTGGAATGTTAAAGTGATCCTCTAGGTTGCTGTTAGAAGTATTTGTATAACTAAATTCAAAGCTGTTGTACAAGTGAACATGAGTAGGATCAATTAAATCCCAATTTCCTTGATCTAAGTTACCGTTGTAATCAGCAAAAGTCATTTTACCACCTTCATTCATTGTAATGGTAGACTTTAGGGCATCAGCATTACCAACAACTGTAGTAGAACTAGATGTAGCACAATAAGTAGCTGAAGCACTAACAGCAGATACTTTCCAAGTTCCAACCATCGCATTCATAATAGCTTTCATCTTTTGATCGTAAGCCATTTGATTGTTGTTGTACGTGTTTTGATCTGTGCTCAAGTTAGCATCTTCTTTACTAACTGTAATAGCTGCAGTTGCAGTTCCAAATTTGTTACCTTTTTTGTTTGAAGCTGTAAGCGTTACCGTGTATGCTCCAGGAGAAGTATAGGCGTGAGCCGCATTGAAAGTCGCCGCAGATCCACCATCACCAAAACTCCACTCGAAGTTATACGCTTTTTTCTCAGCCGAACCATTTGTAAAGGTTACAGACTCATTCATTTTTGCAGAAGTCTTATCAGCTGTGAAGCTTACTTCTGGTTCTTTACTACAGCTAGAAAGAATAAACCCACCTACAGCTGCCATTAATAATACTTTTTTCATAATTTTCTAAATTTAAAGTTCTAAATTTAATTTGACTAGACGGGGCAAATATATGTTAAGAATTGATACGAAGCCTATATGTGTTAATCAGTATTTTGCATGAATTTAATCTAGGTGTTTTACCCTAGAAAGAAGAATTACAAATTGTATTTAATAATGCATTTGAGCGCTTCGAATCCATCTCGCCAGTTTATTTTTTTTCCCTCAGCGTAGGTTCTACCGTAGTAGCTTATACCCACCTCGTAAATCCTTATAAGCGGAATTCGGCTGATTTTAGCCGTTACCTCTGGTTCAAATCCAAATCGCTTTTCTTTCAAATTGAGAGATTGAACCATTTTCGTGTTAAAGAGTTTGTAGCAGGTTTCCATGTCAGTAAGGTTTAGGTTGGTAAACATATTAGACAAGAAAGTCAAAAACTGGTTCCCAATGGAGTGCCAGAAAAACAAAATGCGATGAGGTTTTCCTCCCATAAAGCGAGAACCATAAACCACATCGGCGAATCCATCTAATACCGGTCTCAAAAGCAGGTTGTATTCTTCTGGATCATATTCTAAATCAGCATCTTGAATAATCAAGTAATCACCTGTAGCCTCTTTAATTCCCCTATGAAGTGCGGCACCCTTTCCCTCATTTTTAGGTTGTTTGATAATCATCACTTCCAAATCTGGGTTCTGATTTCGCCAAGCTTCAAGCACCGAAACTGTATTATCTGTGGAGCAATCATCTACTATGATCAACTGTTTTTTTATTTGGTTAAGTAACTGCACCTTAGCTACTTTACCTAAAATTTGTTCAACCGTTCTGGCTTCATTAAATGCCGGAATTACTATACTCAACTTATTAATAGGTGTCATCTCTTTTCTAAAAAATAAACGCGATAATTAATATTATCAATCCAAATAGGTTTTTTATGGTCGTGTAAAATGTAGAACTCCAAATCGGTATCATCAAGTTCCAATTTTCCTACGTTAAATTGATATTTTACAAAGAACCATTCGCCCTTTCTTCGAGCCTGTGAAATTATCTTTTTTCCCGTCCAACGACCATTATTTTGACTTTTGACGTTGACCACGGCTTTTGCATCACAGTAGCTCGACCCAAGTATGGTGCTCATGGATATTTCCGCAACGATGTCTAAAGAGTTGTTTCGAATAGAATCAGCAGGAATTGAAAACAAAGCACCATATTGTTGTTCCTTGTTCAACATTACACTATGGCCATATCCTTTGTTGGGAGAATTAATAGGCCAACTTACCAAGGTGTTGTTTGTTGGCCAATCTTGTTTTTCATCGAAATCGTTTTGCCAGCTCATCACTTGTAGAATCTTCCGGTTTTTCAAAAAGTCTTCCTCAGGCACATTTACCCAGCGATAGAGGTCATCGGTTTTTAGAAACACCTGCCAGTATTTTTCATCGTCCATGTTGTCATAGTCAATAATTTGTCGGGTGTATTGAAAGTTCTGGATTAGATTGAGCCCCATACATAGTACAATGAATGTCACCAAACCAGTCATTCGAACTCTACTCAATTCAGCATAGGACAAGTAACGCCCAAAAAAAACACTCACTACTGGCAGATAATCAATGAAGGCTCGCGAGCCAAAACTGCCTCCGTACGACCAAGCCCACCACGACGACAATATATAGGTTGTAACTAGAAAGAAGCTAGCAAAAGAAAGTACAAAGAATTTATTCTTATTCCAAAGGCTCAAAGAAGCTGGAACAATGAGTAGTAAAAGCGGTGTGTAAACAAAGAGTCCTTTTTTATAACTGAAAAGAAAGGCCTGTAAGTTTGGGTTTAAAAAGTCAAAATACTCGCCTGTATATGTCCATAATTGCCACTTGCCAAATTGTAGATAATTTGTAAGGAGATAAACCCCGATGAACATGAATATCAACAAACCCGCAAGTACTGTTGTTTTCCATTGCTTGAGTTTAAATTCTATAAGTTGTTTTAGGTTGTCTAGGTTTTCAGAAAGTAGGGGAATAGCTAAAGCGGCTAAAACGGAGGTAGGCCTAATGATAATACCCAACCCCAAAAAAGCAGCGGCCCATAAGAAAGAGGAATACCTAGGTTGAATAAAAAACAACCTCATACAATACAAAAACCCCGATACAGAAAAGAATACATAAACGTGACTGTAGCTCGCCTCATTCCAAACATAGTTTATAGCGTTGGTGCCAATGGCAATGGGTAGGAGAATAAAAAGAATGTCCGTGTCGGATAAATTGAATGTCCGCAATAGTTTTGTTAAGAGCACCAGCGAAAACAAGAGATAAAACAACGTCGAGAAAAGCACCATGTATTGAAACGGAGGACTAAATCCGTCAACATCTTCTCCGCTTACATAGGCAAGCATTGCTCCAGTTAAATAAAAAGGGGACATTAAAATGGCGGTTCCAGGAAAGTATTTGGTATATCTGCTGCTGTCGGCATCAAAAGCGAGCAAGTCGTAGGGATGCACCGGATATTTACCATAGTGTAGCCCATCTTTTTCCATGTCGAAGTCAAACCCAGAGGGAAGAAAAACGGCATTGAGATAGGCGTAGTAACCAAAACCATCGCCACTTATTGTATTGAGCCATCGCCCTTCATATTTCCCGTATCTTTCAGAGAAAAAGAAGGATGCTGCTACAATAATAATGGGAGCAAAAAGGATGACCCAGTAGTACTTTATGTTTTGTTTGAACACTCCCATCAACGAAAAACGAAAGTAGAATATTATCAAGGCAATAAATCTAATGCCCTTTTCGATTTTACCTATTTTCGACCAGCTTAATTTTTCTGTAATGTTGGATCCAAAAAACGATAAAAAATTATTTCTTCTTGATGCTTATGCGCTCATTTTTAGGGCTTATTACGCATTTATTAAAAATCCGAGAATTAACTCGAAAGGCATGAATACTTCCGCCATATTTGGGTTTACCAACACTCTTCTCGAACTGTTATCAAAAGAAAACCCGACTCACATAGCAGTTGTATTTGATCACAAAAGCCCAAATGTTAGGAAACAAGAATACAGTGAATACAAAGCCAATAGAGATGCCACTCCTGAAGACATTAAACTTTCGGAGCCCTACATTCGAAAAATTATCGAAGGTTTTCGGATTCCAATACTTGAGGCCGAGGGCTATGAGGCCGATGATGTAATAGGTACCCTCGCCAAAAAAGCAGAAAAGGAAGGTTACATTACTTACATGATGACGCCTGATAAAGATTTTGGTCAATTGGTATCGGAGAATATCTTTATGTACAAACCGGCTAGGTCTGGAAATGCAGTTGAAATTTGGGGCGTAAAAGAAGTTTGTGAACGATTCGAAATTGAAAGACCCGAGCAAGTAATTGATTTGCTTGGCATGTGGGGCGATGCAGTGGACAACATTCCGGGCATTAAAGGTGTGGGAGAAAAAACGGCTATAAAATTTGTGCAAGCGTATGGCTCTATGGAAGGTTTGTACGAACACACCCATGAGTTGAAGGGAAAAATGAAAGAAAATGTGGAAGCCAACAAAGAACTCGCCCTGCTTTCGAAAAAATTGGCGACAATACTTCTCGATGCCCCAGTTGAATTTGAACCCGATAAGCTGGTGATGGAAGAACCAGACAAAGACCTGCTGAGAGAGGTATTCACTGAATTGGAGTTTCGCACCACAGCTCAAAAAGTACTTGGTGAAACCATTGTTATGGGTCAAACGGTACCTGCTGCGGTGCCACCAAGTTTGGGAGGGCAAATGGATTTATTTAGTGCAGTGACTTCTTCAGAAACCGCGGTACCAGCAGAGGTTTCGGATGTGCAGGATGCGGAAGTAGGCGAACATGAGTATCATTTTACCAACACGTTAGAAAAGCGAAAATCGCTAATTCATGTATTGAAATACCAGAAAAGTTTTTGCTTTGATACCGAAACCACGGGCATTGACCCATTGAAGGCTGAGTTGGTTGGGATGTCTTTTTCGTTTTCGGCATTCGAAGCGTATTACGTCCCTGTGCCCGATAATTTCGGTGAGGCAAAGGCCATAGTCGAAGAATTTCAGTTTTTGTTTGAAGACTCTTCAAAAGAAAAAATTGGCCAAAATTTAAAATACGACATCTTGGTGCTCAAGAAATATGGAATAAACGTAAAAGGGCCGTTCTTCGATACCATGATTGCGCACTATATATTGGAGCCACATGTGCGTAAGCACAGCATGAATTATCTTTCCGAAGTGTTTCTGAATTACAAACCGATATCGATTGAAACGCTAATTGGGCCAAAGGGCAAAAACCAAAAAACCATGCGCGATATACCGCAAGAAGATATTTGTGAATATGCTTGCGAGGATGCAGATATTACCTTGAGGTTAAAACGGTTTTTCGATCCGCTCTTAGAAGCTGCTGGCGATTACAAACTTTTTCGAGAAATTGAGTGTCCGTTGGTAGGTGTGCTCGCCGATATGGAGGCCGAAGGGATAAAGTTGGATACCCAGAGTTTAGTGGAGCTTTCCAAATCTCTTACGGTAGATATTCTTAAAAAGGAAGAAGAAATTTATGCCGATGCAGGAACTCATTTCAACATAGCTTCTCCAAAGCAAGTAGGAGAAGTACTATTCGATTTTCTTAAAATAGATGACAAACCCAAAAAGACTAAAACAGGACAGTACCAAACCAATGAAGAAACCCTTGCCAAATTGGTGGGAAAACACGATGTCGTTGGAAAAATATTGGACTTTAGAGAACTTGTAAAACTTAAAAACACCTATGTTGATCCATTGCCAAATCAAGTTCATGCCGATGGCAGAATTCATACCACCTACAACCAAGTGATCGCAGCTACAGGGCGGTTAAGCTCAGAATCACCCAACCTGCAAAACATTCCCATCCGTACTGAAAGTGGTCGTGAAATAAGAAAATCTTTTATTCCAAAAGACAGCGGATTTGTCCTTCTAGCATCGGATTACAGCCAGATAGAATTGAGAATCATGTCTTCCTTGAGTAAAGATGAAGGGTTTATCAATGCTTTTAGAAAGGGCGAGGATATTCATGCCGCCACAGCAGCAAAGGTTTTTGGAATAAATATCGATGAAGTTACTCGTGAAATGCGTTCGAAAGCCAAGGCAGTTAATTTTGGAATTGCTTATGGTCAGGGTGCTTTTGGCTTGGCGCAAAACCTTAACATATCACGCACCGAGGCCAGAGAAATCATCGATTCATATTTCGAAAAGTATCCGGGAATCAAATCCTACATGGACAGCTCCATTGCCCTAGCGCGTGAAAATGGGTATTGCGAAACCATCATGGGAAGAAAGTTAAAATTACCTGATATTAATTCGGCAAATAATACAGTGCGGAGCCAAGCCGAGCGAATTGCGATCAATGCCCCTATTCAGGGAAGTGCAGCCGATATGATTAAAATAGCGATGATTAATGTCGATCAGTTGCTTCGAGATGGAAAGTATGGCACTAAAATGTTGCTCCAGGTACATGATGAATTGGTGTTTGATGTGCCAAAGGAAGAACTGGATGAGGTTAAACCCAAAATTGAAAGCGCGATGGTGAATGCCGTTCAACTTGATGTGCCAATTGTGGTAGATTCGGGCGTGGGTCAAAACTGGTTAGAGGCTCATTAATTACCTGCTTCCAATATCTCCATGAGTTCAAAATCGAGGCGGCGGCGTTCCATATCCACATTTCGCACTTTTATTTTTAGCTTATCGCCCAAGTTTACCTGAGCCCCAGTATTGTGCCCAACTGCCCGAATATTTTTGTCATCGAAGTAATAATAATCTCCCGATAAATCTTTTAATCGTATCATACCTTCCACCTTGGTTTCTTCTAACTCAACGTAGATGCCCCACTCGCTGATTCCACTCACAAAGCCATCAAACTCTTCACCTTCGCGGTCCTTCATAAAAAGTGCTTGAAAATATTTGGTCGATTCTCGTTCGGCACTTGTAGCTTTTTGCTCTTGTTCGCTCGAATGCTTGCACCAAAAATCCAAATCGTCTTCTTTCGGAGCGTGTTTTCCATTTGCGTAATCATGCAACAGCCGATGAACCATCATATCAGGATATCGCCTAATGGGAGAAGTGAAATGTGTATAATACCTAAAATTAAGGCCGTAATGACCAATGTTTTGGGGGCTATATTCTGCTTTCGCCATGGTGCGAATGGCTAGGTTTTCAATGGTGTTTTCTTCTCGTTTTCCCTGAACCTCGGATAAAAGGGTATTTAAATTTTGGGCTACGTTTCCTGACGAGAATTTGTAGTTGTATCCGAACTTTCTGATAAACTCACCAAATGTGGCCAATTTTTGTGGGTCAGGTGTGTCGTGTACGCGATACACAAAAGGCTTCGGTTTAAGGTTTGTTCTTTTAGGATCTCCCGTAATTTCCGCTACCGTTTTATTGGCCAAAAGCATAAATTCTTCAATGAGTTTATGGGCGTCTTTTTGTTCTTTAAAATATACACCTACTGGTTTTTTCGTTTCGTCCAATTCAAATCGCACTTCAATTTTGTCAAATGCAATGGAGCCTGAATCCATTCTTTTGGCTCTAAATAATTTGGCAAGCTCATTCATCTGAATCAATTCAGAAGAGAACTCTCCTTTTTTTGCTTCTAGAATTTCTTGAACCTCTTCATAAGTAAAGCGTCTATCGGAGTGAATAATAGTTCGGCCTACCCAGTGGGTTATTACGGCGCCTTTTGGGCTTATTTCAAAAACACAACTAAAGGTGAGCTTGTCCTCATGGGGTCTTAAGGAACAAACCATATTGGATAATTTTTCGGGAAGCATTGGAATAACACGATCAACTAAATAAACCGATGTTGCGCGTTCTTTTGCTTCTCTCTCAATCGACATTCCAGGCCTTACATAATGGGTTACGTCTGCAATATGAACCCCAATTTCGTAATTGCCATTTTCTAGTGTTTTAAATGACAAGGCGTCGTCAAAATCTTTAGCGTCTTTTGGATCAATTGTCAAGGTTAACGTATCTCTAAAATCCCTTCTTGCCTTTATTTCCTCATCAGAAATAGTAACATCAAGCTTTTCAGATTCTTTTTTAACATCATCTGGAAAGTCTAAGGGAAATCCTTTTTCAGAAAGTATGGTAAATGCCTCGGCATCTTGATCGCCTATATCGCCAAGTACCTTGGTAACTTCAGCAAAAGGGCTTGTTGCTTTATCTGGCCAATCGTTTAATCGAACCACTACCTTTTGCCCATTTTTAGCTCCCATAGTTTTAGAAAGCGGAATAAAAAAATCAATATGTATTTTTCGGTCTGAAGGAATAAAAAAGGCGAATTTGCTACTTAGTTGTACAATTCCAACATATTCCGATTTAGCCCTTTCAAGCACATTAAGCACTTCTCCCTTCCAGCCTTTTTTACCATCAGGCGAAGCGCGAATGGCTACTTTATCATTTTGCAGAGCCTTTCCAGTGAGCTTTCTTGGAATAAAAATGTCCTTGTCTATGCCATCAATTGTAACATAACCCGACCCTTTTGGCGAAAAATCGATGACACCTTCCATTAACTCAACTACGTAGTTGAGCTTGTACTTACCGAATTCGACTTCATTTATCTTCCCTTCTTTTACAAGGGTATTCAGCGCTTTTTCGACTAAACTCTTGCCTTTTTTGGTGTTTAAACTTACCCGAGTAGACAATTGTCGTGGGTTGTAAACCCTGTTGGGATGGTCATTGAATGCGCCCATGAGTAATTTAGTTACACTAATGGATTTTGCACCTTGCGGCTTTCGTTTCTTTTTTCCCACTTATTGCTTAGATTTATTCTAAATTCGACCTTTTAACAACGATTCCCGCTTTGCTTTGTCGTGTTTCTAAAAGTAGACATAATTTTGAGGGAGCTAAATAAGCGCCATTTGCTTTATTAACAACAAAAAGAATTTAAATAATATGTTATCTCCAAATATAGAAAGAGCACTAAACGAACAAATGAAACTTGAAGCGGAAAGCTCACAATTTTACTTAGCCATGGCCGGATGGGCCGAAAACAAAGGATATAACGGTACTGCGGATTTTATGTATCGACATAGCGATGAGGAGCGCACCCACATGTTGAAGTTGATGAAGTATATCAATGAGCGAGGTGGAAAAGCTATTGTACCAGCATTACCAAAACCTGCAACTGATTTTAAAGAACTACGCGAAGTTTTTGACACCTTGTTGAGCCACGAAGAAATGGTTACACAAAAAATTAATGACTTGGTTTTTATCTGCTTAGATGAACGTGATTATACAACTCACAACTTTGTGCAGTGGTACGTTTCTGAGCAGATTGAAGAAGAGGCCTTGGCTCGAACCATTATAGACAAACTCAACTTGATAGGTACCGATAAAAGCGGCATGTATCTGTTTGATAGAGACATTATATCCATAAATGCTACAAGTGCTGCGGCACCTGACGCAGCTAAGTAATTTATACCTCGTTTTCGTTAAGCGGGTATATTTGGCCTGTGAGCGCTAATACCCGAGATGGATTAAATTATTTGAGAAAACTCACGTTTTCTAGGATACTTAACTTCCTTTTAGTTTATACGAGCTACCATGTTTCTAGGTGGTTTAAGAAACCTTTGGTTTGGGGCAAACCAGTATCTATTTCAATTGAACCCACCACCACTTGTAACTTAGGCTGCCCAGAATGCCCTAGTGGTTTAAAAAAATTCAGCAGAGATATGGGTAATCTATCGTCAGATTTTTTCTTTGAGATACTGGGCCAAATGAAAAAACACCTGACCTACTGTACCTTCTACTTTCAAGGTGAACCATTTATAAATCCTAAATTTTTGGAAATGGTAGAATACGCATCTAAACAGGGCATTTATACGAGTACTTCCACCAACGCGCATTTTTTGAGGCCTGAGGTTGCGGCAGGAACCGTAAAAAGTGGCCTTGATCGAATGATAATTTCTATCGACGGCACCACACAAGAAACGTATGAGAAATACCGAATTAATGGTAAACTAAGTAAAGTGCTTGAGGGTACAAGAAATATAGTTGAGGCAAAAAAGGAACTCAAATCAAATACACCAATGCTCATTTTTCAGTTTTTGGTAGTTTCTCATAATGAGCATCAGGTTGATGAGGTAATTCAAATGGGAAAAGACATGGGGGTAGATGAAGTGCGGTTTAAAACAGCCCAATTATACGACTTCGAAAATGGAAATTCATTGATGCCCGTACAAGAAAAATATAGCCGCTATCGAAAAGGAAAAGATGGAAAATATGTGATTAAAAATGAGCTTTTGAACCAATGTTGGAGGATGTGGCAGGGATTTGTGGTGACCTGGGATGGATTGATAGTACCATGTTGTTTTGATAAAGATGCCACACATCAATTAGGCGACCTTAAGAAAAATAGGGTAGAAGAAGTTTGGAAATCCCCGAAATATCAAGGGTTTCGGGCCTCGGTTCTTAAGTCGAGAAAGGAGATTGATATATGCATAAACTGCACTGAGGGAACAAAAGTGTGGGTTGGGCAGGACTAGTAACAACGGAAGCAATTATTCATTACCTTTATGCCACTCTTTCAGGGAATTATGATTAAAAGATTGGTTGTACTGTTTTTAGTAACGAGCGTAATACTTTCAGGGTGTAAAACCAAAGAAGGTGTGGAGCGGTCTTTTGTGTCCAAAAGAAAATATTCTAAAGGATTTTATTGGCAGGGTTTCAAAGGAAAAAATGCTAAGACAAATGACGTAGAAGCTCGTACCCAAGCACCAGACCCTATGAAGTTCAATAGGGCGCCAATGTCCAAAAACGACTATTCTTATACTTCTTCAGAATTTAAGACAACGCCTAGCAACGGAAGTCACGGAGTTAGTTTAAGAGAAATCGTACAGGCCAACACAACTTTTGAATCTATTGCAAGTAGCAAATCACAAAGTACCGATCGTGTTTTGATACCTAAAATTAAGGTGATTGAAACAAAGACTGAAGGATCTCATTCTTTCGAAGACTTTATAACGAGATTTCCTTTGGATTATGGAATGGATCGCCCTGAACCATTAGAAAAAAGAGGACTTCAAATTGATAAAAATGCGCTGAATGCCTATACCTATAGGAGCATGCTTGGCACGGGTATTATCGGGACGAGCTTTGTAATTAGTGCTACTTCGCTATTTTCTTTGTTGGTACTTACGGGATCTATGCTTTCTTTTCTCATTCTAGGTGGAAGAAAAGGAAAGGAAGATGACCAGAAAAAGTTATCCTCGCTTAGTACCGCCGCCCTGATTCTCGGAAGCGTGGTTGTTATTTCGAGCGGAATAGCGATAGTTTCTTCGTTGTTGGTTTAAACAACAGTTTCAATTAATACCTTCTCGGACCAATAACAATTACTTTACTATCTCAACGAAAACGCCTTCTTCAGTTTTCTCAACCTTAGCCAAGCCATGGGCAGATAAACCCTTCATGCCTTTATCCCAAGCTTTACCGCTGAGTCCAGTAAGCTCTTTGAGTTCGCCAATTTCCATTCGTCCACGCTCTTTTAGGATATCGAAAATCGCTTTTTCGTTTTCGGTGAGCTCAAGTTTTTTCTGATGACTAGCAAATTTCTCGGGTCTCATCTGTGGAAAAAACAAAACATCTTGAATACTTGAACTATTGGTCAGGAACATGGTCAAACGGTCGATACCTATCCCCATTCCTGATGTTGGGGGCATGCCATATTCCAAAGCCCTGAGAAAATCTTGGTCAATAAACATTGCTTCATCATCGCCGTTTTCAGACAACCTCATTTGCTCTTCAAAACGCTCACGCTGATCAATTGGGTCGTTGAGTTCCGAATAAGCATTTGCCAATTCCTTCCCATTCACCATCAACTCGAATCGTTCTGTTAAGCTGTCGTCTTCCCTGTGTTTTTTGCAAAGTGGTGACATTTCAATGGGATAGTCTGTAATGAAGGTGGGTTGGATGTAGTGGCGTTCACATTTTTCCCCGAAAATTTCATCAATCAACTTTCCCTTTCCCATAGAGTCATCAACGTCAATACCTAATTTCTGCGCGATATCTCGGATTTCATTCTCTGATTTCCCATGCAAGTTATGGCCCGTATGTTTTTCAATTGCGCTCAATATGGGAACCCGCGCATAAGGTGCTGCAAAGTCTACTTTGTTGTTTCCAATTTGCGCTTCTGTGGTTCCGTTCACGTCAATAGAAATCTTTTCTAACATTTTTTCGGTGAAGTCCATCATCCAGTTGTAGTCTTTGTAGGCTACATAGATTTCCATTACCGTAAACTCTGGGTTATGCGTTCGGTCCATTCCTTCATTTCTGAAGTCTTTGGCGAATTCATATACCCCGTCAAATCCACCAACAATAAGCCTTTTTAAATATAACTCATTCGCGATTCTCAAATAGAGTGGGATATCCAAAGCATTGTGATGGGTTAAAAAAGGGCGTGCTGCCGCTCCACCTGGAATGGGTTGAAGTATCGGTGTTTCTACTTCCAAATAACCGTAAGAGTTGAAGAAATCTCTCATGGCGGACATAATTTTTGTCCTTTTTACAAATGTTTCTTTCACCCCCTCATTTACTACCAAATCAACGTATCGCTGGCGATATCTAAGTTCTGGGTCCTTAAATGCATCATGGATTTTGCCATCAGCATCGGTCTTCACTATCGGCAATGGTTTAAGTGATTTGGAGAGTATCGTAAATTCGGAAGCGTGAATCGATATTTCGCCTACTTGGGTGGTGAACACATAGCCTTTCACCCCCACAAAATCACCGATGTCGGTAAGCTTTTTAAAAACTTCGTTGTAAAGCGTTTTATCCTCACCTTGGCATATTTCGTCTCGGGCAATATAAACCTGGATGCGACCATGTGAGTCTTGCAGCTCCATAAATGAAGCTTTTCCCATAACACGTTTAGACATCACTCGGCCAGCAATGCTTATGTTTTTATAATCGAGTTTGCGTTTTTCGTAGTTATTAAGAATTTCTTGGGATGTAACGTTTACATTAAACAAAGCCGCAGGATAAGGGTCAATTCCCAAATCGCGGAGCTTTTGTAATGCTTCGCGCCTTATAATTTCTTGTTCAGAAAGTTGCACACTCATAGCCGAAAAATTTAGAAGACAAAGATAGATTGAATATAAAGAAGGGTAATAAACCAACAAAGCTTAAAATGGGGAATTAATTGAATATGATAAGATTTAAAAAAGTGATATTACTTTATCTTGGTCGCTTGCTTAAAGAATTACAATGTTGGCTCGATGATAACCTTCCTGAATGGAAGGAGAAATCCTATTTGCTTGGGGTAAGTGGAGGTGTTGACTCGTCGGTATTGGTTCATCTTTTTAAGCAAATAAAAGTACCATTTGCAGTTGCGCATTGCAATTTTGGCCTGCGCGGAGCTGAGTCGGACCAAGATGAGGTCTTCGTAAAAAAAATGGCTGAATCTATCCGAGTAAAATTTTACATCAAACATTTTGACACACCGGCTACCAAAGCATCTGAAGGGGGGTCAATTCAGATGCTTGCCAGAAACCTCCGATATGATTGGTTTGAGCATTTAAGAAGAGAACACACTTATGATTTTGTTGTGGTTGGAAGCCACGGTGATGACCTCGCCGAAACCTTGCTCATCAACCTTACTCGGGGAACGGGAATAAAGGGAATGCATGGAATACTTCCGCTGCGAAATGGAATACTACGACCGCTGTTGCCGTTTTCACGTGCTGATATTTTGAATTATGCAACCCAGAAAAGTGTAGTTTTTCGTGAAGATTCGAGCAATGAAAACACCAAGTACGTCCGAAATAGAATACGGAAGGATGTGGTCCCTGTTCTAAAAGAAATTAATCCGCGATTTGCAGAAACTATGAGGGAAAACGCGAGTCGCTTTCACCATACTGAACTCATTTACCAGAAGGAAATTAAAAGGCAGCTTGGTTTGTGCTCTTTTCAAGCTGATGGGAGTTTGGGATTAAAAATTGACCAGCTTAAAAAGCTAGATCCGCTCGAAACCTATCTCTTTGAGTTTCTTCAACCCTATGGATTTTCGGAGATTACTACTAATGAAATAGCCCTACGACTTAATGGAATATCGGGGAAGCAGTTTTTATCAAGTACCCATCGCGCCATTGTCGACCGAGAGGTAATTTTTATTTCTAAACTCGAAGAGTTGATGGGGCTCGAAGCGGATGTGATGGAAG
The DNA here is from genome assembly GCA_020435995.1 of Flavobacteriales bacterium. GTDB lineage: Bacteria > Bacteroidota > Bacteroidia > Flavobacteriales_G > Salibacteraceae > JAGQYO01. The sequence continues at coordinate 49,202 of JAGQYO010000001.1, read as the reverse complement.
GTCACCAAGAAATAAACGGACCAATTCGGCTAAGTTTTCAGAAAAAAGCGAAGGACTCTGAGGGTCTCAATCAAGGCAGTCACATCGCTTTATTTGACTTTGAAAAGCTTAAGTTTCCGCTTCAAATTCGACCTTGGATGTTGGGAGATAAATTTATCCCGCTAGGAATGAAATCTTTCAAAAAAGTCTCGGATTTTCTAATTGACATCAAGCTGCCGATTCACGAAAAAGAAAAAACCTTCGTTTTGATATCTAACCATAAAATTGTGTGGCTCATTGGTCATCGAATTGACGATAGGTTCAAAATCACTCCAGAAACAAAAACCATTTACAAAGTCGAGATAAAGAACTAGGATGGCTTCGGCTTATTTAGCCCTTATCGCGTCCACCGGATCGAGGTTCGCCGCAGATTGTGCTGGCCATATTCCGCTGATGAGTCCAATTCCTACAGAAATTCCAATTCCGAGAGCTACATTATTTAAACTCAGATATATATTAAAATCGAACGCATATTGAACAACGGTAGTAATGATGAAAATAAGCCCAATTCCGATAAGCCCACCAAACACACAAAGGATAACGGCTTCGGACAAAAACTGAAAAAGGATAAATGAATTTTTGGCACCAAGGGCCTTTTGAATTCCAATTATATTGATCCGTTCTTTCACCGAAACGAACATAATATTGGCGATACCGAATCCCCCAACCAAAATGGAAAACATGCCGATTATGGTTCCAGCCATGTTCATGATATTAAATAGTTGACCAAATGTGTTGGTGAGCATGCTCGTTTGGTTTAGTGCAAAATTGTCGTCGGCTTTTGGTTTTAACCTCCTTACTGCTCGCATGATACCAGTTAATTCTTCCATAAGTTGGAAGTTGCTCACTTCGGGCTTGGCTTTTACCATCAGAAACGGATTGAGTTTTTCACTTCGAATATCCATAAATGTTTTTGCATAATTTACAGGCACAAACACCTGTTGATCTGCCGTATTTCCAAGAAAACTTTCTCCTTCACGATCGAGTACCCCTATGACCGTCATTTTCCTTTTAGCCACTTTTATTTTTTTACCGATTGGATTGGTTCCGCTAAAAAGTACGGCTGCAATGTCATACCCAATAATACAATAAGCTTTTCCGCTCTTTGATTCGGGAATCGAAAAATACCTTCCCGCCAGAAGCTGTAACTCCTTTACTCTGTAATAGTCGTGCGAAATAGCCACTACCTCAATTCGTTCAAATGCGTTGCTTTTGTATTCTGCATCAGCCATCCGACCTACCATAAAACAGGCGGCTTCGGCTAATTTGGATTTTCGAGTTACGAAATCAAGCTCATCAAGTTGGGGTACGGGTCTATTCATGTACTTCCACCAAGGGTATTCCGACCCAAAAGTCCAAGGCCATTTTTGAACAAAAATCACGTTATCCCCCAACGACTCGATACTTCCCCTCACATTTTTTTCGAGGCTGTCCACCATGGTGAACACCGAAATAATGGCAAAAATTCCGATAGTAACGCCTAGCAATGAAAGAAAAGTGCGCAGCTTATTTACTCTTAGAGCGTGAATGGCAAATGCCAAACTCTCTTTAAGTAAACTGACATATAGCCCAGCCGAAACCTTTTTCATGGGTTCAAAGATAGGGTTGATTTAATACCCAAAACGATTAGTTTACAAGTGGTTCGAGGAGTGTTTTAAAGTGATTTTTGTGTTTTCATTGGTGAATATTCATGGAAAAAAATTTACAATTGGCTGGTTGAGGCCACATCTAACAATTCACCCTTACTTTAGCGCTCGATTCCTAAAAAGATAAAATCATGAAAAATATTGTTTCTAGTTTGTTGGCCCTTTCACTCATGTTTTCTGTTCTTGGTCAAAAGCAAAACATGGATGAAAAGCTCCTATGGAAATTGAAACGAGTGGGTGAAACGGTTATTTCTTCCGATAAAAAATCGGTGATATATACGGTTAGAACTTATGATATAGACTCAAACAATGGGCAAACTCAGATTTTTATTCAGTCGCTTAGCGGAGGAGAGGCCAAAAAACTGACCAATGTAAAAGGTGGGATTGGCAACGTTATGTTGATTCCAAACAGCGATATGATTGGCTATATGCACAAAGGAAACCTTTGGCAAATGAAGCCTGATGGATCTAATGCAACGAAAATATCGGACTTTAGTGAATCACCGTCAAATGTGAAATTCAGTCCCGACGGAAAAAAATTATTGTTCTCCTATACCAAAATGATTGATAAATCAACAAAAGACATTTATCCCGAATATGAAAAGGCTGACGTAAAAATCATTGATGACTTAATGTACCGACACTGGGACAGCTGGAAAGATGGTTCTTATTCTCATCCTGCGATTACGGATTTTTCGGGTGCTAATTCAGGCAAAGAATTTACAGACTTGCTGGGCAATGACCCTTACGATGTACCTATGAAACCTTTTGGTGGATCTGAAGATTTAATTTGGGGTGCCGGAGGTAAAAGTGTGATTTTCCAATGCAAAAAGGAAGTGGGGAAGGAGTATGCGATGTCTACCAACTCCGACTTATTTGAATACAATTTGGAAACGAAGAAAACCATGAACCTTACAGAGCCAAACAAGGGCTATGATAACCACCCTGCATACAATCCTCAGGGAACCATTTTGGCGTGGCAAGCTATGAAGCGAGATGGGTATGAAAGCGATAAAAGCGATATTATACTTATGGATAAAGCCAACGATCTACAGGTAAACCTTACCCAAAATTGGGATGAAACGGTTTCTTCATTTATTTGGAGTGAAGATGGCAAAAAGATCTTTTTTATAGCAGTTCAGAACGCGACACAGCACATTTATGAAATTGTGCTTCCCAAAAAGTTAGCTCCAGTTCAAGCTTCAGAAATTCGCAAGATCACTTCGGGGCAGTTTAATTATAATTCGATGGTACAGGCTGGGGCATTTTTGATAGCTGGAAGGCAGGACATGAATCACGCTACCGAGTTATTCAAGGTAGATATTAAAACAGGAAAAGCAACTCAACTGACACATTTGAATGATGCGGTTTACGCTAACATTAACATGAGTCAGGTTGAAAGGAGAATGGTAAAAACATCTGACGGCAAGGACATGCTGACTTGGGTGATTTATCCACCTAATTTTGATAAAACTAAGAAGTATCCGACCTTGTTATACTGCCAAGGAGGGCCACAAAGTGCGGTATCACAGTTTTATTCTTTTCGGTGGAATTTTCAGCTTATGGCTGCCAAAGGATACATTATAGTAGCGCCAAATCGGAGAGGATTACCTGGTTTTGGAACAGAGTGGAACGAGGCCATAAGTCAAGATTGGGGTGGGCAAGCCATTCAGGATTATTTAAGTGCAATTGATGCTTTGGCCAAAGAGCCATTTGTCGATGAAAACCGATTGGGGGCCATTGGAGCAAGTTATGGTGGTTACTCCGTTTACATGCTTGCAGGTGTTCACGAAAACCGATTTAAAAGTTTGATTTCACATTGTGGTTTGTACAATCTCGAAAGCTGGTATGGGGTTACGGAAGAATTGTTTTTTGCTAATTTCGACATTGGGGGCCCATATTGGCTTACACCAGCTCCCGCCAGTTACGAGAAATTTTCACCACACAAATTTGCACACAAGTGGAACACACCTATTTTAGTTATACACGGTGGGAAGGATTTTAGGGTTCCAGAAAACCAAGGAATGGAGGCGTTTTCGGTGGCTCAATTAAAAGGACTTAAAAGTAGATTTCTATACTTTCCAAACGAAGGACACTGGGTGCTGAGTCCCCAAAATGGCCTGATTTGGCACAACGAGTTTTTTAAATGGCTCAACGAAACCCTTTAGAATTACCTGGCCGATATTATGATTCGAAATATTGATTTTCCCGAAGTTGAGGGTGTATTTGTGGCCATTGTACAGGAAGAGCCGAATGCCGATTTATGGATGGTTTATCTTATTAACGACAATGGTTTTGAGTTGAGTAATGTGCTGGTTAACAGCAAAGGCTATGGCCATAAGGTTGGCAACAAGGTGGAAACGAGTACACTCAAACATTTTTTTGAACATATTGGCCCCAATAGCGTCACCAAAATAGAACCGATACAAAAGGAAGTTTTTGTTCTAACCAATCAGTATTGGGTAAGTTTTTATGCTGGAAAAAAGGTGTACGATAAAAAATATGTTTTCACTGCGGGCTCTATCGATGTGGCCCATGTTACACACATTCCCCAATTAGGCCAAAAAGGCATCTTACATCCCTAGGCTAAATCTCTGGCTGCCACCAGCTTGACGTGTAAATCTTTATAGACCAAAATAAAATAGTTGTCGGGTACCATACGCCAATCTTCAGCGTAATCTGTTAGTTTTTCTGAGACAATTAACACAGAGTGCTCTCCGGGCTTGGCTGGAATCATGTGACAAGCCCCTTCAATGCATTCATATTTGCTCCCTTCAGAGTAATATAATGTTAGTGGTTTTACTTTTGGGTCGGTAACATATCGCAAAGCCACTATTCTGACTCCATCGCTCACGGCAAGATTTAAATATGCAGCTTCTTCAATCCCGCATTCTTCCATTAATGCTTCTATATCTTTCAAGGTTTGTTTGAGCGCATCTTTTATGTCATCGGCGGTATATTCACCCTGTGCTTTAGGCATAAAATGATGCAGAAAAAGTGCAAAAATGTGTTCTGAGTCGGTTTCTCCTTGAATCCAGTTATAAAATTCATCGCTTAGCCTTTCTCGAAGTTTTCTTTTGATTTTCCAAAATTGTTCTACGCCTCCGTTATGCGCCATCAAGAGGTTTTTGTATTGAAATGGGTGACAATTTGATTCACTCACATTTCCAACACTTGCTGCTCGCACATGAGCGATAAAACTACCTGTGGTTACTTTTGGCGCTAAAGATCTTAGGTTGCGGTTGTTCCAAGCGGGATATACCGAAACAAACACAACAGGCTCGGATGAAAGTTGATGGGCGTACCATCCTACACCAAATCCATCGCCGTTTAAAGGCTCCTCTAATTCTCTCGCATCAAACGATTGCTTTATCAATGAATTTTTTGGCTCGTATAACAATTTGTTTATACTAATGTCTTTTCCTTTATAAGCTAGAAGCCTGCACATATTAAAATGATTTGGATAAAGTTAAACGGACTTTTGATTGGTTAACACATCAAAAGAAAATTATTTTTTGGGGCTAGGACTCCTTCAGGCGCTTTGTGTTTAAAAACCAGATAAGGTAAAAACCTCCCAAAGCTATGAATGTGCTAATGACTACAAAAAGCAAGTGGTCTGGGCTGGAACCAAAATCCTCGAAAGTAGGACTGATTTGGTTTTTTAAAACATAGTAATGCAGAACTACACCAACGCTGTTATTTACAAAATGAGCGATAATTGCATACCACAACGACCCTCCCCAAACTACAATATAGCCGAATGCCGCACCCAGCAACATCCTTGGAATGAAGCCATAAAATTGGTTATGGAATGCACTGAAAATAATAGCCGCTGTCCAAATTCCAATGTGCACATTTCGAAAACGATCGATAAGTAGTTTTTGCAACGCCCCTCTAAAAAGCAGCTCTTCGCCAAATGCTGGAAGCACTGCCACCAAAACTAAATTGTAGGTTAATTCGGGTATGGTTTCCATTTGCAAAAAAGCCATGGTAACTTTCATGGCTTGGTCTTCAGCACTTCGGAGTGACTCTTCGAGCCAACTTAAAGATTCGGGAAAAGTTATTGCGTTGTTCAATCCAGCCATAAACCCAATTAAAGGTAATGCGCCCAGAACCGTGAAGAGCACGATGGTAATGGTTCGTTCATTCAAAGGCTGGTCTAATTTATAGTAGCTGTGAAAGTCTTTTTTTAAGATACGCACAAACACAAATGGGGTGACAATAAAAACACCAGTAGTGGTAATGATTTGAACAATTTTAAGTGCTTGAATACTCCGATACGATTCTAAATTCATTATCTCATCTAGTCCTACACCAAATGCACCCATTCCTACCGCCATGCCTAGGAGCGAGAAAAGCAAATAGGCTCCCACAACCAAACCCAGCAAGAGCAGAAGTTTAATACCTGTGTTGTATTCTGACATAAGTGATCGAGCAAAAATGAAAATATCGGCCAATAAAGAGCCTAAGACACTAACTTTGCGCCGCCAAATATAAGGCAGCACCTGTGGTAAAAATTGGAGAAATAGAAGTTGGGGAGTTCCCTTTGTTGCTCGCACCAATGGAGGATGTAAGTGACCCTCCATTCAGGGCTTTATGCAAAGAAAATGGTGCTGACGTAATGTATACCGAGTTTATTTCGAGCGAAGGACTCATTCGGGATGCAGCCAAAAGCGTTCTTAAGCTTGATATTTATGAATACGAGCGCCCAGTAGGTATTCAAATATTCGGAAGCGAAATGGAGAGTATGCTGGAGGCCACACGAACTATTGAAAACACCAACCCTGATATTTTGGATATTAATTTTGGTTGTCCAGTAAAAAAAGTTACCTGTAAGGGAGCTGGCGCTGGCATATTGCAAGACATTCCTAAAATGGTGCGCCTCACGGAGGCCATTGTAAAGGAGACCAAACTCCCAGTTACTGTAAAAACCCGTTTGGGTTGGGATGATAGCACAAAATTTATTGTTGATACCGCCGAACGACTTCAAGATGTGGGTATTAAAGCCATTTCGATACACGGTCGCACCCGAAAGCAGATGTACAAGGGGGAGGCAGACTGGAGCCTTATTGGAGATGTAAAAAACAATGCCCGCATGTTTATTCCTGTTTTTGGAAATGGAGATATTGATAGCCCAGAAAAGGTTGTGGACATGAGAGCTAAGTACGGAGTTGATGGTGTAATGATAGGCCGAGCTAGTATAGGTTACCCTTGGGTTTTTAATGAGATTAAGCACTTTATGAAAACAGGAGAACATCTTGCCGAACCAACCTTTATGGAGAGATTAAATATGGCCAAACGACATGTTGATTTGGCGGTTAAATGGAAGGGGGAGCGTTTGGGCCTAGTTGAAACACGAAGGCATTACGGCAATTACTTCAAAGGAATTCCCAACTTTAAAGAATTTCGAATCAAATTGGTTACTTCGGATACACAACAAGAGCTGAACGATGCTTTTACCGAAATAGAAAATCATTTTTCAACCGCATCTAGCTTTGCCTAATTCACAAATCGGGAGTATTTCAATAAGTGATTACGATTACGACTTACCGAACTCGTTAATCGCTAAATACCCATTAGAGCAGCGTGATTCGTCCAAACTTTTGATATATGATGGCCAAATAGCGGATAGTAATTTTGCTTCCTTGTCTGATAACCTTCCCGAAAATTCACTTATTGTTCGCAACAACACTAGGGTAGTTCAAGCAAGGTTGATTTTTTTAAAAGATACAGGCGCCCAAATTGAAATATTTTTAATTGAACCGCTGGTTCTCGATCCTTTGCGAAGTATGCAACAAACCGAAAATTGTTCGTGGTTGTGCATGGTAGGTAATGCTAAACGATGGAAATCAGGAGCTTTAACCATCGATTTAGGGAACAATACCCAACTTCAAGCATTAAACATTGAGCAGATAGAAGGCGAATTTGAAATTCGTTTTAATTGGTCGGGTAAGAAAACATTTGCAGAAGTACTGGAACTTGCTGGTAAAACGCCACTGCCACCGTATCTCAACCGAAAAGCTGAAGAAAAAGATAAGTTGACTTATCAAACCGTGTATTCAAAAATTGAAGGGTCGGTAGCTGCACCTACTGCTGGGTTACACTTTACCCAAGATGTGGAAAACAGTCTCAAAGCGAAGGGATGTGAATTCGCTGACCTAACGCTACATGTGGGAGCAGGCACTTTTAAACCTGTAAAATCCGAAACGATTGGCCAGCATGGTATGCACTATGAATATTTTGAAGTTGCTTTAGAAACTCTTTTAAAAATTAGGCAGGGAATTGAGGATAGAAGGACTGTTGTATGTGTAGGAACAACCAGTATGCGGGCCTTAGAGAGCTTGATTTGGATGGGAATAAAAACTCCAGTGGCCGCTGAACTCGGTCAATGGGATGTATATTCAGAAGTCCAATTAGGAGATCCCATTCAGGGTTTAAGCCAGCTTATCAACTCCATTAGAGAAAAGGGTGAATCGAAGTTTGTAGGTCGCACTGGAATTATGATAGCTCCAGGATATAAGTTTCGGATATGCTCAGGCTTAATTACCAATTTTCATCAGCCGAAAAGTACACTTTTGTTGCTTGTCAGTGCTTTTGTAGGTGATGTTTGGAAGAATATTTACGGCCATGCACTTAATAATGATTATCGTTTTTTAAGCTATGGCGATAGCTCCCTCCTCTGGAAACAGAAAATTTAAAACTCGAAGAGAATTCCTTCCCCACCGTTAACATCAAGCGAAATTTTTCCGCCATAAGTTTTGGAGTTAAGCGCATTTAAGTCGAAGCGCAATTCAGTTTGATTATCTTCATGGCAATGCCCAGTTGTTTCTATCTTTTCCAAATACAGACTGGTTTGTGCCGGCATGCTTTTCTTAACCATTTTATTCCAAAGCAGGTTAAAAGTAATGTCCTTACATCCGTGATATGACACATTGAGCACCAAACAATTGTTTTCAATTTTTTGACTGTTGATTGTCATCCCATTTCCTTTTACCGACGGGTAGGCACCTTCAATAACCTTTATGGGAGAACAGCTGGGTGTCGATGTTGCCGCCTTTTGATCTTTTACGGTTGGTTCGTTTCCCTTGCAGGAGCAAATGGTTAATGCGAGTAATACAATGATTATTTTATTCATTTTATTCTTTTATAAAAGTTTTTCTAATGACCTCGCCACCTGAGCTAATTTCTAGAATATAAAGCCCTTTTGGCAGGTCATCTATATTAAGGTCGGCGGTTTGGCTGCTAGTACTTTCAGTTGAACCTATTTTGGTTCCAAGGCTGTTTATTATGGAAAATTCAATTTTATTTTGAAACAAGCCCTTTAGATCAACTCGAATCGTTTTATTCGCGGGGTTTGGATATAGCTTTATTTCCTCCGATTTTTCTATAACACTCATCGCCGTTAATGGGTCCTCGGCACAAGGCCATTTAATTCCATCGATGAAGCTTCTTAGGGAATTTCCCTCGTCGAGCCAAGCTTTTAATTGTAATGAGGGCACCTCTCCATTCATAAACCATCCAGCCGACATTTTTCCAAAGTAATCGGGATTGTATGGGCTTGTGGTTCCATCGTCGGTACATCCCGAAGAACCGCCAGTGAGCTGACCAAGCACCCTTTTATCTGAATTCCACAGCGCTGAGCCCGATGATCCCGATTGGCTTACTCCGCGTCCGTTGCTGGTCTCGGCCCAATATAATTTCCAATGCGTGTTTTTATTGTTTTCGTTCCATTGACTCGATTCGAGGGTAGATGTATAAGTGCTAATTTTTTTTACATCGCCTTGGGGGTGGTGAATCATTACTCCAGAAGATGAAGCGAGGTTTCTATTGTCCCATCCCGCAAAAAAAGGATTGTAAAATTGAGGAATAGCTGAATTTAGTTTCACCAGCAAAAAGTCGGGGTCGCCCTCTGCCATTTTTCCAGAGTTTGCCATTTTTTTGCAACCTGTTAATGTCCCGATAGCCACTTCAGATTCTTTTGGGTTTTTACATTTTGGGCCTTCGTAATTAAAGTAAAATTGCCATTGATCATAATCAGTTTCTGCTGCAACCGAACCTGCTTTAACTGATCTACAATGGTCTGCAGTAAGAATATAAGGGGTACAATCTTGAAAGGTGTTGTTCATAATAGTTCCAGTACACCATCCGTATTCTCCATTGATATACATTAATATACGGACTACCGCGTTCTGTTGATCCCGCCAATTATCACCTTCCTTACAATTTATATTAATATGACAGTCATCTGCATCACCAAAATCACGCGATGCACTTTTCCTTTCCTTCACCAAGTAGATTAGGCTTTCAATATCTACAATGGGCCTTGTGTTGTTTCGAGCCGGTTGAACAAGTTCAATAATTATTTCACTTCCCTCAATTACGCCCGAAGAAAAGCTGCCGTCTTGTGCGACATCTTGCTGGGTGAAAGGTCCAATTTTATTCTTGAAATCTGGTGAATAGAAATACAATTCACCCCCAATCGGCAAATAGAGTTCACTGAAATTTACCCCGACGTGTCCCGCATTTTTGGCTGTTATTTTTGTTCTACAAACAAGGCTGTTATTAGGGAGTACGTTCCATGTACCGTTCTCTAAAAAATTGACCTGTACTGGAATTTTTTTTCCAGCAAGTAGGGCAGTGTTCTTGTGTTTTTGAGCGTTTCGGATAGCGTATACTTCCGACATATCAGGAGCGTCAATAACAACAATTGATAAATTGTCAATAGATGAAATACTTGTGTTCCAGCTTGGTGGTTGATGAGGTTCAGAAAGTTGGGCTCGTCCAGTATTAGCCACTATCAAGACCCAGAAAAGAAATAGAATATGTTTCACTTTTTAAATTTTTGTAAATATAGTACTTGCATTCTATCCAATTGAGTGAGGTTATATTTGTCCAAAATAAACAAAATGGCAAATTCAGGAATTAATGCCCAAGGAGCACCCAAGGCTGTTGGTGCATACCCTCATGCCCGAAGAGCGGGAAACCTTCTTTTTTTAAGTGGTGTAGGCCCTAGAGTGGCGGGGACAGGCGAGTTTGATAGTGGAGTCCCCGGATTAAAATTGGATCACAATGGTAATTTCGAGCAATTTGATTTTGAGGCACAGGTTCATAGCGTTTTTAAGAATGTGAGATCTATTTTGGAGGCTTCAGGTTCAGATTGGGAAAAGCTAATTGACATAACGGTTTTCTTGGTGGACATGAAAAGAGATTTCAAATCATTCAACCGAATTTATGCGGAGTATTTTACCACCAATCAACCATGTAGAACGACTGTAGCCATTAACAGTTTACCCACACCCATAGCCATCGAATTAAAGTGTATCGCAGTTATTGATTAGTGGAAAAGTAATCAACGGCGGATTGATTTTCCGATGCGTCACTGTACAGTATTTCTTGAATTTCTTTTGGTAGCGATAATGTTCGGTCTCTATTGGTGAGGACAATAACGGTGCGCCGTTTATCCAAAAACCTAAAGAATGCACTTTTGAACCCATTCCACCAGCCATAATGATAAACGAGTCTGTCCTTATTAAAAGTGCTGATTCGCCAGCCAAAACCGTAATCATCGCGTTTTGTATAAGGATTTCGTTTGCCAGGAGTGAAAGCTTCTGCAATAGAATTTTGACTGATTAATGTTTCGGTGTAAAGTGCTTGATCGAACTTGAGTAAATCGTGGACATTAGAATAAATCCCCTTGTCGCCTACAACTCCATTAATGTAATTGGTGGCTGGATTTAGTGGTTGCGGACGTCGATAAATATGGCCAGCTACCATTCCAGGAATATCTGTTTCGCCATTAATTGAGTACACAAAACTGTTCCACATACCTAATGGCTCGAATATATTCTGCTTAACAAAGCGCTCAAAGGGCTGTTTTGAAACTACCTCAACGAGGTAGGCTAGGTACGCATAGTTCGAGTTTTGATAATTGAACTTTCGGTCAGCAGAAAAATACCTAGGAGGGCATTGTTCGGCCATGAGATAATACAAATCTTCGTTTGACATTGGGGTGTCTCTGGGCCAAAACAAATCGCTTGTTACCATGTACCTGGGTAACCCTGACCGATGTTGTAACAATTGGCGAATGGTTATATCCTCATAGGGAAAAAGTGGGAGGTATTTGATCACTAGATCGTCGTAGTTCAACAGTCCCTTTTCTTTTAGGATTACAACGGCTGCGGCCGTAAACATTTTAGAAACCGATGCGAGCTGAAACACGCTGTGTTCATTGAGTATTTCCTTTGTTTTGAAGTTGGCATACCCATTGGCTTTTATATAAAGCACGTTTCCGTATTCCGCTACTAGAACAACACCGTTGAACGTTCCAGATTTGATTTTTGACTCTACGAGCTCATTTATCAGGTTTACTTTTGGCTCAAGTTCGGGTGGAATTTTATACTGAATTTCAATTGGCGTGCTAAGTGAGCCTTCAGGTTTTTCAGGTAGGGTACAAGAAACTAGAGCAACGCTCATCAACGTTGTCCATCTTAATAGAGATAAGGTCATTTATTTTTCTCGATACCAATTTTGGGTTCTAAAAATAAAAGCAACATATCCTCTCACATTCAATTTATCTGGTTCGCTCGAATCAATCCAAATTTTACAATCGTAAACCGAACCATTATTAGGATCTAGAATAGTTCCGTCATCCCACTCATCATCGTCCCATTCTAAGTCTTTAAGAATAACCATCCCCAAAACTTTTTGCCCTTTTCTTGGGTCATCATCATCGCACTTATCGCATTTGGCGTTTTGTTTATCGGGGTTGAGTATGGTTATTACTTTTCCGTAAACCTTACCGTTCTCTTTGTAGACTTCTACAATTGATTTTGCCTTGCCAGTTTCATCATCTATGGTTTTCCATTTACCTAAAACATCGTCAGGCTTTTGTGCTGAAGCGCTGAGAATCAGTGAAATAATAAAAAGGCCTGTGATAGAGAGATTCTTAATCATTGTTAATTGTTTTTTCAAAAATAACTTTTTACAATAGTCGCCCGTTAATACTATGCGAGCATACTATAAGGGTGGGTTGGTGAAAGTGATTTTCATATGCAGATTTTGGGTGTTGAGCAGTTTTTATGAGAATTGTGATGATTGAGAAACCCACCCTTACTGGTTATTTAGCAGGAGAAAAACGGTAGCGATAAAATATTTCGCCTATCGTTTTTCTTATTTCATCTGTATGGTCAATCTTATTTTCGTTGATAGTTTTTTTACCAACGCCTTGCCAAACCAATACATCATCCTTTGAATCAACCAAATCGATAATAATACTTCCCTCGGTATATTCTACCACACTCACATCTGAAAACCCGGTGTTGTATCCATAATAGCCTCCATAATAATATGGGTTACCTGCGTAGTAGCCAGTTGAGGTGGTCCTCAACTCTTGTTTGGTATCGATTTTTATATAGAAGATAATCCAAACATCAGGGTTTGCCGATTTCACATACCCTTTTTGATTCATTTGAAGCTCAATATTTGAATGGATAGCTTCAATATTTCGCTTGCTCAGTTTTTCTGGATCAATAGTACCGTCACCCGCCATTCTTGGGCTCTTGATGTTGTAGGTTTTATACTTTGTAAAATCTACGGTCTTATCATAATCCGTTACTACGGTAATTGAACTACAAGAACTAAACAGAATTACAGCGGTGAAAACGGCTATTGCATTAAATACTTTCATAAGCTTCTTTGGGTATAAATATTTCGGTGCTCCCATAAGAATAGGGTGCGATTTCATAAGCGTTAAAATAGAAGTATATTCCAGTGTTGTCGAAATAGAAATTATCATTAAGCTTAAATTGATCTTCTTTAAACCAGAATCCAGACTCTTCTAGACTCGTGCCTGGCTCAATTCCTCTTTTAGACCGAAAGGCCTGTTCTCCTAGTTTATTCAATTGTGTTCTTTGGCTCGTTGTAAAAAAATTCTCTAGCAATACTACCTTGCCATTAGTGCCATTGTAATGCTTATAAAAGGTCATTTCGTTAGCATGGGCGCCACCGAGATAGCTAGATTCATAAAATGAAAGTGTAATGATGCCATCACGTTGCGCAATTATTTTAATATCTCGATTTAAAAACCAATTGGATTCTACCTCCGGAAAATCCAATTTAAACTCGTTATAGGCTTGTTCTATGTCAGCGTAGAGTTCATCTTGGTTTTGATATACTTTATCCTCAAATATGGGAGTTAAAATTAAATGGTCTATGGTGTCCTGAATAATCTTAGAGATTGGAGTATCCACTTTGTTTAACTCAGGAAAGCTCAGTTTTAAATCAAAGCAGGAAAGCTCATCTATACAGTCTTGCCCAATCTTATGAATAACCTCTTTGGTTTCGAACTCAACTGGTTTAATTTCTGATTCACCTTTACTGTTTCCCATCCAATCACAGCCTGCGAGTGTGAATAAACCGAAGCCTAGAATAAGTGCGAGTTGACGGTATTTTAAAATTATTTTCACGGGTCCAAAAGTAAGAAGGACTAGATATACCTTTGGCATTCCTAAAAATAAAAAGCAAAAACTTTGAAATTCGGTACCAAGGTGATACATGGCGGGATAACACATGACCCGGCAACTGGGGCTATTATGACTCCCATTTATCAAACATCTACTTACGTTCAAAAATCTCCTGGAGACCACAAGGGATTTGAATACAGCCGAAGTCGAAATCCTACTAGGAGTATGCTAGAAAGCAATTTAGCTTCTATCGAAAACGGAAAGTATGGGATGTGCTTTGGAAGTGGATTGGCGGCTATTGATGCAGTGATGAAACTTTTGAAACCAGGCGATGAAGTTATATCAACTGGAGATTTATATGGCGGAACGTATCGAATTTTCACCAAGATATTTGAAGATTTTGGACTGCGCTTCCACTTTGTCGACATGTCTGATTTTTCAAAACTGGATAGCCTGGTTACTCCAAAGACAAAATTAATATGGGTGGAAACCCCTACCAATCCAATGCTGAACATCATTGACATAGAAGCGGCATCGAGCTTTGCCAAAAAAAATAACTGCCTACTTGGAGTGGATAACACTTTTGCCTCACCTTTTCTTCAAAACCCACTCGACATGGGAGCTGATATTGTCATGCACTCGGCGACGAAATATTTGGGTGGTCACTCAGATTTGATAATGGGAGCACTCGTAGTTAATGATGATGCACTTGCCGAGCGATTGTATTTTATTCAGAATTCGTCTGGTGCCATTTGTGGACCCATGGATTCTTTTTTGGCATTAAGGGGTATTAAAACGCTTCATGTAAGAATGAAACAACACTGTGAGAACGGTAGAGTTGTTGCCGAGTTTTTAAAATCGCATCCTGTTGTTGAAAATGTTTACTGGCCTGGGTTTGAAGACCACCCCAACCATCACATAGCCAAGAGGCAGATGAGGGACTTTGGAGGAATGCTATCATTTACTACCGTTGGTAATAATTATGAAAAAGCGAAGGCCATTGTTTCTAATGTGAAAGTGTTTACCCTTGCAGAATCTCTTGGGGGTGTGGAGTCACTTTGTGGGCACCCAGCATCCATGACACATGCTGCTATACCCAAAGAGGAAAGAGAAAAAACGGGGATCGTTGATTCTTTAATTCGATTAAGTGTAGGAATTGAAGATGTAAACGACCTTATCGAAGACTTGAAACAAGCTTTAGAAAAATAAGAATGAATATATATTACATATCGGGCACTTCCAGAGGCTTGGGACGTGCTATTGCAGAAGAACTTCTAAAGGATTCAAATAATTTTGTTATTGGATTGGGAAGAAAAAGTGAAATTTCACACTCAAATTACATTCATAAATATGTTGACCTTGCAGATTTAGATCAGGTGCGTCGTTTTCGTTTTGGAGATCATTTAAAGGCAGACACGGTTACTTTAATCAACAATGCAGGTACTTTGGGGCCCATTAAGTACGCAGGAGAGATTAATTCTATAGAGCTTATTGAAGCCTTTAATGTGAATTTGATTTCTCCAGCTCTGTTAACTAACGATTTTATAAGAGATTATAAAGCACTTCATAAGCCAAAAACGATTGTAAATATAAGTTCAGGGGCAAGTGTGAATGCCTATGATGGCTGGAGTATTTATTGCACGAGTAAGGCTGGTATAAATATGTACACGGATGTGATTAAAAACGAAGCGAAAATCAGGAAAGATCCTTTTTTGAAAATAGTAGCAGTGGCGCCGGGGATCATAGAAACCGATATGCAATCTCAAATTAGAAGTGCTTCAAAAAACGACTTTTCTATGATAGATAAGTTTCAAGAAATAAAAGATTCTGGTCAGTTAAAATCTGCACAAGTTTCTGCTCTCGATATTTTGAAATTTGTTGCTGAGATTAATGCAGAGACTGCTTCATTTGTAGACATCAGGGATAGTCAGTAACAATTAGTTTTTTATTAATCAAGGCTTCGCTGCCTGCTAATTTCATCTGGACGAGATATATTCCAGGAGTGAGGTTATCTAGTTTTATCGAAGGTGTAGATCCTGTTATGAAGTGGTCAGCCCTCGCACCATTTGTACTAAAAACAGAAACTGTTGGGTTTAGTTCGAGCTGGCCCGTTTCGAAGTACAGTGTTCCTGATGGTGAAATTGGATTTGGAAATACACTTATAGACCTTGTCATTGATTGGTATTCCTTCGTCCCTACAGTATTAAAAGCAATACGGATCTTATCGGTGGCGGCACAGCCAAAAGTATCCGTTACAGTAACTGAATAAACCATGGCCAGCGAGGTCAATATTTTTTGGCTCGTTTCTAAAGTCGACCACTTATATGTTTTAAAACCTGGGCCTGGGTCTAAGTAAAAGGTAGTTCCATATCGCACCAGTGTATCGTTACCTAGGTTAATTTTAATTGGAGGCCGTTCTGTTATTTGAATGGTGTCAAAGCCCTTGCATCCTGCCGTATCCATTACGCGAACCCAATGATCTCCCTTGCCCAAATTCTGATTTTGGCTTACTGCTCCATTCGACCATAGGTATGAGCTAAAGTTACCCGGATGTAGACTTACTGAATCTCCACCGCAAATTATTGTGTCGGCCCCCAAAGTTGGTTTGGGAAGCGACAGTATGTTGATAGTCACTGATTTGTTTGCCGCGCAACCATTTGAATCACTTATAACAACATGATAAGTTTGGTCGATTAGAGTATTACAGGTGGGGTTGTATGCAGAGTTATTATTTAAACCTAGGCTAGGACTCCATGAGTACCGAGTGCCTCCGCTAGCTTTAAGTTGAATAGAATCTCCGAGGCAAATGGAGCTATCATTAGAAACCGTGATGATGCCATTCGAGTGTGCGCCGAATCTTCCAACCAACTCGGAAGAATTTACACCATAAAACCTCATGGAGTCTTGACCCTCTTCGAATTTGAATAATTCGATGGTAGATGTATCTACATTAAATGCGTTGGCAGGCGGAATAAAACTCGTCGAGTAGCGAATCATGCTTGAAAAGCGAAGTTCATCAATGGTGCACTTTGCTGGCTTTATTGAATGGCCAATGAAAGTATTAACCGAGTTTATAACGGTAGATTTCAATCCACCCAAGGAATCCCCATTAAAATAAAGTTGAACGAGTGAATCGGCTGATTGAATAGTCATCGCTAGGTGATTCCAATTAGAGTATGAAAAAATGGGAATATTAAATGCGTTGCTTTGGTGGCCATCAGTCAAAAATAGACTTGCGAGTGTTCCAGATGCGTTGATACTAATATTGAGTTTCAATGAATCCGACTGATTTGTAAAAAGCATAAGACCAGCATGAGTAACGCTTGAGGTAGACGGACAAAAGGCGACATAAGCTTCTATGGTTTTGTCCGAAGCCCCTTTTAACAATGTATCTGAAGTCTGTGTAAAATCGTTGACTCCATCCATTGAAAGGAAACCTCCGTAAGGCTGGGCGAAGCATTCAATACTTAGGGTAAATAAGGCAACTATTAAAATGGACTTCATTAAAAGGGATTTGAATAATGCATATTTACTTAAAAAAATTGAACTTCGAAGCCTGAGAAGTTGATAGTGAGAGAATGGTAAGGCAAGATGAAGCAATATTTTTGAGAAAGACCAAATATGGGGAAACTGGTTTTGTACTTTCCTTGTTGACTAAAGACTCTGGTGTTCAAAGTTTTATATTGCAAGGCATCAAAGGCAAAAGAAAATCACTGATTGCATCCTTGCATCCTTTAGCCATTTTAGATATCGAGTACTTACCTTCCAAAAGTGGTACAATATCGCGGTTGCTGGAAGCTAACATCCTCGACAACGTGAGCTTAATGAGGGCTGATATGACTAAGAGTGCCATGTCATTTTTTTTATCAGAAATAATATGGAAGTCGCTTCCGGAAAATGAAAACTATCCCCATTTATATGCCTATATCAAGGCGAGTATACATTTTTTGAATGGGCACAAAAAGGCACCATCCTTTCACCTCATATTTATGATGAGATTTACTAAGTTTTTAGGCTTTTACCCAAGCGGAGAATATAAGAGTAGAGAGTTTTTTGATCTTCGAGAAGGGCAATTTACCACTTTAAGACCCAGTCACCTACATTATTTAGAACCACCCAAAGCTAAATTTATTTGGGGACTATTAAATGCACATTTTGATGAATCATTGAAATTAGGGCGCGAAGAATCCAGAGAGTTGCTCGAAGTGTTGGTTGAGTATTACCACATTCATTTGGAGAAATTTGGTCAGCTTAAAACATTGAGGGTTTTACACGAGGTATTCGACTAAATCCCTTTGTTGACCTCCGATGGAGTAATGCTCAAAATAATGGCTTCAACCTCCCTAAGGTATTCTCGTTTACTGAATTGAGGCGAATAAACATACCCATACACCTGAACAATGCGTTGCTTTTCTTCATCTAAAAACGAATAGCAAATAAATGGTCCACCCATAAAATTACCTTCCATTCGCCACAATCCCCTTATTTCTTTTCCAAATGAGTTTTTAAAATTAATTTCTCTGCTCTGAGGGGGCATATAATCTGAGGCCATTTGCATAAACTGTTCTAGCCCTGGCCCCGGAATCGTTTTTTTAAGCTCGCGGTTGATTGACATAAACAAATTGGTATCCAAAAACTGAAGCTTATCTGTATAGGCTGTCCAACTAATAAGTATACCCTGGCTAATTTGATGTTGATAGCCACCCTTTGGTCTTTCTCGTTCTAGTCTGAGCCAAATTGAGTTGGAGTCAGTGTTTTGTATTTCCCAATCTTTTTGACAAGTAATTCCAAAGCCTGCAATCGACTCAATGGATTTATTCAATTGATCGTCTCCAAACTTTTTGTTTTTCAGTACCAATCGGTTCGTTTCGGCTGATTGCAAAATTCTTACAGCGTCGGCGCCGTTCTTGTTCAATAAGTCGAATAAATCCTCTCGGTTTTCAGCATTAAATTGTAACAAAACTTGTCCTTTGGCCCATTTGTTTTTTAGCACATTAAATCCATGTCCATCGGTGTTTTTAGTTGAGTTGGTTTCGATAACAATGATGGATCTATGAGTTTTGAGCACGCTTTGAAACCTATCGGGAGGGATTTGAATCATAGTGAATGCATGTTCTTCTTGAGGAAAACCGTAGAGTTCAGGGTTGAGTTTGCTCATTACGGAGTCTCCTACGTCTCCCTTCCAAGTGTTGTTTTCAATAACAATAACAACCTCTCCAAAACTTCCAGAATAACCAGGTATGAAACCCGAATCCTCAGTGGAGCAGCTTAGAAGTAGCGTAAATATGCCAACTATACCAACAACGTTAGTGAGTTTCATTAGCCGTTTTTCCCTACGATGATTTTGTCGCCTGGCTTCATGTTTTTTTCGTTGATATCTCTATTCATTGATTTTAGTTCTGTGGTGCTTATTCCTTTCGCTTTTGCTATATCCCAAAGTGTATCTCCTCTTTGTATTTCATAATACTCATACTTTCCTTCCGACTTGGTTTTGATGGTTGGCGCAGGCTTATTCGAATTGGCCAAATTTGAGGGTGCAGATGAACTGTGATAAATAGTTAGTCGCTGGCCTATTTTCAAGTTGTCACTTCTTAAGTTATTCCAGTCTTTTATATCCCTAACTGATACATTGTAGCGGCTGGCAATTTTTCCGAGATAGTCACCATGACTTACCCTATACACATCATATTTTTTAATCTGTTCTATTTGGGCCTCTTCTTCCTCAGGTTTATTTATGGCTTTCGCATATAGCTCGTATACAGCCTGTTCGTTGATAATAAAATTAGCTAATTCACCCCGAGGAAGCCTTAGAACTTGTGGTTCGGTCATTTTAGGAATGATGCTTAACTTATACTGTGGATTAAGGTGTTCAATGTCTTCATAGGGCAAGTGAAGCGTTTTACTTAAATGTTGAAGGGACACGCGATGAGATACCAGTACAGTATCACAATCATAATGAGAAAACCCCGAAGGCGTGGGCTTTATACCGTGCTCTTCATGGTAGTTCATAACGTAGTTGACTGCTATAAAAGCAGGTACGTAGCCCCTTGTTTCTCTTGGTAAATATGGATATATTTCCCAATAGTCTCTTTTTCCTCCTGATCGACGAATTGCCTTATTTACGTTTCCTGGACCACAATTATAGGCAGCTAAAGCCAAATTCCAATCTGAATAAATTTTGTACAAAAAGCTCAAATACTGGCAAGCCGCCTCGGTGGATTTAATGGGATCAAACCGGTCGTCAATATAAGAATTGACCTCCAGGCCATAAATAATTCCTGTGGTGTACATAAACTGCCATAGCCCCTTGGCTCCAGCTCGAGAATTGGCTGTACTGTTTAAAGCACTTTCTACAATAGCTAGGTGCTTCAATTCTTGTGGCATTTGGTATTTATCGAGGTGTGCTTCTATCATTGGAAAGTAGAATTCGCTCAACCCAATAAACCTAGAGGTTAAATCGCGTTTTCGCACAGCGTATAAATTGATAAATGCAAGTGTTTTATCATTGTAAGTTAACTCAATAGGACTGACGTCATTTAAGAGTTGAAGCCTCGCTTTAATTGTAGAATCAGATGGGTTTGGAATAGCCTCATTAGCCCATGAGGCTGAATCACCGCTTGTGGTGTCGTATTCAAAACTCCAAGGTTTCGAAAATTCAGCTACCATAACTTCATCTAAATGCCTTAAGAAAGGATCGTCTTTCTCTAAGACAAAAGCAACTGAATCTATTAAAGGAATAGAGTCTTGATTCGAAATGGGATTATTACTACCAAACACCGAAATGTTGCAGAATAAACCGAAAACTAAGTATATAGATAGATTTTTCATAAGGTCACACTTTCTCCATTTACAAATTTGCACTATGCCAAACGCTAAAAAGTAGACGTTAGGATGTATTCTACACGGCAATGTGTTAATATCATTGCACTATTAATTACGCAAATATTATGATGAAAATTGTGCAATACACTACTTCATTTTTTCTTTTAGGATTTTTAATAATCTCGTGTTCTGAAGAATTAACGAAAAAGGTTGAAACTGAATATTCGAATGGAAAACCAGAACGGGTTTTATTTATTAATGCTTCGGGAATAACTCTGAAGGAACAGCAGTTTTTTGACAATGGCCAGCTGCGAATAGAAGGCAAGTATGACAAAGAAGGTAGGCGCACCAACATGTGGATATCCTGTTTTGATGACGGAACACTTTGGAGTGAATGTGAATATTTGAAGGACCAAAAACACGGGGTAAATAGAGCTTACTATCCAAATGGAAAGCTTCGCTTTGAAGGCCATTGGGAGAATGATGAGCAGGTCGGAACTTGGAACACATACGATGAATCAGGAACTTTGCTTGACTCAAAAGTCTTCCCAGAGAAATAATATGTTGCAATACCCAACCAACCCTGATAACAAAGTGTTCTTCAAATTGATTAATTGCTAATTTTACGCGCTCTAAAAACTTTTAAAAAAATTATAACATGAAAAAACTTTTTACTCTTCTCTCTCTTACCACATTAATTGGTTTGAATGTTCGTGGCCAATATGATGTTGGCTGTAGTGCGGTGCTTTCACCGTCTAATAACGATACCATTTATTCAAATACGGCTAACATTGACCCACAATACACCCGTACTAATTACGGAGCAACGGTTCCAGCTGCTACGGTTATTATGATGAGATTTAAGGTTGATGGAGTTCAGATCGACTCTGTTCCAAGACCATCATCTGCTGGTGATTTTACAGCAGCTGAAACTAGAACAATAGGAAGAACGATTAACTTTAATGCCAATAACCTGACTACGGGGGTTCATACTTTTTGTGTTTCAGCTTATACAGCAAATGATAACAACAGATCAAATGATGAGACGTGTATAAACTTCTACTATTCTTCAACTCCTGCAGCATTTGATGTTGGAATGAGCACTCCAGCTATTACTTCACCTGCTGCTCAAAATGGAAATGAATTCGAGTTGGGTGAAAGTCTAGAAACTATTTCATTTTTTGTAAAGAATGCTGGTGCCGTGGGAATACCTACAGGGACTAACATTCCTTTTGTAGTTCAAGTAGGTACAGGCACACAGTCAACGTCTTACACCCTTACTGCACCATTGAAGGCAGGTGATAGCCTGAACTTGACTTCTACCCGAGCTAACAATGCGGCCCTTCCTAATTTCCCTACTGCTTTAGGTGACTTTAAAATTAGAATTGCTGCTAATTTCCCTGGAGATGTAAATTCTGGAAATAACTTAACTGAGAAAACATATAAAATGGTTGCTAGTACAAAACCTAGTGTTGCCTCTTTTTCACCTGCAAGCGGTGTGTGTAAAGATGTGGTAACTATTACAGGTACAAACTTTAGCACCACGCCAGCAAACAACAAAGTAAAGTTCAGATTTGTTGAAGCTACTGTGCTTACGGCAACAGCAACCACATTAACTGTCGAGGTTCCTGAAACTGCGTTGGGAGCCAATAAAATTTCTGTGACTGTAAAAGTAAGTGGCGTTGATAAAACAGGAGAAAGTTCTACAAACTTTACTTACAATGGTTGCAATGTTGGAGTTTCAGAAATAAGTGAAAACGTAGATAAAGTTTATTATTCTAATGGAATGGTTAACATTTCACTTAACAACAACTCTGACCTAGGAAGTAAATTGGTGAAGGTGATCAATGTTTCTGGGCAAACTGTGGCTTCTAAGACTATAGATCTAAACGGAAGTGGAACTCAGGTAGAGCAAATAGATTTGAGCAGCTCTCCAAATGGAGTTTATGTAGTTGATATCGAGGGGTATACTACTACCATTATAAAGTAATAGGATTAAATATCAAATAAAAAAAGGGGCGAATTATCGCCCCTTTTTTTATTAACACAAAACAGACTTTGATTTGATATAAAAGATAATAGCAAGTTTTGTAATATAACTGACAACCAAATTTTTATACGATCTTTTTATTTTATCATTTGAATCAAAAAATTGCTTAAAATTGTGGTATAAATAAATTTAAACTCGAACACATGAAAAAAATTTTATTACTAGGTCTGAGTGTTTCCATTGCGGGAATTTCTTTTGGTCAAAAACTAGCTTCTAAAAACGCTGAAAATAAAAAGGTTGTTATAGAAGAATTTACAGGAAAAACCTGCGGATGGTGCCCTGCTGGTCACAAAGCCGCTGACGAATTAGCTGCAAAAAAACCTGGGCAAATCATTATTATCAATACACATTCTGGCTCTTACGCTACAGGAACACCTAACTATAGAGTATATGTAGACGGAAGCACTATTGAATATGGCAAGGTATTGTATCAATTGCCACGTGTTGGACTTACTGGGTTCCCATCAGGAACAATGAACAGAAGCTTGCTTGGTGGAACCAAGACAGCAAAAAGCTATGGAAATTATGATTCTGAAAGTGACAAAATCACATCAGAAGCGTCTCCTGTAAATATTGGAGTTATTGCCACATTTGACCCTGTTGCTGCCAAAATTATTGTTTATGTAGAGGCTTACTATACAGGAAACTCTAACACTGCCACTAATAAACTAAGTGTTGGTTTATTGCAAGATGGAATTATGGGTCCTCAATCTGGAATGTCGAAATACCCTGCATTGGTTGTGGGAAGTGAGTACACTCACAACAGAATGCACCGAGCTTCCTTAACTGGTCAGTGGGGTGAAGATATTACAACTACTTCTTCAGGAACTGTTGTAGCACGAGTTTACGAGTGGGATGTAATTGAAGATATAGGTGGAGATGGTAAAGCGAATACAGTACCTCAAGACATGATTGTTTATGCTTTCGTGGCAGAAGGTCAAGAAGACATAATGAATGGTGCAGAAGCGCACGTAACAGTGGCAAAGGGAGCTGTAGATGTTATTACTTTAAAGAAGATGGCAAACATGGTTGAGTCTGATCCAACAAATTCAGAATTAGCTACATTTGATCCAAAAACAGAAGGTGGTGCGTTTAGAGTAGTTTCAGTTGAAGAAAGAACTAATTTTTCTGGAATTAAACTTTATCCTAACCCAACAACTGGATCATCTACTTTGACTTTCTCAAGCGAAGTAAATGACAATGCCGTTGTTAGAGTGATTTCAGTTACAGGACAAGAAATGGTTAATTTTTCTAATGACGTTAATGTAGGAGACAATGTTATCCAGGTTGACATGACTTCATTTGAATCAGGATACTATTTTGTGGAAGTAACTGGTGAAACAGGTGTAATTACCCGTCAGCAAGTACTTAAGAAATAAACGAGTTGAGTTAAAATTTAAGAGGCGCTCCTAAAGGGCGCCTTTTTTTTTGCTCAAAAATCAATAAATAAAGACGCAATGTTTCACTATTCAGTAGCTTTGTGAGGTATGATTCCCAAGTCAAAAATTGATGAAATACTAGAAGCTGCCCGTATCGAGGAGGTAATTGGCGAGTTTATTACCCTTAAAAAATCAGGTAGGTCGTTCAAAGGGCTGAGTCCGTTTTCTAATGAAAGAACACCATCTTTTATGGTGTCTCCCGATAAGCAGATTTACAAAGATTTTAGTTCTGGAAAGGGTGGAAATGTAGTATCATTTATCATGGAACTAGAGCACTTTAGTTACCCTGAAGCGCTCAAGTGGCTCGCCAACAAATACCAAGTAGAAATTGAAGAAGTAGAGCTTTCGAGTGAACAAAAAGAAGCCGAAAGCGAACGAGAAAGCCTTTATATTGTAACCCGATTTGCAGAAGAATTTTTTCAGAACCAACTTACCGAAACCGATGAAGGAAAGTCGATAGGCTTAAGTTATTTCAAGGAGCGCGGATTTACGCAGGAAACCATCAAGAAATTCAGGGTGGGCTACAGTCCTGATAGCTGGAACGAGTTTTATGATACGGCTATTAAACAAGGTTATAAAAAGGAGTTTTTAATTAAGGCGGGACTCATAAAAGAATCTTCAAAAGCTGAGGACCAGTATTATGATGGCTATAAGGGGCGAGTGATTTTTCCCATCCACAATTTATCTGGACGCCCAATTGGTTTTGGAGGCCGAATCTTGGTTGAGGATAAGAAGGCCCCAAAATATCTCAATAGCCCTCAGTCTATTATATATGATAAAAGTGCGGTTTTGTATGGCCTCTATTTCGCGAAAGGGGAGATTATCAAAAAAGACTTTTGTTATTTAGTTGAAGGTTATACCGACGTTATTTCTTTTTCTCAAAAAGGAATTGAGAATGTGGTGGCCTCTTCTGGAACTGCACTCACTGTTGCTCAAATACGGCTAATTAAAAGATATACTTCCAACATCACAGTACTGTATGATGGCGATGCCGCTGGAATTAGAGCATCCTTTCGCGGTATTGATATGATTCTCGAAGAGGGAATGAATGTGAAGATGGTTTCCTTCCCAGAAGGAGAAGACCCGGATTCCTTTTCGCGAAAAAATGATTTAGAAGAATTAGAAGCGTATTTGTCAAAAAATGCGTTTGATTTTATTGTTAGCAAAGCGCGCATTCTTCTGGGTGAAGCTGGAAACGACCCCATCAAAAAAGCTTCCTTGGTAAAGGAAATTGTATCAAGTATTGCGCTCATTCCAGAGGCTATTTCGAGGTCCGTTTATATTAAGGAGTGTTCTTCACTGCTTGATATTGAGGAAAAAGTACTTATAAATGAATTAAATAAAATTCGCCGTATCAGGCTCAATCAGCAAGAACGAAACAAGTCACGCCTGATTGACGAAGAACGAAACGAAGGGGAAGAGTCGGCGGTTGAGTTTAAAGAAATTCCAGAAAAACTTTATGACGATGTAAGCGTTCAAGAGCGCGATATATTGCGGATTATTTTGAGTTATGCCGATAAAACTATTCGCATACTAGCCGATGATGGAAATGAACTTGAAGTGGAAGTAGCACCGTTTATGGTTCATGAATTGATTCGGGATGAAATGTTATTTGAAGATGAAACCTGTCTAAAAGTACTGAACCTCATCATAGAATATGTTGATGGTGAAAACCCGATTTTAATGGGTGATTTTATCAATAATGAGGACAACGAGATCAGTAAACTTGCTGTGGATTTGCTCTCATCAAAATATGATTTGCATGAGTGGTGGGGAGAAAGGAAGATATTGGTTGAAGGTGAGGAGCTAAAGCTAAAAAGAGCTGTTGAAGGATCTTTGTATTCTTATAAATCGAAAAGAATTTCTAAAATGATTCACGAGAATCAAGAGAAATTAAAAGAGATTGATGCCGAGGAAAAGGAAGAAGAAGTATTTGAAATATTGCGAACCCAACAAATGCTGGATAAAATAAAAGCCAGTCTATCAAAGCCTAGCGGGCGAATTATTTTGAGTTAGTTGATTCAATTAAAGACTAATCATCCTCGTAAAAGTCCTTTAATTTTTTCCTGTATTCAGAGAATAATTTTGACTTTGAAACAAAGCCAACATAGATTCCATTTTGTACAACTGGAAGATTCCATGCTTCGCTTGATTCAAATTTTTCCATTACCGTTTCCATGCTATCCGTAATCTCGATATGCTCAGGTGCTACGCTCATCAATTCATGAACATAAGTCCTGTCGTACATAAATTTATCAAACATAATTTGTCTGATATCATCAAGCGTTACAACGCCTAAAAATTGATTTTCTTCATCCACAACTGGATATATATTTCTTTTCGATTCAGTAACTCGTTTCACTAAATCACCGAGCGAATTGTATGGGCCAATGGTTTTGAAGTTCTTTTCTATTTCGTT
Source organism: Flavobacteriales bacterium (assembly GCA_020435995.1). Lineage (GTDB taxonomy): Bacteria > Bacteroidota > Bacteroidia > Flavobacteriales_G > Salibacteraceae > JAGQYO01. Next base: position 22,326 of record JAGQYO010000001.1, on the reverse strand, counting down.
TTTTAAATCCATTAAGGTAAGCACAGCTTGGTCTTTGTCATGAGTAAGTAGTTGCCCTCTTTTAGCAAGTTGCATGGTGTAAATAGAATGTTTGGTAAAATATTTAACCGTTATAAAGGCTATGGATGTGGTAAGCATGAGAGGAATAAAGAGCTGGTATCCTCCTGTGATTTCCGCGATGAGAAAAATTGCCGTCAAAGGGGCTTGTAATATGGCAGCCATCAAGGCAGCCATTCCGAGTAAAGAAAAATTACTTACAGATAGTTTTCCTAACCCTAATTCATTTATAAACTTTGAAAAAACGAAGCCCATTATACTTCCCATAAATAGAGTTGGAGCAAAAATCCCCCCTACACCCCCAGCGCCAAATGTAATTGAGGTAGCAAATGCTTTGAAAAATACTACCAGTGATAGGAAAAGTAGAATAACCCAAATGTTGTCTTGAAAAGCAATGAATTGACTGTTTTCTAACACGCCAGAATGAGTTCCATTTATTAAATGATAAACAGTTGAATAACCTTCACCAAACAGCGGTGGAAAAACGAAAATCAACGCACCGAGCAATGACCCCCCAATCAATATCTTTAAGCTTGTATTGTTTATTTTACCAAAAATGCGGGCAACAAGGAAGTTGACCTTTGTAAAGTAGAGGCCGACCATACCCCCAAGTAACCCCAACAGGATATAATAGGGCATTTCAACAAATTGAATTTTATCATGTATTTCGAATTCGAAGAGAAGTTGATCCCCAAAAAAAAGTCTCGAAAACATTGCTGCTGTTACACTTGATAGCAAAATAGGAATAAGAGAAAAGGTTGTGATATCGAGGAGGATAACCTCCATCGCAAATACAATGGCCGCGACGGGAGCCTTGAAAATTGCAGAAAGTGCGGCTGCAGCCCCACATCCAATAAGCAATTTCCTTGTTTTGGTATTAAGCCTTAGTAACTGGCTCAAATTTGATCCAATAGCCGAAGTGGTACTTACTGCTGGCCCTTCTAGCCCGCACGAACCTCCAAATCCAACCGTTAGGGCGGCTGTAACCACAGATGAAAAAGTTCTTTTCTTGCTTATCATCCCATTGCCTTTGGACAAGGCATAAAGTGTATGTGGTACACCGTGTCCTACATCTTCTTTGATTAAGTATTTAACCACTAATCGCGTAAGAATGATTCCGAGAATTGGTAACAGGAAATAAAGGGCCTTGCTGGATGTTTTGATGAGATTACCAACAAAAAATGCCTCCACTAAATGCACACCAGTTTTTAAACAATAGGCTGCAACCGCACATAAAAACCCCATCGCTACGCTGAGCATTAAAACAAACGGCTTGTTTTTAATGTGTCGTGAACGCCAAAGCAGGAAAGACTTTAGGTATTCGCCTGATTTATCTATAACCCTAGATTTCATTGGGCGCAAAGGTGTGGCTTTTGAAACGAATGATGGGTAAAAATCTAAATGCAATTTTCGACTGTTTATAATTTCGACTCGATTGTCTAACAAGGTATTTTATCGGATTATGAGGTTAGGTTTGGTATAATGTGGGTTGTTGGCAGAATGAGTTTACTTTACGGTGAGTGTTTCCAATCATTTAACTTTGCCGCCTTAGTTTAAATAGCATGATGACCTTACGGAATTACATAAATGGTGAGCTGGTAAAGCCACATTCGGATAAATATTTAGATAATTATGACCCTTCAACGGGAAAAGTTTATTCGCTTATTCCTGATTCGGACGAAAGAGATGTAGTTGATGCAACCAATGCGGCCAAGGCCGCATTCCCCAGCTGGTCTGCTACTTCAAAAGAAAAGCGTTCTGAGGTTATTTTGAAAATTGTTGATTTAATCAACAGGGATTTTGATAAACTGGTTGCGGCGGAGTCAAAGGATAACGGTAAACCCATTTGGCTTGCCGAAAAAGTAGACATACCTCGGGCGGCATCTAACCTTCATTTTTTTGCTACGGGCATTTTGCATTTCGCTTCTGAGGCGCACATGATGGAAAATAGAGCCATTAATTATACCCGTCGTGACCCTATCGGAGTGGTTGGCTGTATTTCACCTTGGAATCTCCCACTTTATTTATTTACGTGGAAAATTGCGCCCGCCTTAGCAACAGGAAATTGTGTGGTTGCCAAACCGTCTGAAATTACACCAATGACGGCATATTTACTTAGCGAATTGTGTGTTGAAGCAGGCCTTCCCAAGGGGGTTTTAAACCTCGTTCACGGTCTTGGCCCAAAAGTAGGGGCGGCGATCACAGAACACCCTGATATTAAAGCTATTTCGTTTACAGGTGGTACAGCTACAGGTGCGCAAATTGCGCGAACAGCGGCTCCCATGTTTAAAAAACTATCGCTTGAGCTAGGTGGGAAAAATCCGAACATAATATTTGAAGATTGCAATTATGATAAAATGTTGGCTACCACTTTGGCTTCTTCATTTGCCAACCAGGGACAAATATGTTTATGTGGCTCAAGAATTTTTATTCAACGAGGAATTTACGACAGATTTAAAGCAGATTTTGTGGCTAAAGTAGCCAAGAGAAAAGTGAGTTTTCCTTCGGATCCAGAAGCGAAATTAGGTGCAGTAGTTTCCAAACCCCACATGGAAAAAGTCCTTTCTTATATTGATCTAGCTAAAGAGGAGGGGGGTACTGTTTTAACTGGAGGACATCAAGTTCATTTGGAAGGGGAGTACGCCCAAGGGTATTATTTAGCTCCTACTATTATCGAAGGTTTGGCATTTGATTGCAGAACTAATCAAGAAGAAATATTTGGCCCAGTGGTTACTATTACACCTTTTGACACCGAGGAAGAGGTTTTATTGATGGCTAATTCTACGGATTATGGTTTGGCAGCCACTATTTGGACAGAGAATTTAACGCGGGCTCATCGAATGGCTAATGAAATACAAATGGGAATAGTGTGGATTAACTGCTGGCTACTTCGAGATTTACGGACGCCATTTGGGGGTGTAAAAAGCTCGGGTGTAGGTAGAGAAGGTGGATTTGAGGCGTTTAAGTTTTTTACTGAAGCCAAAAACGTTTGTATTGAATTATAATCTCAATCACCTCTAAATTCTTTCATAGCAGTCATTTGCGTTTTATTTAGAATTGTTGCAAGTTCTTCGTCCGAAGCATCCTTAATTCGTTTTACACTCTTGAATTTTTTCAAAAGACTTTCTACGGTTTTTTCTCCAATACCGGGGATTTCGCTCAAACCGCTTTTAATACTTCCTTTTGAGCGCCGGTTTCTATGATGTGTAATTCCAAACCGATGGGCTTCATTTCTGAGCTGTTGAATTAACTTCAAACTTTCTGATCTTTTGTCAATATAAAGTGGATAGCTGTCGCCTGGAAAGTAGATTTCTTCCAATTTTTTTGCAATTCCAATAACGGTAATCGAGCCCAGAAGATTGAGTTCTTGAAGACTCTCCACAGCAGAGCTTAACTGCCCTTTTCCGCCGTCTATGATTATAAGCTGGGGCAGTGATTCGTTTTCCTCTAACAAGCGTTTGTAGCGCCGATAAACAACTTCTTTCATCGATGCAAAATCGTCAGGGCCAACTACAGTTTTAATGTTAAAATGGCGATAATCCTTTTTGCTCGGTTTGGCATCTTTAAAAACTACGCAAGCAGCAACTGGAAATGCACCTTGAATGTTTGAATTGTCGAAGCACTCGATATGCACGGGCATTTCTTTCATATTGAGATCCGATTGAAGTTGGCCCAAAATTCTGTTTTTCCGCCTGTCGGGGTCCGTTTTTTCTTGTTGCTCTTGCCGGCTCTTTTTATAATACATCACATTTCTAATGGACATATCAATCAACTTTTTTTTATCCCCTCGTTGGGGCACAGAAACGTGTATGTTAGGAAACTCTACATCAATCGGTATTGAAACAAATATTTCTTTCGATTGGCTATTGAACCGTTCTCGAATTTCGGTGATGGCTGTTTCTAAAAGTTCAGAAGGAGTTTCATCGAGTTTCTTTTTCAATTCAATGGTATGTGCCTGAATCACTGATCCATTGGTCACTTTCATAAAGTTGATGTACCCGTATTTGTCGTCGGTTAGTATAGAAAAAACGTCTACATTGTTGATCATGGGATTAACTACAGTAGATCGCATTTGGTAGTTCTCAAGTATCGCAATTTGCTCTTTGGTTTCTTGTGCGGCCTCAAATTGAAGCTGGCCGGCTTCTTCGCTCATTCTTTTCGATAAATCCTTAACAACTTCCGAAATTTGACCACGCAATATTTGCCGGATGTCTCTAATCTGATTATTATATAAGGTTTCTTCATGTAGACCTTCACATGGTCCCTTGCAATTTTTAATATGGTATTCGAGGCACACCCTAAATTTATTGGCTTTGATGTTTTCTTCTGAAAGATTGAAATTACAATTCCGAATTTTGTAGGCTTTTCGAATAAAGTCGAGTATGGTGTACATGGTTTTTACAGAGGCGTAAGGACCGTAATACTCTGAGCCATCCTTAATTACATTTCGAGTGGAGAATACACGAGGGAATCGCTCTTTTTTTATGCATATCCACGGATACGTTTTGTCATCGCGTAGCAACACATTGTAGCGGGGTTGGTGTTTTTTAATTAGTGTGTTTTCGAGAATCAGCGCGTCGTATTGCGAATCTGTAATAATTACTTTGAGTGTAACAATTTTGGAAACCAAGATTCTCGTTTTGGGGCTATCATGGTTTTTTACGAAGTAGGATGAAACCCTGTTTTTCAGGTCTTTGGCTTTCCCAACGTATATGATCGTTCCACCTGAATCAAAGTATTGATACACTCCAGGTTTGTGGGGGAGGCCACGGATTAATTCTTTAAGACCATCTTTTTTAGAACTCACATTCCAAAATTAGTCTATTGGCAATTTTGCTGAATCCCCGTTTCCCAGATGTTTGTTTGGAATTGAAAGGTAAAAACTTGCTCCTTCTTTCTCAACCGATTCTACCCTTATGTTGCCACCCAATAATGAAACCGCTTCCGAAACAATGTATAGACCAATGCCCGACCCTGTACTCATTTTACTTGCCCGATAATACAAATCAAAGATTCTGGGTTGAAGTGATTGCGGAATCCCTACTCCATTGTCTTGTATGATAAGTTCTGCTTTTTCGTCATCAGAATTTAAGAGAATAGATACATTTCTGTTGGCTTTAGTCTCGTCTTGGTATTTAATTGCATTAGAGATAAGGTTGCTCAAAATGATCCGCCATCGAATCTTATCGGAGTAAAACTCACCCTTTTGATTGATGCTCAAGCTGAAAGTAACATTTGAGGCGTTTTCAAAATGTTCGAAGTCCTTTAGTGTTTTTTCTACAAGCAGTTTTAGGTCCAATTTTTTAGGTTCTACCACCGTACGTTTGTTCCTATGAAAATTGAGAACGTCGCGGGCTAGAAACTGTAATTTTTTAGTTGTAGTTTCAATCAAATCGAGGTATTCGCCATCCTTCAGTCCGTCCATTCTAATCAAGCTAACTAATCCAAGAATATTGGATAACGGGCTGGTTATATCATGAGCTGTACTATAAACCAAGCGGTCCAACTCTACATAAGCTTTTTTAAGCTCCTCATTTTTTGAGTGTAGTTCTTTTCGAGTATGGTACAAGTTTAGCCCCGCGTTGAAAGCGGTTCGAAGTTCTTCTTCCTTCCAAGGTTTGGCCAAAAACCTGAATATTTCGCTTCGATTTATAGATTCTACAACGGCAGGTAAATCTGCGTGTCCGGTAAGCATGATGCGGATGGTTTCGGGAAAACGTTTTTTCACTTCTTCTAAAAAAGTAACACCCGATATTTCTGGCATTTTGAAATCCGCTACAACAATTTGAATTTGGTTTTTTTCAATCAGGTCAAAAGCTTCATGCGGGCTGGAAGAAATAAATATGCGATACTCTCTTCTGAATGAGGCTTTAAACGAAAGCAGGTTGTTTTCTTTATCATCTAGATAAAGAATCCTTCCTTCATTATTGTTTGAGTCCAACTTCATTAATTCAAGGCTTTGGGTAGAGTGATTAAAAACTCCGTTCCCAACCCAGGCTCCGAATTTACTTCTATTTGACCTTTGTGAAGCTCAATAATAGAAAATACAATAGAAAGGCCAAGCCCTGTTCCCTCTCCCACTTCTTTAGTGGTAAAAAAAGGTTCGAAAATTTTATTCTTTACTTCTTCTGGAATTCCCGATCCGTTGTCCTTAATGCTCAGGGAAATATGTTGGTCTAAATTTTTGGTAGTCAATGTTAAAGTTGGGTTTTCCGTCGTACTATTCATCGCTTGAATTGCGTTCACTACAATATTAGAAATCACTTGGTTGAGTTTGCCTGGGTAGCACTCAATCGGGGTTATGGTTGTGTCATAATTCTTTATAATGTTCACATTGTATTTGGTGCCGCTTATGATTATAACAAGCGTGGAGTCTATCCCTTCGTGTATATCTGCAAACTTAGAATCTACTTCATCTAAGCGACTAAAGTTTTTAAGGCTCTGAACAATTTCTGCTGTACGGGACGCGCCATCGCCTATTCCTTTTAATAATTCATCAACTTCTTTAAGTACGTAGTCGTAACCAATTTCATTTTTAAAATCATTGACTTCTTGTATGGTTTTTTCGATATTCTCGAGTTCCTCAACACCCTTATATTTTTCTATAATTTGAATTAAATCATCAATATCGCGTCGAAGAGGATTTACATTTGATGAAACGAAATTGATGGGATTATTAATTTCATGGGCAATGCCCGCTGTTAACTGACCCAATGATGCCATTTTCTCTTGGTTGACTAATTGGGCTTGCGCATCTTTTAAGTTACCCATAGCGACCTCCAAGTTGCTATTAGCATTTTCCAATGCAGCGGTTCGCTCGGTCACTTTGCGTTCGAGCATTATATTCTGCTCCAGCACCAGTTTTTCATTTTCTTTTACGGCTTCAAGCTCATTGGCTCGAGCAAGGTCTTTTTCAATTATTAGTGAATTTATTTTATCGGCTAGGGCTAGCGAAAGCAGCACAACTTCTAGTGCAGACCCAATGGGCAAGGCATAGATTGTAAAATCATTGTAGGGTAAAACACCCGCGTCTTTTAGCACGAAAATAATGATGGAAAAAATAAAAATGGTCCATGCAACCACGAAGTATTGGGCGGGGCGAAACCCCTGCCTAGCTATGATAGATGCGGCTATCAAAAGAACTATAACTCCTAAACCTGCAGTTAGATTGATGAGGTTATAACTGAGGGTGGGTAACCCTATCAATACTAGCAGCAGCGCAACGAGGTATGAAACAACAAAGCCATTAAGCAGTCTGTTGAACCACGGTAAGTTCTCTTTTACTTGAAGAAACATTTTTACGAAAAACACAACGGCAAGCCCTGAGCCAATACCACACAAATAGACACTGTTTTTTGAAAGCCAAGGGAGGTCGGGCCACAGGTATTTAAGGCTATAGCCTGAAAGAGTAAATTGTGTAATCCCAACTGAGAATATATATATGAGATACCACGCGTAGTTTTTATCTTTTGTGGATAAGAAAATAAACAAGTTGTATAACAACATAACGAGAATAAACCCAGCATAAACCCCAAAAAAGAGATCCTTTTTATAAAGGCTTGAATTGATCTGATCTTTGGTGCCAATGGAAAGCGGAAGCATAGATTGGCTATGATTTTGGAGCTGAACCAAAACACTAATTGGCCCACTTGCCTGAGGAACGGAAAAAATAAAATCCTGGTAATCTATTTCTCTTTGCGAAAAAGGATATTGAAACCCAGAAAAACTGGAGTCGATTAAATGGCCTTTTTCAAAGTAGTAGATACAAATATGATCCAGAACTGGATATGAAACATGAATAAAGAGTTCTTCTGTTGTTTGGTTGGCAAGCTCAAATTTCACCCAATTGGTATTTTTAGATACCCCGAGGTTTAGCACCTTACTGTAATTTGATTCATAATTAGTTGATGCTAGAGCTTGTTCCGGATTAAGGCTGGATGAAGGGTCCTTAAGCCAAAGCATTTTTTCACCAGGGTAGTTAATTTTCTTTCCGGTAAAGTCAATTTGCTGTGAGAAGCAAACACTTGATAGTACAACTAAGAAAAATGCAGTGCATATTTTAAATAATTTCATGACCATTTAAAAAGAGACTTGTCAACATTTTCAATGAGTAAATTATACTCCACATTCATGGTTCGGCCACGGTTGGTTTCATCTAGTTTTTGAATGGGGTTTTTTCGAAGATCTTGAATTCTTTGTACTTCATCTGGGTTCCCAAACTCTAATTTGGATGAATCTTCAACCAAACATGCTGTGGCGAGCAAATCAATTTTAGGGTAGTAGAACGTACCGTCATTTCCAACATCAGGATATTTAAGAAACCCATAGTTTTTTGCAATTCGGGCCGAAAAAGGCGAGCATAAGGCCCAACAAGTTCCCAATCCCAATTGAGTGAGAATGGCTATAGCACATCTAATCAGATAAACTGCGCCAATTCCCATACCAGCTACTTCAATTGAATTCCATAGGCCACAAAGCTCACCCGTGCCCTGGGGTGCAAAGCGCTTGACGTGGTCCACTATGGTTGGGTCCATTTCCAAGGTCGCTTCTTCTATGGGAAGTACTTGGCTGCCGCCGTAGGCATGAACTCGAGCTCCGCCATAAGTTTTTTCGCCGTCTTGTGATTCACAAAGCACAACAAAAGATGCAGGATTTTGAGTCCATTCGTTGGTATTCGATGTAACTTTTTCGACACCCACGCTAGAAAGTACCCTGCTGTGACCCTCAATAAATTTATCACATAAATCGGGACGATCTATAGCTCTAAATGCCTTCAATCTAACATAATTTTTTGTGCTACTATCCATCGTTCAACCAGCTATCCACGTCAAAATAATAGCGACCCGAAGGTGCATTATTTCCCAAAAGTATTTTTCTACATATTTGTGCAGATACACCTCCACCCGTCACTACATCACTTGAAAGTTGGGGCCACGTCGATATGGTTTTTCCTATTTCGAAAAGTGAATACTTTCCTCTTTCAGAAACCTTTTCTAAATCAATTATTTTTAAAAATAGTTCTTGTCTTTCTTGATCGGTAATTTTCCAATCTGAGGGGGGATTAAAATCCCCGATTTTTCCGTGGAAGAACGGACGGTTGGGTTCAAGATCAAATCTCTCTATGTCAACTAGGCCGCGGTCACTTGTGTCCATAATTACTGGAATACCGAGTTCTCTAGCTTTTTTCCGTAGTTTAATTTTTACTTCCAAACTGTCGCATTCATCTACAAGTATATCCAATTTTCCGCCGTCCAAAAAGAATGAGTCAATGTTGTCGGGTGTGATGCCATCATCAAAACAGTGAATATTAAAATAAGGGTCAAACTCTTTAATTTCCCGAGCAAGTGATACCGCTTTAAGCATTCCGATATGGTGAAGTGGCGCTTTAATCCTATTTAAATTGCTCAATTCTAGAATATCGAAGTCTGCAACTCGCAGCTCTCCACAGCTTCTTTCTGCGGCTAAAGTAGTAGCAATAGTTCGGCCCACTGATAGGCCAACAATGCCAATTTTTTTTGTGGCAAGTAATTCTTGTTCTTCCAAGGTGATTTTATAACGGTTGCGACCCGTGCGAACCTCAATAAACCCCTTTTCCTCTAATATTTTGTAAGCGGCATTGAGCCAAGGATAGAATACGTAACAGACTCGCAATTCATTTGTTACCTCAGCTCCTAGACGAATTTTTTTCAACTCGTTAATTTGGCTTTCTGTTAAATCAGTGATAGTAGCGCCTAATTCTTTTAATTCAGACAAGCGCTCCGCGCCATCTTCCGAATCACGAATTAATTCTGGAATAAAATTATTGCTCACCTGTGTATAATAAATGGAATTCTACTTGCCCTCAAATTACTCCAAATTTAATTGAAGAACCATAGTGTAGCACAATTTGACGAAATCTTTTTAAATTTCAACTTTCTAATCGATGAATTATGAGCTCCAATAACATAGAAGGATTTCCTGAAAAGGCCTTGATATTATATATAGATGATGAGGAACATAACCTAACGGCATTTAAAGCTGCCTTTAGACGAGATTACAGGGTGTACACAGCCATCAGCGCTCAAGCTGCCTTTGATTTATTTGAAGAATTAAAAGAGCCATTTGAGGTAATTGTTTCCGATCAAAGAATGCCGGTGATGACAGGAATAGAGTTTTTTTCGAAGGTGAAAACTGCAGAGCCAGCCGCAATTCGCATACTACTTACTGGGTATGCCGATATTAATGCAGTAATAGAAGGCGTGAACAAAGGCGAAATTTATCGCTATTTGAACAAACCCTGGCATGAGGAGGAATTAAAAATTACGCTGAACAATGCTATTGAGACTTTCAGGCTCAGAGAAAGTAACAAAAGGCTCACTGAAAAATTGGCCAGAATAAATTCTCAATTAGAATTTTTGCTGCGGCAGCAACTTATTTCTTAACCCCAAGAAAAAAAGACAGACATAAAAACCAATATTCCCCCAACCAGCGATCCACCATATATTTCTGAATGAGAATGTGCTTTTAATTTTAGACGGGCACTGGCCAAAAAACCCCAAATTAAAGCAATGAGTAGAATCGCGTTGGAGTAATTGGCCTGAAAGGTGATAAAAATGGCCAATAAGGCACCTAACAATCCTGTAATTGCTGCCATGTGGGCTGATATTTTGTATTTGAACGTAATTAAAAAGACGGCCAAAAGCGTAAGTGTTGATCCCAATATTATTGATAAAAGCACTTGTGGAATAGCTGTTTTTTTAAGCAAAAAATAAGTGAAAAAATAGAACCCAACTGCAAAGCCAAACGGATAAATACGCTCACTTCGTTTCTTTAATTGTAATGATGAGATAATTTTTCGTTGATACATCACTAGCGTGATGATGACCGGAAAAATAAAGGTATTCACAAAAACCAAGGTGTATAAAAACCACTTATACTGCTTGTTAATTGAATAGGCAAGGTATGAGTCGATACTAAGTACGAGCATCAATGCCATGGTAGGCATAAGAGATGGATGCAGTAGGTAGGAGAGAATTTGAGCTATTCGAATCACTTGCTTAAATCTCTTTACGGAGTCGAGCTACGGGAATATTGAGTTGTTCGCGGTATTTTGCCACGGTTCTTCGGGCTATGTTATATCCCTTTTCCTTTAGCAATTCCATCAACCGTTGATCTGTCAATGGCTTTTTTTTGTTTTCTGCACCTATTGCAGTTTCTAATATTTTTTTCACTTCCCTCGTACTCACTTCCTCTCCTTCGGTATTGGTGAGTGATTCTGAAAAGAAGGTTTTTAAAAGAAAAGTGCCATAAGGTGTTTGGATATACTTACTGTTGGCTACTCTCGAAACCGTAGAAATATCCATGTGGATAATATCGGCAATATCTTTCAAAATCATGGGGCGCAGCTTAGTTTCGTCTCCAGTCATAAAGTATTCCCGTTGGTAGTCAGCAATGGAGTTCATAGTATTCAAGAGTGTGTTTTGTCGTTGTACTATGGCATCAATAAACCATTTAGCCGAATCCAGCTTTTGCTTTACAAATGCAAGGGCCTCCCTCTGTTGTTTACTAGGTTTCGACTTACTCTTTTGATAATCTTCGATAAGTGCGGCAAATTGTCTGCTTATTTTTAGGTCAGGGGCATTTCGGCCATTCAGGGTAATATTGAACTCTCCATCTTCAATTTCCAGCATAAAATCTGGGATAACGATCTCGCTCGCACTACCTTCAGAAGAGGATCCTCCCGGTTTTGGATTTAGCTTTTTAATTTCTGCATCTGCTTCTTTTAGGGCCAGTTCATCTATTTCTAATCCTTCTAATATTTTTTGATAATGCTTTTTAGAGTATGCTTCAAAATAGTCTCGAATGATGGCCAAAGCGGTAACTATACTTACGGTTTTTTCTTCTTTGCGAGCTAATTGAAGGTAAAGGCACTCTTGCAAATCTTGGGCACCAATTCCAGGAGGATCAAATGATTGAATTACGGTAAGAATTGATCTGATTTTTTGGGGGTCGGTATTGATGTTTTGGGTAAAGGCAAGATCGTCAACTAAGGAATCGATATCTCTACTCAAATATCCTGAGTCATCGAGTGACCCAATGATATGGTCGGCAATGAGGTAATCATCTCCCTCCAAATCTTGCATATCGAGTTGCTCTTCAAGACGTTGAATAAAACTGGTGCCAGAGGCATAAGGCATGGTTTTTTTTTCGTCGTCGGGGCTATAATTTTTTGCGTTGTATTTGTAGCTAGGTTCGTCGTCCATGTAATCTGAAAAATCAAACTCCTTTTCGGCTTCTGATTTTTCACTCTCTACATCAGAAAACGATTCTTCTTCGTTGTTGAACTCCTCTTCTTCGGAATCTCTTCCTTCTTCAAGCGCGGGGTTACTTTCTAATTCCTCTTTCACACGTTGCTCAATGGCAACGGTAGGAATTTGAAGTAATTTCATCAGCTGTATTTGCTGAGGAGATAGCTTTTGAAGTAGTTTCTGTGATAATTGTTGTCTCAGGGCCATTGTATAGAATTACGTGAGCAATATAAAAAAACTCTCGTTGTCAACTTACATGCCAAGTGAATAAAACCTCATAAAATTGCGGGATGCAGCGTGTTTGATGTTTTTTATGCTTTTGAATACTCATGCACCGAGGGTAGCGAGCTCATTCAGCACTCATAATTGAAAAGTGCTTCCAATTAAAACTCAGCATTTTTCGGGGTTCTAGGAAATGGAATAACATCGCGAACATTGGTCATACCTGTAATAAAAAGAACCAATCGTTCGAAGCCAAGACCAAAACCTGCGTGAATACAAGTACCAAATTTTCGGGTATCTAAATACCACCACATCTCATCTTCAGGGATATTAAATGCCTTCATTTTTGAAACCAGAACATCGTAGCGCTCTTCTCTTTGCGATCCACCTACAATCTCTCCAATCCCTGGAAACAGAATGTCCATAGCGGCCACGGTCTTGTTATCATCATTTTGGCGCATATAAAAAGCCTTAATATCCGCGGGATAATCATAGAGGATTACAGGTTTTCCAAAGTGCTTCTCGACCAAATATCTTTCGTGTTCGCTTTGTAAGTCAACACCCCACTCATCGATCAGGTAGTCGAACTTTTTCTTTTTATTGGGTTTAGAATTGCGCAAGATGGTAATAGCATCGGTATATGAAACGCGTTCAAAGCTATTGTCCAATACATGTTTCAATTTTTCGCGCAGTGGAAATGGCTGCTTGAGCTCAGCTTTTATATTTTTTTCTTCGTCGATAATTCTGTTTTCCAAAAACTCGAGGTCATCGGCACAGTTATCCATCACGTGTTTTATCACATATTTAAGAAAATCTTCTGCTAAATCCATGTTGGCCACCAAATCATTGAAGGCTACCTCGGGTTCAATCATCCAAAACTCGGCAAGGTGGCGAGATGTATTGGAATTTTCTGCCCTAAAAGTAGGGCCAAATGTGTAGACCTTAGAAAGAGCCATGGCGGCCAATTCTGCTTCTAGTTGACCGCTAACTGTGAGGTTCGTTTCTTTTCCAAAAAAATCCTCTTTGTAATTTACATGTCCCTGATCGTTGAGGGGTGGTTTGATGTCGTTTAGGGTAGTTACCCTAAACATTTCTCCAGCACCTTCGGCATCCGAGCCGGTGATGATGGGGGCGTGCAAATAAAAGTAGCCGCGGTCATTAAAGTATTTGTGTATGGCGAAAGAAACGGCATGGCGAACCCTAAACACAGCACTAAATGTATTGGTTCTGAATCTCAAGTGAGCATTTTCTCGAAGGAACTCTAAACTGTGTTTTTTTGGCTGAATAGGGAATTCTTCGGGATTAGAATCTCCCAATATTTCTAGCTCAGTCACCATAAGCTCTACTGACTGACCTGCACCAAGGCTTTCAGTTAGTTTGCCAGAAACTGAGATACAAGCCCCAGTGGTAATTCTTTTCAGTAATTTTTCGTCCCATTGGTTCAAATCAATAACACACTGAATGTTTTTAATGGTTGAACCATCATTGAGAGCAATAAAGCGGTTGCTCCTAAAGGTTCGTACCCATCCTTTTATGGTGATGTCAAATCCAATTGAGGGATTTAACAGCGTGTCTTTTATCGTCTTATTTTTCATTTTATCGAATCTGCTCAAAATTTGAAGCGGCAAAGGTAATTCTTTGAAATGCTCCGCCAACTCTTTGTTTCAGCCAATTATTTGGATATAAATATTGTCACCAATACAACACTAAGGAAACATTTAACGCTCAAAACGTTTCCAAAGTAGCAATCTGGATGTACATTCGCGCCATGAATAAAATGGACGAGAAGTTTGAAACAATCCTGATGGGGGCCTTAAAGGTGTTTATGACCTATGGCATCCGGAGTGTTACGATGGACGACTTGGCCAAGCACATGGGAATTTCTAAAAAAACGCTTTATCGATATGTTACCGATAAGAATGACCTTGTCATTAAGGGTATTGAGTATCATCAGCAGCTGGAAATGTGTGCGTTGGAGGCTTGTGTTTCAAAAAACCTGAATGCAATTGACGAAAATTTTGAGATTTCAAAGGTTATTGTAGATCAGTTGCAAAACATACATCCCTCGGTGATGTTCGATTTAGAAAAATACTACCCTGAGGCCATGGCGACTTTCGACCAATACAAAAAAACGGTTGTTAAACATTGGGTTGAAGACAATATGAGAAGGGGCATTGAAGAGGGTTTGTACCGAAAAGACCTGAATATTCCCGTTCTAACTGGCATGTATCTAGCCAGAATAAATGATTTTTTTAATGCAGACTTGTTTCCCAAGGGGGTTTCGTTTTCAGATATCTACTTGGAAATATTTAGGTACCACATAAGGGGTTTGGCATCCGAAAAAGGGGTTAAGTACCTTCAAGACAAAGTGAAAAAAGAACTATCAAACTAAATAAACAATGAAAAACACCTTAATAACAACGTTAGTTGTTGTTACTACTATTGGGCTATTTGCTCAAGCAGATGGCGGCAGCAAAGTGGCGTTTTCGCTCAAAGAAGCACAAGAATATGCGGTAGAGCACTCCTACTTTACACGAGGGGCGATGATGGATGTTGCCAAGTCGGAGCAAAAGGTTAAGGAGATTACAGGTATAGGTCTACCGCAGGTTAGTGGGTCGGCTTCATATAATCACTTTTTGGAGATTCCCACACAGATTGCACCGGCTAATTCTTTTAACCCAGCAGCTCCACCAGATGAATTTATACCGCTCCAGTTTGGCCTTGCCAACAACATGAAAGCTGGAATTTCAGTGAATCAACTGCTTTTTGATGGATCTTATTTAGTAGGACTCAAGGCTTCTAAAGTATATCGGGAATTGGCTTATGCCGATCAGGCAAAAACGGTAGCAGAGATAAAAAGAGATGTAACCAAGGCCTATGGAATGGTTCTCTCAGCTGATGAGAATTATAGGTTATTAGTCGAAAATGAAGCACAATTAAAAAAACTTGTGGAGCAGAACACAGCCATGTACGAGGCTGGATTTATGGAAGAAAAGGATCTGGATCAGGTGAAAGTGCTTTTGTTGAATACGCAAAATATTCTCATTCAAACAGAGAATATTAAACGTGTATCGAAAGACATGCTCAAATTTGCGATGGGAAAACCGATTAAAGAAGACATTGAATTAACCGAAAACTTGGATGCCATTAAAGCTCCATTTTTGGACAAGGAGCAAAACCTAACTCGCCAGTTAGACATTCAAAGCCATGTTGATTATAGACGAGCAAGTGTCAATTTACAATCCAATCAATTACAGCTGAGCAACGAGAACTATCAATACGCCCCAAAGTTGTATGGCTTTTTAAATTATGAGGGAAATTCGAATGGAACCGAATTCAACCACTTTAATCCTGATGGCTTAAATGGAAAATGGTACCCAACGGCCATTATTGGTGTGCAGCTAAATGTGCCTATTTTTCAAGGGGGCCAGCGTCACTACAAAGTGCAACAGGCAAAGGTTGGGGTAAGTCAGGCGGAGCTTTTGCTCGAACAAACCGAACAGAGTTTGTATCTGGATTTGGCAAACAAAAGAAATTCGTACGAAGCGGCAATGTTTTCTCTTGAAAACTCCTCTGAAAACCTAGAATTAACAACCAGAATTAAAACCCAAACACAAATAAAATACAGCGAGGGTGTTTCGAGCAGCGTTGAACTTACCCAAACTCAAACCCAATACCTCAATGGCCAACTGGAATACATTCAAGCCATAATGAAGGTGATTGATGCCAAAGCCGAGCTTGACTATGCCAATGGATTATACAACGAAAACTAAATAACACGCAATAAATAGAAATAATGAAAAACGGAATTATCATAACAATCATAGCTGGAGTTTTTGCTGCTTGTTCAGGGTCGTCAACATCAGATTTAACTGAGCTCGATTCTTTGAAAAACAGGCGAGATTCTCTTAAATTATCTAAGGATAATTTATCTGCTGAAATTGCAGCAATTGAATCACAGATTGCAGCCCTCGACACTTCTAAATCTTTGTCGTTGGTAACGGGCTATCAGGTCCAGAGGGCCGATTTCAAACACTATTTTGAGGTTTATGGAACAGTTGAAACCGATCAGAATGCTCAATTATTTTCTGAAACGGGTGGAAAAATCACGTCAATAAATGTAAAGGAAGGTGATAAGGTTTCAAAAGGGCAGTCATTAATTACCGTTGACGCAAGTGTACTTCGCGAACAAGAGCAAGAAATCAAAACGCGATTGGAGTTGGCCGAAACCACCTTCCAAAAGCAAAAGAAACTCTGGGACCAACAAATAGGTTCAGAAATGCAGTATTTGCAATCCAAAAACAACCGCGATGCATTAAAAAATAGTTTAGAAACTATTCAAGCACAAATCGCGATGGCCAATATTAAAGCACCATTCGATGGGGTTATTGATGAGGTTTACCCTAAACAGGGCGAAATGGCAATGCCGGGGCTGCCCTTGGTTCGATTGATAAACTTGAAAAACGTGTATATCAAGGCTGATATTTCAGAGAATTATTTAGGAAGAGTGAAGCAGGGAGATGCCGTTGAAGTCAGCTTTCCAGCCATGGGAATTAAAAAGAAAAGTAGAATTGAAAGAACGGGTCAATTCATTAATCCGGGCAACAGAACCTTTAAAATAAAAACCTATTTGGACAACGAAGACGGCAAGCTAATGCCCAACATGGTGGCACTTCTTGAGATTCAAGATTATTCAAAAGATTCTGGTGTGGTAGTACCTAGCGCCATGATTTTGCAAGGTGCTGGCGGCCAAGATTACGTGTACACCATTGATTCGGAAGAGGGAATAAGCGTGGTTAGAAAAACTGAAATAACGGTGTCGAATAATTACAAAGGAATGGCCCTGATAGAAAAAGGCTTGTTGGGAGGTGAATTGCTGGTAGATAAAGGCGCTCGAAGCGTGCGAAATGGCCAACAAGTAACCGTAAAAGAAAACTAGGCTCACATAAGCTATTCAAACCTAAAAGATGGAAGACAATAAGAAAAAAGGATTGCTTAAGGAGTTTAAACTCTCAAGCATTTCCCTTAAAAACAAAATGACCGTTTATGTTTTAACGGGCATCATATTTCTGGCAGGCCTTGCTTCATATATGGCCATGCCACGGGAGTCATTTCCCGAAATTGTAATTCCCCAGATTTATGTGGGAACTGCTTATCCTGGAAACTCCGCAGCGGATATCGAAAAACTGATTACACGACCCTTAGAAAAGGAGATAAAATCTATTTCAGGAATTGATAAAATGACCTCGACCACGGTTCAAGGGTATTCAACAATTTTTATTGAATTCGATTTTAGTATCTCTCCCGAAGAGGCTTTAAGGAAGGTAAAAGACAAAGTTGATTTAGCCAAAGGCGATCCAGATTTTCCAAATGATTTACCCGCGGACCCAAATATTTTCGAAATGAATTTTTCGGAAATGATGCCCATCGTCAACATTAATTTATCAGGCGATTATTCTGTAGATCAATTAAATGAATATGCTGAATACCTAGAAGATAAAATTGAAGGGCTTCCGGAAATAACTGAAGTGGACATTCGTGGCGTTACCGAAAAGGAAATGAAAATAAACGTGGATCTCGCTAAAATGGAGGCCATGGAAATTAGCTTTAATGACATAGCCGCGGCCATAAAAAATGAGAACATTACCATCTCTGGAGGTGATATTTTAAATGGAAATACCAGAAGAACAGTTAGGGTTGTTGGTGACTTTAATAGCGCGGCAGAAATCGAAGATGTAACTGTAAAGCAAGAAAAATTTGATATAGTTTATCTAAGAGATATAGCCGATGTGGTATTTGAAGAAGCTGAAGTAACCAGTTTTGCTCGCGAATACCAAAAGCCGGTGGTAATGGTTGACGTGAAAAAGCGCGGTGGGGCCAACTTGATCAACGCTTCCGAATCAATCGACAAAATTATCGAAGAGGCGAAAAAGAATGTGATTCCTAGTGACGTAACGATTACCAAAACCAACGATCAGAGTGACCGCACCAAAAGAATGGTTAGCGAATTAGAGAACAGCATCATTTTCGGAATCCTATTGGTTGTTTTGGTTTTACTTTTCTTCCTGGGCTTAAGAAATGCCCTGTTCGTAGGAATTGCCATACCGCTGAGTATGCTGCTTTCCATGTTTATACTCGGAGCTGTAGGTGTTACGCTCAATACCATGGTTCTTTTTTCATTAATTCTCGCATTGGGAATGTTAGTGGATAATGGAATTGTGGTGGTAGAAAACATTTATCGCTTGATGGATGAGGAAGGTATGTCTGCTCACAAGGCCGCGAAATACGGGGTTGGTGAAGTTGCTATGCCCATTATCGCATCAACTGCTACAACGCTAGCCGCATTTTTACCTTTAGCTATTTGGCCGGGTATGATGGGCGAATTTATGTTTTGGCTCCCTGTTACGTTAATGACGGTATTAGGCTCGTCGTTGTTTGTTGCATTAGTGATCAACCCAGTGCTCACAGCTGCATTTATGAAGGTGGAAGAAAAACGAAGCAACCCTAAAAAGCTCGCTATTGTGGGAATAAGCCTTATTACACTTGGCTGTGTTATGCGTGCTTTGGATGTGAATACCCTTGGTAGTTTGGCTATTGTTGGAGGTTTATTAGGTTTTGCAAATTTCTACCTCCTTACACCTGCTACCAAGTGGTTTCAGACCAAATTTTTACCTTATTTGGAAAAAATATACAAGACCTTTTTGGCGTTTGCCTTAAGAAAATGGAATCCTGTGTTCTTTTTTGCGGGAACGTTTGGGCTGCTATTTTTATCCATTGCCCTTCTTATAATTATTCCCCCTAAAATTATTTTCTTCCCAATAGGGCAGCCTAAATACGTGAATATTTTTATTGAAACCCCCATAGGAACCGACATAGACGAAACCAATGAAATGACCAAAACGCTCGAAGCTCGAATTTTAGATTATTTGAAAATTTACGAAGACACCACAGGAGCTGAGGTAGAGGGAACAGGGAGAAATTTTCTTATAAAATCGGTAATTGCCCAAGTAGGAGAGGGTGCAGCTGACCCTTCGCAAGGCCCAAGCATGGGAGTTACTCCCAATAAATCTAGGATTACAGTAAGTTTTGTTGAATTTCAAGATCGACGAGGAATTCAAACTTCTGATGTAATGGAAGACATACGTAAAATTGTGAGGGGAATTCCCGGAATTCAGGTTGTGGTTGATAAAAACAACGATGGCCCACCCGTTGGAAAACCCATTACCATAGAAATAACTGGCGATGACTATGACGAGCTCATCACGCAGGCTGAAAACGTGAAGAACTTCATTAGCGAAAGGAACATCGGCGGAATTGAGGAACTTAAATTGGACGTAGAAGTTGGAAAGCCAGAATACCTCATCGAAGTTGATAGAAAAAAAGCGCGGCGCTTTAATCTCTCTACCGCTCAAATTGGTTCAACACTGCGAACAGCTCTGTTTGGCCAAGAAGTTTCCACCTATAAAAACAAAGGAGAGGATTACGATATCGTTATTCGCTTAAATGACGATTACCGTTACAATACGGATTTATTGATGAACCAAAAAATCACGTTTAGAGATCCTTCTAATGGAAAAATTAGTCAAGTGCCAATATCTTCGGTTGCCAAAGCAACCAAGACATCAACATACTCTTCGGTAAAGAGAAAAAACATGAATCGAATGATTTCGGTTACTTCAAACGTACTGGATGGTTATAATGCGAATGAGGTAGTTGCCGAAATTAAAAAAGCTGTAGAAGAATATGACTTGCCTGAGGAGAACACTTTGAAATTCGCTGGGGAACAAGAAGACCAAGCCAAAGAACAGGCCTTTTTGATGAATGCCCTATTTATTGCTGTGTTCCTTATTTTCTTAATTATAGTGTCTCAGTTTAATTCGTTGAGTACCCCTGTTATCATTGTTGGGTCGGTGGTTTTTTCGCTGATTGGGGTGTTTTTGGGCTTGGTGATTTTCCGAATGGATTTTGTAGTTATCATGACAATGATCGGTATAATTTCACTTGCGGGAATTGTGGTAAACAATGCCATTGTACTTCTAGACTACACCAACTTGGTTATAGCTCGAAGATTTAAAGAACTTGGGATGAATCCAGATAAAGGGGATCGCCTTT
Source organism: Flavobacteriales bacterium (assembly GCA_020435995.1). Taxonomy (GTDB): domain Bacteria; phylum Bacteroidota; class Bacteroidia; order Flavobacteriales_G; family Salibacteraceae; genus JAGQYO01. Next base: position 1,648 of record JAGQYO010000001.1, on the reverse strand, counting down.
CAGTACAAGAAATAATTTCGGCAATTGCCGAAGGGGGAAAAACGCGATTGCGCCCAGTGTTACTTACCGCTATTACAACCGTGCTTGGGTTACTTCCACTGGCTACAGGAATGAATATTGATTTTTTTGGCTTAATGAGTGATTGGAACCCAGATATTTATTTTGGTGGAGACAATGTTATGTTTTGGGGTCCAATGAGTTGGGCTATTATATTCGGATTGGTTTTCGCTACTTTCTTAACCTTGGTTATCGTTCCAGTAATGTACTATTTGCTTATTAGGTTTAAGTATAAGTTGGGATTGAAGGCGAGAGCTTAAAAGCTCAATTTTTTATTTGATTAAAAAGAACCCTCGCGAGAAATCATGGGGGTTTTTTTATGTCACTTTCCAGCCTGAACTTTAGGGCAGGCCCACTTGGACCTTCGGGCAGGGAGTGCCGGACGGTAGGGTGGTGCGCAACTTAGGAACACCGTACCGATTTGGATGTCACTTCGGTGACGCGACCAATTCATGCGCTCTTTCTGGCTCATAACTCAAATGGAGTTAGGCCCTGTTCCGAAAAAACACTCCCAGTCTCCAGGAAGGCGGAGATCTAATTGCCAGCTTTGGGAATAAGTGCTAATACTCAATATGAGGCAAAAAATTAATGTTATTGGCCACTTCAAGGAGCTTCCGCACAGTCTCGCCCAAATGTCCACTGGACTTTTGTCGTCTTGTGCGTGGCCTCCAGCTGAACGAGCCCATTGCCAGCTTTGGGCATTTGACGTAAGTCCAAAAAACAAACAGACGATTAAACTTATTATGGTTGATTTTGAGTAAAAAGAGCCTTTCATAGCGTTCAATTTTCAATGAGCAAGTAAAAATACCCGTCTAACCTGTGATTTTAACTCTGAACTTGTTTCAGCGTCTATTTAAAACTGATTTTAACTATTTGGAGATTCTGAAACGATTTCAGAGTAGTTAATCAGTACTTCATTATTCTTTTACTTCCTTGTTGCATGTTCGATGTTCTTTTACTTCCCTGTTGCGTGTTCGATGCATTCCCGAATTTAGGCGTGGTTCGATATTCATTTGAACTTTTTCTGTTTTACATTTTACATTTCTCCTTTATTCTACCATCAATTTTTCGACGTGAAACGCCCTTCCATCTCTTAATGCTTGAAACAAATACAAACCAGAAGCTAAATGATCTACCGCTATTAATTGTTTGCCTGCATCCCCAGAAACTACTTGGTTTAACACCATTTTGCCTTGTAGGTTTGTAATTCTAAGTTCAAAAGCACCCTGCTCTTCTTTCATATTCCAAGTAACGGTGAGTAAATGATTGGTGGGATTGGGGTAGATACTAAACATACTTTGTTTGGTTATTTTCTCTGAAACACCAATGGTACGTTTGTCATACACAAGCGACTGGCAAGCAGCATTGCTACACTGAGCCGAATCTACCTTGAGCAGCCACAAATCTTGCGAGCCAGCTACAGGGGCTATATCTCCCCCAATTACATAACCCCCATCTAAGCCTTTATCAAAAAACCATGGGTGGTAGGTGTAATGATCAGGATTACCATATATATAGCGGTTTTCGCGCACGGGGTTGTGGTTGCTATCTAGCTCAATAAGAGACGGAACATTATTGGTAATTTCATCAG
>JAGQYO010000019.1:40298-53263 GCA_020435995.1 Flavobacteriales bacterium | reverse complement strand
CAAATTTACTCACATAGTTTAATTGATTTATAAAATAATACGGGGGCACGGACGAGGACGTCCGCGCCAGCTTTGGGCTAAAGAACCTTCAAAAAAAGAGCTATCAACCATTGAATGTAAATTGGTTTATAGGGGTCAATAAAGAAGCTTAGATTGAACCACAACGCGACCCTAAAGGTAATATTAATGAGCTATAAAACAGGACTAGTCCGACTTTATCACCCTCAATCTTTCCATATTGCCCTCTAGGTCTTTTACTTGAAGTATATAGACTCCACTAGGTCCATTTATTTCAATTTCCAAGGAGTTGTTTTTACTCGGAAATATAGGTTTGGATATTTCTTGCCCTTGGATATTAAGCAAAGTAAGCTCAATTTTTGACAGATTTTCTGGGCACACAAATGTGAATATTCCAGAATTCGGATTTGGAAACAAATGGTATTTATTGTTCAGGCTTTTTTCTTCGTTTCCTGCTATTATTATTGTGTGGCATCCCGAAGTATCATAACAGTTAGACCCTAAAATTTCAACAGCATAGCTTCCGCTTTTTTTTGGCCAGAAGGCTTGTCCAGTTTCTCCTAGAATAGGTGAGTAGTTATTCTGGCAGTCCAGCCATTGGTATGCGGCTCCAGAAGTTGAAGCGGTGAGAATTCCAGAATTCAAAGAAACATTGGTATCGTTTCGTATTATGGTCAATTGATAGTTGATTATGCTATCACATCCAAAATTATTCTTGATAGTATCGGTAAATCTTCCACTTCGGGTCCAAGTATACTTCCTACTGGGAGAAGTAAAGAAATCACAATATTGAGGGCTGAGGTTTCGTGTTGATGAATTACCAATGCCTAAATGCAATAGGTTATACGTATCGCAACCATTAGGATTTACAATGGTGTCGAAATATACATCAGTCGCGGTATAAGTTCGTCCGGTTTTGGGCCATGTATAAGTACTGCAGGCCATTACAGTATCATGGAGAAAGGTACTAGGTTTTATGGTTAAATGTACGGTTACAGCACTGTCACAACCTACATTATTTGCAATGGTGTCATGGTAAATTCCTGAAGAGGTCCAATAAAACAAACCGCTGGGAGAGTTGTACAAATCACATGCTGTTACGCTGTAGCTATAAGCGGAGTTTTTTTCGATATGCAGGTTTAATTCAACTAGAGAGTCACAACCAAGGCTGTTTTTAAGCTTTTCATTATACACTCCACTTGAGGTATAGGTAATGTTATTTGCATTCCAAGTATAACTGTCGCAAGCCGATTCGCTTCTTTGATTAACAGCTTTAGTTTTATAAATTAGGAGTGTATGATAGGTAAGGCTGTCGCATCCTTTTGATGAAGCTTTTTTCAAGGTATCAACTATTATTCGACTATTTGTATATTTCACTCCTTTGTAAAAAGCGCTATCGCAAGCATAATTATTTGTTCGGCGTATTCCAGGGAAGCAGCCATCGATTTCTGTAAGAAAAGTACCCAAATGAGATGGGGGAAAACCTGTTAAATTGAGAGGGGTATGGATTAATGATTTTTTGTTTGACATGGAATTGATTCCCATGTTATATTCTAATAAAAATCCCGATTGACTTTGCGTCCAAGGATGATTAATTATCGAGTAAAGATGACCGCTTGAACCTAGTAAGAATGACCCTCTTGGTTCTGTAACTCCTGGTGGTGCAAAAGATTTTAAATAAGTATATGTATTAGTGGACAAATCGAACTTATAAACCGCCCCTTGGTTATTAAGATTAAATCTTTCTCGTGTGAGCCCATACAAAACCCCATTCCCAACTTCAACAGGCTTACCAACTGGCCAATAGCCTAATGTTGATGTTGGATTAAATCTATAGAGAACAATTAATTTATTTGTTTTGTAGTCATACTCAACAATAATTCCGTCGTTATGGGTGTCTCCACCTACACCTATCAAGCGCCCCGATTTGGTTTGCATGAATCCATTAACCAAAATAAATCCATGAAGAGGAGTGTCCAAATCAAAGAGTTTAACCAAGGTATCAGTTAAAATGTCATAGCTAAATATAAACCCGAATTTATTCTTGCCTCCTTCTGGTGTCGTTCCATAAATTTTTCCATTCATTGCCTGCATAATACCTGGATTTAACCTAAATGAATAGGTTGAATCCTCAAAATAAGCTTTGTGTATCACTGTATCTAGAAAGGGGTCATACTCATATAAAACACCGCTAATTTTTCGACCATAAATTAATTTATCTTTATCCATTCTAATCAAACCATACAACTTACCATTAGTTGCTGAACATGGAGATCCTATTGGCGTAATATCAAAGTCATTTATGCTGTCCATCAGTTCCTTTTTAACTGAAAAAACATTCGTTTTAGGGTCGATTTCGTAAATTAGTCCTGCCTTATTAATTCCTCCAGCGGCAACACCGTATAGTTTTCCATTTTGTGCTTGAACAACACCCTCAATTGGTGCACCCCCATTCGGATATTTATTGAAATCTAGAATATAATCATGAGTGAATGTTCCTGTATCTATTGCCATTATTCCAGCTGATGTAAACACCAAATAGTGACCAAAATCATCTTCAATTGGTCGAGAAACGACCCAAGCAAAACTAGAGTTATAGGCAAAATTAATTTTTACACTTACAGTATTTAAGATAGGATCCAATTCTAGACAAGTGCCACCAAGAAATGTCCCTCCTCTCTCACTAAGAGCATATAGTTTGTTGTTTTTTCCTCTATAAAACCCATGTTCAAATGTATATCCAGTATTTATAGAATGTAAATGCATAATAACATTAAATGAATCAACATTCGGATCATATTTATATATGACTCCTAAGCCATTAGCCCCACCGCTTGTCGTGATTCCAAAAAGACTACCATTTGCGGCTTCTTCTAACCTTCCGAATCCAGAACCTATCACAGTAGGAATGGACGTCTTCTGCTTCATAGAATCTTTTATTGGGTCATATTCATATACAGCAGGTTTGGAAGTGTTAAATTGCCGTAATAACCCATATAGCTTGCCGTTTGAATGTGGAAACAAATTAGCGGGATACCAATTAGAATCCAACAAGGAAGTGTCTAAAAGGTTAATTTTATGGGATGTTGGATCATACCTGTACAAAAAGTGTTTGTTTCTGACATCTCTTGAAAGCCCATAAATTGACTTGCCTGTGTCAACGGTGAGACCACCAGAATGTGTGAGACCTAAAATTGAAGAATTCCCAAATGCCGCATTAATTTGAAATTTGTTTTTTTGGAGATCATATTCAAAAATGGTCCCTAGCGAAAGTAATCCTCCATTACTAACTCCATATAATTTCCTGTTCTTACCTAAAACTAAATTTGCTACAGGACCATGGGCATTAGGAGCATTATTTGATTCAAAATCATGGAGAGTAAAAAAATCTTTCGTTAAAGGGTTATAAGAGAATAAAGATCCAAATCCATAAGCTCCGCCCTTACTACTTACTCCATAATAGACGCCATTGCTATCTAAAACAATTTGTTGGCTAATTGGAACTATGTTCTGGTTTCTAAAATGATGCACGACAATGTAATTGTCACCATTGCTATCTGTTTTAAAAACAACGCCTTGGCCGTACTCTCCGCCAGATCCTAAGGCACCCCATATCTCTTTGGTTTGAGAAAACGATTCCGTTGGAAGCCAAACAAAAATGGAAAAAAGAAAGTACAGGAGAAGTTTGCAATAATTCATATCAATTGATTTTGGAAAATTAAAAGTAGAACTTTTTTAATTTCAACTAGATACGTGGATATAAATAAAATTCAATTTATGGAAGGAAAGCCAATTACCACCAAAAGAATCGAAGTGGCGCGCTAATAAACCCTCATTTCTAAACTCAAAATTTTGGTAAAAAACTTGGAGATATGCTGCAGGCTTTGCAGCTTTTCTACGTTTTCCTTTTGCGTGCAACCATATATTTCACAATTGGGTGAATGCTTCTTAAGGTAGAACCCTAATTTATAAATATCAAAAACGGATTCGGGTAATTGCACATACAAGACTTTTGCTGAGTTTTTTTGTGGAAGACCTGTTAGACTCTTCAACTTGTTTTGTTCTGTTATGTTCAGGGTTGAAGCCTTGGATTCAGTTTCTGTGGGCCGATTCGGCTGATTTACATATTGATGATTCATATCGTTTAGTTTGAAACTAATTTATCAAACAAAAACTTTTGGGTTTTATTTTTCTTGTGAAAGGGGGAAAATTCTTGATGAATACCAGATAATTTTTTACAAAGCAAAAACCTTCTTGGAAATTTAGCTTGGAATAGCGTCAGTCTTGAATTATTGATGGGTCTAAGTGTTTTACGTAGAAATGCTCGCTAAAAACACCTCAATTTTACCAACCAAACGCACTACGTATGAAAAACAAGTATCGGAATGAAAGGCTTGATGCCTTTTCGCTCACGGAGCTATTGATAGTATTGGCCATTATTGGCATACTCATTTTGATTGCCCTGCCCAATTTAATGCCTAAAATCTCCGAGGCCAAAGCCCAGGAAGCCAAACTTCAATTAAAACATCTACATACTCTCGAAAAGACCTATTTCTATGTGCATTCGAAATATTTATCGGATTTTGATGATTTAGGATTTGAACATGCAAAAATGGTACCTGAGGGTGGCCAAGCAAATTTTCAATTAGAAATCGTGGAATCAAGCAACACAGGATTTTTGGCAAGAGCAACCGCGATTACAGATTTCGACGGTGATGGCCAATACAACGTGTGGGAAATTGATCACGAGCTCAACTTAAAGGAAGTAATTAAAGACTGAGCATGTACGGACTAGCTTTTATATCAGTCATCATTTTGTTAAGCTTCATCGTTTACGAGGACATTAAGTATCGAGGAGTGTTTTGGTGGGTTTTCCCAGCTCTATTTATTGCTTCTATTGCCCTGTCCTATTACTTTCATGGTGAAGATTGGCTTCTGGCAGATTGGCTGTATTCTTCCTTATTCTTATTGGTCATTGTTTCAACATCACATTCTGCTTTAGTATTGCTTCGAGGGGCGAATTGGAAATCATTACTTGGTATAGGTGATGTTCTTTTTTTTGCAGCCATCATTCCTCTTTTTTCAACCCAGCTATTTCTAATTTTTCTGTCCTTTTCATTTATTGCCTCTTTGATGCTGCATGGACTCTTTGGTCGATTACAAACTCAGAAAACAGTTCCGCTTGCTGGTTACCAGAGCATCGTGCTCATTTTGTATTTGTGCGTCCAGTTTTTCAGTCCGAGTTTCTTTCAAAACCTCGCGTATAGTTATTTCATTTAGGATGAATTCTTTGGGAACCATATCAGTCATACCGGCTACAATTTCCCCGGAAATAGTACAGGAGATTACTTCATCCTTCGCTTGGGAATATAAAATTGTTCCGATTTCGGTTTCATCCAGTTCCATCGAATTTTTATCCGAAGCAAGCACTCAAACTTTAAAAGATGAATTAGAAGTATTACTGGGCAAATCAGTTGAATTGACTGTTGTTTCCACAGAAGACCTGAATCCTTTACTAAACAGATACTATCGCCGAAATAAGGAAGGGGAACACAATGTATCGTTGAGTAATCCCGATTCATTCTTAGATGATTTAATTGCCGAGGCGAAGCACTTAGGAAGCTCGGATATTCATGTGGAGGCTTATGAGAAGTCGTGCAGGGTGCGCTACAGAATTGATGGACATTTGATAGAGAAGTATTCAATTCCTATGGACCTGTATCCCTCGATCGTAAATAAAATAAAAATCAAGGCTAATCTTGATATTGGTGAAAAACGACTACCCCAAGATGGCCGAATCATATTTCAACATCAGTCGGTGAGTATTGACATTCGTACCTCCATTCTACCTACGCTTTTTGGTGAAAAAATAGTAATGAGGTTGTTGAATAACGATGCTTCAAACCTTTCAGTTGACCAAATAGGAATGGAGCCGGTAGAGAAAAAGCATTATTTGGATGGTGTTAGGAAACCTTCAGGAATCATTCTAATAAGTGGGCCAACCGGATCCGGAAAAACAACTACGTTATATGCCACACTAAAAATGCTCAATCAAGAAAAAACCAACGTGGTAACCGTTGAGGATCCAATTGAATATACACTTCCAGGAATTAATCAAGTACAAGTAAAAGAGGCCATAGGTCTCACTTTTAGCAGTGCGTTACGTTCCTTTCTTCGGCAAGACCCAGACATAATTATGCTGGGCGAAATTAGGGACGTGGAAACAGCGAATATGGCCGTCAGGGCTTCCCTGACTGGCCATCTTGTGCTGTCTACCATTCATACCAACTCTGCTTGGGGAACCATATCTCGATTAATCGATATGGGAATTCCATCTTTTTTATTGGCCAATTCAATAAGTGTTTCAATTGCGCAGCGATTGTTGCGAAAACTCTGCACGGGCTGTAAAGAGCAGAAAAAAGTAACTAGAAATGAAATACCTGGAGATTGGTTAAAAGAAGATCATGTTGAAGTCTCTTATCCTGTAGGTTGCGAAGCTTGCCATTACACTGGTTACAATGGAAGAAAGGCCATTTATGAGGTTATTCCCATCACAGACTCAATACGCGAATTCATTAAATCCAACAAAGGGGATATTAAAGGAGAACTCCGCAAAAATTCAATTAAAAGCCTGTCAGAACGAGCTTTCGAAATGCTTATTCATGGTGAAACCAGTCTCGAAGAGACCTATCCTTATTTACTTAGCTGATGCAAAAACTTCTCATAATCATTCTTGTTTTTTGTTTCAATTCGGCCTTTGGTCAATTTTCGAATCGATACAACTCTATTCGTGAAAAGTTGGATTCTTTGTCAGTTGAAGAACCTGGCTTATTGGAAGCTGTCGAGATCTCAGTTAGCGAACTCGCCATTCAAGAGTTTTTGAGCGCCATTTCTAAAGCACATAAATTGAATGTGAGCGTTAGCACCAAGATCAATGCAGAAGTGTCCAATGATTTTTCGGATGCTAAGGTGCTCGATGTGTTTGTTTATGTGTGCAAAGAGTATAACCTAGATATTGATATTGAAGGTGCCATAATTTCCTTTTTCCCTTATGAAGCCCCTAAAAAAGAGCCGATTAAGTTGGAAGCACGAAAACTGAATATTTCATTCGCTCAAAGCACCCAATTCCTTTCTATTGACTTAAAGAATGACACACTTGCTGATGTAGTCAAGGAGATCACCTCAGTTTCAGGAATCAATGTAATACTGGCTCCCGGCTTGGATAATAAATTGGTGAGCGCCTACATACAAAATCGTCCCATCGAAAACACTTTAGAGAAATTAGCATTTGCCAATGGAATGGAGCTAAAAAAGAGTTCAGATAGCTTTTTTATTTTGTCGGAAGCAGAAATCATTAAGTCTCCTAGTGCTGCCACAGTAAAAACTAACCGAAGCAAGGATGTCAGTACCATGGGAGACATGGAAGCTAATATTGAAGTTGTCGGTAACCTGATTTCGGTTTCAGCCGAAAATCAGCCTATAAAAACATTAATTAAGGTTGTTTCTGGAAAATTGAATAAGAACTTTTTTCTTTTTAACGAACCCGAAGGAAACGCTACTTTGTTTGTCGAAAATGCTACTTATGAGGACTTTATGACCTATCTATTAAATGGGACGGAATATACCCATAAAGTAGAAGAAGGCATTTACCTCATTGGTAAACGACAATTGGAAAGGCTCAGAGCAACTGATTTGATTCAATTACAAAACCGTACGATTGAATCCGTAAGTGAGGTGATTCCCACTGAAATCAAAAAAGGGTTAGAGATAAAGGAGTTCGTAGAGTTGAACGCTTTTGTGGTCACTGGGTCGTACCCAAACGTGCGAGAAGTAAAGACTTTTTTGCAATCCATTGACAAGGTGGTTCCTGTGGTGCTTATTGACGTCCTGATTGTAAATGTTAGCAACAACAAGGGAATAAGTACGGGGGTTTCAGCGGGATTTGGTGAGAACCCTGATCCTGGGACCAATAGAGTAACTCCCGATTTTAGTATGGATGTGGACCCCAACCGTCTCTTGGATTTAATAAGTGGAATCAGCAGTGCTGGCGCATTCAACTTGGGCCATGTTGCCCCCGATTTTTATCTTAGTGTAAAGGCATTAGAATCGAATGGATTTTTAAAAACTAACTCTACACCAAAACTTGCTACTATCAATGGACACGAGGCCAACACGACAATTGGCACCACAGAATATTACCTCGAAACATCGAACAACGTAATTGGAACTCAGAATCCTCAGAATATTCAAACCAGATCATATAAATCAGTGAGCGCAGACCTTTCCATTACTATTAAACCCATTGTATCTGGAGACGAACAGGTAACGCTTGAAATTGAGGTAAGTCAGTCCGATTTCACCGAAAAATTTGAACCAGGAGCACCGCCAGGGAGTGTGACAAGGAAATTCAATTCTGTCATCCGAGTTAAAAACGAAGAGATGATCTTGCTTGGAGGATTAGAAGAAAAATCGGTTTCTGAATCAGGTAGGGGTTTTCCGTTTCTTTCGCGAATTCCAATTTTGAAGTTCTTTTTTGGTCAGCAAGAACGATCTAAGTCAAAATCCAAGCTTCACATTTTTATTAAACCTACGGTCATATACTAATGCTAGAGCGGCTGAAATACAATTGGCAGTCATATACCCAAATTGGCCATTTTATGAGCTTAGAAGTATTGCTATTGGGTAATCAAGAGTTCGAGATACGTGGGGTTGAACTCAATTATTTTGGTGGTGAATTAGAAGTAATTGGAGAAGACGTGTTTTCCCGAAGCTTTGATCAAATCAATCCAAACGGATTGCCCATCGTCCTCACCCTTACTGGAAAAGGGGTTCTACATAAGGCCATTCTCCCTTCGGAAGGAAGCCCCATTGAAAGTGCATTTCCGCAGATTAGGCAAGAGGATTTTGTTTCTCAAGCTTATACTTATTCTGAAAAAACTTGGGTTGCTATTTTAAGAGCAGAGATATATGCTGAAGTCTTGAGTGCAATAAATAAGTTTGACCTATCGGTTATTGATCTATTTCTTGGCCCATTTTCAAGTATTCCTCATCTTTCAGAAAGCTTTTCTGTTTCGAAATACAACTTCGGGTTTGAAGGACAATTGTTGTCCGAAGTGAAAGGAAGTGATATTTACAGCGATAAGCCTATCACTTTTCAAGAAGAGACCATTCCTGCTGCGAGAGTATTGGCCTATTTCAGTGGACTCAATTTCTTGTTCCAATTTATCCCACCGCTTTCTGAATCATCAGATGGATTAAACCAAGAGAAGGATAATTTCTTGGAAAAAAAGTTCCTTCGCCATGGAGGCATTGCTGCCTTGGCGCTGACTTTACTGGCACTGGTTGTCAATTTTTCTTGGTACAATTCTTTAGACAAAGAGCTTTCGAATTTGGCATTTAATAAAATGCAGGTTGAGCAGAAACTGAAAGATTGGGAGGCTCGTGAAAAGCAAGCCGAAGCGCAACGGCTCATTCTTTCCAAAATAAACTATGAACGTTTTTCCAATCAAGCAAAAATAATAGACCAAGTGGGCAGCGTTTGTCTGTCTGGTATTCGATTGACTTCGGTTAATGTTCATCCATTAAAAGAGGACCTGAGTAAAAGAAACGGAATTGAATTTAGTTCGAACACCATTTTGATTAATGGTGAGGTAGAGTCAAGTGGAGCGTTTAATGATTTTATGCAAAGGCTAAAAGGCCTTGGAATTACTAGTGCTCTAGAAGTATTAGACTATTCAAAAACGGAACGAAGTAAACGATATGAATTTGTAATTAAAGGAGATTTATATGCTCAGTAAACTCAAATATCGGAAGTTGATGTTAAGTGGGATTGGTCTCGCGATGGCGTGGTTTGTTGTTTATCATTTTACAGTTTCGAATACGGTTGAACTCTCAAAGGAAATTGATCAAATAGCGGAACAACTTAAAAAGTACGAAGAACAAAAAAAGGACTCTGCTTTTGTGAATTTTGAGTATGTAAAAAATGAGTCGCTGATCAAAAGAGACATTCAGGAAACGGTGTTGGAAATCCTTTCAAAAAATCAATTAAATAACATGGCCCTCAAACAAATGGAACCCCTAATTAAAATTAATGAGGAAAATGTCGAAATTGAAATTTTACCAATAATTCTGGAGGGAGAATATCGCGACCTTTTAGGAACACTACATCATATAGAAACGAACCACCCCGAACTCCATATATCATCTGCTAATTTTTATATCAAAGAGAACAGGCAACTCAAAAAGGAAGAATTACATCTTAAAATATATGTTCAAAAGCTCGCTTAACCTCATAATCGGATTATCCCTTGCGTCGATGTTATTATTGGCGTGTAAAAAGAAATTATTCGTTGAAGATATTTCTGATCGTTCTATCCAATTGATGTCTCCAGGAAACAATGTCAGATTGGAAAACCAGACGGTTACTTTCATTTGGTCTACCATAGAAGAAGCCGAGAATTACCAATTTCAATTGGCTACACCATCCTTTGGGGCATTAAAACTCCTTTTGTTCGATATGGATACAGCCAAATCTACCATTACACTTAACCTAAGTCCCGGCGAATATGAATGGAAAGTGAGGGCTAAGAATTCTCGCTATTTTACCCCTTACTCGGTCTTCAAACTCACCGTTGACAGTGGTATAAACCTCACAGGTTCGCAAGTGGTTTTAACTTCACCTGTCGATAGTCTATTTACCAATGTTACCGTAACTCGATTTGAATGGGAAAAACTCATTCAAGCCGAAGAGTACATCTTTAAGATAGTTAAAGGAACCGACCTAGAAAACGGTGAACTATTTACTTCTGAAGTTTCAACGAAGGAATCCAATTTCACTTTGACAAAACCACTTGAAAATGGATTTTACCTCTGGGGAGTGAAGGCAGAGAATAAGAACTCGAAGTCGGGGTTTTCACAGCGATTTATTTGGTTTGATGATGAGGCGCCTTCTGTTCCTGTAACTTCCATTCCCGCGGAGAATCAAGTGATTTCCGGAGGGAAGCTTACCTACCAATGGGACAAGTATTCTGATGCAGGTTCAGCAACTTTTGATTCGCTCTATTTGTATGGCGATAATCAGCTCCAAAACTTATTGAAGGTCGTGCGTACATCTCAAAGTTCATACGGTGATTCATTAGCAGCGGGTGCTTATTATTGGCGAGTTTCAAGAGCTGACCGCGCTGGAAATTTAAGTGGCCCAAGTACAATAAGATCTTTTACGATTCAATGAAAAAGAAATTCCTCAATATTGTTTTGATTTTCTTCATTCTTGGAATTTGGGGATACATTGCTAATTTGGTATTCGGGCCTTTTAATGAAAAAACTGAGGAGGTGACCCATCCGTTAAAAAGTTTAATTCAAAAAAAAAGAACGGACACCGTGGCTCATTATGCATTGTTGAATAATTATCCAGATCCATTTAAGGTAAATAGAAATGTAGTGAGAATAGCTCGAACTGCCTCAACAAAAGCGACTACGCCCCCCAAAAGACCTAAAATTAACCCAACGGTAAAGGTGTTAAAATGGCCTAGCATTGAGTATAAAGGGTGTATCGTGAATCATTCTTCTAAAAGTGAGATTGCCCTCATTAAAGTGGATGGTAAAAACTATCGAAAAATGGAAAACGAGTTTGCGGCTGACCTACAAATTCAAAAGATTTGGAAAGATTCCATCAAAGTTGCCTTAAACAACAATTCAAGGGTTGCTTATTTGAATTAAAATTTTACCTCCGGCCTACACCCCTACACCCCTACTATAATTCGAAGAACTATACCAGGCAAAATGGATGTCTCAAGAAATGGTTGGGGGGGGTATAAAGTCCCATTATGCTTGCATTCTTTTCGTTTAACTCAAATAATCACTATTTGTATTCTCAGTGGAAAAGCTTTCTACACCCCTACATTGAATATGAGCGGCTGTTTTGGTGCACCCCTACACCCCTGCAATCAATTGAATATCTTAAAAGGAGCCAATATCTTACTTTGAACTGATGGGTTGATTAATTGTTATAATATTTATTTAAAAGACCTAATACACCCTTTTTCCTTTGAGAGGAACTAGTGAGCTTTAAGAAATGTTACCGCTCTTACCACCATCACAAAAAGCCACATTTATGTGTGCAAATAATGTGCAAATAAAAAAGGGTTTCAAAACTAAATGCTCTGAAACCCTTTCTATCACTGCTCCTCCTCTTGGGCTTACCGATATTTCGCTACGCTTCTATCGGGATAAACTTTTTAACCGACTTTAGGCGGTCTTACCCAAATAAGTATTCAAAACAAAAAAGGCGACTCTTACGAATCACCTTTTCCATTTTAAGCTCCTCCTCTTGGGCTCGAACCAAGGACCCTCTGATTAACAGTCAGATGCTCTAACCAACTGAGCTAAGGAGGAATATGTCTTGATTTTAAAGTCTTCTCTGACTTTCAATTCATTGAATGAGTTCAACGCTGCCATTAAATCTCATCCAAAAATTCGGACGGCAAAAGTATCATATTTTCAAACCTAACAAACTTTTTAGCAAAATTTCCACTTTACTTTTTTGACCCCTCTTTAGGGATATATTTGCAGCCGTTTTTAAAATACCCTTAAAATTAAGTCATGAGTTTGGTAATTGTTGGATCTGTCGCCTTTGACGCTATTGAAACCCCTTTTGGAAAAACGGATAAAATTGTTGGTGGGGCTGGTACCTACATTTCTTTGGCCGCAAGCTTTTTTAAGCAAAACAGTTCTTTGGTGTCTGTGGTAGGAGGTGATTTTCCCAAAGAATTTATCTCGGGACTTAACAAAAGAGGTGTTGATACCTCAGGTTTAGAAATTAAGGAAGATGAAAAATCCTTCTTCTGGTCGGGTAAGTACCACAATGACATGAACAGCCGCGATACTTTGGTAACTGAGCTCAATGTGTTGGAAGATTTTAACCCCGTAGTTCCTGCTGAGTACAAAAA
>JAGQYO010000019.1:0-40198 GCA_020435995.1 Flavobacteriales bacterium | reverse complement strand
GCAGCTCAAAAAATCATAGAGCTAGGGCCTAAGTACTTGGTGATTAAAAAAGGAGAACATGGCGCTTTATTGTTCAACAGAAACAATGAGGTTTTTTATGCTCCAGCACTTCCTTTAGAAGAAGTTTTTGACCCAACTGGCGCCGGAGATACATTTGCGGGTGGTTTTATTGGCTACTTAAGCTCAACACAAGATATTTCTTTTGAGAACATGAAAAGAGCTATAATTTATGGTTCGGCGTTGGCTTCGTTTTGTGTAGAGAAATTTGGCGCTGAGAGACTACTTGAATTGAGCGATCAAGATGTACAAGAACGGGTACAGCAATTTGTGAACCTTACCCAATTCGAAATTTCTTTGGTCTAGAAGGTTAACGACCTTCCATTAATTCGTTTGAAAAAGAGAGCAACTCCTTCTCTTTAAATTTGGCCGACATCAATTGGAGCCCAAAGGGCAATCCGTTAGAGTGCGCAAATAGGGGTAAGGAAACACCTGGAATTCCCGCCAAATTTGCTTGCACGGTGTAGATGTCCTCTAGGTACATGGCCACTGGATCGTGAGAATTTTCGCCAAACTTAAATGCGGTGTGTGGCGAAGTTGGGGTTAGGATAAAATCGCAGTCAGCCAATATTTCATTGGTCTTGTTTTGAATGAGTCGCCTTACTTTTTGGGCCTTAGAATAATATGCCTCGTAATATCCTGTGCTTAAAACAAAGGTCCCAAGCATGATGCGTCTTTTAACTTCTTTTCCAAAACCTTCAGATCGACTTTTTGAGTAGGTGGTTGGCACATCCTCCGAATTGGCCGAACGGTAGCCATAACGCATTCCATCAAAACGAGATAGGTTACTGGAAGCTTCTGCATTGGATAGCACGTTGTAACAAGGCACTAATTCATCCAAATAGGGAAATGACACAAATTTTATTTCGTGTCCCGAAGATTTAAGTTGGTCGATGTATTTATCGAATGTTGCTTTTACCTCTGGATCAATCCCTTCAGCATCCAGGCACTCTTTAATTACCGCAATTCTTTTATTGGCTTGTGGTAAAAAAGAAGTGTAAGTATCTACTGGAGTTGAAGAAGCAGTATTGTCATATTCATCTTTGCCAGCCATTACTTCTAAAAGCAGAGCTGCGTCAGCTACGGTATGTGTAAATGGCCCAATTTGATCCATACTTGAAGCGTAGGCAATAAGGCCATGGCGAGAAATTCTTCCATAAGTGGGTTTTAGCCCCACTACTCCGCAAAAACTTGCGGGCTGCCTGATGGAGCCGCCAGTATCCGAACCCAAGGAAGCCAAGCACATATCGCCGGCAACCGAAGCTGCAGAACCTCCAGAAGAACCTCCGGGAACTCGTGACGGGTCAAGTGGGTTTTTTACTGGGCCAAAAGCTGAGTTTTCATTGGAAGAGCCCATTGCAAATTCATCACAATTTAATCTGCCAATAAACAGGGCATCTTCTGCGAGCAAACGCTCCACCACAGTTGCCGAAAAAAGCGATTCAAAACCCTCTAGAATTTTGGAGGAGGCGGATACCTTATGCCCTTTGTAAACAATATTGTCCTTTAAGCCGATAACCATTCCAGCTAATCGACCGGCAGTTCCGTCTTTTAATTTTTGCTGAATAATTGTCGCTTTTTCACGAGCTTCTTTTGACCAAACCTCGAGAAATACATTGAGGTTTTTTTGTTTTTCTATCTGGTTTAAATAGAAGTCTATTAACTCAGGTAGCGTGTATTCGCCCGAAGATATATTCTCTTGAACTTGTTTTAAGGACCGAGGTGCCGTCATCTTTTGGAAACAAAAAAGGGCAAGTCAACACTTACCCTAGGGGTTTTGATTATTTTCTAATCAATTATTTTTTTTCGTCAATCTTCTTTTCGTCATCTCCTTTTGACGCATCCTTAAATTCCTTTATGCCGCTTCCAAGGCCGCGCATCAATTCTGGAATTTTTTTGCCTCCAAAAAGTAAAAGAACAACAACTATAATTAATATGATTTGCCAAGGACCTATTGCCATGATGTTGTGATTTAAATTGGCCACAAAGGTAGAAAATAAAGGATAGTTTTGTCGTTAATGGCCACAGAAGAAATCGAAAATGATAATAAGCCTCAGAGGGGCAAAACATCCATTCTCCGTTATTCTGGTTTGGGGATGCAAATTGCACTGATAATAGGCCTAGGCTCTTGGTTTGGGAGCTGGCTTGATGACCAATTTCCTATGGAAAAGAATTGGTTTTCCCTCGCCATGGTTTTACTTTCCGTTTCTTTTGCGATGTATTATGCCATAAAAACACTTAACCGGCTCAATAAATAAGTCTGCTATGTCACTTTTTTTGAGATATGCCTCTATTCTTTTTTTCTGGTGTGTAGTTGTGTTTGGCTTGCACGTGGGGGCACTTTATTATCTCCAATTTCCGTTGTTGGCCAACAAAATTGTGTGGGCCTATCTGGTTAATTTTTTGCTGGCAACTGCCATTATGGGAGTGGTGTTACATCCGCCTTCTCGTTTTAAGGATAATGCTGGGTTTTTGTTCATGTTTGGAGGGTTAATAAAATTCATTTTTTTCTTTATTTTCTTTTATCCTTCCTTTTTGCAAGATGGAAACATATCGAGGGCCGAGTTCTTCGCCTTTTTTGCGCCCTACGCTACCTGTCTTTTTGTAAATACTAAGTTATTGATTCACAAGCTTTCGAAGGATTAGAGGCCCGTTAATTTTTGCCTAAAAAAAATGCGGGTGTAAATCCTTGGCTGGTGAAAGAGAATCCTTACTTTTGCGCGAAATTTTAAAGGTCTTCAAACGACAATAAAATGCAGTTAAAGAAGTCAATTTTTGCGCTAGTAGTTTCCTTACTTTTTATTCAAAGCGCTTCTTTTGCCTCTTCTTCCGAAGAAGGCAACCCCGGAACGGATCTTAAAGCCGAAATAAAACAAGACATCCAACACCACTTGATGGATGCTCATGATTTTCATCTATTCTCTGATAAGGAAACTGGAGCTCACTATGGATTCCCACTACCGGTTATTTTGTGGGATAATGGACTTCAGGTATTTATGTCATCGAAATTTCACCATGGAGAATCTGTTGCCGAGGTAAACGGCAATTATTATGTTGTCAACCACGGGAAGATTTACAAAACAGATGAATCGGGCACGCTTGAATTCGATGAGTCACACCACGCTTTGAATGAAAAGCCTTTTGATTTTTCGATTACAAAAAATGTATTTAGCATCATTGTTATTTCTCTGTTTATCTTTTGGATATTCAGCAGTATGGCTAAGTCTTATAAAAACGATTTAGCGCCCACAGGTGCAGCTAAATTTTTGGAGCCATTGGTGATTTTTGTAAGAGATGAAATTGCCAGACCAAACATTGGCGAGAAGCATTACAGAAAATACATGAGCTATTTGCTTACTGTGTTTTTCTTTATTTGGATTGTGAATTTGTTTGGCCTTACCCCGCTTGGGATTAATATTACCGGAAACATTGCCGTGACCTTTGCATTGGCAATATTGACATTTATTATTACCCAAGCCACGGCTAAAGGTGAATACTGGAAACATATTTTTTGGATGCCAGGTGTGCCTGTGCCCATGAAGTTTGTATTGGCTCCTATTGAATTGTTAGGGGTGTTTATCAAGCCATTTGCCTTAATGATTCGTTTGTTTGCGAATATTTCGGCAGGGCATATTGTATTAATGAGCTTGATAGGATTGTTGTTTGTCTTCAATAATTGGTTTGCCCGTGGCGCCTTTTTGGGATTAACATTTTTCCTATCGATGATAGAGTTATTGGTGGCCTTTTTACAGGCATATATATTTACGATGTTAACCGCGCTTTACTTCGGCAGTGCCGTGGCAGAACACGAGGAACATCATTAATGATTTTTGTTAACTATTAAATTCAATTATTATGGAAATTCCAGCAATGGTAGGAGCAGGCCTGATAGTAATCGGTGCAGGTTTGGGTATAGGTAGAATTGGTGGATCAGCGATGGACGCTATCGCTCGTCAACCTGAGGCTACTAACAAAATTCAAACTGCGATGCTTATCGCTGCGGCACTTATCGAGGGAATCGGTTTTGCTGCATTATTTGCAGTTTAATTTTTTTAAAAGACAACTCCAACGGTTGGTTGGAGTTGTCCTTTTTATTTGAATAATATTAATAAGTTACCGTTTTGGAAAAATTAGTAGAACAGTTTTCGGTTGGTCTTTTCTTCTGGCACACATTGCTCTTTTTGGGCCTTATGTTTTTGCTTAGAAAATTTGCTTGGAAGCCAATTTTAAATTCCGTAACCGAACGAGAAGAATCTATTCGCGAAGCATTAAATTCTGCCGAAAAGGCAAAAGCTGAACTGGTTGCGTTAGAATCTAAAAACGATGAATTGCTTAAAGAGGCGCGATTGGAGCGCGATGCAATGCTTAAGGCAGCACGCGAAACCAGAGAAAAAATCGTGAGTGAAGCCAAAGGTTTGGCTAAAACTGAGGGAGATAAAATGATTGCTCAGGCCCGTGAAGCTATCGAAAATGAGAAAGCCGCAGCACTTGAAGAACTAAAGAGTCAAGTATCTTCTTTGGCTATTCAGGTTGCTGAAAAAGTATTGCGCAAGGAGTTGGGTGATGCCAAAAGGCAAAATGAATTGGTTTCAACGCTAACCGAGGAAATTAACTTCAACTAACAGGTCATGGTTGGAAGTAAAATAGCTCGGAGATACGCAAAATCACTGTTGCTTCTTGCAAAAGAACGCGGTGAATTAGAGACCGTGTTCAAAGAGATGGAAATCATCAGAAAAACAACGCAACAGAATAAAGACCTGCGCGTGTTGTTTCGTTCACCTGTTGTGCCCAAAGACAAAAAGCTCAAAATATTTTTAAGCATTTTTGGAGAGGAAACAAGTGCAATGGTGAAAGGATTTTTTACCATTATTACCAAAAACAACAGAGAACATTTAACCGAAGGCATTGCCGTGTCATTTGGTGATTTATACCGCGAGAACAACAAAATTCTTACTGCCAAGGTAACTACGGCAGTAGAAATGGATGCTGATTTTAGCGAAAAAATGAAGGCATTGGTGTCCAAATTAGAGCACAATTCTATCGAAATTCATGAAGAAGTGAACGCAGATATAGTTGGCGGTTTGGTGGTACGAGTAGGTGACATGCAAATTGATATGTCGGTTGCGCGCCAGTTAAGGGACATCAAGAGGGAATTAGTAAGAGAAGATTATAAAGTTAAAATGTAGGCCTTGCCTACGCAATAAAAAGAACAATGGCTGAATTGAAACCCGCAGAAGTATCGGCGATTTTAAGAGAGCAACTTGCTGGATTTAAATCCGAAGCTGAATTAGAAGAAGTAGGAACTGTACTCCAAGTAGGGGATGGTATTGCTCGAATCTATGGTTTGTCTAATGTGCAAGCTGGTGAATTGATTGAATTCGAAACAGGATTGAGAGGTATCGTACTTAACCTTGAAGAGGACAACGTGGGCGCGGTGCTATTGGGGCAGTCTACAGGAATTCGAGAAGGGGCTACAGTAAAACGGACCAGACTTATCGCTTCTATCAATGTTGGTGAAGGAATGGTTGGTCGTGTAATTGATCCTCTAGGAAACCCTATTGATGGTAAAGGTCCAATTGAAGGAGAAACTTATGAAATGCCTATCGAAAGAAAAGCACCAGGTGTAATTTTCCGTCAACCTGTAAATGAGCCACTACAAACGGGTATTAAGGCGATTGATGCTATGATTCCAGTTGGTAGAGGACAAAGAGAATTAATTATTGGTGACCGTCAGACTGGTAAAACTACTGTTGCCATAGATACGATCATCAACCAGAAAGAATTTTTTGATAGAGGCGAACCTGTTTACTGTATTTATGTGGCTTGTAGCCAAAAAGCATCTACGGTAGCCCAAATCGTGAAGAAATTGACCGATGCTGGTGCAATGGATTATACCGTGGTTGTTGCAGCAAATGCTTCTGACCCAACTCCAATGCAGTTTTATGCTCCATTCGCTGGTGCATGTGTAGGCGAGTTCTTCAGAGATACAGGTCGTCCTGCACTTATTGTTTTTGATGATTTATCTAAGCAAGCTGTTGCTTATCGTGAGGTTTCACTTCTTCTGAGAAGACCTCCAGGGCGTGAGGCTTATCCTGGTGATGTATTTTACCTTCACTCAAGGTTGTTGGAGCGTGCGGCCAAGGTTATCAACGATGACACCATCGCTGCTCAAATGAACGATTTACCTCCTTCCTTGAAGGGATTGGTAAAAGGTGGAGGTTCGCTTACGGCACTTCCTATTATCGAAACCCAAGCGGGAGACGTTTCTGCATACATTCCTACCAATGTGATTTCAATTACAGATGGCCAGATTTTCTTGGAGTCGGACTTGTTCCTTTCTGGAATTCGCCCTGCTATCAACGTTGGTATTTCGGTATCACGTGTTGGGGGTTCTGCTCAAATTAAATCCATGAAGAAGGTAGCTGGAACACTTAAATTGGATCAGGCACAGTTTCGCGAATTAGAGGCATTCTCTAAATTCGGATCGGACTTGGATGCAGCCACTACTCGTGTTCTTGAAAAAGGAAAGAGAAACGTGGAGATTCTTAAGCAAAGAGAAAATGATCCAATGGCGGTAGAAAAGCAAATTGCGATTATTTACTGTGGAACAAAAGGATTGTTGAGCAAAGTTCCTGTTGTAAAAATCAAAGAATTTGAAAAAGAATATTTGGCGTTTTTAGAGGATAACCATAAGGACACTTTAGAGGCACTCAGAGCTGGTAAAATCAATGATGACATCACTGATGTGCTTGCTGATGTTGCAGCTGATTTATCTTCAAAATACGCAAAATAAGGAAGAGGGTAATTCCCTCAAAAAAGTAGCAGAATGGCTAATTTGAAAGAAATACGAACTCGAATAACTTCGGTGAATTCAACCATGCAGATCACTTCTGCAATGAAAATGGTTTCTGCTGCTAAGTTGAAACGAGCTCAAAACGCCATTACCCGAATGCGTCCATTTGCCCAAAAACAACATGAACTTTTGGGCCATCTAACTGGTGCTATGGCCGAGATGGAAAACAAATTCGTAGTAAAGAGGGAAGTAAAAAATGTACTTTTAATCTGCGTTACCTCTAACCGTGGACTTTGCGGGGCGTTCAACGCCAACATTACCAAAGAGGCGACAAAAATGATACGGAAAGAATTTTCGGATGTCAATGTGCAGGTTTTGCCCGTTGGCAAAAAGGCGTATGATTTTTTCCGTAAAGCTAAAAAACTTGTCGCAGGTGATCATTTACCTAACCCTGTTAAAACAGGTGACATATTTGGTGATCTGAATTTTAATTCAGCTGGCGAGATGTTTAAGCCGGTAATGGATGCCTTTTGGAATGAGGAGTTTGATGCAGTTTACGTTATCTACAACCAATTTAAAAATGCGGCAAGCCAATATGTTACTGTAGAAAAACTACTTCCCATTGAACCAGAAGCTGAGGAAAATGGATCGGGTCATAATGTAGATTATCTTTTTCAACCTGATAAGCTGGGATTGTTGGAATACTTGATTCCAGTGGCTTTAAAAACATCGTTTTATAAGGCACTTCTTGATTCTCATGCATCAGAGCACGGAGCGAGAATGACAGCTATGCATAAGGCAACAGATAACGCTTCTGATTTATTAGCAGATCTTAAGCTTACTTACAATAAGGCGCGTCAAGCTGCAATTACTACTGAAATTTTGGAAATCGTTGGAGGTGCAGAAGCACTTGAAGGATAAAACAATTTTTATATAAATGAAGAGGAAACCGCTTTTGAAAGAAGGCGGTTTTTTTGTGCCTAAAACAAAGCGATGTCTGGGCTAATGCTCTTCTATATTCGTTTTTTTAACTTCAACGAGACGAAATGAATAGGTTGGTAATTATAGAATACGTTTTACTAGTTTGCATTTTGAATGTTCAATCGTTGTGTCCATTTCCAATATCCCACCACACTCAATATACCGTAAATCACCATTAACCCCGCATAAATAGATAATCCCCTGTTGTAATAAAGCCACACACTAAACAAGTTGATGGCAATCCAATAAATCCAACCGGAAAGCACTTTTTGAGCTTCCATATAAGTGGCCAAAAAACTAAACATGGTAGAACCCGAGTCGGCGTAAGGCTGAGCGGCGTCCGTATTTTGTTTAAAATAAAACCCCAACAGAAATGTTCCAAAACCTGCTGCTAGTGTAAATACCAAATGCCTCATCCAAGACCAAGTCTGAATACCTCCTTCACCAGCATTATGAGTGTTTTTGGCCCAGTAGTACCAAGCATAAACACCCATAACTACATAGAAAGAATAAAGGAGGGCTTCGCTGTAGAGTTTGGCATCAATAAAAAGATAAATGCTAATTGCAGAACCGAGGATTCCAAATGGCCATCCGATGGTTTTTTCGCGAATAATAAGAATGAGAAAGGTAAAATTGAGTCCAACCGCAAGGGCCTCAAGCGCTTCCATTTAGCTCAATTTATCGGTAAGCAGTTTAATCTCGAGGGAAGGTGCCACTTTTTCATAAAGAATGCGGTATACTGCGTCACAAATAGGTAAATCAACATTGAACTTTTTATTGATTTCTACTATGCCTTTGGCAGCGTAATATCCTTCGGCAACCATGTTCATTTCAAATTGAGCTGAACGAACCGAATAACCGCGCCCAATCATATTACCAAAGGTTCGGTTTCTACTGTATTGCGAGTAAGCCGTCACCAATAAATCCCCGAGATAGGCAGAAGTACTTACATCGCGCTCGATCGGATGAATAGCGTCTACAAATTTTTCTATTTCTTGTAATGCATTCGATATCAATACTGCTTGAAAATTATCTCCATAGCCTAATCCGTGACAAATACCGCTTGCAACACTATACACGTTTTTGAGTATAGCTGATATTTCGGGGCCAAATAGGTCCTCCGTTACTGTCGTTTTAATATATCTGCAGGCCAGCATGTCTGCCATTTCCTGAGCAATTGTCACGTCCGAACACCCAATGGTGAGGTAGGACAACCGCTCCATTGCCACTTCCTCTGCGTGACAGGGTCCGCAAATGATACCTATTTTATCGTATGGTGTTCTAAATTGTTTATGAAAATATTTTGCAGGAATGGCGTGGTATTCTGGAATTACGCCCTTGATGGCAGAAAACACAATTTTTCCATCTAGACCGTCTTTTGGGTAATCTTGAAATACTTGGTTGACAAACGCCGAAGGCGTTGCCATAATTAATATTTCAGAGATTTTGATGGTATGATCGAGGTCGGAGGATACATTGAGGTCTACGTTTAGAAAATGAACGGAAGTGAGGTAGTTTGCGTTGCGCTGGTAGCTTTTGAAATAATCTACCGACTGCTGGCCACGCATCCACCAATTCACAGAATGCCCATTATCGGTTAAAATTTTAACTAATGCCGTAGCCCAGCTGCCGCCTCCAATTACTCCTATTGTTTTTTGATGTCCCAACTATCTCCTTTTGAAAATGACTCCCCCGTCGCCTACCAAAAGTAAGTTAGTTGCATTAAATACGTGGCCATCCCTAAAGATATTAGTGTTAGCGACGTTGTCAAAGGCCTTCCAAGTGACGCCATTATCCTTGGTGAGCATAGATTTTGCCCGTTCTCCATCTTTTGTTGCTCCTGCGTAAAGCCCAAGGTTATCTTTAAAGTGAAATTTACCCCCTGAGCAATTCAGCACTTTGTCATACCACTCTATGCTATTGGTGGAGAAATAAAGGCCACCTTTTCTTGTATGAAATACCCGATTGGTTGCCATATAATGCAAATCCCCAAAATCGTAGTAATCAACTTGTTTTTCGGAAGTACCAAAAACCACCCAAAACTTACCTCCATCTAAGGTTTCTAGGAGTTTAAAATCGCCAATGGCATAACCCACGCTGTCGTTTAAGAATGAAATGGCATCAATGCCAGAACGCGCGCCGGGCCATTCTTTTTGTGTTACCCATGTTTTTCCTCCGTCTTGGGTTCTACACAATCGGGTAGGGTGCCCGCCTACTACACCAGTGTCTGGGTGAAAAAAGTGAAGGTCTTTCCACGATGATTTTTCTTGGGTTTTTGTAGTTCTAAATGTTACTCCGTCGTTGCTAAACAGCACGTTGTCGTCATCTCCAGCAATGACAATATTGGTTGCGTTAATTACTTGAACTTCATTTAAATTAACCTCAACGGGGCTGGATAGTTTTGTCCATGAATCTCCATTATTTTCAGACTTCAATATAGTTCCTGCCTCGCCTACGGCAAATCCAACCGAACCAGAAAAGTCTACAGCTTTCAAATTCTCGGTGGTATTCGAGCTTATTTTAAACCACTCTGGCTGGCACTCCAAGCAATTCGGCCCACCGCAATCCACTTTAAGTTCGTCTTGATTTTGAATACCATCGCTACAAGTAGGACAAGGGTCACACTTTCCTCCGCAGTCCACTTTTTCTTCATCTTGATTGAGCTTTCCATCGCTACAGCGCTTTTTTGTACACGCAGAAAAGAACAGAACTGTACATAATGCCAGTAAAGGAAAAATTGTGAAATGTTTTTGATTCATCGGCCAAAAATAAGGGTAATATTCATTGTCGATTTTGCTAATAAATAAAATGGCCAGATTTGCTACAAACCCAACAAATGAAATACAACAACTAGTAAGAGAAGGCCATAAAACTGGATGTTTCCCATTTGATTTTTTCTAATACGCATAAAATGGTTGCTTAACAAAGGAACAAGTAGAAAGGAAAGTATGGCCACACCCTGTCGATATCCAAATTCTTGATTAGAACTCAGAAAAAGGGTTAACACGGCAAAAACATTTAGCAGGATAAAATTATTTTTAATAATGATCTTATTAAAATTAAGCGCATTGATATATGAGCCAATGGAAATAAGCCCAACAAACAATACAAGAAATAAAATATAAAAAGGTTGATTACTTCCTGAGAAAACAGGCCAGTGAAAGGCAAAATCGAATTCAAATGAAGACTCTAGATTAAGTAGGAAGGCGATGCTAAAATAAAAATAGAAGGGAATGATATACCCTACAACCGAAATCAGAACTCCTCGTAGGTTGGTATGGCCAGAATACAAATAGGCAATCCAAATGAGCAGTAGATAAACCGAAAAGGGCGTATAAATGAGCGCCATTGCACCTACTGACAATGAGCCCATAAAGACCAAATCGTTGGGCTTATTCGATTTTTGTATACGAAATGCATAGTCTAGCATGCTAATTCCCAACAAAAGACCCAGGTTCAGTGCCGAAAGGCCAAATCCCTCTGGGGCAAGACTTAGAAATAGGAGGGTAAACAGAAAAGATAGTTGCGTTCCTTCAGGAAACAATTTGTGTTTGTCGCAGATATACCTCAGCAGCAGTGCAATAATCACGGCAAGTACAAAACCTAAAAGGCCATTGACCCAACCCAAGTCTTGAAGACGAATATTTTGGAAAACTGGGCTGCTGTTTTGCCAGGATGATGAGTAGGGGCCTGATGTAAATAAACCTATTAAATAAACAGAAAATCCCAACACAACGGCAAAAAGGATGGCTTGCGGCCTATTCGAGCGTAGAATTTTCATGGACATGGGCACAAATGTAAAAATGCAAGTATCACTCTAACCTATTGAATCAATATTATACATTTGCGTTTCAAAATTTAGTGCCGATGTCTTGGAATGATATAATATATGGAACGGGAGATTTTTTAACGAAATCATTTGAAATTTTACCTATGCTAGGTAATAATATGAATTATCTAATCATGATTGTAGGTGGCGCCATGGGTGTTTGGTGGATTTCACAATTGGTTAAATTTTCGAAAGAATCTAAGGGTAACCCTTCAGCAGAATAAGGATTTATAAGAGGTCGTTTCCGATATCTTTTCGGAAATACTGCCCATCAAAAGATATTAGGCTTGTCATGTGATAGGCCTTTTTTTGTGCCTCTTTTATGGATTTTCCAAAAGCGGTACAAGCCAGCACCCTGCCGCCCGAGGTCATGATTTTTCCTCCCAATTTTGTTGTGCCAGCATGAATTACCAGACCATCTGTGGGCACGTCCAATCCTTCAATTATTCTTCCTTTGGGGTATGAACCAGGATAGCCTCCCGAAACCGACATAATGGTTAAGGCCGTATCTGGATTTAATTTTAGAATAGCCTGATCCAATCTTTCTTTTCCACAGAGGTCGAAGAGCTCAAGCAAGTCGGATTGAAGTCGTGGTAGCACTACCTCAGTTTCTGGGTCACCCATTCGCACGTTATATTCAATTACAAAAGGATCTCCTTTGATGTTCATCAGGCCAATAAAAACAAAACCTTTGTAATTATATCCATCTTTTTGGATGCCGGCAATGGTGGGTTTTACAATGCGCTCCTCTACTTTATGCAAAAAT
Organism: Flavobacteriales bacterium; assembly: GCA_020435995.1. Taxonomy (GTDB): domain Bacteria; phylum Bacteroidota; class Bacteroidia; order Flavobacteriales_G; family Salibacteraceae; genus JAGQYO01. The sequence goes on along the minus strand of JAGQYO010000019.1, from coordinate 27,772 downwards.
TCGCCCTGCGCAAAAGGCACGGGTGAAACAGCTCCCATTCCTCCGGTATTTAGTCCCGTGTCTCCGTCGCCAATTCTTTTATAGTCCTTGGCCTCAGGCAAAATCACATAGTTTTTTCCATCGGTTAAAACAAATACCGAGAGCTCAATTCCATCCAAAAACTCTTCGATAACTACACTTGAACTCGCTTCTCCAAACTTAGCATCTTGGAGCATGGCCCTCAATTCATCTTTGGCTTCTTGAAGGTTATTTAGGATGAGAACGCCTTTTCCAGCCGCTAATCCATCTGCTTTTAGCACATAGGGTGCTTTTAGTGTTTCGAGAAATTGATATCCTTTTTCGAGCGTTGCAGCGGTAAAAGTTTCGTATGCGGCGGTTGGCACCCTGTGTCGTTTCATGAATGCTTTGGCAAAATCTTTACTTCCCTCTAGGGTTGCGCCTTGTTTGTCAGGGCCAATTACCGTTATATGTTTTATCGAAGGGTCAGATTGAATGAAATCAGCAATACCAGCTACCAAAGGAGCTTCAGGTCCCACCACCACCATATCAATTTTTTCGCGAAGAACAAATGATTTAACAGCTTCAAAATCCTCACCGTTGAGATCAACGTTTGTCCCGAAATGATGTGTACCACCATTGCCAGGGGCTATAAAAAGCCTTGTGAGTAAAGGACTTTGGACAAGTTTCCAAGCAAAAGTAAATTCACGACCTCCAGATCCTAATAGCAATACATTCATGGGAAATTATTTAATCTGGCAAAGAAAGAAAAAAGGTTTTAGTGGGGGGGGTGATTTGGGATGATTAGATAGGGGATGTTGGATTGGAGATATTGGATTTGGGATTGGAGATATTGGATTACAAGCCGTCTTACTCTATGTTTCTAAAACCAACATCGAATATCAAAAATCTAACATCCAACATCGAGCATCCTCCCCCAAGCCAACAATTTACCCTGCCCGTTTAATACTACATCCCATACTTTTAGTTTCTTGCGGATCAATGATTTTGCCGTCAACCAAGTTTTGAAGGGCGTTTTTGAGGTAGGGTTCCTTTACATTAGCAGCATTGTCTACGTTTTCGTCGATTTTTCCGCGGTAAACCAATTTGAGGTCTTTATCGAAAAGGAAAACGTGCGGGGTCGTTGTCGCGCCAAAGGCATTGGCTAAATCCGAGTTTTTGTCAAGCACATAGGCCATGGTATACCCCATTTCTTCAGCTCTTGCTTTCATGTCATTTAGGTTATCGCCTTTTTCTCTTTTGGCTTCATTGCTATTAACGAGTACCATTCCAATGTTTTTGGCTTTGCAGTCGGCAGAAATTCCGTTGTATCGACCTTCCCAACCTTCTTTATCACCAGTTCCAACCACAAAAGGACAGGTATTACAAGAAAAAATAACCAACAATCCATTAGATTGCTTGATGTCTTGAAGTGACAATTTTTTACCGTCAATATTTTCCATTTTTGAAGCAGAAAGCGGCGCTTGAGAGCCTACGGCAAGGGTTTCTTTTACTTCGTTGCCTGGCACAAATGCAAGACTTGCCAACAAACCAAGGGCTATAGAGAGTGAAATCATATTTTTCATGAATGTAAATTTGATATTAAAGGCTCGAAAATAACGAAAAGACAAGGCAAACTTGAAAAGGTTTTGAATTGTTCAATTTACGTTGTTCTGTTTATAAGTTAAATAACCCGCTTTAGGGCTTGCCTATCCTTTGGGCATCTTTGTCAAAGGCAATTATTTTCAAGTATTATGAAAACACAAACTCGAGTTGTTATTTTTTCTTTTCTAGTATCCCTTGCTTTGTCGGGGTGCGTTTCTCAAAAAAAGTACGCTGAACTCAAAAAAAATTATGATAAAAGCGAGTCGGAACGAAACTACATGACCGGCGCGTTGAAAGACCTTGAAACAGAACGTAATGAATTAAGCGGGCGAGTAGATAAGCTGCAAAAGGACTATGACCAAGCGAAAAAGGAGTCTGCCATTTTCCAAGGGGAATACGCAAGTCTCAAAGAGCGTTTTCTAAGACAAGAAGATTTTAAAAAGCAACTTGTAGAGAACCAAGAAAAAAGCAGTGCGGTTAGCCGAGCGGAGAATACCAAATTGCTTCAAGATGTGCTTAAAGCTCAGGAGAATTTACAAGTAAAAGAAGATGAACTGGTAAGAAAAGAAGCCGAACTGAGGAAGCTGGAAGCGCAGCTTAATGGTTTAAAACGCGAACTGGATGAAAAAGACAAGGCCTTACAAGAACGCGAAAAAAGAATTAACGAGCTGGAAAGGCTAATGGCTGAAAAAGATGAAGCCACACGAGCACTTAAGGATAAAGTGGCTAACGCACTTTTAAATTTTGCTGATAAAGGCCTTACCGTCACTCAGAAAAACGGCAGGATTTACGTTTCTATGGAGGCTAAATTGTTGTTTCCAAGCGGCTCAACGGTTATCAACCCTGAAGGCAAGTCTGCGCTTATTGAATTGGGCAAAGTGCTCGAAAAGCAAACCGACATAACCATTTTGGTGGAGGGCCATACCGATATCGATGCGATGAGTGGCAATGGACCTATTAAGGACAACTGGGATTTATCGGTAATGCGTTCGACCTCGGTAGTAAAGTTGATGCTCGAAAATTCTAAAATTGATCCTAAAGTATTGACAGCTGCTGGTCGAAGCGAATTTCTCCCAGTTGAAAACGCAAACACTCCTGAGGCCAAAGCTAAAAACAGAAGAATAGAAGTGATATTGACACCGAATTTGGACCAACTTTTCAAAATACTGGATGAAGAATCTAGCAAGCTAGGTGATGCACAAAATAAAGAAGAACGTCCTGCCGATTTAGAAAAAGACAGCGATTGGAATAAGCCAGAGTAATTATATTGGGGTTAGCTGTTAGTGAATAGTTGTTTCCCAAAATTCTGTATTATTTTAAATTATCTGTGAAGATCATTTTTTTCATACCTGCCGGGCAGTTCTGCGCGTTCAGCTTATCCGCGGGCGATGAAATATAATCCCACGAGCCATCGGGAGTAACACGTAAAACTCTCCGCGTTATCTCTATGCCTTCTTCGCGTATCTCTGCCGAACTACTCTTTCGTTCGTCTGTCGGAAATCTATTTAACCGCCATTCATCACTCTTTACATTTTCTAACTCTCAAACCAACCAATTCCCATTAAATCGAACCACTTTTGCCGCCTTATGAAACACGGATTCTACGGGTTTATCATTCTTACCATTTCTTACATTCTGCTTGATGTTATGTTATACTACAGGTTGCGACATTGGTATGGTAAAAAACCCTATTGGTCAAAGATTCAATTGTTATTTTGGGCCAGTATTTTAATTATTGCTGGGGGAATAGCTTATACTTCCGTCCGATTTGGCGCCCCACCAATTTCCCCTCCATGGTATGGCAACGTTTTCGTGGGATTTGCTTTTGCGCTTATGCTGTGCAAGATGATCTACTCACTTTTGATATTAATAGACTCTGCAGCAGGGCTTCCGTTTGAGTTTTATTTAAAGTTTAACCATAAAGAAAGCAAGTACCCCGCGTATTCACCTACACGAAGAAAGTTTGTGCAGACCTCCGGAGTTGTGCTTGCGGGGCTACCTTTCACTTCCTTTTTGTATGGCATTACCATCGGCAAATACAACTACCAAGTAAAGCATATAAAATTACCATTGGCTAACCTTCCAAGTGCGTTTCACGGGTTTAAAATTGCTCAACTTTCGGATATTCACTCTGGGAGTTTTGACAGTAAGAGTGACGTGCTAAGGGGAATAGATATGGTTAACGAACTCCAACCAGACCTCATTACATTTACAGGAGATTTGGTTAATTCCAGAACGATTGAAGTAGAACCTTATATGGATATTTTTTCGAGATTAAGTTCACCGAATGGAGTTATGTCCATCAAGGGAAACCACGATTACGGCATGTATTATCGTTGGCTTAATCAAGAAGATAAAATAAAAGATCAGCTACTCATGGATCAATACCACAAGGAACTCGGTTTTGATTTAATGAAGAACGAAAACCGAGTTTTGACCAAAGGAAATGAATCGATTGCCATGGTTGGTGTTGAGAATTGGGGACTTCCTCCTTTTCCACAAGTGGGTGACGTGGATTTGGCTTTGAAGGGAGTGGAACATATTCCCACTAAAATTCTGCTTTCTCACGATCCCAGCCATTGGGACGCTCAGGTTTTAAAACATCCCACACATTTTGATTTAACGCTGAGTGGACATACCCACGGAATGCAATTTGGGGTCGATTTGAGTTGGATAAAATGGAGCCCTGTGAAGTATAAATATCCTCGTTGGGCTGGTTTATATCAAGAAGCCAATCAGTATTTATATGTCAACAGAGGGTTTGGTTTTATTGGATTTCCAGGTCGAGTAGGTATTATGCCAGAAATTACTCTGATCGAGTTACAGCAAGCGGGAGTTTAGGGTTTTCAGATTCGATTTATCAATTACCTAATACGAATCTCGCTCTACGAGCTACGAGATTTTGTTGAAGTATTGCTACTCATCTACACCTTCTTTTTTTTACTCTGAACTTGTTTCAGAGTCTCACCTGGTTTTTGGTTTTCACCTCACCAAATACCGAATTAATTCATAGGATTCCGCCAGTGAGGATTCACTCACCACAACGTTGTAATTTTACACACCTAAAATGATTCAGTCGCTTCTCAATATTCCCGAGTCTTACCGAATTACCATCGGAATTCTGACACTCTTGTTCAGTTTCATATTGGGTTTTGTGGTTATCCGCGAGAATGGTCGTCCTTCTAAAACCATTGCTTGGCTGTTGGTTGTTGTTTTGTTTCCTGTGCTGGGGTTCTTGCTGTACCTCCAATTTGGCCTTAACTACAGAAAACGTAAAATGTATCGCTTCAAAAAGACCGTTGATATAGAACGTTATCACAAAATAATAGACGACGAATATTTCAAATTTGAAGGGCGTGAATGGTTTCATATTCCAGAGGTGAAAGACAATATTCGCTTGGCCAAGCTGCTGCTCAAAGGTTCAAAATCTCTCTTTACACATCATAATTTAGTGACCGTATTGTATGACGGCCCAGCGACTTACGATGCGATTTTCGCTGATATTGAGGCCGCCGAGAATTTTGTTCATGTACAGTATTACATTTTTGAAGATGGAGAAGTGGCCGAGAGGTTTTTGAACCTTTTTGAAAGAAAAATAAAACAAGGCGTCAAAATTCGATTGCTCTACGATGCTGTGGGAAGCTGGAGTTTGAGCAGTAATTATAAAACCCGCTTAAGCAAAATTGGTGTTGAGCATCATGAATTTATGCCCGTGCGATTTGCCGCTTTGGGTAATAGAGTAAATTATCGAAACCACCGAAAAATTGTTATTGTAGACCGAAAAATTGGGTTTACTGGGGGAATTAACGTTGCCGACAAATACATCACTGGTAATCATCTAGGAAAGTGGCGCGATACCTTTATTCGCCTCGAAGGAAATTCAGTGAATGGGCTTAGTTTTTTATTTCTATCCGATTGGCTTTTTGCTACCAAAGAAGACCTGCTTGAGCGTCGGAATTTTCACGTTTCTGATCGCAAAGGAGGCTGCTCGGTTCAAATAGTGGGTAGTGGACCAGATTCGGATTACGCGGGCGTTATGCAGCAATATGGTACCATGATTAATTCCGCCAAAAAATATGTGTACATCGCCAACCCATATTTAATTCCAGGTGAAGTGCTCTTAGATGCCATCCTCACTACGGCCATGAGCGGAGTTGAAGTGAGGATTTTGCTTCCCGGAAATTCTGATTTTCAATTGGTTCGCTGGAGTGCCAATTCCTACCTGGAAGAATTATTGGAAGCTGGGGTTCGGATATTTCGATATTCCAAGGGTTTTTTGCACGCGAAAGTGCTGGTATGCGACGATCAGGTAACTTCCATCGGAACAGCCAACATGGATATTAGAAGTTTTGAACTCAACTTTGAAGTAAATGCCTTGGTTTACGATGCCAAAACGGCTAAGGAGGTTCGTAATCGGTTTTTAGAAGACTGTGTGAACAGTGTCGAAATTGATTTAGCCCGTTTTAAACAACGACCTTTTAGCCAAAAGCTTATGGAATCTTTTTCTCGCTTGGTTAGTCCTCTTTTGTAGGAAGAACTACAAGGTATTTGGCTATTTCAACTTCAGCTTCATCTGGTTTTTGGGTTCCGATAAGCCTCTTTTTACCGTTTTTCAATTCAAGATAGATGCCTTCTTTTCCTTTCACGTTAAATGCCTTGGTGCCTTTCCAGCCCAATCGAATTCCCCAACCACCAAAATCTTTGAGCGGAGAATAAACTACGAGTTTGGCCTGTGTAATATCTTTCCATGGGTAGAGGACATAACGTGTGTGAAAAGGAAAAAACTGAACATAAATGCCCTTGCTGTTGATGGAGGTTTTTAGGTTGGCAAAAACGAATAATGCCAACAATAATCCCATAGTAATAGGCCCGATCAACATGGGGCCATCAATTGCGCTTCCTTTGAGCAAGGCATCCCACAGTCCACCGAAATAATATAAGGCTCCTAGCCCAAGCCCGCCTAGTAAAACGGGATGCCTGAATTGCTGCGATTCGTTGAATTCACTATCTTTTTTCATGCTTGAAATAAACTTTGTAGTAGTACATTTCTCTTTCGGGATCATAACCTCTTTCTAAGAACTTACTTCCCGATTGCAGGTCGTTGAAGTTGAGTTTGATTTGAATATTGGTATCTAGTTCTATGGTATTTCTAATTTTTCGTTTTTCCTGTTTTACCGCTGTTTCCGATATTCCAAAGGACTCTATTTCGGGTACTTCGCGTTCTCTTTGATACACGCTTTTGTAGTCCCTAAATTGTTCCACCATTTCAGGCGATTTATCGGCGAATACTTCCTGTTGAAATTCTTCCATGCTAAATTGTTCTCGTTCCTGGAGGTATTTCACACTTTTGGCTACAAACAGTGCTTTTTCTTGAGCGCTATCTTCTCGAGAAACCACGTCTTTGCTAAAATCCTTACACATATTGATCACATGCTTGGTAAGGTAAACTTCATTTTTATCTGCTTCTACATTCAAAAAATCGTGGGTCCAATAGTGGGTGTCATATCCGTTTTGGTCTACTAGCATCACCCGAAAACCGCTTTCTGCCTCAGTATTAAATACCAAGCATCCCTTGTCTAGTTTTTTAATATCAATTCCTTGCTCCAAGTCAAGCGTGACATAGTTTTTCTTGTCCTTCGTTTTTAGGAAAGTCTCTTTTTGCTCTGATTTAAAAATTCCGATGGCGTTCACCATTTCCCCTTCTAAAATCAAATCTTCGAAAAGTGCGACATAGAATTCTCCCCTTTTAATATGTGGGTGGTCGCTTTGGAGATAAAGGTGTTTAAGCATGTTCACACTGTACAGGTGAAATTTATCGGGATACTCAAATATGGTTTTGCAGTAAGTGTACATTTCGTTGAGACCAAGTTCTGTTTCGTGTTTGAACTTGAATAGGTCCGTACCAGTTTTAAAAGGCTTTAAAAAATACCCAAATAGAATTTCATTGAGGTAATCGTCCATATCGAATGTGCCTACCGACCCGGTATAACCTTCTTCTTTGGATTTGTTCCCTACATAGTGAACCGATAATTCTTTGAGTACAGCTTCTGAAGTTTCTAGCATTTGAAAATGATATATCGAATGAGATTATTTTTTGATTTTGGCTACCACAGCCATCGCCACCCTTTCGCCATCCATTGCAGCGGAAACAATTCCGCCAGCATAGCCACCACCTTCACCACAAGGGAAGAGCCCATTGCATTCTGGATGTTCAAGTGAGTCGTTATTTCTTGGAATTTTTATTGGGGATGAGGTTCTGGATTCCACACCCAATATCTGTGCTTCGTTGGTGTAATAGCCCCTCATTTTTTTACCAAAGGCCATCAGGCCCTGTTGTAACCTGCTTCGAATTGGTTTTGGGAGCCATTCATGCATGGGCGAAGAGGTTATTCCAGGTATATAAGAACAGTCGTTTAGCTGGGCCGAAACTCTCCCATTGGCAAAATCCACCATGCGCTGAGCAGGCGCAGTTTGTGTTTTTCCGCCCATTTCCCAAGCGGTTTTTTCAAGTGCTTTTTGGTATTCCAATCCAGCGAATACACCATGTGATTTATAAAAACCCAGGTCTTCTAAATTGATGGCTACTACCATTCCCGAATTGGCATAGCGCGAATCGCGTGTGGAAGTGCTCATTCCGTTAACTACTATTTCGCCGGGTGCTGTGGCGGCGGGTACAATAAATCCACCCGGACACATGCAAAAAGAAAACACGCCTCTTTCATTTACTTGCTGCACAACAGAGTAAGCGGCTGCGGGCAAATTTTTATCTCTCCGGGTACCGCAATGGTATTGAATAGAATCGATCAAAGGCTGGGGATGTTCAATTCGTACTCCCATAGCAAATGCTTTGGCCTCTAGAGAAAGACCTTTGGCGTATACTAACTCGAAAATATCACGTGCTGAATGACCTGTTGCCAGAATCACTGCCTCACTTTCAAATACATTTCCTAGTTGATCCGTTACGCTTCTTATTCCAGAAGAGTCAATTCCTAAGTCTACAACTCGTGTGTCAAAATGAACTTCACCACCGGCTTCGAGGATGGACTCACGCATTCGCGAAATAATTTTAGGCAATTTGTTGGTGCCGATGTGCGGGTGCGCATCAATTAAAATATCTTCACTTGAGCCGAAATTGACGAGCGTGTTGAGCACAGCCTGAAGGTCACCGCGTTTTTTTGATCGGGTATAGAGTTTTCCGTCTGAATAAGTTCCAGCGCCCCCTTCACCAAAGCAGTAATTGGAATCGGGGTTCACTAGGTGTTCAATGTGTAATTTATGGAGGTCTTTTCTGCGGGTCGAAACGTCTTTTCCTCGCTCCAGAAGTATGGGCTTGATGCCGTTTTCGATGAGTTTTAGGGCAGCGAATAATCCAGCTGGGCCTGTTCCAACAATGATGATTCTTTTACCATCTTGAACCGATGGGAATTCTGGAATTCTAAAGTGAGGTTGTTCCGCTATTTGATCAATGTATGCGGCGCATTTTATACGATAAAGCACATCTTTTTTTCGTGCGTCGATGGATCTTCGAAGCACCACAAGATCATTGATTTGGTCAGGTTCTACGCCGAGCTGTTGGGCCGCTTCACGAATGCGTTTTTCGGCATCAAAGGCATCATTGGGGCCGAGAGCCAAATCAATTTCTCGGACCATACTATAATTTAAAAGTCGTAGTTAAAACCGAAGTTTAGTCCGATATAAGTAGCAGAGTTGAAATTGTTTTTGTTGTAAAAATTCATGTTATAAACTGCTGCAACCTTAAAAGCCCAACCCGATTGACCTAAGTTCAATAGCGTGCCCAGTTCAGGTGCAATACCGAAGGTCCAATTTTTATCTTTAAAACCATAACCTCCAATGTAAGTTTCGTGCTCAGTATAGTAGGTACCGATTCCTAGAGCACCATAAGGCAATATTTGGCCCGCATCAATAAACCTATATTGCCCTTTAAGCATAATAGGAAGCGAGAAAAAATAATTGTATCGTGTACCGTTAATAGCATAACCTACATCACCTTCACCAAATGAATAACTCTGGGCTTCTTTCTTTTCGTAGAAACCGCTCCAGCCAATATAACCACCAACAGAAATTCGGTCGGTTACAAAATAGTCATATTGGAAGTTTAACCCCCTAAAACTTGCTGGAGAGGTAAAGTCAGCCAAGTCTGATGTAGGAATAGCAAGGTTGTAGTTAATAGACAATTCACCTGGTCCATATCCCTGACTTTTTAAAGTTTGAAGCGAAGCGACAAGAATTACCGCTGAAATAAAAATATTTTTCATCAATTTATTTTTTAAGATATGGTGATTGTTCAAACATGATATTTATGGCGCGATCTACTCGCGTAGCGTTGTAAGTAGCGTCACTTGATACGGTCCCTACTGCTTGGCTTCCCCAAATTAAAGGGATTCTTTTTGACGAAGTATCCACCCGAGTAATATCAAGAAAGTTTACCTGAATAGATCCAACTTCATATTTGTAATATGTAGTAGTGGGCCAAGGATAGTAATATCCATAGCTTGGATAACCCCAGTACCAAGAGCTACCGTACCATGAAGTGTACGATTCAATATTGGCATCATTAATAAGCGTAACATCAACGGCTATATGGGGGTTTTGATTTTTTCCTACCCTAACAAATCCTTGGGCTACCATGTTGTTGTTGATGTTGTCTAATATACGGTTATTGTACTGCGAATATCCCGTGTCTGCTTCAACCCTTCCAGCTTTATTTTTAAGAAATAGCACGGTATCTCCTATCGCATAGGTTTTGTACGCAGGCCAAGATACCGTAGCATCGTAGTGTGTAATGACCAAATCTTGGTCTTGCAAAGAGGAAGTGTCGTTGGGGTATTTATTGCAAGACGTCAGAACCAAAAAAAGCCCCGCAAATAGGATAAAAAGCCTCATAATTTCAAATAATAAATTCAAGCTCAAAAGTAAAACAAAAGGCATCATAAGTAACAAAATCTTGTGGAGAAGTACTTTATTAAATCAATGAATTTAAACCAACACATTTATACTTTAGGCACATTGTTTTCAAACAGATTAAATCTAATCTTATGGCTGAAGAAGAAACAAGATCAAAAAAAATGAAACTGGGGATAGTACTGGGGCTTTTTACGGCGCTTATCCTAGGATTAATTATTTATGAAGTAAATGCTTACATCAAAGTAAAGGAGCAACGCGAGAATATTGAAAACACTTTTAAAGCCGAATCAAAACGACTAAAAAGCTACATGAAAGCGGAAGCAGATTCCTTAAGTACATCAGATTCCACTGAAAAGGAAGGTGAAACTAATTAATACTTTAGGTATTACACTCCACCATTTCACAATCTTCATCAGGCAATTCGATCTCAATTGTAACATGTGAGACCCCTAGATGGTCAAATTCATGGCGAATTTTTCTCTTTACCGATTGCATATCTTCCAGCACATGCGATTCATCTACCACTATATGTAAACTAGCCACGTGAAACTCACCGTCGAGCGACCAAACATGAATATCATGAACCGCCTTTACGGCTTTATGGGTCAAAATGGCTGTCTCAATTTTTCTTAGGTCTAATTTCTTAGGAACAGCCTGAAGAAAAATGTTCAAAATGATTCTTAGGTTTTTTACGGCATTGCGAAGAATAATGGCTGCAATGAGCAAACTGAGAAGGGGGTCGATGAGGTAGAACTCTGTGAATAACATGACTATAGAACCCACAAGCACAGCAGCCCATCCCATTGCATCTTCCATGAGGTGAAGCATCACAGTTCGGTTGTTGATTGAACTATCATTTCCCTTTAGCTTCAGAACGGCAGCTCCATTTACCAGAAGCCCCAAAACGGCTAGACCAATCATACCGGGCACGTGCACCACTTGCGGACTAATCAACCGAGGAATGGTTTCAACAATGATAAATATAGATCCAGTGGTGAGTATGATAACATTAATTAAGGCTGAGAGAGTACTCCATCGCCGATATCCATAACTGAACTTGTTGTCCCTTTTTGATTCCGATTTTTTTTCTAAATAAAGGGCAAAACCAATGGCAACCGTATCCCCTAGATCGTGTATGGCATCAGAGAGTATGGCGATTGAATTCGTGAGAAAACCACCTACAATTTCAATTATGGTAAAGCTTAGATTGAGTAAAAAGGCTACTGTTAGGTTTTTGGTGATGGCATGGCTGTGCGCATGTCCGCGCTCTCCGTGATCGTGATGGTGATGGTGATGATGTTCTGCCATTAGTGGCAAAAGTAACCACTTGTTTACTTAGACCCCTTTATTATTATTTTTTTAATGTAATGTTCTACAGGGAAGAGGACCAGAGCAAGCATGGCATTCAATGAAATTTTTAAGAATCCAATGCCTCTTGTGTACTCGTCCACATTTGATTCTACGTAATTGAGTCCCCATTCGAATAGAATGATAACAGCAATGGTTGCCAGAATCGTAGCGAGTCTAGAACCCTTCGTTTTTCTTCCATGTACAGTGGCGATTGAAAAAAGGAGTAACAGAACTAACAGTTGAGATGCGAAAAACCAAGTTTCTTCATAAAAGGGAACCTTTACCAGAAAACTATAAGAAATAATGCTGGACTCTATTTTTTTAAGAGCACATTGTACTTGTAATTTGTACGTTCCCGGTTTAAGATTTTGAAATTCTACTTGGTTTATTTTGCTAAACTTTGACCAATGAGTATCCTGTGGCATCAATCGGTATCTATATTCAATGCTTTTTCCGAAGGCTGGAGAATACCCCATAAATCCAAATATCAAATCGTTTTCTATCGATGTAAATGTGGAATCGGCTGGAAAGATGGCTTCTTTGTCAGAAATGAATAACGTGGTAAATTCTAATTGAGGTTGAAAAGTGTTGTGGTTATCTTCAAATGATTCGTACCTAACAAGCCCAGCAATTGTTCCCATCCAAAGCTCACCAAATGGTGATTTGGAAAAAGCATTGTTATTTACCTCAATCCCTTCGAACCCATTAGCTTTGGTATACTCTTCGAAATGTGAGGTGCTCGGATCAAATTTTTCAATTCCAATATTACTTCCTATCCAAATGGAATTTGAAGCATCTGAAGAAAGGGCCAAAGGAGATGAGCATTGCATTCCATTTTTCCAATTATAGTTTTTGAGTACTAATGATGTGGGATTAATTTGAAAAAGTCCATTGCCGTATGTACCTGCCCATATATTGTTGGATGAGTCCAGTGATAATGAAAACACAAAACTCGAGTCAAGCTTAGAATTTGAAAATGTAAGTTTTGAAAATCCATTGGAAGATTCTTTGAAAAGCCCTCCATCCCAAGTTCCTATCCAAAGATTATTTTGGTTGTCGATGAGGAGGCTCAATATGTGTTCTTCCGCTTTTTCTTTTACGATCACTCTTGTAATGGACCCATTAAAACTAGCTTTATAAAGGCCAATTTCGGAGGCGATCCATAGGATTGAATCACCTACTAACATCAGCTGTGAAATGGGGGCTCCAATCTTCCATTTCAAGTGGCCATTTGTAAAGCCTGATCCTTCATATATATCACCATTCTCTGTGGCCCAAACGCATTTCGTGGGTGTACAAGCTATACTCGATATTTTCTCATTTTTGAAGAACGTTTTGGACTTTTTTATCATGTTGTTGCTATCGAGTAGTAAGAATGATAACCCTGCATTGGTAGCCACTGCAACTTTGTTTTTGGAAATATGAGAAACATCCCAAACAAGGTTGTTGCCAATGACATTTTCCCTATAATACAAAAAGTCACTTCCTAAAAATAAGTCTACGCCTATTGAGCTTCCAACCCAAACTTGATCTTCGCGATCGATAAAAAAGTCATTGATGTTAGGGACATTTAGCCCTGATAAGGAGGAAAGAATCGTTTGGCGATTTTCACCAAATCCGAAAATTCGATTCATGTTTGTGCTCACCCAAAATGAACCAGATTTACGAATATCTACATGTACGAATTTTTCCCCATCACCCATCATGTCTTTGGGCAGTGGTATTTCAGTTCGTTCTGATGTATTAACATCATAGAGGTGAATATGAAATGGAGTGAGTACCACTACTAATTCATCTTTGTAGGGTTTAAGATCCAGTACTGTGCCTTCAAATAGTTTTTTTACAGAAGTTGAGTTTGCCATGAAAAGTCCGCTATCAAGCCCAATGAGTAAGCGACCTTCATTTAGGTTTAGGATTTTTGAAGGATTCGATTTTTTTCGATATCCCGGGTGCCGTTCGAGTATAAGGCTATCTGCGTAAGTGAGCTTAAAAACTCCATTTCCATTAGTCGAAATGAAGAGGTTTCCAGATGTGTCAGAGCATATTTCCTTTACCGAATAGAAGCCAAGTAGGTCGCCAGTCTTAAAGGATTCTAGCTTTTTGCTAAATCCGTTATACAGACTGAGGGAACCTCCAAAGTGTCCAATCCAAACATGACCGTTTTTCATGGCATGAATTGCCGTTACCCACTCTTCGGCTAAATTATTTTGTCGGTTAAAGTTGGTGAATTTTACACCGTCATAAATAGAAACACCCCCTACCGTTCCGATCCACAATTGCCCTTTTTCATCTTGCTCAATACATGTCACATCTGATTGAATCAGTCCATCTTCGGTTCTGAAATTTTTAAACGAATAATCTTGGCTCAAACCGTTAAGGATAACTAGCAGGGTTAGTACTATGAAGCCAAAGAGTATTTTATATTTTTCTTTCATCTATTAACGAGCGATTCATAATCTTCCGGAGCAATTCTTTTATTTTCTTTAAAGTATTGAATGTAAAGTAGATAATATGATTTCTTAGAAAGTACAATTGAGCCTTTATATGAGTCTAGTTTGTGGATTTGAGATTCAGAGTACCCGTAGGAATGGTAAAAGGTTTTGAGGTATGTTGTCGGCTCAATAACTTGACGTTGTATCTGGTTTTTATTACCAGCCATTAAGTGATGATTTCTATAGTTAAAAAGGGCCCCTATTTTTGTTCTATGATCTTTAGCAACATCGTAGCGCTCTTTATCTGATGATTTTTCCTGTATCCATTGGGATTTTATTTCTTTGGATCTAATGAGTTTTTGAAATTGATTTTCTGCAATTACTTTCTCAACTAGTTCTTTGTTTAATGTTTCTTTTTTAACCCTTGAGTTGATGCGGTCGAGTACACTTCCTTCACCTTGAGCTAAAAGCAATTCGTCCTTTAAAAGTTCACTCACTGTTGCTTTACCTTCGAGTATAGCTGAAATTCTTTTTGCATATTCCAAATCTTGCGAGAGTTTGAGGTTTTTGTCATGGTAATAGTATTTCGCCAACGGAATTCCCTTAAGTCCAGCTTTTAGAATTTCTTCGGTCATATACAATCGAACTTCAATTCCCACCTCCACATCGGACAACATTAGGTCATTTGGAACCTTAGTAGAAATATTAATCATACTATTTTCATAACCTTTTCTAGTGCTCTTCACAACGATATTGTATTCATTGTTAAATGGCAAATAGGCCACAACCCTCCCTTTTTTGCTGGTGTTATATGAAGCGTAAAGCGAGTTGTTTTTATAAATTTCGAGAGGAGCTTCTTCTAAGGCTTGTTTATCAGGAAAATAAAGTGCTGAGCCACGGGCTACCACCATTTTTTGCTCTAATGCTTTTCTGAATTCTTCATTTTGCTTGAACAAAAATTGCCCACTTCTTACATCAAAGCTCAGATGACTATAAGGGATTAAAAAAGCGTCTTTAGGTATTCGCGTATTTGCTTTTTGGTACATAAGCAGATTAAATGATGCGCCGGAGTATTTCGTGGGTCTTGGGGTTTTAGTATTTAGTTTTAAAAAGGTGGTTTGATAATCATCATGTGAAACTATCAAGGTGTACGTTTTTTGGTTTTCAACCTCGATTTGGAATCTTCCAGTGGCATCGGTGCTGTCTGTCACAACTATATTACCCTCCTCGTCCTTCATTGTGATTAAGGCCCCAACTACCGCTGTCTCCATGTCATAGTCCAAACGTTGTCTCGGTGACAATGAGCGAAAAAACGCTCTTTTTACATCATAAGCCGGTTTTCCTTCTGGTCCTTCCTTTATTTCTTTAAGGAGTTTTTGATGGATTCGGTAAACTTCACGGCTTTTAAAAAGCTTAAGTTGGTTTTCAGTGATACTTTCTTCTGGGATGTCCAGTGTTCTTAATTTCCATTCAGCAGAAACCTGACCTCCCACAGCAAACATTTCTTTTTTGTCTTTTATTGGGTTGTTTATTTTTTGAGGAATATCAGGAAGTGTGAAATCCGAAGGGTTAAATAGTATAATTGGGTTTAGGCCAATTAAAATAAATGATAGGAAGGAGAAAAGTAAAATTTTTGGAATCAGTTTCATGCTCTAAAGATGGTTTCTAAAGTAGAATGTTTCATTAACAAATCCAAGTACTCAATTAACCCTCGTTAACAACACAACGAAAAAAGGATTTGAACTTTTGGAACTATGGAATGTATGCCTATTAGAAATCAAGTTATCGGAAGTAGATTGAAGAGTAAATCGAGCGATGAAAGTTTAATGGCTTTGACCCAAAAGGGAGATTACGGGGCATTTGACGAACTATACGAAAGATACCATCGGCCACTGTTCTATTTTTTCTGTCGAATGTTGAGTAATGATCGGGAAAAATGTGAAGACTTTCTTCAAGATATTTTTATGAAACTTATTGAACGCCCCGAAATGTATGATCCCTCGCGGCTTTTTCGACCTTGGATTTATAGTGTTGCTCACAACATGGTGAAAAATGAATACAAAAAATTAGAGGTGAGAAAAGTGATGTTAAAAGGCGCCGACACTTCTAAGGTTGCGATAAACGGAAAGCAGGTTGATGAGAAAACAGATGAGGAGTTTTTCAGAGAAAAGCTGTTTGATTGTTTGGAAAAATTTGACCCTGATAACAAGGCCGCTTTCTTGATGAAATACCATGATGGATTTTCGATTGAAGAGATAGCCCAAACATTAAATATAAAAGAAGGAACAGTGAAATCGAAGTTGTTTTATACCAAACAAGAATTGGCCGGATTACTTCGTGAGTTTAACCCCAAAAAATGAAGCTATGAAAAAGGAAGAATTGTATGATCTGATGGAAAAGTGGAAAACAGGAGATTTATCTAACTCGGAAAAGGCTGACCTAAAAACTCAAATAAATCAAAAGGAATTGAACGATATGCAAAATATTGAAAATATCATCAAAAATGATCGATTTGGCTTCGAGCCTTCTCAAAAAATCAAACTCAATTTGAAGCAGGCCTTTGAGAAAAGGCACAACACGCAAATTCGGAAACAAAGTCTATTTCCCATATCGCCTGAAGGTTTACCTAATGCATCCAACTGGATAAAATGGACATTAAGTGCAGCCGCTATTGGGATTCTGCTGTTGAGTTTAAAGCTAAATTTTAATCCTAATCCTGTTTATCGAGTTGACCAAGCTTTGTTGGCTGATTCGCTATTCGAAATTCCTGTAGATAGCAACCTCAACATACCTTTGGATTCCATCAAGGTGTACTAAAAAACGAAAGGCCCGTTTGGGCCTTTTGCTTTTAACAATATTCGTCGAATGCTGCGACCAGGTTTTCGGCTATTAACTCTGCCGGTCTACCTTCAATATGATGTCTTTCAATAAAATGAACCAAACGTCCTTTTTTGAATAAGGCAATTGATGGCGACGAGGGTGGATAGGGCAACATGTGCTTTCTAGCTTGTGCAGTTGCCTCAGCATCTACACCAGCAAAAACTGTGGCCAAAACATCTGGTTTTTTGCTATGCTTAGCGGCTAATGTTACCGCAGGACGAGCATTGGCTGCTGCACAACCACAAACCGAATTCACCATAATCAACACGGTGCCTTCTTCATTATTTAATACTTGATCAACATCTTGTGGGTTAAACAACTCTTTGAAACCTACCGCAGTAAGTTCTTGTTTCATTGGGGCTACTAATTCTGGGGGATACATATTCTCTTTTTTTAGTTCGGACGCAAATTTACAGTATAAACACGGAGGGCCGAGGATTGTTTAACGTCATTTAATATGCGAGATTCTCAGCATGTTAGAGGTGCCTTTTTTGGCGATAGGCATGCTTGCAATATGCACCACATAATCTCCGGTTTGTGTATAGCCGTCTTTTTTAAGTAGAAATTTGATGTCGTCAATGGTGTGATCAGTACTTACAAACTTGTCGTAGTAAAAGCCTTTTACCCCCCAAATCAAACTAAGCATGTCTAGAATTTTGAAATTGGCTGTGTAAACAAAAATAAAAGCCTTGGGGCGGTACGAAGATGCTTTAAATGCCGTGTAACCACTAAATGTCATGGTCACAATGCCTTTGGCTTCGGTAGCTTTTACGAGGCGTGCCGCGCTGTCGCAAATAGCATCGGTAATTTTTCGTTCATCATAAGCTACCGGCATGATTTCAGTGTTGTAAAGACCATCATATAATTCTACCCTTGCGATGATTTTAAATATGGTTTTGATAACTTCAACGGGAAATTTTCCAACCGAAGTTTCACCACTCAACATAACGGCATCAGCGCCATCCAGCACGGCATTGGCCACATCATTTACTTCGGCCCTGGTAGGTGAAAACTGCTCTATCATCGACTCCATCATCTGCGTTGCAATAATGACGGGCTTGGCCATGTTTCGGCATTTTTTGACCAAACTTTTTTGCACCAGCGGAACATCCTGCAATGGAATTTCAACACCCAGATCTCCCCTAGCAACCATAAGTCCGTCAGCAGCTTCTATAATTTCACCGATATTTTTTAAAGCTTCTGGTTTTTCAATTTTCGCAATGACTAAGGAGCTTTTCTTCTTGCTTTTTATCAACTTTTTCAGCTCGATGACATCAGCAGCTGATCGTACGAATGATAAGCCAATCCAAGCGATGTCATTTTTTAAAGCAAAGTCTAAATCTTGAAGGTCCTTTGGTGTCAAACAAGGCAAAGAAATAGCTGTGTTTGGTAAGTTCACACCTTTTCTAGAGGTAAGCAAACCACCGTGAATCACCTTTGCCTTTACACGATCTACATTGTTGGTTTCTAATATTTGAAGTTTAATTTTCCCGTCGTCAACCAATACAAATTCTCCAGCACTTACATCTTTAGGAAAGTCTTGATAGTTGATGGATATTTGGTTTTCATCGCCTTCAATATCCTTTATACCGATTTCAATGGTGGCGTTTTCTTTTAATAAAAATCCATTGCCCTTCATGAGACCCGTTCTAATTTTTGGGCCTTGTAGGTCTGCTAATATTCCTGTATGGATGTTGAGTTCGCGGTTTATTTCGCGAATATTATCAATTACAATTTGGTGATCCTCGTATGAGCCGTGAGAAAAATTGATACGGCACACGTTCACGCCATTTTCAATCATTTCTTTCAGGATTTTTTTATCGGCACAAGCCGGGCCCATGGTCGAAACAATTTTGGTTTTGTTATCTAGGTATTTCATAAGTTCTTATTTTAATTTGTTCTCATCGAACACTATTCCATGAGGAGATTTTGCTTACTTCTGAGCGATTTTGGATCTATTTCAATAGCCGACAATACGCCTTTTAAGCCCTTAATTTGATGTATGATAACCTCTTTTCTTTTCTTTTCCATTAGGCCTTCAACTAACAGAAAATAATGGACATCCTTTCGCTCGGGGACTAAAAACCCGTTAGAGCCTCTGTTTTCCAACAGATAGTAGATGATTTCCTCATCTTCAATTACATACATGTAGCACGAAAAAGCTTGTTCCGTGTCAGCGTTTAGAATCGTGTAATCAGCTTCTTTTTTCAGGTCCCAATTCAGGTAAGTATTGAGGGTCCATGCGAGTCTATAATCCTTATAATGACAAAATATGCCTACTAAATAAAAGTCGTAATCATAGTCAAAATCAAGGGTAGCCAAGTGTTCTTTCTTTTTGCAATATTACCATATTTACCTGCTGTTAATTATGGCGAGCATTACATTTTTGTTATTCTTTATTGGCTGCAACAAGGCCCAACCACACTGCTTTGGATGCGATTTGTTCGGCTCTTTTTTTGGTGGGAGCATTTGCCCTAGCTTTTTCATCGCCATTTAAGGACAATGTAACTTCAAAAGAAATGTTTTTTTCAGAGTTGATTTGTTCATGCGTAAAGGCTATTCGCTTGCTTCGCTTTTGAGCCCACTCGAGCAACAAGCTCTTGTAGTTTTCATCTTTTGTAATGATTTGGTTCATGTCGAGGTTGTTTTTTATCAGCTCAGATTCTATAAAATCTTTGCAAAAGTCGTAACCTTTGTCGAGGTAAATTGCTCCGAGAATGGCCTCTAGGGCATTTCCGGGTATGGAGGTATTTTGGATGTCTGTTTTCGAAACTTTAAGTACTTCGTGCAGTCGGATTTTTAGTGCTAGCCTGTTGAGTTGGGCGCGATTTACTATGCGCGATCTTATTTGAGTTAATTCACCTTCTCGCTTTTTGGGGTATTTTTTGATGAGGTAGTTCGCCACTACGGCGTCGAGAATTGAGTCGCCTAAAAATTCAAGTTTTTCGTTGTTTTCTTGTTCCGGCCGGTTTTCAATATAGGAACTATGTGTTAACGCTGTTTCATACAAAGCAATGTTTGTAGGATAGGCTCCTATGAGTTGTTTAATAAATAACGACGTGGGATTTTTAGTCTTTGAGGAAAACCAATCCTTAAAAAACAAGCTTATTGGTATTTTTTGAAAATAACAGAGGCATTGTGTCCTCCAAACCCAAAGGTGTTGCTCAGTGCCGCTCTCACAACTCTTTTTTGAGCCTTGTGAAAGGTAAAGTTTAGTTTAGGATCCAATTCCGGATCATCAGTAAAGTGGTTAATTGTAGGCGGAACAATATCTTCTTGAACGGATTTTAAAGCCGCAATTGCTTCAATTGCACCCGCAGCTCCAAGCAAGTGACCAGTCATAGACTTGGTACTGCTAATGTTCAATTTGTAGGCGTGCTCACCAAATACCTTTTGGATAGCCTTCGTTTCAGCTACATCGCCCAAAGGAGTAGATGTGCCATGTACATTGATATAATCAATATCAGAAGGTTGCATATTCGCATCCTCAAGGCAAGCCCGCATAACGTTAAGAGCTCCTAATCCTTCGGGATGTGGAGCAGTTAGATGATAAGCATCTGCCGACATTCCACCTCCAGCAACTTCACCATAAATTTTGGCTCCTCGGGCAAGTGCGTGTTCTAGTTCTTCAAGAATCAAACAACCCGCTCCTTCGCCTAATACAAAACCATCTCGATCCGCATCAAAAGGTCGAGATGCCGTTTCGGGTGATTCGTTTCGGGTAGAAAGTGCTTTAAGTGCATTGAAGCCACCTACTCCAGCTTCCGAAACTGTAGCTTCAGATCCACCAGAAACAATGGCATCGGCTTTTCCTAGCCTAATGTAATTAAACGCATCAATCAAGGCATTTGTAGAAGTTGCACAAGCAGATACCGTAGAGAAATTCGGGCCTCTAAAACCGTGTCTAATAGAGATATGGCCAGATGCAATATCAGCGATCATTTTGGGGATAAAGAATGGGTTAAATCTCGGTGTTCCGTCACCGAGGTAATAATTCTTTAATTCTTGCTCAAAGGTTATTATTCCTCCAATTCCACTTCCCCAAATGACCCCTATACGATCTGGGTTATGATCTTCTTTGTTTAACCCTGAATCTTTTATCGCCTCATCCGAAACCGCAGTAGCATAATGGGAAAAGGGATCCATTTTTCGGGCCTCCTTTCGATCCATGTAGTCGTGAATATCAAAATTTTTGACTTCACAAGCAAACTGTGTTTTAAAATGAGTGGCATCAAAAAGAGTAATAGGGGCGGCTCCGCTTTTTCCTGAAATCAGGCCGTTCCAATAATCATTGGCATTGTTGCCTAATGCTGTGAGCGCACCTATTCCTGTTACTACTACTCTTTTTAGTTCCATATATTTATTTACGGGTAAAGCGAAAAATCTTACCCAGCGTGTTCTGAAATGTAATTTACTGCATCACCAACTGTACCGATGTTTTCAGCGTGATCGTCTGGAATCGCAATATTGAATTCTTTTTCAAATTCCATTATTAATTCCACTGTATCCAATGAATCAGCACCAAGATCATTTGTGAAGCTTGCTTCCATTGTTACTTCTGACTCATCCACTCCCAACTTATCAACTATAATGGAAATTACTTTGTTTTTAACGTCTGACATTTTCTTCAGTTTTGTGTTTTAAAATATCTGCAAAGAAAAATATTTCTTGCAATAAAATCAATGTTTTTACAACTTGCGTTAAACGCGTTGAAAATTAACTATTTACAGGGCTGCACCGAATTGTTTTAGGAACCTAACGTCGTTTTCAAAAAACATTCTTAGGTCATTTATCCCGTATCGATTCATAGCTATTCTTTCAATGCCCATTCCGAAGGCGTAGCCACTATATTCTTCAGGGTCAATATTACAGTTTTTCAGGACATTGGGGTCTACCATTCCACAACCTAATATTTCTAACCATCCCGTTCCCTTCGTAATTCGATGGTCTGATTCGTTGTTGAGCCCCCACCAGATGTCCATTTCAGCGCTTGGCTCTGTGAAAGGAAAATAAGAAGGACGGAGGCGAATTTTTGTTTTTTCACCAAAAAATTCTTTAGCAAAGTAGAGTAAAGTCTGCTTCATATCGGCAAAACTCACATCCTTATCTATGTATAGACCTTCTATTTGGTGAAATATACAATGAGCCCGCGCTGAGATCGCTTCATTTCTAAATACACGACCTGGTGATATGGTGCGAATAGGTGGTTGTTGTCCTTCCATTACCCTTACCTGCACAGATGAGGTGTGGGTTCTAAGGGCCAGTTCCTCTTTGCCATAATTGTTCTTCACGAAAAAAGTATCTTGCATATCTCTTGCTGGATGATCTTCAGGAAAATTCAGGGCAGAGAAATTATGCCAATCGTCTTCTACTTCGGGCCCATCGGATAATTGGAATCCGATTCGAGAAAAAATATCAATTATTTCTTGGCGAACAAGTGATAAAGGGTGCCGAGAGCCTACTAGAAATGGATAACCTGGAAGGGATGCGTCGAATTCTTTTTTCGATCCCGCCGTTGATGTGCTCCCTGTTTTCTCTTTAAGGCCTCCTATAACTTCTTCTGCTTTGGCTCGCAAGTCGTTCAGCAGTTGGCCAAATTCTTTTTTTTGATCTGCTGGCACGTTTCTAAAGTCGGCAAATAGCCCCTTTATGATTCCTTTTTGACCTAAATATTTAACTCTCAGGTTCTCAACCTCAGCTTTATTGGAGGCACTTAGGCCATCTATTTCGTTGAAAAGTTCCTTTACCTTATCAAGCATCACGTGAATTTGGGCGGCAAAGATAGTCCTTTGAATGTGTTAATCTGTTTTGCATTCCCATCTGCTTTCACAAGGTTTTAATCCCAACTTTGCGCCGTGAGCAAGGGCATACAATTTATGCTGATTTCGGTTTTGGGGTTTGCCTTCATGCAGTTGTGCGTTAAGTTTCTTATGCACATCCCCACCACAGAATTGATTCTTTTTCGATCCTTCGTTTCCGTTGCTTTAAGTGGAATAATGATTTGGCGCGAGGGAATTTCACCTTTCGGGAATAACAAAAAGTTTTTGATACTGCGCGGTCTTTTTGGAACCATTGCGCTTACACTTTATTTCTACACCCTCCAGAATTTGCCTATCTCTACGGCGGCTATTTTACAGTATTTGTCACCAATATTCACTGCTTTGTTTGGTATTTGGCTACTCAAAGAACCCATGAAACCCTTGAGATGGGTCTTTTTCGCCATATCGATATTAGGGGTAATAGTGGTTAAAGGATTTAATCCTGACTTAACAACGGTATATATGCTGGCGGGAATTGCCTCTGCCGTATTTGCTGGTTTGGCCTACAATTGTATTCGGATTCTGCGCAATACCGACCAACCTGTGGTTATTGTTTTGTATTTCCCCCTTGTTGCCATTCCGATTATGGCAGTACTTTCTTATTCTAATTGGGTGTGGCCAGAACGTTCTGATTGGGTTATGATCGTTTTGATGGGGGTTTTTACTCAAATAGGGCAGATTTATATGACAAAGGCCCTACATATTGAAAAAGCCAATGTGGTTACCAGCCTGAAATACACAGGGATATTCTATGCTTTGGCATTTGATTACTTGATATTTGCGGTGCGCTATGAATGGATGACCTTTGTGGGTATCGGGTTGGTGCTAACCGGTGTGCTTTTCAATGTTATTAAGAAGGATTGAAACGAATATCTTTAATCATAAGCTGAAGGCTTATCTGCTCTTGCCACACGTTTTCTTCTATGGTATAGGCTATATCAAAAGATTCTTTGCTTTTAATTCGCGACTCTAATTCTCCAAATCCAAATGCGATTCCACCCATTCGAATATTCGGATTTTTATCTTGCATTACATCTAGTTTCAGATGGGTGCCGTCACCCACTTTTTTACTCCATTGGGCATCTTTCACATTCCGGGTCATAAAAACGGGTTTCATGTTTTCGGGGCCAAACGGAGCAAATTGTTTGATCAGGTTCCAAAATTTTGGGTTGATTTCGTCTAAGTCGATTTCCACATTTACATCAAGTGAAGGTATGAGCAATGATTTATCAATAGTTTGACGCACAACGGCTTCAAATTTTTGTACAAATTGATCGACATTTTCTAATGGCATGGTAAGTCCCGCAGCAAACTGATGTCCACCATACTGTTCAAGCAGGTCATCACATTTTCCAATGGCTTCGTGAATATCAAATCCTTTTATGGATCGTGCCGAACCAACAGCTTTTCCCTTGCTTTCGGTGAGCATGATGGTAGGCCGGTAATACTGCTCGATGAGGCGCGACGCTACAATTCCAATCACCCCCTTATGCCAATGTGGTTGAAATAATACGGTTGACATTTTATTTTGTATACCTAATTCTTCGACCAATCCAAGTGCCTCAATAGATGTTTGTTGGTCTAATTCTTTTCGATCGGTGTTGTTCGCTTCCAGAATGTGCGTCCAACCTGCCGATTCCAATTCGGTATTGGCCAAGAGCAATTCAACGGCGCGTTTTCCGTGTTCAATTCTACCAGCAGCGTTAATTCGTGGGCCTATTGTAAAAACAAGATCGGTAACATTAAACCGACCTTTTTTTCCTGAAAGCTCGACAAAAGACCGCAATCCGGTGCGAGGGTTGTCATTTAAGATAAGCATTCCAAAGTGTACCAAAACACGGTTTTCGCCAGTTAGGGGAACAATATCACAGCAGGTGCTTATGGCTACTAAATCGAGTAGTGGGTGTATGTTTTCAAACGGAATACCGAGTTTCGAAGAAAGGGCCTGCACGAGTTTGAAGCCAATACCGCAACCCGTGAGTTCTTTGTACGGATAATGGCAGTCGCTTCGCTTGTGATCTAAAACGGCAATAGCTTTGGGAAGCGTTTCTTTGGGAAGGTGGTGGTCACAAATGATAAAATCTATTCCCTTGGAAGTTGCGTAATCTACTTGGGCGTGAGCCGTTATTCCGCAATCAAGGGCAATAATGAGTTGGCAATTATTCTCGTGAGCAAAATCTACACCCTGCATAGAAATACCGTAACCTTCGGCATAGCGGTCGGGGATATAAAAATGAAGTAATTCCTCACTTACTATTTCTCTAAGAAATGAAAACATGAGTGCAACGGAAGTTGTGCCATCTACATCATAATCGCCATAAATCAATATTTTTTGTCCCTCCTCAATAGCGTCTTGAATTCGAGATACGGCCTTGTCCATATCAGCCATTAAAAAGGGATCGTGAAGGTCATTTAGCGAGGGTCGGAAGAAGGACTTCGCATCCTCAAAATTACCAATTTCTCGTTGCAACAACAGGGTGCTAACCAATGGATTAACATTGAGAATTTGGCACAATTCATCTATTTTATCTTCGGGTGGGCTCGCGATTAGTTTCCATTGTTTTTGCATAACCCAAAAATATTGAAACTATCCATTGTTGGCGATTAAATTCTTAAGTCGTTAACATTTCGTTAACACGGCCCGAACTTTGTATTTGTTGATTCCAAATTTTTAAATCCACGAATTATGAAAACAGAAAAAGCTGCTGGAAACAGCATTGAATCGCGAAAAAGTGTGATGTTTTATATTGGTTTGTCTGTGGCACTGGCGCTCGCTATGATGGCATTCGAATACAGAACCCCAAAAGATCATTCGTTGAGTTTTGAAAAACCCGCCAACAATGATTGGTTGATTGAAGAGGAAGTAATTCCGATTACTTCTCGCAAGATGAAAGTGCCGGAATTGCCCGAACCTGAACGAGAGAAGGAAAACAAGGCATCCTTGGATCAGCAAATGAAAATAGTGGTTGAAAAAACCAAGCCTATTTCATCTCACTTGAAACCGTCGGAACTTCCAGATATTCCAATAGATTTTAGGTATTTTGATGAAGGAGAAGATCCCGACATTGATAAAGATGTGGACATATCAAATGATATTTGGGATGAACCTATTCCTGGTTATTTGCCTTCATTTTGCGAATGTGCGCAATTGGAATCCGAAGTAGAAAGAGAAGCGTGTAATACCCAATATCTAAACAGTCATTTGAGGTCGAACCTTCGTTTTCCAGAGAAAGAAAAAATGGCGGGTAGGCAAGGCAGTGTATTGGCCGTTTATGTGATAAACACAACAGGTAAGGTTGAAAACATTCAGATTATTAGAAGCCCTTCGGAGGGTTTCTCTACCGAGGCAAAACGAGTTATTCAACAAATGCCTTGCATTGTCCCGGCTTCTCAGCACAACCACAATATAGCAGTGAAGTACAGCATTCCAATAAACTTTGTTTTGAATCCCTAACTATCCTCCTATGAGAATCATGCTGCGGTTATGCTGATTGCGGCTGGGGTTGCTGAATTCCTCAAGGGTTTCCATTCCTCCTCGTTTAAATTTTTTGGCCTCAAGTGCTTTTTGTACTTCGGGGCCAATTTTTTTGCCCGACCTAAAGGCAGAAAGAAGGTCGCTTTCGGACTCAGAAAATAGGCAGTTTTTTATTTTTCCATTTGCAGTAAGACGAATGCGGTTGCAGCTGTCGCAAAAAGGATTAGTTACAGTGCTAATTACCGAAAACTGGCCCTTAAAACCTTCAATTTTATAGTTTTTGGAAGTATCGTGAGCTGCATCTTTAATTCGATGTAAGTTTTCACGGCCAAATTCAACGGACACTTTTTGTAAAACTTCGGATAAGGAAACTAGTTTGTCAGAGTTCCATTGGTTACCATCGAAGGGCATAAACTCGATAAACCTTACAGTAAGTGGGTAGTTTTTGGTCAATCTTACAAAGTCTACTATTTCATCCTCATTCTGCCCCTTGAGCAATACGACATTGATTCTGGGTTGAATTCCCCAATCGAAACACTGAAAAATATTTTCCTTCACTTTTAGGAAATCATTCCTTCGAGTTAAGGCTTTGAATCGGTCTTCCTGAAGTGTATCCAAGCTAATATTGATATGGTTCAAACCTACTTCTTGAAATAGCTCAAAATACCTATCGAGGAGAACACCATTGGTGGTTATTGCTAATTCAACAGGCATGGCTGAAAGCCGTTTTATAATATCGGCGGCATCCTTTCGCAGCAAGGGCTCACCTCCAGTAAGACGGATTTTGGTAACGCCCATTCTCACAAATTCAGAAGCAATGGCAATCACCTCATCTGCCGTCATGATGTCGTTTTTGGGAGACAATTGAATTCCCTCAGCAGGCATGCAATAAGTACATCGCAGGTTGCATTTTTCTATCAATGAAATTCGCAAATACGTGTGTTCGCGCCCAAAGGAATCCACTAAATCCGAATTTACGGCCTTTGCTTTTTGAACCAATTGGGGCGCTTTGTGCATGTTGCAAATATAGAAGGTGTGAGTCAAGGTGATTCCTCTGTTGAGCAAAGTCGCAAAAAGAAAAACCCTAACCAAAAAAGGACCGGGTTCTAAAAAGTGGAGAAGATCGGGCTTCCCGAATCAAGTTTGGGAAAGGCTCCCGCCCATTTAGAGGTCAAAAAAAAAGCCCTGACTAAAGTCAAGACTTGTTTTTTAGTGGAGAATACAGGAATCGAACCTGCGACCTTCCCGACTCACATCGGGACACTCCAGTCGAAAAAAGAAAAACCCTA
>JAGQYO010000198.1 GCA_020435995.1 Flavobacteriales bacterium | reverse complement strand
GTATCATGAAACATCCGAAGAATGGCCACCAGTAGTCCAATGGGTTGTCTGCAACCCGTGCTTGAATGACGAAATAGGCTACGGCCAACGCAGCTCCGATCTGCATGAGCGTGCTTACCATGGTCACTTTTGCCCCACTATTGATCTTATCTGAGATCATTCCGCCAACAGGACGGATCAGTGCACCAACTGCTGGACCGAGGAATACCCAAAGCCGATAATTGGCTTCCGGAAAAATATCTTGGCAAAGCTTTGGGAATGCAGCCGAATACCCAATGAACGAACCGAAGGTCATGGTATAGATGACCGTCATAATCCAGTTGTGCTTGTCGCTAAGAATGGAAAATTGCTTGTTCAGGTTAGCCTTGATGGCAGATGGTGTGGCGTACTTCATCAGCACCACGGCAAGGATGATCACAATGGGGAGCACAATCCACATGTTCAACTTCACTCCAACCAAGAGAAATGCACCAACGGCAGCCGCAACTAATCCGAGCCCGACCATGATCAACGTGTTAGTTACTCCTTTGGCGGTCGATGGTAATTCTGGCGTTCCTGTAATTACGTTG
>JAGQYO010000197.1 GCA_020435995.1 Flavobacteriales bacterium | reverse complement strand
CGGAAGTTTGCTTATGATTTATGGGGCGACACCGTGAATTTGGCCAGCCGTTTAGAAAGCCACGGAGTGCCCATGAGGGTGCAATGCTCAGAAAACTTTGCACAGGCTTTGGGAGCAGAATTTAAGTTAGAAACTAGGGGAGAAGTAGCTTTAAAAGGAGCAGGTACCCACACCACCTATTTCTTAGAAAAAGCTGAGCCCGTTGCTACATAAAAAAGCAAATGCGCCAGCCACAATTTAAAAAGCATCTACTTTTGTAATCTAGTTGGTCCCGTAGTTCAACTGGATAGAATATCAGATTTCGGCTCTGACGGTTGAGGGTTCGAATCCTTCCGGGATCACTAAGAATAAAGCCGCGACAATTGTCGCGGCTTTTGTTTATTCATAAGCGAGCCAAGCTCCGCTTGAGCGAGTGATTGAATGAACAAAAGCAACACCCAAAGGGTGTTGAAGCTTTATTCGGAATTCAGAACACTGAAGGATCATGGAATAATCCTTTTTAGTTTTTGCCCTATCCCCGCCAGAACAGGTCTTTCGCGCTGGCCAAACCCTTCCCCTAAGGAGAAGGGCTTTAG
>JAGQYO010000196.1 GCA_020435995.1 Flavobacteriales bacterium | reverse complement strand
GCCCTTCCTGGATGAAGGCCATTTTGAGCAGCATGGCCTCCGAGTATTCGTGTTTTTTTAATATTTCCTTGTAGCGCTCCAGCGATTGGGTGTATTGTTTTGCCTGGAAGAGGGAGTCGGCTTCGCGGGCCAGGCGGGCGGGGTGTTGCGCGCTGGCGAAAAGGGGGAGGAAGGCCACGAGAAGGGCCAGAATTTTTGAAATTGCCTTTTGCTTATGTTTCATAACCTGCTACCTTTGTGCCCTCAAATCAGGCAAAGCCTCAAATTTAGGCAAGATTGCCAAGATTCCGTAGCTCAGCTGGTAGAGCATAACACTTTTAATGTTAGGGTCCTGGGTTCGAGCCCCAGCGGGATCACTTGGAGTGCCTCAGGAAATATTTCCTGAGGCATTTTTGTTTTTGGGGCCACGGGAGAGAACATGGAAAACATAGGTCAAGCATGGTTCTTCAAGGTCAAAAATATTATGAAATGGGGTGGGTGCCGTGGCCCAAAGGGAAGTTGAAGACTTGAAAGCATTATCTTAGCCTTTAAGAACAATGCACTAAAATGAATCAAAGAGATGCTCTCAAAGCGACCCAA
>JAGQYO010000195.1 GCA_020435995.1 Flavobacteriales bacterium | reverse complement strand
ATATTACAATAATCCGGTAAATTATTATCCAGGATTACTGAAAACTCGATTCCTTTTTCGAATTTATATTTTTTAAAGATTATTAAAAATTCATTGAATAGATCGCGAAGATTTACTACTTTATAATTCAATGTCAATTTGCCTGCTTCTAATTTAGAATATTCTAAAATATCATTAATCAGGTTTAAAAGAGTTTTTGCACTTATATCAATTCCTTCAAGAAATTCTTTTTTCTTTTCTTCATCGTTGACATATTTTAATAAATCGGCATAACCCAATACAGCATTTAAAGGGGTCCTAATTTCATGACTCATATTCGCCAAAAATTCGGACTTAGCTTTTTCTGCTTTTTGTGATTTCAGAAGAGCTTCTTCGAAGCGAGCTTCATAATTTTTTCTTTCCGTAATATTCCTACAGGTAATCAATATTAGTGGTTCAAGATTATCCTTAGAAATGTTTCTTACAAGAACTTCAACTGGAATCAGGGCACCCGGACAGGTATGTAAGTTTGTTTCAAACTTAAGATATGGTTTTGTATGATTATTAGAAAAAAAAATAGATTTAATTTCCTGTAAAAAACCAGG
>JAGQYO010000194.1 GCA_020435995.1 Flavobacteriales bacterium | reverse complement strand
AATAGTCAAAACCAGTAAAAACATAAAAGTGCGGCTTGAGGCCGCACTTTTAGTTTACGAGAGTAGATCTATAAGCCGAATTCTGTACTCTAACGAGCTCTTATCATTTATCTGAAGTTACTGTTGCCAGCAACCTTTAGCTGCCTACCCACCCAACATCGGGCGTGCAACCCTCAAGCGTTGGTATACATGGCATTGCACCACATAGAGTTTACCTGATTTCACTACAGCATAACCTGTACATTCTTTCTGTTGCACTTGTCCTAACCTCACGGTTGGTGGCCGTTAACCACTATGTTGCACTATGGTGTTCGGACTTTCCTCCATTCCTAAATTAGGAACAGCGATAAGACAATCTACTGGCCGCAAAGGTACTGAAATTGTTAATAACTCTTTTTAAATTATCATGGTTCCATACCAAATTTTAAGGCTAATTTTTAACTTTGTTGAATCAAGCATTTTCCATGGAGCATTTTGTAGTTTCAGCCCGTAAATATAGACCTCAAACATTCAAGGATGTTGTGGGGCAACAGGCTATTACCAATACGCTACTCAATGCTATTGAACATAACCATTTGGCTCAAG
>JAGQYO010000193.1 GCA_020435995.1 Flavobacteriales bacterium | reverse complement strand
CATAGTAGATTGAATTACAAACACATAATTTCCTCTTACAGACTCATGTATGATAGGCTGAAACTCTCCATCGCTGAAGTATTGCATATCAAAATTAGCAAGCTTCTCTCCATAGAAATCGCTGATTTTTGCAGCCAAATCTTTAGATGCTCCACCTCCTAATAATTTTACTTCAACGTGATTCATTTTGGTAGTTGCCTTATTTGGGGTGCAAAGGTAGTTTTTTTTTGTGATTTAAGGTAATTTATTGCCTTAATTAATTAAAGTGACCTCGGAAGGATTCGAACCCTCAACCCTCAGAGCCGAAATCTGATGTTCTATCCAGTTGAACTACGAGGCCAATAGTTGTGCAAATATATTTATTTTTGTACAATAAATAGATGAGAGATGTAGTTTACAAAAGATGCAAAAATTAAGGTCAATTTTTTTATTACTGCTTTTAAGTTCTATTGTATTTGCCTTTGGGCAAGATGCAAAAGATATTCCGATAGGTACTTGGAGAGGGCATCTTTCATATTCAAAAGCAGTTTCTGTGACTGCTGGTAATGGTATTGTCTATTGTGCATCATCTTCCGCACTTTTTACCTA
>JAGQYO010000192.1 GCA_020435995.1 Flavobacteriales bacterium | reverse complement strand
AAGGATTCACGATAGTTGACGTTTATAAAATACCTCAAAGTCACTATGGTATGCCATCATATATGTTTGCGAAAGACCAAGAAAACAATGAGTTTTATTTAAATGTAGATTCTTTTCAAAATGGATGGAATGGTTGGGGATATATTGAACTTGGTGACAAATTCGCAATCAAGTATGAGCGTTTAAGTCTTAGGGAGGCCACAAAAGCTAAGGAGATTATTCCGATAGACAAATACAGAAAATAACTCATCACAACAACTAAGCATTCGGCGCGGCCCCGATAAAAATCGGGGCAGGCAGGCCCAGCGCTGAAGGCCCTGTTGACTAACCCTGAGTTTCCACTCTCAAAACAGTAATTTTTATCTTATGGGGAATACGGCGGGTTGGTTTGGGTTGGTTTGGGTTGGTTGTGCTTTTCTAGGCTAATCTTTTAGGGTTGCCTTCATTTTTTTGGAACAAAACTGTTTTTGATTTTTCGTTTTTATGCTTTGGTCTATCTGTTTCATTGGTTTTATTTCCATTTTCTAACTTTTGAGGCATAGCTGTTCCGTTCACTCTATTTGTGTTGTGTATCAGCATTTGGTTTTTATGTT
>JAGQYO010000191.1 GCA_020435995.1 Flavobacteriales bacterium | reverse complement strand
GATTAGTGTACCAAATTGAATAACCTATTATTATAATTACTAGGAAGAATAATAGATATTTGTTCAAAATCAGCAACTTAATTTTTTCTTTCATAAAATCTGAAAATAAAGATAATTTTTTTTGTAAAAAAACTTGCTTATTTGAAAATAAATATCGTATATTTGCACACGCTATTAAGGAATGCATTAAATAGTATCTAAAATAGCAGTAAGTTCTTCAATAAATAAAAAATAGACACTGAATATTCAGTAGATATAAAAAGGGCGCATAGCTCAGCTGGTTCAGAGCACCTGCCTTACAAGCAGGGGGTCCGCGGTTCGAACCCGTGTGCGCCCACACACCTTATCAAGCACTTACATTTTTAGTAAGTGCTTTTTTTATTTATAGTCAAAAACTAATTTACTTTATAGATTATCTTTAATAATTTCAATAAATTTTGCTCTACGTATTTGAATTGCACCCAAGCTATCCAAATGTGGTGTATATACTTGACAATCGATTATTACAACACCTTCAGATTTTAACTGATTAACATAAGTAATAAATCCATATTTACTGGCATTATCAGCCTTGTGAAACATCGATTCGCCAAAAAAAC
>JAGQYO010000190.1 GCA_020435995.1 Flavobacteriales bacterium | reverse complement strand
CAGCTTTTTAGCTGCAACTTCATCAAACTGTTCCTGGGCTTTTTCTACAAGTGAAGTAATATCTCCCATACCCAGGATACGCTGCGCCATCCTCTCGGGGTAAAAAACATCCAGAGTATCCATTTTTTCACCACTACTGGTGAACTTGATAGGTTTATTGACTGTGTATTTAATAGAAATGGCAGCACCACCCCTGGTATCACCATCAAGTTTGGTTAGCACAACGCCAGTAAAATCGAGCCTTTCATTAAATGCTTTTGCTGTATTCACAGCATCTTGCCCGGTCATGCTGTCTACTACAAAAAGGATCTCCTGGGGTCTTACAGCATTTTTAATATTAGAGACTTCAGTCATCATCACCTCATCTACAGCCAACCTTCCGGCGGTATCTATTATGACAACATTTTTATTCTTTGACCTGGCTTCTTTAATTGCGTTTTGAGCGATGACTACCGGGTCCTTTGTTTCAGGTTCTATATGAACTTCTACACCTATTTGCTCCCCCAGTACTCTTAACTGTTCCATTGCAGCGGGTCTGTATACGTCACCAGCCACCAGAAGGGGAGAAAGGGCCTTTTTTGTTTTGAGATAATTGGCCAGTTTCCC
>JAGQYO010000189.1 GCA_020435995.1 Flavobacteriales bacterium | reverse complement strand
CCTAATTCATATAAATCAATTCCCACTACTCTACTTGGACGTTTGGCAATCGACAATCGATTTCAAAAACAAGGAATCGGAAAATTATTATTGGTAGATGCTTTAAAAAGGAGTTACGAAATTTCTAAAAGTATTGGTTCATTTGCTGTTGTGGTCGACCCAATCGATGAAGATGCTGTAAGATTTTATGACAAATATGGATTTATTAAATTGCCAGATAGCGGAAAAATGTTTCTGCCAATGAACACAATAAAAGGACTATTCGAGTGAAAGTACTGTGGCTAACAACTAAGCATTCGGCGCGGCCCCGATAAAAATCGGGGCAGGCAGGCCCAGCGCTGAACGCCCTGTTGACTAATCCTAACCCACTCTCAAAAAGTAAATAATAACCTTATGGGGAATACGGCAAATTCGTTGTGTTTTACTAGCTTGTTTTGTTGGTAAAGGTTTCGTTTTTAGTTGAAAAATTGATTTTCGTTTTACCTTTTCGCACGTTTTCCCGATTCAATTTTTCTGTTTTATTGATTTCACCTCCATTTTCTAACTTTTGAGGCATAGCTGTTCCGTTCACTCTATTTGTGTTGTGTATCAGCATTTGGTTTTTATGTT
>JAGQYO010000018.1 GCA_020435995.1 Flavobacteriales bacterium | reverse complement strand
CAGAATTTTTCCATCTTTGGGAGTGAATTTAGGTAGTTATGTAACAAGCACACAATATGTAAAAATATAGCAATGGAAATTTTAAAAACTGCTACTGATTGGGCAAAAGCAGAACTTGTTTCAACTCCTTTTTTTATGCTCTTTGGCGTCGTTTTCGTCGTGACGAGCATAGCATTTTGGCAACTGGGAAAAACGGACATGGCCAGAGCTTATATCGTACCTACTTTAGTTGCTGGTTTAATGCTCTTGACCATAGGAATTGGTTTGTTTTATACCAATGTACAGCGGGTCAAACAGTTTGAAATAGACTACAACCAAGATGCAACTGCTTTTGTACAATCAGAAATATCTCGCGCCGAGGACACCTTAAAAGAATATAATACCGTGGTATTTACCGCTATTCCGCTTATTATAGCGGCCTGTGCCCTACTCCTACTCTTCTTTCATTCGCCCTTATGGAAGGCCAGCTTAATTACCACTATAGCCATGCTAGTGGTTATTCTATTGATAGACGGCACAGCACAAGCTAGAATTGCGGCCTACCATATTCAATTGTTGAAAGTGGAAAACCACGATAAAAACTAGAGCTACTGCACCTTCTGTAGTATTCCCATTTCTTTACAACATCTTAAAGTAAATTTGGAAGCCTAAGTCTTTTTTTTTGTACTTATGTTGTCCCATAAAATTTGCGAGATGAAATACCCTATTGGAATAAAACACCTGTCACTGATCTTAGCTGCATCGGTGACAATTTCCGCCTGTAAAGAAGAAGCTCAAATGAAGGAAGAACCTATGATAGATAACGTATTGTTGAAAGAATGGACTGGTCCGTATGGTGGGGTTCCCGCCTTTGACCTTATGAATGTTGCCGATGTAAAGGATGCCATGCTCAAGGGTATGGATATGAAACTCGCTGACGTTGATGCCATTGCAAACAACACAGAGGCACCTACTTTTGAAAACACCATTGCCGAATTGGAGCGTTCAGGTGCCGAGCTAGAAAGAGCTATGGCCTACTACGGCATTTTCAGCAGCAATTTGTCTACCCCAGAATTTAGGGAAATTCAAGCTGAAATGGCTCCTTTATTTTCGGAGTTCAGCTCCAAAATCACCCAAAACGAAAAATTATTTAGTCGCATAAAAGCGGTTTATGACGCATCGCAAAAAAAGCCTCTCGATGCAGAGCAACAGCGAGTAGTTCACTTGATTTTCACCAATTTTGCGATGAATGGGGCCGCGCTTAATGCCCAACAAAAGGCAGAATACGCTCAAATCAGTAAAGAACTTTCGAGCTTGTACAACAAGTTTTCTGACAATGTACTGCATGACGAAGAGAATTACGTAACCTTCCTCAACAAAGATCAATTGGGTGGGTTGCCTGAAGGATTTGTAAAATCAGCTGCAAAGATTGCCGCTGATAAAGGACAAGAAGGCAAATACGCCATAACCAACACACGCTCCTCAATGGATCCATTTCTGACCTATTCTACCGAAAGGGAATTGCGCAAACAAGTATGGACAAACTACTACTCGAGAGGTGATAATGGAGATGAGTATGACAACAACGAATTAATCGCAGAAGTTCTGAGACTAAGGAGAAAAAAAGTTGAAATACTTGGGTTTAAAAATTATGCTGAATGGCGTTTGCAAGACCGAATGGCAAAAACGCCTGAAAACGCCATGGCGCTTATGGAGGCCGTTTGGCCTGCAGCTATTGCGCGAGTGGCCGAAGAGGTAGCAGATATGCAAGCTGTGGCAGATAAAAACGGAGACAACATCACCATTGAACCGTGGGACTATCGCTACTATGCAGAGAAGGTAAGAAAGGCAAAATATGACCTCGACTCCGATGAAGTGAAACAATATTTGCAGCTGGATAAATTAACCGAAGCCATGCACATGGTAGCTGGCAAATTGTTCAATTATAAGTTTACACCAGTTCCAGAGAATTCAGTACCTGTTTTCCACCCTGACGTAAAAGTGTGGGAAGTAAACGACATCACTACTGGTAAAAATATTGGCCTTTGGTACCTTGATCCTTATGCACGAGAAGGAAAACGCTCGGGAGCTTGGGCCACAACTTATAGAAGTCAATCGTCATTTGATGGCGAAAAAAATGTGTTAGCTTCAAACAATTCAAATTTTGTAAAACCGGCACCAGGAGAGGCACTCTTGGT
Source organism: Flavobacteriales bacterium (assembly GCA_020435995.1). Classification (GTDB taxonomy): domain Bacteria; phylum Bacteroidota; class Bacteroidia; order Flavobacteriales_G; family Salibacteraceae; genus JAGQYO01. The sequence goes on along the minus strand of JAGQYO010000018.1, from coordinate 51,665 downwards.
TTCTTGGGATGATGCCACTACATTTTTTCATGAGTTTGGTCATGCCCTACATTTTTTCTCGGCTGATGTTAAATACCCTACGCTAAATAGTGGGGTGCGAGATTACACAGAGTTTCAATCTCAGTTACTCGAGCGTTGGTTATCAACCGATGAAGTGATTAACACATACTTAGTTCATAGCAAAACCGGCGAACCTATCCCAGCCGAATTGGTTGCTAAAATTAAAAAGGCAAGCACCTTTAATCAAGGTTTTTCTACCACGGAATATTTGGCATCTGCCATAATGGATATGAAATTTCACCTAGCAGATCCAACAACTATAGACGTAGACCAGTTTGAAAGAGAAACTTTAGCCGAATTGAATATGCCAAAACAATTGGTTATGCGCCACCGAACACCTCACTTTGGGCATGTGTTTTCTGGCGAAGGCTACGCAACCGCATACTATGGCTACATGTGGGCAGATGTACTCACAGCTGATGCTTCAGAGGCATTTGCGAAAGCGCCCGGTGGTTTTTATGACAAAGAATTAGCCAGTAAGGCAGTGAAGTATTTATTTGCGCCGCGTAACGCAATTGACCCTGCAGAGGCTTTTAGGTTATTCATGGGGCGTGATGCAAATATCGAAGCGCTGATGCGCGACAGAGGATTCCCTGTTCCTGTGAAATAAATTTTGATCTAAAAAGGCAATTTATTTGGGTTCCTGTTCTTGTAAGATCTAGTCATCTTCAAGCATCTACCATGATCGTACTTCTAGATTATTGCAAGCAAAGTAAGATTGAAGCCACTACTGGAAATTTCCTGCCTAGATTACTTGCGCATCGTTACGGCCTTCAATGTATTTTGCAAAAGCGATGCGATAGTCATAGGCCCTACCCCGCCGGGAACAGGGCTAATTGCGGCACATTTTGGAGCAACTGTTTCGAATTCTACATCACCAACTAATCGGAATCCCGATTTTTTGCTGGCGTCTTCTATTCGGTGAATCCCTACGTCTACCACTACGGCGCCTTGCTTTACCATTTCACCTGTAAGGAAATTTGGTTTGCCCAAAGCAACAATAATAATGTCAGCTTGAAGTGTAATTTCTTTGAGGTTTTTGGTGCGGCTATGTGTTAGTGTAACAGTGGCGTTGCCTGGGTTTGTACCCCTCGACATCAATATGGCCATTGGTGTACCCACTATGTTGCTTCTGCCAATCACTACGCAGTTTTTTCCTACTGTTTCAATGTTATAGCGGCCAAGCATTTCCATTACGCCATTTGGGGTAGCAGGCAAAAAGGTAGGAAGGCCCAAACTCATTCTGCCCACATTTTCGGGGTGAAATCCATCTACGTCCTTTTGGGGTGCAACGGCTAAGGTTACCTTATCTTCATCGATGTGTTTTGGCAAAGGCAATTGAACAATAAAACCATCAATATTGGGGTTTTCGTTTAAACCTTTGATAGTGCTAAGAAGCTCTTCTTCGCTTGTTTCAGCAGGCATTCTTACCAAGGTAGATTCAAATCCTACATTTTCGCACGCCTTTACTTTTGCATTGACATAGGTTTGGCTTGCGCCATCTTCTCCCACTAAAATAGCGGCTAGATGAGGTACTTTTTTGCCTTGGCTTTTTAGCTTGCTTACTTCTTCGGCTATTTCTGTTCTAATTGCTGCCGATGTGGCATTTCCGTCTAGTAATAACATAGTTTGCTGTTTTTAGGGCCTTCCTCCCATGCCAGGCAATCCACCTTTGAGTCCCGACATCATTTTGGCCATATTATTTTTATCCGACATCAGCTTCATCACCTTTCGGGTTTCCATAAATTGTTTGATCAATTTATTCACTTCCTGAACCGAAGTTCCAGAGCCAGAAGCTATTCTCTTCCTCCTACTTCCATCAATCAAAGTGGGATTCTCACGTTCGTGGGGGGTCATAGAATGAATAATTGCTTCAATACCCTTAAAGGCATCGTCGTCAATATCCACATTTTTCATCATTTTGCCCATACCGGGTATCATTCCAGCTAGGTCTTTTAGGTTACCCATTTTTTTGATTTGCTCAATCTGCTTAAGGAAATCATTAAAGTTAAAGGTGTTTTTTGCTATTTTCTTTTGGAGCTTTCGGGCCTCTTCTTCATCAAAGTTTTCCTGTGCTTTTTCAACCAAAGACACAATATCACCCATGCCTAATATTCTGTCGGCCATTCGCTTGGGATAGAACACATCCAATGCGTCCATCTTTTCTCCCATCCCAACAAACTTTATGGGCTTATTTACAACCCTGCGAATAGAAAGCGCCGCTCCACCACGGGTATCACCATCAAGCTTAGTAAGGATTACCCCATCAAAATCCAAGCGATCGTTAAACTCTTTTGCTGTATTCACAGCATCTTGCCCCGTCATGGCATCTACCACAAAAAGGGTCTCTTGGGGCTGAATGGCTTTTTTGATTTCGGTGATTTCCTTCATCATGACTTCATCCACCGCAAGCCGACCGGCAGTATCAACAATCACAACATTGTGTCCATTGGCCTTCGCAAAAGCAATTCCTTTGCGAGCAATATCCACAGGATTTTTATTTTCCTTATCACTAAAAACACTTACACCTACTTGCTCTCCTACTACATGCAATTGGTCGATAGCTGCAGGACGGTACACATCACAGGCCACCAACAAAGGTTTTTTTCCCTTTTTGGTTTTAAGATAATGAGCAAGTTTTCCAGTATGAGTTGTTTTACCCGATCCTTGCAATCCCGCCATTAAAATAACGCCAGGGTTGCCATCAGTTCTAAATTCCGCCTCAACCGAACCCATTAAGCTGGTGAGTTCATCGTGAGTTACTTTAACCAATAGTTGACCAGGAGAAACGGCATTTAGCACATTTTGCCCCAAGGCTTTCTCTTTTACTTCACTAGTAAACTCTTTGGCTACTTTATAGTTAACGTCGGCATCCAACAACGCCCGCCGCACATCCTTTAAAGTTTCGGCAACATTAATTTCCGTAATTTGCCCCTGACCTTTTAGTATTTTAAATGATCTTTCTAACCGTTCCGATAAACTATCAAACATATCCTCTACCCTTTACCTGTCCTGATTTTCGTTTGTTTTTTTGAAGTTGGGCAAATGTAGTAAAAACCGAATGTCTGGAAGCAGATAACCTTTAATAGGATCTTTACGTAACCACAATTTCTAAAATTCGAAATGAATCCAATGAAACGACTTAGAGTTTTACTTATCGATGATGAGTTTATTAGTAACCTTATCGTTAGACGTTATTTAGATATTCTTGGAAATGCAGATTACGTAGTACAAACCAACGGAAAAGAGGCCTTAAATTATTTAAATCAATGCAAGGTCAATTCAGAATTTCCTGATTTTATTTTTCTAGACCTCAGAATGCCCATCATGGACGGATTCGAATTTTTAGAACATTATGAAAAAATGGCCATTGCCAAAGACATAAAACTGCATGTACTTACCTCAAGCTTAAACCAAGATGATTTGAATAGGGCTCGCAAATTCAAATCCGTTTCAGGTTATATTCAAAAGCCACTGAAACCTAATCAATTAGCAGAGATTATCGAACAGTAACTACATACGACTAGGAGCTGCTACTCCCAACAATTGAAGCAAGTAAGCAATGGTTTCACCGGTGACTGATGATAGATAAACCCTAAAATCTCTTTCGTTATCATCTGTTCCAAAAATGGAACAAGTTTGATAAAAGGAATTGTAATGTTTTACCAAATCGTAGGTGTAGTTTGCGATTATCGCTGGCGAGTACTCCTTACCAGCTTCACTCACAGCCGACTCAAAATCATATAAATGCCGTACAAGTGCCCATTCTTTCTCATTAAGTTCAGAATAATCAAATGCATTTGAAACTTCTCCAGCTCGGCCTAATATGGCTTGAATTCGTGCATGGGTATATTGGATAAACGGGCCGGTATTTCCATTAAAATCAATGGATTCTTTGGGATCAAAAAGCATCCTCTTACGCGGATCTACTTTTAAAATAAAATACTTGAGTGCCGCAAGTCCAATTTGCTCATACAGTGCCTGTTTTTCTTCGCTAGACAAACCGTCCAATTTGCCAAGTAGCTCGGCTGTTTCAGCGGCTTTGTCCACCATTTCTTCCATCAAGTCATCTGCATCGACTACGGTTCCTTCTCGCGATTTCATTTTCCCCGAGGGCAAGTCCACCATACCATAGGACAGATGGTAACAAGTATTTGCCCATTTGTATCCCAATTTTTCGAGGATTAAAAAAAGTACCTTAAAATGATAATCTTGTTCGTTGCCAACTGTATAAATCAACTGGCTTAAGCTGGGATGATCTTCCACCCTTAATATAGCAGTGCCAATATCTTGAGTCATATAAACAGATGTCCCATCCGAACGGAGCAACAACTTTTCGTCCAGGCCATTTTCAGTTAAATCAACCCAAACAGATCCGTCTTCTTTTTTGTAAAATACCCCTTTTTCGACGCCTTCTAGAACTTTTTCTTTGCCGTACAGATAGGTAAATGACTCATAATAAAGTTGGTCGAAGTCCACACCCATTCTTTGGTAAGTCACATCAAAACCTTGGTAAACCCATGAATTCATGGTCTCCCATAATTTCAAGGTTTCAGTATCTTTAGCTTCCCACTGCCGAAGCATCTCTTGGGCTTCTATCATAAGTGGAGCCTTGGCTTTGGCCACTTCTTCAGACATTCCAGTTTCCAAAAGTTCAAGAATTTCCTTCTTGTATTCCTTATCAAATTTTACATAGTATTTACCTACCAGCTTATCCCCTTTTAACCCAGAAGAGTTAGGCGTTTCGCCTTCACCATATTTAAGCCATGCCAACATGGATTTACATATATGAATGCCCTTGTCATTAATTACTTGGGTTTTTAAAACACGATGTCCGTTTGCTTTTAAAATCTCACTTACCGAATATCCCAACAGGTTATTTCTAATATGCCCTAAATGAAGAGGTTTGTTGGTGTTTGGTGATGAATACTCCACCATAATCGTATTTCCCGAATTGGTTTTTGGAAGTCTATCAGCTACTTTAGGCAAGTTTTTCAACCATGTGATCCAAAATTCATTGGAAATCGAAATATTCAAAAATCCTTTAACCACATTGTAATTAGACACTTGTGCGCAATTCGCTACTAAATATTCACCAATGGCTTCTGCAGTTTTTTCTGGACTCATTTTAGAAGCCCTCAAATATGGAAACACCACCAATGTAAAATCGCCGATGAAGTCCTTTTTTGTGCCTTGCAACAAAATTGAATTCGCTTCTAGGTCAATGTTAAACAGATGATTAAGTCCTTTTTCTATTGCAGATGCTAGTTTTTGTTCTAACGATTCCATTTGATGTAATTCCGATTTATTGAGGCGGCAAAAGTACCCCGAAAATCTAGTGCGAACCACCTGATGACCATAATAATGAAGATTAGTAGATTTATTAAGCCAAGAATGAATTAGATTTACAGCCTTCAATTTTTCTGTTGATACTACGAACTAAATACTTTCTTTTTAAGCTCTATCTAATTATGTCGATTGCTTCAATTGTAGGAGTATCCTGTAATTCAGATCAAGATGACGCGAGCCAAATGACCAATTCTCGTACTGAGGGTATGATAGAATACAACCTCACTTATCCGTTTTTGGACACCAACGATATCGGTTTGAACTTACTTCCAGATAAAATGACCTTAATTTTTAAGGACCATACCTATCGTATGGAGTCGATTGGAGGTATGGGACTTTTTGCCGCAGGGTATGTAAGTAACATGGACAGGCGAACTATGGATTACTTTTTGAAAATAGTTAGCGCAAAGTACGTTTCGAGGTTTACTGAAACGACCATCAAATTTTTTAACCAAGATTTTCCCGCGTTCAGATCTATGCCAGTAGATTCAACACGAGTAATCGCGGGCTATGAGTGTAAGGGACTTCAGATTATTTTTTACGACAACCCCATCCCCGATTATGTGATTTGGTACACAGACGAAATCAACCTGAAAAACTCCAATTGGTGTAACCCTTTTAATAGCATTGATGGTGTACTGATGGAGTATATGATTCAAAGCAATGGACTGGTTATGAAGCTAACCGCTGCTGAAGTATTACCAGAAACCATTAATCCTGAACAGCTCCGCATACCGACCGACTACAAGATTGTGAGTAACAAAGTACTCATGCGCAAAATGGAAGAAGCCTTTATGGGTTTCGATTATTAAAGACTTTGTTAACGTTTTAGTGTTAAAAAAATGCGCTCAAAATCAGTGTTTACGGGAGTTCTAGGCGCGGCTTATGATTACTTTTGATAATGGCAAAACCACCGTTGTTGAATGGGTGAAAAAAGTAATGATAAGAAAGGTAAAAAAGGCCTTCTTCAAAAGATAAATCCCTTACCTGGGATAGTAAGCATAATTCAAGACGAGAAATTTAAGCGAGTTTTTGGGTTGTTGCTCATCTTGTTTTCGTTCTATCTGCTCATTGCCTTTGTTTCATTCTTGTTTACTTGGCAAACCGATCAAGACCTCATGTACGGTTCGTGGAAGGAGCTGCTGCTCGACCCCGAAATAATCGTATCGAACTGGCTCGGAAAGCTAGGGGCCATGACCTCTCAAATATTTATTAACAATTGGTTTGGAGTTGCCTCATTTTTATTTGTGTTCCTATTCTTTTTATATGGGGTAAAAATTCTGACCGGAATTAGCTTGCTTCCACTTGTAAAAACGACAAAGAATACTCTTTTTGCAATGATCTGGCTGTCAGCCAGCATTTCCTATTTCATCGACACCAACTATTTGTTTGCCGGAGGGGCCACAGGATACTATATGAATGAGTGGTTGGTGCTCACCATAGGAAATGTCGGTGCATTTCTCTTCCTGGGTTTTGTTTTTATAGTTTACTTAATTGTTGCTTACAATTTCTCATTTAAAGCTGCTTTTAAATTTATCGCCAAAGCCCTTCTTTATATTCTCCCCAAAAACAGAAAAAGCTCAACCGAAGAGGAATCAGGAATGGACCTTTCGAATATTAATCCGCTCAAAATTGAAGAAGAAAGTGTAGAAGAAGTAGACCTGTTTTATCCAGATGAGATAAAAGCCGACCGCAACGCGCAAGAAGTACCTTTATCTGAAGGGCAAGAGTTGGAGCTAGACACAGCAATTCCTGAATCAGAAAAAAAGAAAGAAGTTGAAGAGCTTGAGATTGAAGTGCCCACGACTGCAACTAAAAGCGCAACCAAAGTGGAAGGTGATTTGGATATGGACGTAGAAATCGCAGACAGCAAAGAAGAAATTCTTTCAGACAGCGAAGTAAACCGAAAGCTCAAAGACTTTGGAGAATATGACCCTACCCTAGATTTAGCAAAATACAAAATGCCAGGAATCGACCTTTTGGAAAACCACGGTGACGGGGAAATTCAAGTTGATCGAGAAGAGCTAGAAGCGAACAAGATTCGAATTGTAGATACCTTGCGTAATTACAAAATTGAAATTGAAAAAATCAAAGCAACCATTGGTCCTACCGTTACGCTTTATGAAATTGTTCCTGCTGCTGGTGTTCGAATATCAAAAATTAAAAACCTCGAAGATGACATTGCCCTGAGTTTGTCGGCACTCGGAATTCGAATTATCGCACCTATCCCAGGAAAAGGAACTATAGGAATTGAAGTACCAAATCAAAAGGCTGGTGTGGTTTCTATGAAGGCTGTTATTGCAAGTGAACGATTTCAAAATTCGGATATGGAATTGCCATTGGCCTTGGGAAAAACCATCTCCAATGAAACTTTTGTAACCGACTTAGCCAAAATGCCACACTTGCTCATGGCAGGTGCCACTGGGCAGGGGAAATCAGTTGGACTCAATGCCATATTGGTATCTATTTTATATAAAAAGCATCCTTCACAGGTGAAATTTGTACTCGTGGATCCGAAAAAGGTGGAGCTTACCTTATTTAATAAAATAGAGCGTCATTACTTAGCAAAACTTCCCGATGATGGTGAAGCTATAATTACCGATACGTCGAAGGTGGTAGCTACACTCAATTCGCTTTGTATTGAAATGGACGAGCGCTATGATTTACTCAAAGACGCACATTGCCGGAATATCAAGGAATACAACAAGAAGTTTATTCAACGAAAACTAAACCCAGAAAATGGTCATAAATACATGCCATACATTATTGTTGTGGTTGATGAATTTGCCGACCTAATAATGACCGCAGGTAAGGAAGTGGAAACCCCCATTGCCCGAATTGCACAGTTAGCACGAGCTATTGGTATTCATTTGATTATCGCTACCCAGCGACCTTCCGTCAACATTATTACGGGTGTAATTAAGGCCAACTTCCCATCTCGAATTGCATTTAGGGTAAGTTCAAAAATTGACTCGCGTACCATACTCGATGCTGGTGGCGCCGATCAACTTATTGGCCGTGGTGATTTACTTTTTTCTAACGGCAACGATTTAATACGTGTTCAATGTGCGTTTGTGGACACCCCTGAAGTAGAGGCCATTACGGAGTTTATAGGCAATCAAAATGGATACCCTGATGCATTTTTCCTTCCCGAATTTGTGGGAGATACCGACGGCGGATCAGGTAATATGGATGACATGGAGCGCGACGCACTTTTTGAAGACGCCGCACGTACCATAGTTCAGAATCAACAGGGTTCTGCATCTTTGCTCCAAAGACGATTAAAACTAGGATACAACAGAGCTGGTAGAATTATTGATCAGTTAGAGCACGCCGGTATTATAGGCCCCTTTAAAGGTTCTAAAGCCCGTGAGGTACTCATACCTGATGAAGTTTCTTTGGAACAGTTCTTGAATAACGACAATTAATATTTAAAACACCGTTTACATGAGATTAATAATTACCATTTGCTTCGCCTTTTATTCAATGGGAATCGCGGCTCAAACCGATAGAGACAACAAGGTTCCAAAAGACCCAAAAGCAAAAGAAATACTAGACCAGCTTAGCGCTAAAAACAAGTCGTACAAAAGCATCACGGCAGACTTTGAGTTTCGGTTACACAACACAGCCGAAGGCCTCGACGACACGCAAACTGGTACCATAATAGTTAAAGGTGATAAATACAAACTGGCATTGAGCGAACAAGAAATCATCTCAAACGGCAAATTGGTTTGGACTTATCTAAAAGATGCCAAGGAAGTTCAAGTAAGCGAAGTTTCAGAAGAAGATGAGCAAGGGTTTATGAATCCAAAAAAAATGTTTACGCTGTACGAAAGCGGCTTTAAATATGTGCTTGGAGACGATCAAACTAAAAATGGAATTGCAGTTAATGAAATTCGATTATATCCTGAAAACCCTGGAGACAAGCCTTTTCATACCGTTTTACTTTATGTAGATAAAGCGAAAATTCAAATTCAATCGGTGGAAGTAAAATCAAAAGATGGAAATAACTTCATTTATACCTTGAAGAATTTTTCTGGAGATAAGCAATACGCAGAAAACTATTTTGACTTTAAAACTCCAGCAGGAGTTGAAGTAATTGACCTGAGATAACGCTCAGGTTTTTTTTATGGATTTTCCCAATGATTTTAGCCAATCACTGCTTCATCTTTCTGAAAATGAAATATCTAAGCTAAAAACGGCATTAAACAGCAAAGGGGCAACTACAGTTCGAATCAATAAGAGAAAGAATTTCGAAACTCATCCTCATTTTAAACGAATTCCTTGGGCGAGTAATTCGATTATCCTCCCCGAGCGGCCAAAATTTACCCTTGACCCCTTGTTTCAAGCCGGTGGATATTATGTACAAGAAGCTGCTTCTATGTTTTTGGAGCAGGGTTTTTCTCAAATTGCTGAACTAAAAAGAAGTATAAGGGCCTTAGACTTATGTGCTGCGCCTGGAGGTAAAAGCACGCATTTAATCGATTTGTTAAGCGAAGGCAGTCTCCTGGTTTCAAATGAAATTATTCATTCGAGGGTGGGCGCACTGCGAGATAATCTGAGTAAATGGGGAGACACTAAAGTTCTATGTACCAACAATTCAGCTGCTGATTTCGGAAACAACCCAAATTCCTTTGACTTTATTTTGGTGGATGCTCCTTGCAGTGGTGAAGGCATGTTTAGGGATAAGGAAGCCCGAGAGCAATGGAGCATCCAAAATGTAGGTTTGTGCGCATCTCGCCAACGAAAAATTCTAGCGGAAATATGGCCGGCACTCAAACCAGGCGGAATTTTGTGCTATAGTACGTGCACATTTAACTTGCAAGAAAACGAAGAAAACCTTAAGTGGCTCTCAACGCATAATGAGCTTGAGTTTATCGAGCTTTCATTTTCTTCGGAATGGGGAATTGTAGATGAAAAAATTAAAGGTGTTCCGGGCTATCGCTTCTATCCTCACGCTACACAAGGAGAAGGCTTTTTCGTATGTTTTATGCAAAAGTCAGGACCGTTGGGAGGTGCTCAGTTTAAAAATATCAGCCAAGAAAAACACCCTAAAAGGAAGGGCAGAACTGCGAATAAAAATTCAAATCATTTTGAAGAAATTAAAAAAAAGGTTTCACTTCAAACTGATACAGAAATTGTAGAAAAGTTCGATATGCTTTATGCTTTCCCGAAATCACATGTTCCTTTCGTTGAAAATTTAATAGGAATCAAACTCAAGAAATTAGGTGTTTGTCTGGGTGAAATGAAAGGTAAGAACTTTGTCCCCCACCATGAGCTGGCCTTGTCAGTGTCGAGTGCATCAAAGTTTCCGTCCCGCGAATTAACGCTTCAACAGGCCCTGCAATTTCTCAAAAAACAGGACTTCTTTTTCGATTCAGATAGCAGAGGATTTATACTGCTCACTCACAAAGGGCTTGGTCTCGGATGGGTAAAACACCTCGGAAGCAGAATCAATAATTACCTTCCTGCTTCTTCTCGAATTCTCATGGAAATTCCTTCAGAATTTTCAGAAAGTGACCTTTGGTGGAATAATTAGGGTTTCATGTTGGTCCAATCGAGCTCTTTTATAAGTAAATCCAACGTTTTCCTTTCTTCTGAACCCTTTGCTGGTTGATGATTGTATTCCCAATTCACTTCTGGAGGTAAGCTCATTAAAATTGATTCTGTACGCCCAGCCGTTTCGAGACCAAACTTGGTCCCTTTATCGTAAACCAAATTAAATTCGGCGTATCTGCCGCGACGCAACAGTTGCCATTTTTTTTCTAAATCGGTATAAGCCTTATCCTTACTCTTCTTTACAATTGGGAGATAACTCTCTGTGAACGTTTGCCCCACATGCTTCACAAATTCGAAAATTTCGGATTTGCTGTGTGGACCATTTAACCGATCGAAAAATATACCACCTATACCCCTGGTTTCTTTTCTGTGTTTGATATAAAAGTAATCATCCGCCCATTTTTTAAACTTAGGGTAATAAGTAGCATCAAATTGATTACAAGTAGATGCTAATTTATTGTGAAAAAACACAGCGTCTTCCTTATCTACATATATAGGCGTGAGGTCTATTCCCCCACCAAACCACCATGTTTCACCCGGGATTTCAAAGTATCGCGTATTCATGTGGATAATAGGAACACGCGGGTGCTTGGGGTGAATTACAATGGAAATTCCCGTAGCGAAAAAATTGGATTTATTGAGTTGTAAGGCTTTTTGGATTTGATCGGGTAAATCGCCAAATACGGCAGAAACGTTTACACCTCCTTTTTCAAAGATGTTTCCATTTAGAATAACCTTGGAAGTCCCACCACCTCCACCCTCTCGTGTCCACTTATCGGTCGAAAATTTAGCTTTACCATCTTCGTGTTCTAGAGCTGAACAAATATCTTGCTGGAGTCGGTAAAACCAACTTTGTATTTCTTCCTTCGACGGATCCATTAATTAACTCTCTTCTGAAAGTAATTTTCCATCTTGATCATTTGGGTTCCTCTATTCTCATAACCCTTACCTGGCCCCATTTTTTCAAATTGAAAGCGCGTACCAAGACCCTGATAGGTTTCACCATTCCAAGTGGTAAAAAACGCCGTACCAGCCTTGTTTAATTGATTTAAAAAATACAGCCCAATGTCGTAGCCTAATACGCCCCATTCATCTGGCTCAGTATAGTATTTGGTTTTGTATTTAAGGAACATATCCTGCACAGTAGCACTGTCATAATCAATATAATAATTGAGGGGTAGATGCACTTTTAAGTTATTTAAATACCTGAAATCGAGATAGCTAAACGTTTCCCATTTGTCCATTCCAAAAACCGTGATTTCATACTTCCTACTGGTTTTATTCAAAACGTTTAAAAGTCTTGCTACAAATGTGTTGTTCTCAAGAGGTACCACTATGATGTTTTCTACACTGTCTTTTAGCATATAAGCGAAGTGAGCTGTGTCAAAAGCGTTAATTACCAAACGATTAAACTTCGAATTCACTTTTTTGTAAACCGCCTTATTGGTGTCACCCCTCACAATTCCACTAAATTTTTCAGAAAGAAGGATGTCCTTTAAGTGGTTGTTTTCCATCAGTATTAAATTCTTATCCGCATAATTAGCTAAAACATATTCGCGGATTATGGCCACCTGAGATTCTGGCGAAGAGTTCGTTTTAATCACATAAGGACTTAGAGAAAGTAGGTTGATATTCTGTGGAACTGGAGAAATAATTGGTTTTTTTATGTCATTCGCAAATTTGGCAACCACTTCAAAGTTAGCGCGATGAAAAGGGCCAATAAATAAATCTACATCTTGAATTTCTGGCCTAAGCAAGAGGGCTTCAACTTTCGCGGTGCTTTTGGTAATTGGGTCAAATTTGGTATCATACACTACAACGTCGAACTTATAACCGGCTCTATCTAAGCTATCTATGGCCGTTTTGAACCCAGCATAAAAGCTCATTCCAATTCTAGATGACACAAAGAGCTCATCCTTTTCAAAAGCTAATTTTTTTTCACTTATCGAATCGTTTTCAGCCAGATAAAGGGGCAGCATAAGACAGATCTTATATCGCTCCTTTTTCACACTCTTGAGTATCGAGTCTCGGTTCACAAAATCAAGCTTTAACTCTTCCAATGCAACGGGCTCTTTGGCCTCTTTTACGATAGGAATTCGAATAGTTGTACCCACCTTAAGTCCATCTGCAAGGCCTTCGTTTAACAACCGAAGCGAATCAATGTTTACATCATATTCCTTGGCCAAACTATAAAATGTCTCCTTCGGCTCCACCAAGTGCAGTAAAAACGAATCCTCTTTGGCAGGTTGAATCACAAATTGGTTTTCTACTTTTTCGAGAGGTGGCATCGGAATTTTTAATTCCATTCCAATTTTTAACCCATCGCTAAGTTCAGGATTAATTGCTTCAATTTCAGCTACTTCTACACGGTATTTTTTCGCCAAGCCGTATAGCGTCTCCTTTGCTTCTACAGTATGAAACATAAACTCGCCTACCGTTTTCGGTGCGTTTCCGCCCGAAACTTTTGGCGATACCTTTTTTACTGGAATACGAATTACTTGATCTACCTTCAGTCCAGTCTCCAAAGTAGGGTTTTCTTTGAGCAGATCTTTGATTGGAACGGAATACATTTTACTAATGCTATACAACGTATTGCCTTGTTCTACTTTGTGCAAGTAATAAGTATTGCCATCAATCAACTGCACTTGTTTTTCATTGAATTGCTGGCCAAAGGCCACAAACCCCAATTGAAAAACAAGAAAAAAAGTGAAGAAAAATTTAAAATGCATTATTCCCATTCAATGGTCGCCGGGGGTTTCGAACTGATGTCGTAAACCACCCTATTTATACCTTTAACTTTATTAATGATGTCAGACGAAACCCGTGCCAAAAACTCATAAGGTAAATGGCACCAATCTGCCGTCATTCCATCAGTACTTGAAACTGCTCGCAAAGCTACAGCATTTTCATAAGTGCGTTCGTCACCCATAACGCCTACAGACTGTACAGGTAATAATATTGCCCCAGCCTGCCACACTTCGTCGTACAAATTATTGTCTTTTAGTCCTTGAATAAATATGTGGTCGACCTCTTGGAGGGTAGCTACCTTTTCGGGTGTAATATCGCCTAATATGCGTATGGCCAAACCTGGCCCAGGAAAGGGATGACGGCCTAGTAATTCTTCTGCCAAGCCCAAAGTTCGGCCTACTCTTCTCACTTCATCCTTAAACAAGGAACGCAAGGGTTCCACTACTTTTAGTTTCATAAAATCAGGTAAACCACCTACATTATGATGTGACTTAATGGTAGCACTTGGTCCTTTTACAGAAACCGATTCGATCACATCTGGATATATCGTTCCCTGCCCTAGCCACTTGGCATCTTCCACCAAGTGAGATTCATCGTCGAATACTTCAATAAACACACGCCCAATTGCTTTTCGCTTGGTCTCTGGGTCAGAAACACCGGCCAATTCTTTATAAAACCTTGACTTGGCATCAACACCTTTAACGTTTAAACCCAAATGTTTGTATTGCTCCAAAACACTCTCAAATTCATTTTTTCTGAGCAAACCATTGTCCACAAAAATGCAATACAGATTCTTGCCGATGGCCTTGCTAATAAGCGTAGCTGCTACCGTAGAGTCTACACCACCCGACAAACCTAAAATCACCTTATCGTTCCCAATTTGTTCCTTTAGTTGGGCAACTGTAGTTTCAATATACGAATCTGGCGTCCAATCTTGTTTACAGCCAACAATGTCTACCACAAAGTTTTTAAGTAAGGTCAAGCCATCAGTAGAATGATATACCTCCGGATGAAATTGGATCGCATAACTATCTTCGGAGTCTATTTTAAACGCAGCATTTGTCACATCCTTTGAGCTGCTAATCAAGCTATAACCATCTGGAAGGGTTTTTATAGTGTCGCCATGGCTCATCCAAACTTGGCTTCCCGATTCAATTCCTTTAAAAAGACGCGAAGTTTTGTCTACAAAGGTCAAATTGGCTCTACCATATTCGCGATGATCTGACGCCACCACTTCGCCTCCAAAGTAATGAGCCAAATATTGTGCTCCATAACAAACACCCAAAAGAGGTAATTTTCCTTTTATGGCATCTAAATCAGGCCTAGGCGCATGATTGTCCCTCACCGAAAAAGGACTACCCGACAGGATGACACCGCGAATATTTTCATCAATTTCTGGAAAATTATTGTAGGGGTGAATTTCACAATATACATTAAGTTCTCTGACTCTACGGGCAATAAGCTGCGTATATTGAGAACCAAAATCGAGAATAAGGATTGTCTCTTGCATACGCAAAAGTATATAGCTAGCGAAATGAGGAGGTATCCAATCGCCGGAATTGCTAACAGATTTTTAATAGTTTATTTATTTCAACCAAATGGGTTAATCGGTCGGTTTTATCGTTAACTTGCACTCTCGAAATAATCAAATCATCACATTCTCATGTTACAAACTTTACGCATTACAATCATATTAGGCCTTTATTTTTTACTTGCCTTCCCTAGTCAAAGCCAAACCATTATATATTCTGAAACATTTACAGGGCAAAACGGCAAGGGGGCCGTAGGTACTGGAACAAGCATCAGCATTGACACTGCAGGTGTAACTTGGAGTGTGGATACTACCAACGTAACACTTTCTGATGCAGGAGACTATATGAAGGTAGTAAATGATTCTATGGAGTTTAGTGATGTTGATGGCCCTGGAAGATGGAGCTCTCCAAGCATTTCAATTTCCAACTTCAACAATCTTAAGTTAAGTATGTATCTAAGTGAAGAAGGTACACAATCAGCTTTGGATTCAGTGTCCGTCTTCTATCAAATTGATGGAGGAGCCTTGGTTAAAGTCTTTAAAACAACTGATAATTTCACGAGCAAAACATTAACAGATACGGCGTTGGCTGGTGCCGGTTCTACCATTATTATTCACGTTTTTATGCGAAATACTGCTGGCACTAGGTTTCATAGGATTGATGACGTGATTTTAAAAGGAAGCTCAACTTTAGATGCGAATTCGAACATCAGCGGCATCAACCAAACTAGCTATTCGAGTACCATCTCCTCGCTCTATGACACCGACGGAGAGGCTGTATCTGTATTGTCATTTAGTGTTATAGATTCTGGGACCACAGATGCACTTGCCACCAAAATAACCAATATACGGGTTGAGCCCGGTACTGGAAACACCGCCGACTGGACCGATCATATTCAAGGAGTGAAACTTCACGATGGTTCTGGATTTCTGACAATTGGAAGCCCTACAATTACTGACACCTATATCGATATTCCCATTACCTCAGGAAATATGGATGTAACCAACAACTCAACTAAATCTTATACCATGTATGCTTATTTGAATACAGCCAACATTGTTGATAGTGCGCATTTGGTTTTTAAAATTGACCCAACATCACATGGATTTACTACGGATGTAAATGGTTCTTCGTTGAAATCTACGGTGAATAGTGGCACAACCATCAATTCTGGAGTTCATTCCTTGTATGTAATTGCGGAAGAAATAAAGTGGCAAACACAACCAGCAAACAGCACGATTAATGTTTTCATGGCAACTCAGCCAGTGGTGGAATTAGTAGATGTGAATGGAAACCGAGATTTAGATTTCGGGAATTATCCTGTTAAAATAATTTCAACTGGAACCCTAAGCAGTGATACTATTTCAGAGTATGTTTTAAACGGACTGGCCACCTTTGATTCGCTCAAGCACACAGTTTCGGGAACCTCTTTAAAACTTACTGCTATTTGTAATAACCTTACTGTAAGCGCCAATGTAACGGATACAATAGTAAGCTTGCCTTTCGACGTAGGTGGCCAAGAAGGTATCTCGATTTCGCAGAACAACGTGCTTTATACCATTGATTTCGACAACACAGTTGACGGCATAAACAACGGAGCATTTAATGGTGGTGGACTGGCAACCAATCCTGTTGCAGGCCAGCTTAATTCGAATGGAATTTCCATTTTGGGAATGAGTGACGGTGATTTGGCGTTCGGAGCATCAGGAACTACTGGAGATTATGCAAGGGGAAGCAGCTCCGGTGGAGTTTCAACGGGGGGAATTTATGCGTTTCAAACCAGCGCCGGAAATTATAGCTTGGGATTCCAGCCAGGTGGGAGTGATTTTACTCCTGGAAGTGCGATAATTAAATTGCAAAACAATACGGGAGATACCATTAAGGAATTTTTGCTGAGTTACCATCTCTATGTTTACAACGATCAAGGATATGCCACCAAAGGTGTTGTTTCTTACTCAACCAACGGTTCGCAGTACGCTAGAATTGATTCAGCTTATTCAGATGCCGTTGCAGATGGTTCGCCCACATGGCGCAAACACGGTTTTTCTAATTTCAACCAAAATCTAATGATTCAGAATGGGGCCTACTTCTATTTGAAATTCGAGTTTAATGACTCATCTGGCTCGGGAAGTAGAGACGAAATGGCGATTGATGACATTCGTTTGATTTCTTATAAAAACAATAAAACCTTAGTTACGGCAGGTCAAATTGAAGGAAATTACAATACATTAAACATCAACGGAAACGGCTCAACGGTTAGCGCAACAGGTAATGTTCAGGTTTTTAATCAATTGAAATTAAACAATGGACTAGTCAATTTAAACAATTTTAGAATGACCCTTGGATCGTCGAGCAGTGATGTTGTTCTAAGCGGAGGAAGCGCCTCTTCGTACATTTATGGGGGCCCGTTGCGGATGCACATCAACAGCAATACAGGAAATTATTTGTTCCCTATTGGGGCCAATGCAAATAACTACTCATTGGTGAATATAGATTTTACGAGCTCTACTTTGGCCGCAGGCTCCTACATTGATGCAGAAGCAAGTGAAGGAAAACACCCACAATACGACGCGAATGTGAGTATTTACTTAAACCGTTATTACACCGTTACTTCGTCGGGAATTTCGAATCCGATTTACAATATTGACTTGCACTACGCAGACAGCGATGTAATAGGCGATGAGAGCAGTTTATATCCTGTAAAATACAGCGGTGCAAGCTGGCAACGTCCAAGCAACTCAACGACTATTGGAACTGACACCGTAGGACAAGGCGCAGTTGATGTAGGAAATAACAAACTTACATGGACGGGGGTTGATGGATTTAGCATTTTTAGTGGGGCAGGAAACGGCACTCCTCTGCCAATTGAGTTAAAATCCTTTGGCGGTAAAAAACTTACTCAGGGTAATTACCTTAAATGGGAAACGAGTAGTGAGATTAACAGCGATTATTTTGAATTACAGAGAAAATCAAATGATTATTTCGCAACCGTAGCTTTAATAAATGCAGCTGGCTCGTCTAACAAAACGCAAGGTTATAGTTATTTAGATCAATCCGTATTGAGAAGTGAACCAGCTTATTATCGTCTTAAAATGGTTGACCACGATGGAAGTTTCGAATATTCCACTACCCTGTTGCTTTCAAATGAATCCAGCGATGCTCTTCACCCTAAGCCAACTCACTTTTGGCAAGGAAACAATTTGGTGTTCAGGGGTTTTGAGCCAGGAAATTATCAAATTTCCATATCAGATATTTCAGGAAAAATAAGTTGGGAATCAGAGGTAGAATTAGGAGAATTAGAAACCAACCTCGATTTTCAAGAAATACTTCCAGGTGCTTATTTTATTGTTCTAAAAAAGGAAGGATACTTCTGCGAAGTGATAAAAGTGATGCGTTAATCTATCTGGAGCACCGTAATATCGGGAGAAAGCGGTTGGAATGTATCCAATAAATCTTCCATAAAGACTCGATTTTCTACAAGATAATACTCGGAAAAATTGGTGTAGCGCTCTTGAAAACTACCATTGGGAAAAACTATTTCTCGTAGCTTGTGCATGCGTTGTATTGATTCTTCAAAATGACGTTTTTCGGCTCGCTTCATTTTCTTCTCCAATCGAAGCAGCGATTTAAAAGCTTTTGCCTGTTCAGCATCGGCTGACTGGCTCAGCGTTACATCCACCTTTGAAGCTTTCATTCTTAAATCTGCAAAAAGTTGATCAAAGGCCTCGGTTTCGCGTTTTATATCGGTTTGGTGTGAACTAAGGTCGCCTACCAATCGCTTTTCCAAATCAAGTGGATCGGCAAAAAAGTCGTTTAGCGCAAAACCCAAATTCTTCCATTTATCCATTTGTCTTTTAGGTAATACAATTGCCGAGTTTCTGAGCATTAGGATCGGAAACTGAACATCAAAAGCAGAGAACATTTCCTTCATCTCGAACCAATAGCTCAATTCACCAGCTCCACCTGTATAGGCCAAGTTGGGTAAAATCAATTCCTGATAAACGGGTCTTAATAGCACATTAGGGCTAAACCTTTCTGGAGATGTATAAACTTCAGCAAGTATTTCATTTTCTGTCCACGTTTTGCTTTTATCAGCTAATTCAAAACCTTCTTTCAATCGTGTAATTCTGGTTCTTTTGTTTACTTCCAAGTAAAACAGGTTGACATCACGCGGAGCCACTTGCGTTTTATACCCCGCGCTCTCAAGTCTTAGAATGCTTGCCCCTACCTCTTTTTCAGCTATCCCTTCTTTCAATTCCTTTTCGACTACGGGAATAAAGAGCTTCTTAAGCGAAGCATGATCCGCATCGAGACAAACTACCCCATACTGCCCCATTAGTTGATGAACCAAATATCGGGTAGCCTCAGTTAAAGTGGTTTTGGAGTACGCTCGCTCAAACAGGTCAATTAGCTCCTCTGCATTTTTTCCAGGCCCAAGCGTTGCTTTTAATTCTGCTTCAAGGTTTTTAAGTTCTGGACTCAATTGGCCTACCGCACTCGTATTTTCTCCTGGCCACTCAAATCGTTTCCCCTTTGTATAAAAATGGTTGATTTCTAAAAAATCGTGATCTTCGCTGGCCATCCAATAAATGGGAACAAAATCATTTTTCGGAAATTCCTTTTTGAGTTCCCTACTCAGCTTTATTACCGACAAAATCTTGTAAACGAAATACAAAGGCCCCGTAAATAAACAAAGCTGGTGACCTGTGGTAACAGTATAGGTGCTAGTTTTTAATAGTTTTTCAATTTGGCTGAAAACCAAATCGCTCGATGGTTCTACTTTTAATCCAGCGTACTGCTCCTTAAGCACATTCACCAAGATTTTGCGATAATCTGTAGAAAAGGATTTGGCTTCTATTTGATTTCTAAATCCTTCTAGGTTTGGATATTGGTTATAAAAAGAACTTAAGCCATCCTTGTGATCAACATAGTCCTGCACCAGCCGAGGCAAGAAATTTATTTGATCATATTTTATGTTACTCGTTTTCATTGCTCACTAAAGAAGTTGGAAGTTATCAGGTACCTGTAGCGAGTTAGCAGTTGTAGCGAAAAAGACATTCCTAAATGATTACTCATGTCTGGTGACTCGGATCTGGTAACTCGCTTCTCATAACTCATTAAACAATTTTTCCAAACAGATCAAATTCCTCAGCATCGGTAATCAATACTTCAGCAAAATCGCCGATACGAGCGTGGCCTTCTTCATGATGAACCAGAACCTCATTGTCGACTTCGGGAGAGTCGTATTGCGTGCGACCAATAAAATAATCGCCTTCCACTCTATCAAATAACACCTTGTGGGTGCTGCCAATTTTGGCCTGATTTAGTTCAAGTGAAATTCCGCTTTGAAGTCCCATTATTTCGTTGGCTCGGGATTGTTTTACAGCTGCTGGTACGTCATCTTTTAATGCATAAGCCGATGTGTTTTCTTCATGTGAATAGGTAAAACAACCCAATCTATCAAATCGTTTTTGCTGAATCCAATTAAGCATTTCTTCATGGTCGTCGTCCGTCTCACCCGGAAATCCAGTAATGAGCGTAGTGCGAAGAGCGATATTTGGTACTTTTTGCCGAATGGCATCAATTAACTGATCCGTTTTTTCACGTGTAATGCCTCGTTTCATTGCAGTAAGCATGCTCGTAGTTGCGTGTTGCAAAGGCATATCGAGGTATTTACAAACATTGTCATGACGGTTCATTGCGTCTAAGATATCCATCGGAAAACCACTTGGATAGGCATATTGCAATCGTATCCAATCAATTCCTTCTACATCGGCCAAACGATCGAGAAGTTCAGATAAATTGCGCTTTTTATAAATATCCAATCCATAGTACGTTAGGTCTTGGGCTATAAGTATCAATTCTTTGGTTCCGTTTTTTGCCAGGCTTTTTGCATTATTCACCAACTGCTCCATAGAAGTGCTCACGTGCTTACCCCTCATGAGTGGAATGGCACAAAAAGCACAAGGCCGATCGCAGCCTTCAGCAATTTTGAAGTAGGCATAGTGAATGGGAGTGGTGAGTAAGCGTTCTCCAACCAGTTCATGCTTGTAATCGGCCTTAAGTGTTTTGAGTAAGCGAGGTAGCTCTCGGGTGCCAAACCACGCATCAATTTCGGGAATTTCTCCCGCCAAGTCATTTTTATACCGTTCACTCAAACAACCAGTTACCATCACTTTGTCTACTTGGCCATTCTTTTTGGCGTTAGCCCAATCCAATATGGTGTCAATGCTTTCTTGTTTGGCGTTTTCGATAAAACCACAGGTATTGATGATCACCGTAGAGGAATCACCGTCATTGTTTTCGTGATGTACATCAAAATTATTGGCCTTAAGCTGACTCATCATGACTTCTGAGTCGAATATATTTTTGGAACAACCCAGCGTTATCACGTTGACTTTGTTCTTTTTGAGTGTTTTTGTTTTCATAAAAATTGTCCGCAAAGGTAATTAGTGAGGGGTTGGGGTTGATTGAGCAAGTTGTTTTTCTTAACTCGATTTAAAGATTAACGATAAATTTGACCAGAATTGGCATTTCGAACCAGTGGAGCTCTAGAGTGTTCTCGGCTTGTAAAAAATTAAATGAACAGAATAAAAGTAACATGTGCGATAATCAAAATGATGGGTAAAACACTTGTTGTTCAGCGAAGTGGATGTATGAATTTACCTCTAAAATGGGAATTTCCTGGAGGAAAATTAGAAGGCAACGAATCCCAAGCAGGTTGTGTTAAAAGAGAAATTAGAGAAGAGTTAAACATTGAAATTGACATCGAGCAAAAACTTACCCCCATTGACTTTGACTACCCTGACATTTCGATTCAATTAATCCCTTTTGTAGCAAATTATAAATCTGGAAATGTTCTACTACGGGAGCACAAACGCTTTGATTTGTTGGATGACACACAATTAGAAACTTTGGACTGGGCCGAGGCGGACATTCCGATACTCAAAGAATATTTAGGTATCTTACAAGAAAGAAAAGCGCCTTAAACTAAGGCGAAACACATGAAAAACAAAACATCAATGTACTGTCGAAACCATTTTAACCAGTATACAAGCTTTTTGAGGATATCAAAAAAATGGAAATAGTGGCAGAAGTCACTGGAATGGAAAGAGGCAATGTTTTTATTTTTAAGAATTACATTGACCTGTTTAATAGATCATTTAAATAATTCTGTAAATAAACCTCTTATCGTACATTTTGAATAGCCCTCAACACCACTCTTCATTTACTTTATCCTTGTTCCCTTTCAACGGGCCATTGGTGTAATTGAAACATGGCACTTCTACTCTATCCTCATACATTTGAAGCAATGAAAATGAGCAAGCTTTATGTGATTTGTCAGTTGCTGGGCTGGGCCACATACATATCAATTGCCTTTATTCTCAACCAACTGAGCAATGTACCTGCGGGGCCTGAACTTACTGTTTCGTTATGGAGCGCATTTGTGCTAGGCTTGCTTATTTCTCATGCTTATCGCGAAATCATTATTCGAAACCGCTGGCTTGAGTTGAGCATTAGCAAGATGATACCCCGATTTATACTCGGTTCGTTAACGATGGCCCTTGCGTTTCAGCTGTTTTACTCGGGATTATCCTTCATTCTTTTTCAAAACTCTAAACGCATTGAATTTGGTTTACTGGTGCAAGAATTTGCCGGTTGGATTGTTCTGTTCCTGCTTTGGTCGTTGATTTACTTTTTCTATCATTTTTTTAAAAACTACAAACAGGAAGAAATTAAAAACCTGCGATGGGAGGCTGCCATTAATGAAATGGAGCTCAACAAACTCAAGTCACAGCTCAACCCCCACTTTATATTTAATGCCATGAACAGTATCCGTGCTTTGGTAGACGAAAGCCCCAAAAAGGCCAAAATGGGTATTACCCAATTATCCAACATACTGCGAAGCAACCTCCTTATGGGGCGTCAAAAACTCATTCCTTTTTCCGATGAACTCAAACTAGTAAAAGATTACTTAGCCATTGAGAGTTATAGATACGAAGAACGACTGAAGGTAGAAATCCACATCGACGAACAATCTTCTAATTTTTTGGTGCCACCACTCATGGTTCAAACCATTGTAGAAAATGGAATTAAACATGGAATTGCCCATTTGCCCAAAGGTGGCACACTCAGTTTAAAAAGTATGGTTGTTGAAGGGCTTGTGGTAATTGAAGTTACCAATCCAGGGCAATATCATGAGGAAAAAAAAGCAGAAACAGGATTTGGTTTGGTAAATACCCGTGAAAGACTCAGGCTACTCTTTGGTGCCCCATCCAGTTTAACCATCAAAAACCTCAACAAAAGCGAGGTAATCACCACAATTAAGTTTCCTTTAAAATTCAATGACTTATGAAAATAAAAACAATAATAGTTGACGACGAGCGGCTTGCTCGCTTAGAGCTAATCAAGCTATTGAGCAAATACAACGATATTGAAGTTATAGCTGAATACGGAGATCCAGAAGAAGCTATTGATGGTATTTCAAACTCTGATGCCCACCTGGTTTTTTTAGATATTCAAATGCCGGGTAAAAACGGGTTTGATGTACTTGAAGAACTCGAAACAGTACCACACATCATATTTGTAACCGCATTTGATGAATTTGCCATAAAGGCATTTGAGGTAAATGCCATGGACTACGTATTAAAACCTGTGGAAGAAGACCGGCTGCGACTCGCAGTAGAAAAAGCCATTTCTATTATCAAAGAAGAAAAAATAATAGAGGAAAAAGATGCCGAAAAAGGCGCACTGTCTGGAAATGACCAAGTATTTTTAAAAGATGGAGAGAAGTGCTGGTTTGTACATCTCAAGGAGGTGCGCTTATTTGAATCCATAGGAAACTATGTAAGAGTGCACTTTGCAAGCAACAAACCATTGATACTCAAATCGCTTAACAGCCTCGACAAGCGGCTTAGCGAAAAAGAGTTTTTTAGAGCCAACCGCAAGCACATTATTAACCTAAAGTGGATTGAAAAAATAGAACCCTGGTTTAATGGTGGAATGATGGTAGAGCTCAAAGGAGGCGAAAAAATTGAAATTTCGAGGAGGCAGTCGGCCAAATTACGGGATAGAATGAGCCTTTAGTTTCGGCCAAGTGAAAAGTAATCACCTTGTTTGGTTACTTTGTAGCCATTGTCTTCTACTTCTCGCCGTATCGCGTGATCTTGAATAAGTGGATTGGTGTGGTTGAAATGAATAAAATGAACCTTTCGTTTCAGACCTTCATCTAGGCTATCAAGCTGGGCCATTGTTTCAAAAACAAAGGGGTGAGGAATCTCTTCCAAGTTTCTTTCGGGTAGCTCGCTACCATTGTAAAAGGTCCCATCAATAAAAGCTATATCAACAACCCTCAACAATGAATCGAGTTTAACAGGCCATTTTTCCCATTTATCAATATCGGGTATAAATACAATAGAGGTGTTGTCCACTTCGAATAGAAAACCCACGGTTTCGCTGTATTCATCGCGGTGAGGCACGAGCATGGGAGTAACGTTGAATCCAAGAAAAACAGAATCCCTTCTACCATTTTCCAATGTATCTAAAACTATATTACTTGATTCCAGCAATTGATTCCAAGGGCCATTGGAACTTAAAAATGCAGCCATTTTGGGCATACAACTTATAGCTTGGTTTTTACTTCCCATCACTTCCTTCCCAAAATGCATTAAACCCGCATAATGACCTATGTGTGCATGTGTGATGAATATTTTTTCAGGCATCAAAATATCTTCCGATTCAAGTTCATCATTGGCCATATTCAATTGATATTTGATGTCGGGCGTAGCTTCAATAAGCCAAAACTTACCAGAATCGTGGTTTATAATTGCCAGTGATGTTGGGAAAACCGTAAGGCCATTTCGCACTGCCCTTCTACAACATTCCTTATCACATCCCGCTTGAGGATACCCTGCGTCTTGCGCTACTCCAAGCACGGACAATCCCCATCCTGTTTTTACCACATTGGGTTCTGGAATGTCCACTATCGTTTCTGCTTTTTCTTCTTTACAAGAAATAAAAACGAGTACAAAAATGAAAATAAACCAACGCATAATTAGACTACCAAAATAGGTCTATTTTTAAATAATTCTTCAAATTCTGGTGGCCCACCTAAATGTTTTCTTTTGAAATCATCTAATTCGTCTTTGGTTTCCTTCGACAATATTTTGACCATCTCCTCTAAGGCTTCAATGCTCATTAAATAAGGAAAATCACCTAATATCATACTATCTCCTTGAAACATTCCACAAATATTGTATTCCTGTAGATCGGTGGCAGCTTTTTGATTGACCACACAGGTTTTTAGCCAATTGGAATAATCGAGATTATCTTCCTCTAAATGCCTACGCTGAGAGGAGATATGGCTTTTTTCGGCCATAAATTTTTGCAGACTTGCAACCGAGTGTTTCGACATTCGGTTATGCATTTCTAAGGTACAATCTAAGCAAATTGCGTATTCAAAAAGTGTGTACACTAAGGTTGAGTTCACGCGTTTGCAAGCCTTTTCTATTAGGTACATCGTATCAAAGCCAAGGTGGGTTTCACACATAGTACATTGATCAAAGTGATGGCCTGTAACCGTGTTAAAAAACTCACTAGGGATGTCAATTTTATAAACTAATGGGATGTGTTCTGATTCTTCGCTCATATTTCCGCTAAAGTAAGGTTATCAACAGATTATCATTTACTTTGTGACCCAAAATTTATTGAATTATGAAGACATTCTACCTTTCTGTTTTATCTATATTCACTACGTTTTCACTTTTGGCCCAAGGCTCTGGCCATAAACTCGAGTTTAACGGGAGTTCAAGCTACGTAAGCTGCGGAACAGTTAATATGAGTGGAACGGGACTCACTATGATGGGTTGGGTTAATATCACTCAATTTAATAATACTGTGGGTGGAGCTGCTGCCAACATCACTTCCTTGTGGGGTTCGGAAGTTGGCGGCACAAGCCCAACTTTAATGCGACTTGGTGATGGTGCAGCCCTAGACAAAGAAAAAGTGCAATTTGTAATAAACTCAAATGGAAGCCCTTCTAAGTTGAACGGCACAGCTTCGCTCACTGCTGGAAAATGGTATCATTTGGCAGGTGTTTACGATGGTGTCACCATGAAAATTTACATAAATGGCGAATTAGATGCTTCGAAATCGGAAACGGGAACATTAAGCTCTAATGTGTTGTTCAATTTAGGCCAGAACTATGACCCAGCGAGAACTTTAAACGGTCAGCTCGACGAAGTTTCAGTATTTAGATCTGCGCTTTCACAAGCCACTATTAAAGAGTGGATGTGCCAAAAAATAAAACCATCCCATCCTAATTATTCCTCGCTCGAAGCCTATTGGAAAATGGACAATGCCTCTGGAACCACAGTTTCAGATTTATCTGGAAAAGGCCACCACGGGAGTTTAACTTTTGGGCCTCTCTGGAAAATTTCGGAAGTGCCACTTGGCGATACCTGTGTAAGTGATTTTACGAGCCCACATAAACTTGTGCTTTCGCACCCAGATGGAGATTCGGTTGTAGTAGATAGCATTACTGGAGCCACTGGAGCTTATTTATACCGCGTTGATGCTAAACCCAATAGCCAATCGTTTCAAGGAGGAAAAACCATTTATGACTCTACGCGATATTGGGGCGTGTATTACTTAACAAGCAGCACCGCCAGAGGAGATTTTGAGTATTTTTTTGCTAATAACCAACACTATAAAACCTATGGAGGTTGCCTTACTAATCTTTTTGAAAGAAACGATAACTCTGGCACCTCGTGGACGAACAGCCTCGGGTCTTTAAATGCCGGTGCTATTAAAAAAAGAAATCAGTTAGCCCGGGAGTATGTTATTGGCTACACAGGGTCAAGCCGTATTTACAGTAAGGATTCTGCACGAGTTTGTCTTGGCGACAGCATCATGTTGCGACACACAACCAGCGGATATACTTATAAATGGTATAGAAACAATTCACTTATCACATCTAACTCAAGCAATACCTTATATGCCAAGGACAGTGGTAATTACTACCTTATTACACAATTTGGCGTTTGTGATGACACCAGCAACACGGTAAAATTTAGAACGAATGCCAAGCCAACGGTATCCTTTTCAGCACTAACGCCAGTTTGTGCTTCTGAAGCGCAATACACACTCACAGGAGAAAGTCCTGCGGGTGGACGGTTTATCAGCAACTATGTGGTCGGGAATATATTTGTTGCCAAAACGGCTGGTCCGGGCACGTACAACATCATTTATGAATATACCGATGGCATTGGATGTAAGGATACCGCAAGTCAAAACCTCACCGTACTTGCCTTGCCAAGCACAAGCATGGGTACAATGGGCGATGTATGTGTCGATTCTTCCGATTTTACCATTACGGGTGGCACTCCCACTGGTGGAGATTATTACGTAAATGGCACTAAGGGAAGTGTTTTTTCACCTAGCACAGTTGGTGCGGGTTCCCATTGGATTAAATATGTTTATACAGATGCCAACCTTTGCTCTAATCAAGATTCTACCAAGGTTACGGTGAATCCCCTTCCTACCCTACAATTGATTTTGAGTAAAAAGGTTTTTTGTGAATATGATGCACTTTACTTACCCATTGGAGAAAGTCCTCGTGGAGGTGTATATAGCGGCACAGGAATCACGGGAGGTAAATTTGATCCAGCGTCAGCCGGCGTTGGAAAACATACCCTAACTTATGCTTTTACAGACCCCCTTACTGGATGTAAAAACTCCATTTCTGACGATGTTACTGTAAATGCGAAACCCGCGAAACCTGTAATTACCACAGTTGGTGGTGAGCTTAGCACTGGTGCTGCCGATACCTACCAATGGCATGATAAAAATGGGAAAATACTTGGCGAAACAAAACAAACTTTTAAGCCTACTTTAAAGGGTAGTTACCTAGTACAAGTAACCGTTAATGGCTGTGTTTCGGATATGTCCGAACCTTTTACTCCAGGTAATGTGAGCGTTGCAGAAAATATTTTAGATCAGAGAAGGATTTACCCTATGCCTTTTTCAAGTGAGCTTAACATTGAATTGGTAGAAAATGAACATGTATCTTTCGAAATTGTAAGCATGGAAGGAAAAATACTACTCGCAGGTTTTCTTACCGATTCACAACACTCAATTAACACGGAAAGCCTTGAAAAAGGAACCTATATCCTTCGCTTCGAGAGTGAAGAATACACTTCTATGAGGGCGGTTATAAAGTTTTAAAGGCGATTAATTTCTTCGGTCATTGCCCTCAGCAGTGGCTCCCATTTGTAATTGGCTTTGGCTAGTATTCTCGAGTTAACGGAAAGCTTGCTCCAGGTTTCTTCATTATTCATTAGTGTTACACAAGAATCGGCGAAATCACGTTCATTATCGTGAATAAGGGCAGTTTCTTTGTGTTTCACTTCAATACTTTCGGCACCCAAAGTGCTTGAAACAACAGGAACGCCACGGTATAATGCGTTTAGGAATTTCACCTTCATTCCACTACCAAATCGGAGTGGCAATACCATTGCCGCACATTTTTTAATAATGGGATCTAGGTCATCTACATACCCCAGAATTTCTACATTATCGCCAAATCGGTTGGCCGCTCGCACAATTCGAATGTCGGGTTCCTTTCCAATGATATAAAACACGCACCTAGGCTCCTTATCAAGCACCAATGGGAATATATTGTCTAAAAAATGTACAACCCCATTCACATTGGCTTCCCAACTCAAGGTTCCCAGAAAATATAAACCTTTGGAGGTGGAATTGAATTTTAATTCGGGTAAATCGAGCAGATCATCTTCGCCTAAATGATAGGTTTCTTTAAAGTTGGCATCTGGAACAGCTAAATTCAAATTAACTAAATCGTTAGGCGCTGCAAATACAAGATGTGCTTTTTGACATGCATCGAGCTCCGCCTTTCTTATTCGGTCACACTCTAGTTTTAAAACTTGTTTTTTGATAGGATTTATTTCTACCTCCGCAAAACGTTCCCATAAAACGTATTCCGCATTGTGTTCGTGAAAAATCACCTTGCCGGTATAAGCATCAGGTACATATTGGAACATTTCGAAGTGATCTACAAAAAGCAACTCTGAGTCCTGGGCTAATTGAGAAATTTCCTGCTCTACTTCTGGTAAAAAATTACGGAATTGATTTAAGGTTTTGCCTCTTAAATACGAACTCAGCAAATTTTTAATCGATCTAGGTTTTTCACATGCAATTGCAACTACATTGGTATCACTTAACGATTCTTTAAAGTGATCTAAGTTGGCCCTATCCATCGGTTTGAGGATACAAAAGCAAGTCAAGTCAAATTCTTCTTGAAAATGCTCCAACAAACGCCATGTTTTAATCACACCTCCACTTTGCACCGGAAAGGGCAATTGTGTGGTAATAAAAAGCATTTTTCGGCGATTTGGATTCATTATCTCTATTTCAAATTACAATGTATGTTTTTTATCTGTTCAAATTTTTTCGGGCAAAAAAAAACCGCCAATAAAGGCGGTTTTTCTTCTTTTAAATACTTTATGGCATAGCAATACCCGGGAAATTGTTTACCGACACTTGCGGAATCTTTGCTTCAAAATTTGAATTAATAGTGGATATAAATTTATTAGCCACTATAGCATAACCTCTAGGCGTTAGATGAACACCATCCAAAGAAAATGCTCCCCCTAAAACAAACCTTGGCGTGTAATTAACACCATCATACATAATCCCTTGATCTTTGATGGTAGCCATAAAAGAGTACATATCTACCAAAGCCAATCCATGTCGGCTGGCTGCCTCGGCAATTACTGAATTAAACCCAGTTGTAGCGGTACGGATTGCATAAATTTCAGATTCGTCTAAAACATCGTAATTTTTTAATGGATTAACCGCTACTAATAATGAATCAGGATTTGAACTGAAGCCCCATCTCGCTGAATTAAATGAGCCATATCCAGAGCATTTCATCGCGTTTTGGTTTACCGTGAGCACAATAAACTCACCTTCTTTCAATTGTCGAAATCCCAGCGGGTTACTTGCGGTTTTAGGCACCTCCATCAGGAATCCATTTTTGCCTGCTCGGTATTTAATACGATACTGCTCTCCAATTGCAGCTCCATACTTCGCTGACGCGATATCAGCTACATTACCAAATATTATATTTAAATTATCCGCAGTATAGCTATCTATATCCAAAGCATTCCACCCTACTGTAGTAAAAAAAGGAATGCTGGTAATGTCCGGAATGTTGGCAATTGCTCCTTTGGCTCCGCCAGATACCAACCTTGATATAACAGCTTCGTAGGCTGCTTTAAAATCAGAGAATGAAGTTAAAGGCTCACTAGGATCTGCTGCTCCACGAGTTGCATGTAAAAGCACATCATTGTTACCTATCCAAAGTGTAAAAAAGCTCGGGTTACTTGTCATTGCATCCTCCAAAATAGAAGCATTTGGTGAAGAGGCGAATCGCACATAATATGGATTTGCAGTGGCTGGACTTGTTGTTAGTCCCGCCGCATTGCCATAACCCGAATACAGAAGATGGCCAACCCTTGCGCCTGGTACGCCCATATTTTGATAAGGTCCTGATGCCCCTATATTATTGAAGTTTGCAGGGTTTGGAGCCGACGATGTGGCAAGTACAGGTCCTAAACTGGACTTACCCGTACAATCTGTCGCATATCCCAAAACTCGTTTTACAGGAAACCCTTTAGGGTCAAAATGAAACCCTCCATTGTCATCAGCCATTAAGGGCTGAGTAAACACAAGCCCAGAATTAACAGTTTTGAATTGCTCTGCCAACATGGAAGGATAGGAATTCTCCTGCCCCGATTTGTACAAAGTTCCATCTGCATATCCCGCGGTTAGTGAATTTCCTATGGCTACATATCGAGAAAAATCTACCTCGCCTCCCGTTGTTTCAATTTCGTCAAATTTTGGTTTACAAGAAAAAATGACAAAAGCCAATACTATATATATGATATTCTTCATCTTGCTCTTGTTTAAAATTGATAAGTAATTCCGATACCTGGCACCACCGCTGATCCCTTATATGAACCCCCAAAATTAGACGGCACGTAGTACGATTCCCTTTCTAGTCCCATGATATATAAGAAGGAAGCATCAATAGAAAGCTTTTCCATAATTACATAACTGGCTCCACAGCTCAACCCAAGATTGTTTGAATTAGGCGTTTCAGGTGAAAAATAGTTGTCTGGTACAGGACTTGGGTCGTAGTATGCTCCTGCCCTTGCCGATATATTGTCGTTTATTTTATAATCCGCACCCAATCTCAGAGACATGGTGTTTTGATAATGACGTGGGTTTTTGCTGTCGGGCAAGCCGGCGGTGTTGGTTTCAAAATCAAAGTTGAGCGAATCATAAGCACTCCATTGAACAAAGTTCATTTCTAGTGCAAGGGTTAATTTTTCTGTAAGTAGATATGACGCGCCAAAATTGATGCTTCCTGGAAGTGGCAATTCTGTACTAAACTTGTTGGTAGCAGGGAAATTCTCGGCCAAGGAATTCGGAACCGAAAAAGTAGCTTCTTGGTCTTCCGCCTTCATATTGATTTTGGTTTTAAACGTTAAACCCAAGTTCAATTTCTCAACTGGTGAAAAATGAACGCCAATATTGGCTCCTACTCCACTTGCTTTACCCGAAAGTTCGGTGTATTCCTCCGAATTGCCAACTGGCAAAGGCAAAGCGCGTGTTATGCCTACATTACCCGTGCAATACACAAACCCTACTCCTATTCCGAGGTTGTCGAGTACTTTATAACCTACCGTAGGCTGAATAAAAAATGACCTCAATTGTATTTTCTGAATGAGGTATCTTCCTTCCCAATCATCTTCCCATTGAACGGCACTTCCGAAAGGTGTATAAATACCCAAGCCAACACTTATTTTGTCTTTGAGAATATAGTTTGCATACAACTCCAACGGTGTTCCCATTGGGTTTTCGGTATTCGTAGTGTAATTTGTGGTTTTGTTCTGAAACGCCACATTTGAGCTAATAAAACTAACCCCAGCATTAGCCGAAAATTTTGTTTTTAGCATAGGAAGTGCACCCGGGTTAAAATAGATGCTACTGGCACCAAATAACATAGGAACCCCTATGTGGCCCATGCCAATTTGTTTCTGGCCTTGGAGCGATACCTGAAAACCTCCCGCGTAAACCGTGGCATACGACATAAGAGAAATTCCAGCAATGATGAAGAATTGTTTCATGAAATTACATTTGAATTTGAATGGTCCAAAGTATCTAATAAACAATAGAAATCAAAGGTTGATTCCCGAATTTTATACCCAATCAACGGGTAAATTTTTACCCAGAATCAAAGTGTTATCAATTAGACCACTTGGCCATTCAATATAACTTGGTGGATATGGTTAGAACCAAAACTATAAGGAATGTAAGAATAGGATGGAATGCGTTTGGTTATCACCACGTTAGCCTTCTTGCCGATGGCTATGCTTCCCAATTCATGCGATAGATTCATAGCGTAGGCTCCATTCAAACAAGCTGCATTATAGGCCTCATTGGGTGTCATTTTTAACTTAATACAAGCTAAGGCCATCACAAAACTCATGTTTCCACTTGGAGTCGAACCTGGATTGTAGTCTGATGCTAAAGCCACACCTAATCCGCTATCAATCATTTTTCGTGCAGGGCTGTAAGGAATTCCTAAAAAAAATGAGCAACTTGGTAATATCGTAGCCATAGTTTCCTTTCCAATCAACGCTTTAATTTCCTTATCAGCAAGCACTTCCAAGTGATCAACAGAAAGAGCATTGCGGCGAATTCCAACCTTTATACCCCCAGATTTTGTAAATTGATTAACGTGAAACTTTGCCCGTAGTCCATGCTTGCTTCCTGCGCGTAAAATTCGATCGGTATCTTCATTTGTAAAGTATCCTGCCTCACAAAAAACATCGATAAAATCGGCCAACCCCTCTTTTGCAACCGCAGGGATTATTTTATCAATAATAAGGGTCAAGTAACCTTCACGGTTATTTAAATATTCAGGTGGCAATGCGTGCGCAGCCAATAAATTTGATTTAATGGTAAGTGGGGTGTTTTTTTTCAATCGCTTGATAACCCGAAGCATTTTCATTTCACTCTCCAAATTCAACCCATAACCCGACTTGATTTCAAGAGCTCCAGTTCCCATTGCCATCACTTCCTTTGCTCGACCCAAGGCTTGCTCATACAATTCGTCTTCAGAGGCTTCCCGTAGCTTCAAAACAGAATTAATAATTCCTCCACCCTTTTGGGCGATTTGGGCGTATGTAAACCCATTTATCCTATCAACGAATTCCCCTTCTCTATTTCCGTGATAGACAATGTGAGAGTGTGAATCACAAAAAGCGGGAAAAACTATTCTTCCCTCAGCGTCAATTACTTGAAGGTCGTTCCAATTGGTAATTCCTTCCCATTCGTTCATCGACCCAAATCCCACTATTTTATCCCCTTCAATGGCCAACCATGCGTTTTTAATGGTTTCCATTTGCTTCATCTCAGCTCCTTCTACCCTCTTTTTTTCCGATCCTGGTTGCTCAACTAAAAGCAGTTCTTTGATGTTCTTTATGAGAATTTTTGACAGCATAGCAAACTATTTAAGACTTACAAATATCGAATATTCCTAATTAAAGCAACACCTTATTGACTACTGGTAACGTAGTTCTCTATTAGAGCGGGATCCTTTACTTTTTGTTGGAGCAAGGCTATATCCAAAACCTCATCCATAGTCTTTACAAAATGAAATTTAAGTCCCTTGAGGTAACTTGGTTTAATGTCTTCAATATCCTTTTTATTTTCAATTGAAAGAACAATTTCTTTGATATCTGCGCGCTTGGCAGCCAGTATTTTCTCTTTTATTCCACCTACAGCTAAAACACGACCTCGAAGAGTAATTTCACCCGTCATAGCAAGTTTTGATTTTACTTTTCGCTGGGTAAACAACGATGCCAAGGAAGTTAACATAGTTATTCCAGCGCTGGGGCCATCTTTGGGAGTTGCTCCTTCTGGCACATGCACATGCACATTGTATTTATCAAATATTTCTTGCTCTAGCCCTAATTTACTTGAGTGAGATTTTAGATATTCTAGAGCTATTACAGCGCTTTCCTTCATCACATCGCCCAAGTTACCAGTCAAGGTGAGTTTTCCCTTCCCTTTGGTAATAGAAGACTCAATAAAAAGTATGTCTCCTCCAACAGAAGTCCAAGCCAAACCAGTAACCACACCAGCCACATCGTTATTTTCATACCGATCTGAAGGAAAACCTGGTCCCAGAAGCTTGTTGAGTTCGTCTTCGGTAATTTCAGTTACCACTTCTTCAGACATAGCCTTGGCAGTTGCCCGTTTTCTAACGAGTTGGGCTAATTTCTTCTCCAAACCACGGACACCGCTTTCACGGGTGTGAGATTCAACTACTTTTTCTAAAACCGATTTTGATATCTTCAATTCAGTTTTTCCTAAACCGTGTTCTTTAATTTGTTTTGGAAGAAGATGTCGTTTGGCAATCTCTACCTTTTCCTCTACGGTATATCCTGTAAGTTCGATAATTTCCATTCTATCGCGGAGGGCAGGATGAATGGTGCTCAAATCGTTGGCAGTGGCAATAAACATAGCATTAGATAGGTCGAATTCCGTTTCTACATAATTGTCGTAAAAGGTTTCGTTTTGCTCTGGGTCGAGTACCTCTAACAAGGCCGAAGAAGGATCGCCATGATGGTCACGGCCTACCTTATCAATTTCATCAAGAATAAAAACAGGGTTTGAACTTCCGGCTTTTTTTAAACTTTGAATGATTCTTCCGGGCATAGCCCCAATATAGGTTTTGCGATGACCCCTTATTTCCGCTTCATCACGAAGGCCACCTAATGAAACCCTTACGTATTCGCGTTGGAGTGCTTCCGCAATACTTTTACCTAGCGAAGTTTTACCAACACCCGGAGGGCCAGCAAGGCAAAGGATAGGCGCTTTCATATTTCCTTTCAGCTTCAAAACGGCCAAATGCTCAATGATGCGATCTTTAATTTTTTCTAAGCCATAGTGGTCACGTTCCAAAATTTTTCGAGCGCGCTTGAGGTCAAAATTATCCTTGGTAAATTTTTTCCAGGGTAAATCGACAAGGAGTTCCAAATAGTTAAATTGAACTGAGTACTCCATGCTCTGCGAATTCATTCGCTGCATTTTGGCCAACTCTTTATCAAAGTGTTTTCCCACTTTTTCGGGGAATTTCACTTTCTCGGCTCTCTCTTTAAGCTCTTGAAGATCTTGATCCATAGGATTTCCACCCAATTCTTCTTGAATGGTCTTCATCTGCTGTTGCAGAAAATACTCCCGTTGTTGACGGTCTATATCAAATCGAACCTTTGACTGGATATCATTCTTTATTTCGAGCAATTGGAGTTCCTTATTCAAATGCTTCATCATGCGATGCGCTCGCTCCGAAATATCCTGTTCTTCCAGTATACCCTGCTTTTCGGGTACATCGGCATTCATATTTGATGCTATAAAGTTGATTAAGAAAGTAGAACTCTCGATATTCTTAATAGCCACCGATGCTTCGGAAGGAATATCCGGCGAACGATCGATAATTTGATTAGAAAGTTCCTTCAGCGAATTGATCAGCGTGACGAATTCGGTGGCCTGTTTTTCTATTGGCAAATCCTCATAGGCCGAAACTTTCGCTTTTAAATAGGGTTCTTCAGATACTAGTTCATCCAGTTGAAACTTTCTTTTTCCCTGTATAATAATCGTTGTGTTTCCATCGGGCATTCTCAGCATTTTAAGAATACGCGCAACGGTGCCGACTTGATTGAGTTCGGAGAACAGTGGATTCTCTACCGATTGGTCCTTTTGGCTAATTACACCAATGGTTTTGTCCGACTTGTAGCTGTCCTTAACCAATTTTATGGACTTATCTCTTCCTACCGTAATTGGAATTACCACGCCCGGAAACAACACCGTATTTCTAAGCGGTAATATTGGCAGAACTTCGGGAAGGTTTTCTTTATTTAAATGTTCCTCATCTTCAGCTGAAAGAAGTGGAATAAATTCCGTTCCTTCGTCCATTCGGTCAACTAGTTCAAGGAATTCAATGTTTTTTTTCATAGCTTTTATTCAAGACATCCTGTCAGTAAAAACAAGATTGTTAGATCGGTTTGGTAAAAGTCAATCGATGTGCCATAGCTCATTTGGCAGACTGCTAACCTCTGTATTTGGCATCGTGATTAAAACAAAATTTGAATATTTCCTTATCTTCTTCACTTATATTCAATCCGCGACGTTCCATCATTCGTTGCGCTACCTCGAAGGCTTTGTCTAACCTAAAAGTTTCGAAACCGCTTGTCCCACCCCAACTAAAGGAAGGAATAAACTTAGGAGGAAAACCAGCGTCAAAAATATTGGCACAAACCCCGGTAACGGTCCCAGTATTGAGCATGGTATTGATTCCAGTCTTGGAATGATCGCCCATAATTAAACCACAAAACTGCTGTCCTGTGTTAGACATTGCTTCAGTTTCATAGTCCCAAACTTGAATTTTCCCATAATTATTTTTCAAATTTGAGCTATTGGTGTCTGCACCTAAGTTGCACCATTCGCCAATTACAGAGTTGCCCAAAAAACCATCATGCCCTTTGTTGGCATATCCCTGAAATACTACATTCGACACTTCACCACCAACTTTGCAATGTGGACCAATTGAAGTATCGCCATACATTTTAGAAGACATCTTGATGGAACTATGCTCACCAAGTGCAAATGGCCCACGAATAACACTTCCTTCCATTACTTCAGCCTCGGGCCCAATATAGATTGATCCGCCGCTAGTATTCAAAATCGCGCCTTGAACTCTTGCATTTTCCGCAACAAAAACTCGGTTCCCAATAAGTGTATTCGTGTGGTCAAGTATGCTAGGATTGGGTTCAAGTTCTAGGCGGATGATATCAGCTTCAATCTCTCGTCCATTGAAAAGGAAAATGTCCCAAGGTCTTTTTATGCTTTGGTAGGTAGACCTAAATTCCACCTTTTTAAACATGGAAGTAGATGCTAATAAATCAAGCTTTTTGTCGGAATGATAAGCCAACACATCAGTATCCTTTAGCAACATTTCATTCGGTGCAAGCTTGCTTATAGCTTCAATTAAGGCATCATTTGGAAATAAGTTTCCCGCTACATAAATGCAGTTACCACTTGTAGATACGTCATTGAACTTTTTACTCAAATGGGGCTGGGTAACACAAGCAACCTTTTGTTTTAATTCAGCCTCCCATTTTTCGCGAAGTGTTAATATGCCAACTCGAATGCCTGAAACTGGCCTGGTAAAGGTGATCGGAAGGAGCTGCTTCCATGCGGAGTTGTCATATAAAACGATATTCATTCTGATAAATTTTTTGAGCGAAGTTGTAAATATAAATTCAAAAAAAAAGCCTTTCGTCAGAAAGGCTTTTCACAATATCTCAACAGAGCTTCAGATTACTTCTTGAATTTGTTGTAACGAGTCTTGAATTTATCAACTCTACCAGCTGTATCCACGAATTGCATTTTACCTGTGTAGAAAGGATGAGACTTATAAGTAATCTCACACTTAATTAATGGATATTCCGTTCCATCTTCCCAAGTAACTGTTTCTGAACTGCTCGCTGTAGATTTTCCAATAAACATATAGTCGTTGGACATATCTTTAAATACAACCGCTCTGTAACTCTCTGGGTGAATTTCTTTTTTCATTCTTGTATTATTTGCTTCTCAAAATTGGGCTGCAAAAATAGATTTATTTCTGACAAAAAAATTACTTGATTTCTTATTTTCAACAAAAGATTGATGATGAGCAACAAAAACCCACCCTTGGCACGCAATAAATCAAAAATGCATCGTTTTAGTCTGCCTCAAGTTTGGCTACTTTTGGCGCCCCAATGAAAGGTATCATTTTTATATTTCTACTCGTTTTTGCCATTGGCTGCAAAAAAGACCGCAATGCCTTAGAAACTTCTGGTACCTTAGAGTTTTCCACTTCTGAAATTACCTTTGATACTGTTTTTACGGCAATTGGATCGGCAACTCGCAGATTCAAAGTATTTAATCGGCATAAAAATGACATCGAAATTTCTAGTATTTCGCTTGGAACTGGCGGAAACTCAAAATTTAGAATCAATATTGACGGTGAATCTGGTGCGCAAAAGAACTACCGAGTGGCTGGTGAGGATTCGTTTTTTGTTTTTGTAGAAGTAACCATCGACCCCAATAACTTGAACAATCCCTTTGTGATTGAAGAAAACTTGCAGTTTTTGACCAATGGTGCGACTCAAAATGTAAAACTCACCGCTTGGGGCCAGAATGCACATTACTACAGACCTTCAGAAATCATTGAGGGCCTTCCACCACTTTCGCATATTGTGGAATACATCAAAAAGCCAATTACGGACACCGATTTGGTTTGGAAGGCTGATAAACCACATGTTATTTATGGATATCTTATAATAAACCCGCCCCTTAGGTTAAATATTGAAGCTGGAGCACAAATTCATTTCCATGCTGGAGCAGGGCTTTGGATACACCCAGGAGCAGCTATCCGATCCATTGGTAAAAAAGGAGAAGAAGTAGTTTTTCAGGGAGATCGATTGGAAAAGGCATTTGCTGAAAACTCGGGCCAATGGGACCGAATTTGGATCAATGAAGGCGCTGAATCTTATTTCGAGCATACGATTATTAAAAACGGCTATGTGGGTATTCAGGCAGAGCCGTTTCCTTTTGAATCGAATCGAACCATCTCTGACAAGAAACTGATTCTACAAAAAACAACCATCAAAAACATGGTAGGAATTGGAATGTTGGTCCGAAATTTCAATGTGGATGCCGAAAACCTTGTGATTGGAAATATTGGGAATTACAACATAGCCATTGACGGAGGAGGCAAGATGGACTTTAAACATTGCACCTTCGGAAACTACTGGTCTGGCAACAACCGACAACAACCGCTCTTTTTTGCCAGTAATTACTTTACCAACGCTGATGGTAATCAACAAAATGAAAACCTACACGCTTACTTTGGTAATTGTGTACTTTATGGCAACAAGGACGAAGAATTGGAATTTGACAGTACAAGCTCGGCAACATTTAATGTCTTTTTCGATCATTGTGTGCTCAAAACTGAATTGCCAACCACATGGCCACAACGATTTAAAAACTGTGTGGTTAATCCAGACAACGGCACATCATTTCCAGTATTCTATGACCCAAGCAATGGCGATTTTAGTTTATCCTCAACTTCGGCAGCTATCGAAAAGGGCAATCCAGATGTGCTTGGCCAAATGAAACAACAAACCACCATTCGTGAAAAAACCAGATCCATTCCGCCCGACATAGGCGCCTACACTTGGAAGTAGGCTATTAAACTCCGTGTTCGATTGGCCTATATTCGCACCCTAAATGAAATCAAGCATCGCATATTACAAAGGTGTCCTAGTTCGCTTTTCGGCCCTTTTGGTATTGCTGATGGCGCTCAGGTGGGTGTTTTTTCTGTTTAATCAATCCTTATATAGCCCACTTACTTTTTCCGACATACTCAATGTTTTTTATGGCGGTTTTCGCTTCGACTTAAGTATCCTTCTTTATACCAATAGCCTTTTGCTGCTCATCGACCTTTTCCCGTTTTCTCTTTTAAATCAGAAGGGTGTTCGATGTGCCTATCGAATTCTATTTGTTGCCATCAACAGCTTCCTTCTGAGTTTGATTTGCGCCGATATCGCCTTCTACCCCTTTAATGGAAAACGCATTGATACCGAACTCCTTGGTTTACTAGGTGCTATTCCAGCGTTAATGGCGTCTTTTTTTGCAGATTACTGGTATGTATTTATCCTGTTCGGTGCCCTTGTTTATGGCTTAATAGTGCTTTCTAGAGTAGGATACAGTACACCTTCCTTACCGAATATTTGGATTAGGTTAGCGGCTTTTGCACTCGGTGTGGGATGCATTGTTGTAGGGATGAGAGGTGGTATAAGCAACAAAAGGCCGCTAAGTATTGCTGCGGCTAGCAAACATGTTTCGGCTGATAAAATCTCACTTGTCACAAATAGCGCCTTCACCTTTTTGTACAGTTTGGTACATCGGGACATAGAAATCCCAGCTTACTTTGAGGATGTAGAATTAGAAAATGTTTTTCCAGTTGAAAAAAACTTTGGCGGAGACAGCATTAGTACAAAGCCCAATATAGTATTGCTCATAATGGAAAGCTTCTCAAAGTCGTATGTTGGAAGCTTTTCGGGCAACTCCACGTATACGCCATTTTTGGATTCGCTTACCACAAAGGGAACCATGTGTATTAACGGCTTTGCCGATGGGAGGCGCTCGAGCCAAGCTTTGGTGGCCCTCACATCTGGAATTCCCGCGCTTTTACCGGAACCATTTATGTACTCCAACATGGCAGGGAACAGAGTGCAAGGAATACCTGAACAACTTAAACAGATAGGCTATCAATCTGCCTTTTTCAACGGTAGCAGCAAGGACAAACTAGGTTGGGAAGAATTTATTACCCAAGTTGGGTTTGATCAATATATCAGCAAGGAAAACTACCCAAACCCTGGGCACAGTGATGGAGAATGGGGTATATACGATCACTACATGTTCGATCATTTGTTGCACGTATTGGATACATCAGTTCGTCCTTCCTTTTATACCCTTTTCAGTATAAGTTCACATCATCCGTTTAACATTCCTGACTCAGTAAAAGAAATGTTTCCGAGTGAAGGCTACCTCTACTGGAGTGCCCTGAGATACGCGGATTGGAGTTTAGGTCAATTCTTCAAAAAGGCAGAGAAAAAGGATTGGTTTAAGAACACTGTTTTTATCGTTGTGGCAGATCATACGTTAAACGGAGAATCATTCACCGATGACAGCCACAAAAAGGCCAGGACATGGTATGAAAACAGGGTTGGATTGTATGCCATTCCAATCCTCTTTTATACACCATTAGACAGCACTCCTAAAATTGTGAAAGCACCTTTTTCTCAAGTTGACGTCTCGGCCACGATTCTCGATTTGGCGGGCTACGAGGGAAAGAGCATTACTTGGGGCAAGTCGCTAAAATCTTTACCTGAAGAAAAATATTGTTTCCAATTTGTAAATGGTCTATACCAGATTAATGATGACCAATTTGTGGTTTTGTTTGATGGCGAATCATCACTCGGTATCTTCAATTACAAAACGGATTTTACTTTTGAAATTGACCTGAGAAACCAGCCAGAAACGAAAGTTCTTCACGATAAAATGCTCATGAGCCTGCAAGGAGTCATTCAGCAACATCACAAACGAATGGTGCAAAATCGGCTATTTATTCAAAAGGCTCAGCCTTAAAAATTTACCTTAGCAACTTAAACTTTTTAGAAATGATATTACACACGATAGATACAGGTTTGTTCAAACTCGATGGAGGTGCCATGTTTGGCGTGGTTCCCAAGAGTTTGTGGCAGCGCCACTACCCCGCCGATAGCAACAACATGTGTACATGGGCCATGCGATGTTTGTTGGTGCAAGATGGCAATCGGCTTATTTTGGTGGATACCGGCATCGGAAACAAACAATCCGATAAGTTCTTTTCATTCTTCTACCTTCACGGGGACGATACGTTGGATAAAAGCCTCGCAGCTAAAGGGTTTCATCGGAATGATATAACCGATGTATTTCTTACCCATTTACATTTTGACCACTGCGGTGGAGCTATTGAAAGAGATCCAAGCAAAAACGCCTACCGTCCTGCATTTCCAAATGCAACCTACTGGAGCAACGAAAAACACTGGAAGTGGGCTACGGAGCCTAACTCAAGAGAGAGAGCCTCGTTTCTTTACGAAAACATTTTACCGATTCAAGAGAGTGGACAGCTAAAATTTATCGGAAACGATGGAAATTTTACCCAAGAATTGATTCCGGGATTCAAAGCGTTGATGGTTGACGGACATACCGATGCCCAGATGATTCCACATATCGAATACAAGGGGCAAACGGTAATTTTTACAGCCGATCTCATACCTTCTCATGTACACATACCAGTTGTGTGGGTTATGGGCTATGACACTCGCCCTTTGCTAACGTTGGAGGAAAAATCGAAGTTCTTAAACCAAGCTGCCGATCAGAAATACATTCTAATGCTCGAGCATGATGCGATTCATGAGTGCTGTACGGTGGTTAATACTGACAAAGGTGTACAATTCGAAAAGGGATTTAAACTCTTGGATCTGTAGCCCGCCTTAGGCTTTGAAACTATTTTATTTGACCATCATTTCTCTTCGGAATAGATATAGAAGCTGCAAAATGCATATAAAGTGACAGGCTCGTTTATTAGTTAAATCTGTGTTTTAAATGAGCAAACGCTTGACAAAGATCTTGGCAACGCAAATTGATACCAAACCTCTCAAAAAGCGCTCATTAAAAACTTAAAGCCTTTTACAAACACCTCTTCATGGCCATCATGTAGCCAATATGTAACCCTTCGTGTACGTTATTGAATATAACTGCATCTTTTAAGCTTGTCAGTTTTACGCCATAACTGGTCTCATATTCTTTGAATGCACCTAGATGACCTTCACTGTGCATTTGCTCAGTTTGGTCAACCAGCTTCACGAAATTAGCCTTGAAATAAGCCAGATCAGCCTCAGGTGTATCAATATCGCTTGCTAATGTTCCTTTTCGGTATTTCTCGATAAGGGCAACTGGCACTTCCATGACACATTGCGACAGTCCAACCACCAAGAGTTGTTGGGTTATGGCTATGTGCCCAAAATTCCAAAGCAGGTTGTTATTAAAGCCTTTTGGTATCATTGCTAACTGCTCCAACGTCAGTTTTTCAATAGCGCCAAGGGCCCGATGTCGGCTTATTCTATTGATTTCAAACAAAAATTTTAACTCATCCACTATTCTATCATTTTTTCTTTGAAGGCACTTACAAATAAGGTATTTCCGAGGTTTGGTAAATCGTTGAACACGCTTGTATCTGGATGGGTCAATTCATTAGCTGTATAACCTATAATAGTTAAATCAGCATCGGTTGATCGCTGTTCAATGGTTACATTTAGTTCGCCCTCTGCCCTACTAACCAATTCAATGTTTTTCTGCGAAATAGGCAACCTGCCTTCATTAATAAGTGTCACCAGTCTTTCTTTTCTCACCTCGAATTGCCCCTCCTCATATACCGAAAATATTTTGATTTCGGCGTTCTTCCATTCGTGATGTCCTGTTAAAATATAGGCCAACAAAATCATGAGATTAGCATTCTCAAAATCCTTTGGTGAAATCCAAACATGGATACTTTTATGCAGCCCAAATCCTTTGTAAGTAGTCCTCAAAATACAAACATCAAAACCAGTAGCAATCAAAAGGTTATAATTTTTGATAATATCCTCTACATTGCTGCGATCTTCATCCGAAAATTCAAATAAAATCAAGTTATTTCCTTTGCCAGAAACACCGGAAATTTGAATGGATTGAGCAATAGCACTAGTGTATGATGGTGACACAATGGTATCCACATAAACCTTGTTGTTGGTTCCTTCAATGAGTTTCAACAATCGCTGCTTGGTACGCTGCGATTGTCGATAGGTTTTGTCATCCAAAAAACCTTGAATAAAATGAATATAGGTACCAAATCCGTACTTCTGGCTCAGCCATCTCACAAAGTCCAGCCCAGAAGTTCTTTTAAAGGTATCTCCCGAAATGCTTATAATAAATGGCCTCCAACCAGAGTCTTCGCCATAAGCGCGTTTTTGAATAAAGACCATGAGTTCTCTATTCATTTTAAACATAACGCCCTGAAACAATTTGGCTACATCACGCTCTGTATTCCCTACCCTAATAGCCCATAAATAAATCAGCGCCATAATGATAATCGAAAGCCAGGCGTAAAATGGGTTCATTTTAAACATTAGATAAAAACACAAGGCTGCACCCAAAAGCGAGAAGTACCATTTAGATCGAAACTTAGGTCTGTAGCTGGGGTCTGCGGCAAAATGCTCTAAGAAAGAGATTAAACAAATAGCACCATAAGT
This sequence comes from Flavobacteriales bacterium, assembly GCA_020435995.1. Taxonomy (GTDB): domain Bacteria; phylum Bacteroidota; class Bacteroidia; order Flavobacteriales_G; family Salibacteraceae; genus JAGQYO01. Next base: position 7,384 of record JAGQYO010000018.1, on the reverse strand, counting down.
CACCATAAAGAACATGGAAATAATCTGAGCAACCGAATCAATATCACCTACAGCAATAAACAAAAAGCCAATCACACAAGTCACCATAGAGGAATTCATGGGCTCGTGTTTCTTACCCTTCCCCTTCGAAAACCAGCCGCTGAGCTTACCAGGGAATACTGAATCCGCCCCGAGGGCTTGTAAGGTTCGCGGTGCAATCATAATAGAACCTAATGCTGACGATATAGCCGCACAACCTAACCCAATAGGGATAATTGGCTCCCAAATAGCAATTTTACCCATAATGAGCACATCTACGTTGGCCAAGTCCGCAGTACTAGCTGAAGTAAAGAGTTTGATGGTAACAGCTACGTAAACAATGATTCCAAATACAGTAGCCCACATAGTGCCTTCTGGAATGGCCTTCTTAGGGTTTTTTAAATCACCTGAAAGGCCCAAGCCAGCCGCTATACCAGTAAATGCAGGAAAGATGATGGTAAAAACATAGAAAAAATCGTCGGGGTTGGATACATGTGCAAATATGTCTCCCGAAGGTTGTGAATACTCACCACCCATAAAAAACATAACCAATGAAAGAAACAGCAAGCCCACAACTACATACAAGGCTTTTACCCCGATATCGGCACCTTTGGTCAGCATAATCACCGTAAGCAAGGCCATACAAATCAAGCCGCTCATTTTGTTGGAGATATAAAAGCCGTAGTGCGTGTAAATCAAGTCGGCAAGCGGCTCGAATGCAATAGCAAACGCAATGACGTAAAAAGCCACACTTATGGCCTGCGATAAAAACAAGGCAATTCCAATTGATGCGCCGATGTTAAGGCCAAACGATCGCGAAATCATAAAATAGGCGCCGCCTCCTTCCACTTTGCTATTAGTAGCTATTTCTGCCACCGCCATGGCCGTGGGAATCGTAACCAAATGCCCAATCACAATTATGGCAAGGGCTCCCACGAGTCCCACATGCCCTAGAGCATATCCGAATCTCAAAAACAGAATAGCCCCTAGAATGGTGCTTATTGCAGTCATAAAGACTGGCAAAGTGCCCATAGTTCCAGTAATCGTATTGTTCTGCGCCATTTTTAAGTGAGGCCAATAATATTAAAAGTTTCTCAAGATATGAATGACTCCTATGGTCAGATTCTTAATTTAGTGCCATGTCACACAACTTTTGGAGAAGTATGGATTACGAAAGTTCGAAAAGCCAGATGGCTGATGACTTCTACTACCACCAATTTAAGGTAAATGAAATTGTACGATTTGATACTGGAAGTGAGGCTGATATGAAGTTCCAGCGGGCTGATATCGACGTTCAACTTCACGGTTGGGGACGTCACGCTAATGTTTCTGAGAAGTTTCGGGCCAAGGACTACAACGATTTATACCTAGAACTCTACAGCATGTATCCCCAGACCTTAGGTTGGATGGAGCGAAACGAAGCCGATTTCTTGGCCTATTTTTTTCCTCAACGCGTGCTTTGGATCAACAAGCACGACTTACATCATTTTTTTAAAGCTCAAATACAACCAGATGTTAAGGAAGAATGGCTCACCCAAATTCAGGAGCGATTTCCCGCAAAAAATGGAAAAGTCGACTTAAACCTGAAGGGTAAAAAGGTATCCATCATCAAAGCTTATAACAAAACTCCAACTAAGACCTGGGATACCATTGGTATTTCAGTTCCGTTGGACTGGGTGGCCGAATTTCTCCCTATAAAAGAGTATCGTTTATAGTGATTTTATACTTCAGTCAATTAGAGTATCTTCTTGATTAAACGAAGTTTATGGCTGTACTTACCCGTGTCAACATTAAAAATTCCTTGATGGTCGATTTTGTCGATTCTTACTTTTCCGCTTGCGTGAATAATCTCATTTTCATTCAATAAAATACCCACGTGAATGATGTGCCCTTCTTCATTGTCGAAAAAAGCCAAGTCACCATCTTCAGCCTCCTCAACGAAGGACAAAGTCTGACCAATTTCAGCCTGTTGGTAAGCATCGCGGGGTAATTTCTTCCCGGCCAATTCATACACCATTTGCGAAAAACCAGAACAGTCAATACCAAATGGTCCGCGGCCGCCCCAGAGATAAGGTGCATTGATGTACATAAAGGCGTGCTGTAAAATACTGGCCTTGTTGGGTTTAGCCGAACTATTGGCCTTTTGTCCGTCAAAAGTGAAGGAGAAATCTCCCCAACCTCCTCGGTTTCCATCCAAATGGGGTAATGCGCTTCCCATTAGTATGGGGGTAAATTCATTGGTAAGGTTGTTTTTGCAGATGGCCACCAACTCAGTTGAAACCATTTTAGCCCCTTGTTTTTCAACTCCATCGTAAACTTCTGCCGATACTTCGAAACTCTGCTTGCGATCGATCCAACATTCGTATTTGTCGTAGGCCATCCGAATTTTAACCCATTTCGACCTTTCTTCAATGATCTTGTAGTGTTCACCAAAGAGAATTTGGGTTACCATTTCAGCTTTATCGCTTGCCTCTTCCCTTCCGGGAACTACACTAAGTTGAGAAATTCCGTATTTCAATCTGGTGAATTAAGTGAGAGCAAATAAAAGAAATTGAAGGGCGTCATTTAGTACCTCCGCGCGTGACTTTTCAACGGAAATATTGATTTATACACACGAATTAAATCTTACTCAATTGATCCATGAGCACTTCCATTTTCTTTTTCATTTCGGAAGCCGTGCAGCCATAGTTATTGACCAACAAGGCAAAAGCCACTTCTTTACCAGAGGCAGTTTTCACATACCCCGCATAAGTTCTTACTCGTTCCATATAGCCGCTTTTGGCGGTTAAATTACCCTTGGCAGGACCGGTTTTTAGCATATTGCTAAGTGTTCCAGACTCGCCCGCCACTGGTAAAGACTTTCGAAAATCTCGGTTGTCTTTCATTTGATACAGCAATTCGGTGAGGTTTGAAGCTGAAATGGCATTAAAACGGCTTAACCCACTTCCATCGACAATAAACAACCCGGGTTGAGAAATTCCCAATTCCTTCAAAACATCCTCAACACCTCGAATTCCGACTTCGCGGTTAAATTCCAAGTATTTGGCCTCTCCCACTTTTATCGCCAATTGCTCGGCATAGTGGTTGAGGCTGTGTTGGTTGGTTAGGAAGACCATTTGGGAAACTGTAAGTCCTTTTTCGCTGTGAATCAATATACTTCCCTTCCTAGGCATTTCTTCATCGGAAAGTTGAGAATACAATTTTGCTTCGCCTGTGACTTGAATTCCGTTTTTATCAAGCGATTTTTTGAGATGCTGAGCCGCAAACAGCTCCGGGTTGGGCATACTTCCTTTAATCTCAAAAGCGCTCCTGTGCTGGGGAATACTTCCCTTAATCACCTTCTCCATTTGATTAGGTCCACCAAAAATATAGGCGTTGTCTCTATTGGAAATGCTGCCCACCACTTGGTTTACGAACGTCATCCCTTCTATTTCTGGCTCCACACGAAGTATTTCCGTAAGTTGTTCCACTTCACCCGACTTGAGAAAAACAGAATATCGGTTATCGTTGATCACTAGCCTACTTTGGCTAGCGCCAAAATAATTACCCATATCTTCCCAAATCCATGTTCTTGGAATTTCGGTAGATTGACCGAATGCGTCAGCCACAAGCACGTTGCCATTGATTTTGTCAATCCCAGCCTTTTGCACAGCTTGAACTAATTTTTCCATTACAACTTCTAATCCTTCGTGGTAGTGTGAGCCAAAACTGGGGTCTCCGTTGCCTACCAGCTGGAGTGAGCCGTTGAGTACCCCGTTTTGTATGGTACCCGTATAGTACAAGAAAGTTTCGAATTGATGACTTGGCGAAAACGTTTTAAGCGCCGCAGCTGTGGTTAGGAGTTTTTGTGTAGAGGCTGGAACCATTGCCAAATCTGACTGGTAACTCGAAATGGTAGAATGGTTGGATACATCAAGTACATGAAATCCAATGGAAGCCCCTTTAAGGTCTTGATCGCTTGTCCACTTAGCGAGAATAGCATCAAATGACTGGGCGCGCAACCCAATAGAACTGATAGCTACTAAGGTGATAAATAGGTATGTGATGATTCTTTTCATATCGTATGCTAAAGGGCAATGATGCCCTCCACTTTCATGGCTTCTTCGTACCTCAAAATGATGTTGTCTACATTGAGCATCATTTCGTTGGCCGAAATACTGAGGTATTTACCATTTTTAGACGACCTCATGTTGACGATGGCTTCTGGGCCAAAAAGTGCTTGAACCTGAGCGAGTTTCTGGTTGTCGGATGGGATAATGAATTTAAACATATACACCTTGGGAAACCCTCCCTCTTCAATTAACTTTTCGCGAAGTGAATCCCACTCGCTAGCCTTTCCATCACTCATAATCGTTATCGTTTATTCAACTTTTTTACCAAATACTTGCATACAAAGGTCATATATTCGGCGGCTCAAATAAAACCCATGAAACACATTTTATTCATACCCCTTTTTACACTATTTACCCTAAACAGTCATTCTCAAAACGGATACTGGCAACAACACATTCAATACCAAATTGATGTAGAATTGGATCCCGAAACCCACCGCATGGAAGGAAGGGAGAAAATGACCTACACCAACAACTCTCCAGACGAGTTGAACCGCCTTTTTGTTCATCTTTACTTCAATGCATTTCAGCCTGGAAGTATGATGGACGCACGATCGCGAACTATTGAAGACCCAGATGAAAGGGTTCAAGATCGAATTGTGAACCTAGGCCCAGAAGAAATTGGCTACCACCACATCAACAAACTTTTGGTGAACGGCAAAAAAGGAAAATTTACGGTTGACGGTACGTTGATGGAAATCAACCTTGAAAAACCACTCAAGCCGGGGGCTAAAGTCACGATAGAACTAGAATTTCAATCACAGGTACCTGTTCAAATTCGAAGAAGTGGGAGAAACAACGCGGAAGGCGTAGCCTATTCGATGACCCAGTGGTATCCCAAGATGGCGGAATACGACAGAGATGGCTGGATGACTGACCCTTATGTAGGACGTGAATTTCACGGGGTTTGGGGCGACTTTGACGTAACTATTACCCTCGATTCTGCCTTTCTCATCGGTGGAACGGGTTATCTCCAAAATCCAGAAGAAATTGGACACGGCTATCCTTTAAAAGGAAAAACACTAAAACGACCAGATAGCAAGCAACTCACTTGGAAATTTAAAGCCCCACAAGTGCACGATTTTGCTTGGGCAGCCGATCCCGACTACATTCACAATGTGCTTCAAATGGAAAATGGCCCTGAATTACATTTTATCTTTAAAAATGATTCCGCGATTTACGATAAATGGCAAAAACTCCAGCCTTATACAGCCCATAGTTTTGCAGTAATGAACAGTACATTTGGAGAATACCCTTACAAACAATACTCGGTGATACAGGGCGGAGACGGCGGAATGGAATATCCAATGGCGACACTAATAAGTGGAACAGGGTCATTTGGAGGACTGGTTAGCGTAATGGTACATGAGTCAGTTCACAGTTGGTATTATGGTTTGCTGGCAACCAACGAATCGAAGTACCCTTGGATGGACGAAGGTTTCACTCAATTTGCTCAATTTATAGTTTTGGACAGTATATTCCATCGAAACCGATTGAATCCCGTGCGTGGAGCTTACAACACCTATTTGTCGATCGCGGAAGATCCTTCTGCCGAACCCATGACCACCCACGGCGACTTTTACCACAAAAACCGCGTGTATGGCATCAACTCTTATTACAAGGGATCTACATTTTTGCAGCAATTGGCTTATATCGTTGGGGATAGTACCTTCTACCCTGCCATGCGAGAATATTATTACACCTGGAGATATAAACACCCTACACCGGATGACTTCAAACGAATTATGGAAAAGGCTAGTGACGTAGAATTGGATTGGTATTTCAACCTTTTTCTGCAAACAAATAAAACAATTGATTATGCCATTTCGGAATTGAACAGCGAAGGCGGAAAAACCAAGCTTACCCTTGAACGAAAAGGCCAAATGCCCATGCCCTTAGAATTTGAGGTAACAGACAAGGACGATGTCAAAACCCGCTACTACATTCCGCTAAGCATTATGCGCGGTGTAAAAAACTTTACAGGTTTACAAAGCGCTACAACATATACGCCTTGGCCTTGGACGCACCCTTTTTACACCTTGGAATTGCCCATCAAAATGGAAAACATAAAAGGTATTGAGCTTGATCCCGATCAAAGGGTTGCCGATACAGATAATGATAACAACATCTGGCCAGGGTATGGAAAAGTGATTTTTGAAGGAAGCCCCACCAAATAAAAGGTGAAGTGGGTTTTTGGATTAAATGACGAAGTAATCTAAGAAGGCATATATTGCCAAGAGTCCTCCTAAAAGGACCATGCTATCGGCAAGAATTGCTACTATTCGCTTTATATTCATCATTGTTAGATTGAGTTTCAAAATTAGCCGAGAGACATGCTCAATTCACCATTTTTTTAAGGAAATGGGATGAAAGTAATTTAGATTGGGATGAAACTCACATAGTATAGTTTGACCGACTAAAATTTGATGTGGGCCATGTTAATTGGGCAGCTGATAACAGCGCAAAACGTAGTCTTCGCTTTGGTTTTCTATCCAGTAGATTTCGTTAAACCGAACCCGTTTCCACACTTCGTAGTAGCTCGGCAACTTCGTTTGTTCATCGACCAGTGCATACAGGCTCACACTAAAACTGTTGACATAGCGGTGGTCTATGTACCTACCGTTTTTACGAATTTCTAGCCAAAGTATTTGAACTTTTTTATGGCCAAACAACTGTTCGAAAAACCTTCGCATTGCCCACCAATTACTTTAAAACCAATTTGTAAAACAAAACACAAAGACTAAAAATAAATATGAAAACCGAAAGGCGGTTCATTCCGTGCATGGCTTTCAAACTCATGTTTGGTGGACCTTCATTTTTATCCTTTTTGAACAAAGTAAATGGATTGAGGTAATAAAGAATTCTTTTCCAGAACATAAGTTGCATTTGAATATGCACAAAGAAACAAAATTAACTGCCTTGAGCTCCTTCGTCGGTTATATCGAGAACTTTTCCTCGTATCAGTTGGAGTGATTTTGTGTAACGAATTGAAACAAAATTGAATCGAGAACTCTTTTTAATCCTCCCCTCCCATATTTTTGCCGAATGGCATTCGAACTTGTTTCTCCTTTTAAACCTACTGGGGATCAGCCCCAAGCGATTAAAGAATTGGTACACGGATTTTTAAATGGCGAGCCTTTTCAGACATTGTTGGGAGTTACTGGTTCTGGTAAAACCTTTACCATGGCCAATGTTATTCATGAACTCGACCGCCCCACCCTTATTCTGAGCCACAACAAAACCTTGGCGGCCCA
>JAGQYO010000188.1 GCA_020435995.1 Flavobacteriales bacterium | reverse complement strand
CCAAGAACAACCAATCCGGCTATGTAAAACCACTGTCCTAACAATTGAACTTCAAGTAATCTATCAATTACGCCTGTGATCCCGTAGCGACCTAATAGCAAACCACAGGAAATGGGAGCGGCAATGAGTAAAATCAGTGCTAAACAACCTCTACCACCCTGAGTGAGCCCATCGTTATCACCATAAGTAATATGGGGTATAAGTACAAAAAAGGAAAATGACCACGCCGCAATCGCAATCGCGTACATTTCTATTAATTAACCCTATTCGCGAACGCAAAACTTTATTTGGCTGCGGCCTCGGCGTCCCGCCGCGCCGCCTACTTCGTAAACGCAAATCCTCCAAAGTGGAGCACAAGTTTGAGTGGGAAACGGCCGTTCCCCCAAACCCTCAAAATACCAATCACCCACGGTAGGGGCGATGCGCTGTGGTGACGCCCTCGCCATACGAGCAACCACCCCTCCCTGTTGTGTGAGGAATTACGGCCGTTCCCCTTACCAATAAATATCCTTGAGGGTGGCATACAGCCATTCCCGTTCTACCTCAGTTGCCCCGGCGGCAATATCAATGCGGTCAGCCCCGCGATCAATCGTCAGGCGATTGCCGCTG
>JAGQYO010000187.1 GCA_020435995.1 Flavobacteriales bacterium | reverse complement strand
CGTCACATTCTGTGAGGCAAACAAAGCAATTTGGGCAAGCGTTGTTGAGCGGTTTCCCGCTGTTCAATCCTTTATTCAGGATAAAGAAGTGCGGCTGTTGGTAGCTGCTTTCCAGTCGGTGTGTTTTGATACGAAACGATTTCATACAGTGAGCCATTAAAGTTTTGCTCGCTGCGCTTCGCATAGATTTTTTCAAAAGAGAAAAGAAAAAAGGGAAAAAAAGAAAAGAGAAAGCTGTCTTTCAGGCGGGTGCGGCTCGGCTGTCAAGGTTTTTGGAAAAAATACTACCCGAAGGGTGGAGATTTTTTTCAAAACCCGTAGGGTTTGACCTTGACTGTCCGAAAGTGCGATGGGCATGTGCGAGCCCGCCTATCTTTGCTTTTCTCTTTTTAAAATTTTCCCTTAACGAGTAAAAAAAAGAGCCCCCTAAAAAGGAAGCTCTGAAAGGCACAACTCGAACCAAAAAACACGAAGCGTATAATCTGTGATACCACAACGCTGAATGCCTGCATGGAACGGAAGGCCTGAGGTGCGAACGCCCGCCAACAACCACCGGCTGCCGAAACGGACTCTGAATAATAACTTAAACATAATGCCTTCACACTACAGGACGGT
>JAGQYO010000186.1 GCA_020435995.1 Flavobacteriales bacterium | reverse complement strand
AGTTTCTGTAAGTGAAGTAATTTCAAAGTGTATTGGTTTAGGCTTAATGGTTTCTATAAACCAAAGATTAGATGTTGATACAATTACTTTAATCGCAGATGATTTTGGATTTGAAGTTGAGTTTGAAGAGGAATATACATCAGATGTTTTAGAGGATATTGAAGATCCCGAAGAGTCTTTAAAACCAAGACCTCCAATTGTTACAATTATGGGACACGTGGATCACGGGAAAACATCTCTGCTTGATTATATAAGAAAAGAAAATGTTGTTGCTGGAGAATCTGGTGGTATTACTCAACATATTGGTGCTTATAAAGTTGAAGTTGAACCCGGCAAAGAAATCGCTTTTCTTGATACACCTGGTCACGAAGCATTTACAGCAATGAGAGCAAGAGGAGCTAAGGTTACGGATATCGTAATTCTTATTGTTGCAGCTGATGATGCTGTGATGCCGCAAACGGTTGAAGCAATTAATCATTCACTTGCCGCAGGCGTTCCAATTATCATTGCAATAAATAAAATTGATAGGCCTGGTGCAAACATTGAAAAAATTAAACAACAATTAGCCGATAGAAAAATTCTTGTTGAAGATTGGGGCGGCAAATATCAATGTGTTG
>JAGQYO010000185.1 GCA_020435995.1 Flavobacteriales bacterium | reverse complement strand
TTTTATAAATCAATTAAACTATGTGAGTAAATTTGAGTAACAAACAAAGTAGTTAATGAGCCGAAAGTACAAGTTTCACAATCCAAAAGGTGCATATTTTATAAGTTTTGCGGTTCGCGACTGGATTGATTTGTTTACAAGAAACGAATACAAGAATATATTGGTGGAGAATTTAGCATATTGCCAAAAGCATAAAGGTTTGGAAATCTTTGCTTGGTGTATCATGACCAATCATGTTCATTTGGCTCTACGGTCAATTGGTGAAGAAACACTTCAAAATATACTTCGAGATTTCAAAGGTTATACTTCGAAGTTATTGATCAAGGCAATAAAAGAAAATCCTAGAGAAAGCAGAAAAGAATTCCTTTTGAGAGAATTTTGGGATGAAAATAAACAAGGTTATCGACTTTGGAGAGGAGATAATAAGCCTATTGAAATTTTTAGTAATCATGTAATTGACCAAAAGATAAATTACATTCATAACAATCCTGTGGAGGCCGGATTGGTTTTTAGAGCAGAAGATTATATTTATAGTTCGGCTTGCAACTATGCGGGAGAAAAAGGTTTGTTGGATGTGGTTTTGGTATAGTTTATATATGGCACGGACGAGGACGTCCGCGCTAGC
>JAGQYO010000184.1 GCA_020435995.1 Flavobacteriales bacterium | reverse complement strand
GAGGCTGGTGGTATTACCCAGCATATTGGAGCTTATGAAGTTGTACTGAATGACGGAAGAAGAATCACCTTCCTTGATACTCCCGGTCACGAGGCTTTTACCGCCATGCGTGCACGTGGTGCAAGTGTTACTGACGTTGCCATCATTGTTGTGGCTGCGGATGATAATGTGATGCCACAAACTGTTGAGGCAATCAATCACGCACAGGCTGCCGGTGTTCCCATTGTATTTGCTATTAATAAAATTGATAAACCCGCTGCAAATCCTGAAAAAGTTAAGGAAGAGCTTTCGAAGATGAATATTCTGGTAGAAGATTGGGGTGGTAAATTCCAAAGCCAGGAGGTTTCGGCCAAGCAGGGGGTAAATATTGAAGAACTGCTTGAAAAAGTATTATTGGAAGCTGAATTGCAAGATCTTAAAGCCAACCCAAACAAATTGGCAAAAGGAACTGTTATTGAAAGTTCACTGGATAAAGGAAGAGGTTACATTGCAAAAATGCTTGTACAGGATGGAACTTTGCGCAATGGCGATGTGGTCCTGGCAGGTTCCACAATGGGCCGGGTAAAAGCGATGTACAACGAAAGAAATCAAAAAATTACCGAAGCTGGTCCTTCTGCTCCTGTTCTAT
>JAGQYO010000183.1 GCA_020435995.1 Flavobacteriales bacterium | reverse complement strand
ATTATTCTGTAAGAAATTTTATATTTTGAAACACATAGTTATTCGACTCATGAAGCTTAACTGCTGTTCATTTGCTCATTATTATAATTAAATTATTTCTGTTGTTTCTAAACGATCAATTTATTTAAATGGGATAGTTTCATTCTATGCAATTTAACACAAATTCCCCAAGAAGAAAAAGTGAAATTGTGAATATTTACGGAATTGAAAGATCTCTTGATTTACTAATAAACTTTTAGAGCACCATTAAAATAAAAAAACCAAGCCAAGTTAGCCGGCTTCCTACATCCAGGCTTTCAAGCTATCAAGGTCAAGCCCTTCGGGTTTTGAAAAAAATCTCCATCTTTAATAGTATTTTTTTCAAAAACCTTGACAGCTTGCCCACGCCAACTAAGTAATGGCTTTCTTTTTTTATTGTTTTTCTTTGTTTAAATTTCAAATAAATTAAACGGTTAATATGATTGATATAGATGAAATAATAAAGGGCCTAAAAAAATTAGAGCTCTCTACATATCCAGTTGAAGAGGTCAATTTATTAATTAATAAAATTGGATTATCTGCTCATATTGTTGTAACCTTTCATCGTGGGAAATCAATTTTAAGAGCTAGACCTAATTACAATTACAAAAGGTTTTTATA
>JAGQYO010000182.1 GCA_020435995.1 Flavobacteriales bacterium | reverse complement strand
TTTAAAAGACACATCATCTAATGATGCCGTAACAGCAATGTGTCTAGACATTTTAATTGCACTTATTCCAGAACAAACATCCATCCAACACAACAGATTTCCTCCCATCAAATTCCCAATTGGATTGGTATGTCCAGGCATAATTAATTCCGTTTGTACATTCGTTGTTTCCTTACATTTTCTAATCGTTTCCATAGTATAAATGTAGGAATATTAAATGAGTTTTTATATCTTTGCACGCTAATTACAATATCAATAAATTGTAAAAAGGCCGCGTAGTTCAATTGGATAGAATATCAGATTTCGGCTCTGAGGGTTGAGGGTTCGAATCCTTCCGCGGTCACTAATCAACAAGATTTTAAACAAAGGTTTGTTCTCTGCAAAAAAAATCCATTCAATGCTACAAATCCCATCTCCTTTAGAAAAAATCCAATTTCCTTTTAAGAATAATATTTCTTTATACATCAAACGTGATGATTTAATTCATGCACATATTTCAGGTAATAAGTGGCGTAAATTAAAATACAATATAGAAACCTACCAACAACAAAATAAACAAATTTTAGTTACTGTTGGCGGTGCATTTTCTAACCACATTATGGCAACTGCAGCGGTTTGTAAATGGAAAAAGATTCCATGTA
>JAGQYO010000181.1 GCA_020435995.1 Flavobacteriales bacterium | reverse complement strand
TGAAATGTTACAAGGAAACCGCTTTCTTTCCTTATTCAAGAATACTTGCAGATAAAGCGCACAAGTTCCATCAGCACGCTTATAATCGCTTTTCATAACGATTTTTGCTGTTAACTTCCCACTAAAATTCATTGGGTAGTGTACTGGGTAGTTTCTTAAAACATCTATGTTTTGTATCATGGGTGAAATAAATTTCGCATACTCTTAAAATGCTAATGGCGAACAACTTACACATATTATTGTGTTTGTTGTTCGCCGTATTATAATAATGGCTATGCCGTTTGGTGACCTCGGCAGGATTCAAACCTGCAACCTCTTGAGCCGTAATCAAGTGCACTATTCAGTTATGCTACGAGGCCATTTTTGTGGGTGCAAATATAAGGCAATATTTTATACACGCAAAAGAAAAAGATTTCCTTTTCAAAAAAGAAAACATTCTATTTTTTGTATCTTAGAAAGATAAAATCATCTTTCATTATGAAAAAAAATATGGGATCCGCAGATAAAGGCTTCCGAGTTTTAGTAGCTATTGCTATTGCTCTACTTTATTACTTTGATGTTATTCAAGGTACTCTAGCCTATGTACTTATGGCTCTTGCCATTATTTTCCTAATCACGAGCTTTGTTAGCTTTTGCCCACTGTATGT
>JAGQYO010000180.1 GCA_020435995.1 Flavobacteriales bacterium | reverse complement strand
GCGCGACGTTGGGCATTTGGAAAAGGCACTTTTTTGTTTTTGTGGTTTTGGTTTTCAGCAGTTACGTTTTTGGCAAGCAGTATGAAGATCATTGAAAACGGAGACTTCACCCTGGCGCCTGGCTTCTTTTGTTCACCGGTTTGGTGTTCAACGCCCGCATCTTCCGTGTGCTAACCCAAGGGTGGTCTAAACAAAGCTGGCTCTGGCGGAGAAGATCTTGCTTTCTTCATGTAAGCCGTGTCGATCACAGGCGTGCCCGGTGAAAATCCGCTCACAAGGGTTCAGTGTGTTCACCGGTTTTCATTCTGTCGCCAGTCGCGAGGCGTTTAAGGGTTGGCAGCCTTTGTTTGGCTCTGTGGAATCATAACTGGCCATGTTTGCCAAACCACAACTTTGGTTCGGTGTCTCCAGAGGCAAAGGGCAAATTATCAGCAAGAAATCATGCCCAACTAGCGTTTGGAGCTGAATTCCACCGTCTGGCACGCCTTTTCTGCCAAAAGTCGCGCCAAACGGCGTAATCCGCTCAAACGCGCGACGTTAGCTGGCTCGAATTTATCTTCTTGACTTGAAGGATAATCACGGCTACTTTTTCTTGTACAATTGAACAGGGAGAAGTGTGCCGTGAAATTTGTTGTCGATACATCCGTCATTATT
>JAGQYO010000179.1 GCA_020435995.1 Flavobacteriales bacterium | reverse complement strand
TGATCCCAATAGATTTCAGGTATTCGCTTCATTGTTATTGTCTTTCCTACACGTCTCTTGTATTATATAAATTAGTCAAGCAAGGTAGAGAACAACATAAATCTCTAGTCTGTTTGCGCTAATTATAATGATTCTTTTCGTTTAGCGATGCAATCATCATGGTTGCATCGCTTTTTATTAGCCAGATAAAACTCCACGTAATTAAGGTTTGAGTAACGCTAGCTACAAATGAATAGGCCTCTATTGTACCTCCGTTCACCTTCCGCCTTAACAGGCTGAATTTTGTGAAACTGTACATATGTTCTAATCGGAGGTATAATTCTCATGGTTCAAACACAAAAACGTAACTGGCGGTTGTGGCTTGTTTTAGGGCTTGTCCTGGCTGTTTTGCTGGTCTTATTTGCCCAAAAGGTAACACAACTTTCACTGCCTGGTTTAGGTGTGAGTCCTAAAACGGCCGTTATTGATCCCAAATGCCCTACCCCGCAGCAAAAAGAAGTGATCGAACGGAATATGAATCAATATGTCAGTTCCAACGTAACTTGAGAAAAGAATAGCCAGTTTAACCCCGAAAACAGAGCCAAAAGCCTCCTTTCTCCCCGGATGGATTCGTCAGCGTCCATCATAACCGTAGAATACGGATTTTCCATCCACCCTAACTTGAGAAAGGAG
>JAGQYO010000017.1 GCA_020435995.1 Flavobacteriales bacterium | reverse complement strand
AGTAAAAATCAAACTTCGAAATGGAAAAGAAAGAGAAATCAAACACATGGTTTCTACCTCTTTTTGGAGTGCAGACGGAAAACCCATTTCGGCAGAAGAATTTTTGAATAATCTGTTTGGAGAACTGCCCAAACTATTCAAAGACGAAGAAGAATTACGGAAACTGTGGAGCAATCCGCTAACCAGAAAAACCTTGTTAGAAAATTTAGATGCAGCAGGTTTCCCAAAAGATGACTTATTGACTTTGCAGAAGTTGGTGGATATGGAAAATAGTGACTTATATGATGTATTGGAATACGTTTTCAATGGCGATTACATAGCAATGACCAGAGAAGCGAGGGCAAAAGCCGCAGAAGCGACCATCTTTGCTTTACTCAACGACAAACAAAGAGAGTTTATCGCATTCGTACTGAGTAAGTACGTTGACACAGGCGTTGACGAACTCGACCAGGAGAAACTACCTATCCTGCTGACCAACAAATATCAGTCGTTAGAAGATGCGAAAGAAATATTGGGAGACGTATCAAACATCAGCAGACTGTTTGTAGAATTTCAAGAACATCTATACAATCAGAAAGTAGCGTAATGACAGAAAATTTGGGCCATAAAGCCACCGCTATTTCAAGTACATTGCAATCCTCGTTCCTGCGGTTGCAAAGAGCTTTCACGCCACGGCACGGACGAAAGAAAAAAAACACGAAAGCACAACAATCGCTATAAAACATGCCCTTCGGGACACGTTTCATAGCCGAAACCGCTGGGCCACTTTAGCACCCCAGATAGGCTTCATCTAATTATTGGGCACGAGCCCAAATAAAATCTGGGCAGGTACTCTTATTTATTATGGGTTGTCAAACTCCCTTTTGGGACCTTGGTAGTACCACCAATTGAGTATAAGACAAATGAGGTAATAAACTGCGAAACCGTAGAGCGCATATTCCGCATGTCCAGCTTTTACTTGCTCACCAAACACGATGGGAATTATAAATGCGCCGTAGGCCGCAATGGCAGATGTCCAACCAAGTACTGGCCCAGCTTTTTCCTTAGAAAAGATATAAGGAATACTTCTGAACGTAGAACCGTTGCCGATTCCGGTAGTTAAGAAAAGTACCATAAAAGCACCGAAAAATGGCCACCAAAAATCTTCAGGCGTATCCGATACTTTGGCTTGTATAACAAAGTAAGCCACAGCTAGGGCTGCAATTATCTGAAATATCGTACTCCACATAGTCACCTTTGCGCCGCTATTAACTCGGTCAGATATAATCCCTCCTAAAGGACGAACCAATGCCCCAATTACAGGACCTAAAAATGCCCAAAGCATAATGTTGGGCGAATTTGGGTTTGCCCATGAAAGGTCAGCAGGGTTGGTGTACACAAAAATATCTTGCGATAATTTTGGAAATACCATGGAATACCCAATGAACGAACCGAAGGTCATGGTGTAAATAATGGTCATGATCCAGTTGTGCTTATCACCCAAAATGGAGAACTGCTTGTTGAGGTTTTCTTTGATTTCGCCTGGCGTGGCATGTTTCATTAAGAGCACCGTAAGGATAACCACTACGGGTAATACAATCCACATCGCTGCTCCTTGCATTCCCCAGTTATCCCAAGGCATTCCTACCAATAAATATGCGCCCACACTGGCCGCAATTAAACCCAACAAAACCATGTAGAGCGTTTTTCCAACTCCAGTAGTCGTATTTGGCAAACTAGGTGTTCCAGTATCAACACAATTCATATTGTGAAACGCGGCAATTGTAGATAATAAAATCATCGGCACCCAAACCCACGCGGCATTTTGTAGCCCTTCAAATGGCGCTCCTTTGGCTGTGGCAATTGCACCTGCCGTACCTCCAAACAATGAAAAAGTAATGACTATTGGAATCAGTTTTTGCATGATGCCCACCCCTAAGTTTCCCAAGCCGGCGTTCATCCCCAAACAATACCCTTGTATCTTTTTGGGAAAGAAAAAACTTATGTTGCTCATGGAAGACGCGAAATTACCTCCGCCAAAACCAGAGAGTAAAGCCATGCTTGCAAAAAGCAAATAGGGGGAGTTAACATCGCTTAAGGCAATCCCAGTTCCAATGGCGGGAATGAGCAACAATGCCGTTGTGGTAAAAATGACATTCCTTCCTCCTCCAAGCGATATTAAAAATGAATTTGGCAGCCGTAGTGTAGCTCCAGCTAATCCAGCAATTGCTGGTAAGGTGTAATATAGGTTATTCACTTCTTTCAAAACCGCTGTATAGGCGGCTGTGCCCTCTTCTATTCCATCGGAGAGCCCAAAATTGAATCCAAACTCTTTCATGTACTTAATCAGCACACCCCACATTACCCATATCGCAAACGAAAGCAATAGGGCGGGAATTGAGGTCCACAAATTTCTGGTGGCGATAGCACTTCCTTCGGACTTCCAAAAGGCTTCGTCTTCAACGTTCCAACCTGAGATGTTAAACTTCGACATAATGAATTTATTTATTAGAACACAACTATTTTAATGACCTTCATCATCGCTGAAAGCACCTTTAGGTTCCTGTAGCATAAGCCAACAGAACACAAAGCTGAGTGCCGCTCCAGCACTTACGATATAGAAGAATGTTTTAGAATCAACAAGTGAAAAAATGACCAAGTAAATCACCGCACCTACGTTTCCATAAGCTCCTGCCATTCCAGCAATTTGACCCGTCATACGTGAGTTCACCATGGGTATTACTGCGAAGGTGGCACCCTCGGCACCTTGCACAAATATTGAGCACACAATGGTGATAATGATTGACACGGCCAACCACCACAATCCTGAATACATGGGTACAATGGTTTGCTCACCATCAACCACAGGACCATAGTCACCAATAAAGGCCATGCCCAAAAAACCAACCGCGATGCCGAACATATAAATCAGCATGGTTCTTTTTCGATTACCCATTAGGTCAGAAAGCAGTCCGCCCAATGGCCTCGCAAAAAGATTGACAAACGCAAACGAACCCGCAACTACACCTGCCATTGCCGGTGTCATTATTTTTTCGCCAGAGTCATTCAACAAGGTTGCAAATACACTTTCAAAAAACATAGGCAGCATAGACACTACCGCTAATTCTGCCCCGAAATTGGCAAAGTATGTACTGTTAAGGGCAGCCACACTTCCCCAATGGTATTTCTCGTTCTCAGGAACCCCTGCTTTAAGGTAGGGTAGGTTTACTTGTAACAACTTGATAACGTGTACAATATACATTATAGCTAACACAGCATAAATGATGTAGAGTACATCTTGAGAATAAAGCTCGTGGGTAATTCCATCTGTAACAATCTGAACCTTTTGGAGTTTCCAAGCAAGCACACCCATTGCACCAAGAAGTGGAAATGACCACACGATATATTGTATAAGATCAGTATAAGAAGTAACCGTCATAGGCTCCGTTTTCCTAGCCGTATGAGCTTCTTTTCCAGGAGGGTGATCCTGAACAACAAACCAATAAACTACACCATATATCATACAGATAAGCGCATTGAAAAACAAGGTCCAACGCCAGCTTTCAGGACCAAAACCAAACATATTGTCGAAAATGTGAATGGTGATGAAGGGTAAGCTTCCAGCCGCGGCAGCAGAGCCAAAGTTGCCCCAGCCCGCATACAAGCCCTCTGCCCTGCCCACCATTTTGTGAGGAAACCAGTTGGCCACCATTTTAATTCCGATGACAAATCCAGCGCCAATTGAACCCAATACAAGCCTCGAAATCATGAGTTGCATGAAGGAGTTGCCGAACGCGAAGAAAATCGCGGGAACTCCCATTACCACCATCAACACCGAGAATACCCTTCGAGGACCATATCGATCTATCATAGCCCCTACAATAATCCGAGCTGGAATTGTGAGCGCCACGTTGCAAATCAACAGAACCTTAATATGGGAGCGGGTTAGCCAATCAATGCTCGACAGCATAGTGGTGGCCAATGGAGCCATATTAAACCAAACGTAAAAAGTGAGAAAAAATGCAATCCAGGTATAATGAAGTGTCCTAATGGGTTGCTTTGAAAAATCAAATAATTTGAGCTCGTTTGACATAGCCAAAAAATAAATATTACAGCGCAAAAGAATTACAGCATCACCCCGCTCGCAATGACCTGCTATACAACCCTATATGATTCAAATCATAGACGTATGAATGAAATGATTTTATTGAACTCTTTTTGAAAGTTGTTGAGGTATATTTCATCCGATTCAATCGAACCATATAACAACACAATAGATGAAGCGTCAATTCATCTTCTGGTGGCATTTATTTAGTTAAAATCGGTATTCATTTGTGTCTTGAAGGACTACCCCACCCTGCCCAATTGTATGATTTCAATCATTCATTAACCTGTTTATGTATGATAATTTCGCTGCTTAATTTGGAATTATGAAAGAGCTAGATCCCAATTCATTCGAAAGCAGTGAACTCGTTGAACAAACTTTTCAATTTTGGTTTAATGACAGTGAGCACATTCGATCGCCATTTCCTGAGTATATTAAAGATGAACTTCGGGTTAGGGCCGTTGCCAAATTTTTCGAATGGAGCTCAAATCTTCATGAGAAAGCCAAAGATGAAGTGAACGACGAAATGATTGGAGAGCGATTCGAGGAAATCATTTTTGAAACAGCCATTCCGATGGTTCTCACCGAGGATGAAAAGCTAACCATACTCTATCCTTTTTTACCAAGGTGTGGTGACAAGATTTATGAAGATGCACAAAACGAAACTGGACTGAGCACCGTGGTTGATCGAATGACCTACAAATCCGATGACCATTCCTACTTTAAAATTACGCTACAAAAACAGGATTCTGACGAAAAATGGGAAACTCAATTTGAGCTCCCCATTTAGCAAGCATTCACCTATGGTTGTTATCAACACAACATTCAATAACTTGACTTACTTATGTTATTCATAAGGCAATATCAACCCCAAGAGCAACACCATCAAAAAGTCGTAAATTTTGGATTCGAAACCATTGCTAAATGGGCAATTTTTATCCCATACATTATTAATATATGGAACCATTTAGAAGATCAACCTGAGCGATTCAAAAATCACGACACTTTTTGCTTTTTAGTCACTCTGTTTTTTGCCCTTTCTTGGGAAACCCCCTATTTTGGCCAGAAAGCATGAGGCCAACAAGCCGCAAATATGATGCACATCATTGTATGCTGATTGACGCCCAATCTAATTTTACATCAGAATTTAGAACAGTAAAATCCATTCACAGATGCGAATTCTTAAAGTATTAGGTATATCGGCAGGCTTCATGTTAGCTGGCCCTTTTGTAAATCAGAATGTAATGGCTCAGGACGGTGAAGCACTGTACAAAGCCAATTGTGCTTCATGTCATAAAACAACGTCGAAAAGATTGGTTGGGCCAGGACTAGAAGGAATCAATGAAAAGAGATCTGAAGAGTGGTTAATTAATTGGATCAAAGATCCTATGAAAATGGTAAACGCTGGTGACAAAGAGGCCGTTGCTATTTTCGAAGAATACAACCAAATTCCTATGACGGCATTTGGATTTTTAAGTGACGCAGAAATTAAAGCTATTCTGTCTGTGATTCCTGGAAAAGCCGGAGCAGAAAGTGGTGCCGAAGGTGCCGTGGCAGCAGTAGAAGAACCAGAAGTCCCTATTGAGTATACTGAAGAAGATGCCTTGGCTGGGCGCTTGTTATTTGAAGGAAAAAAGAAATTTGTAAAAGGCGGGCCATCATGTCTCAGTTGCCATCACGTTTCATTCGACGACATCATTAGTGGTGGTTTATTGGCAAAAGATCTCACCAATGTTCATGGTAGATTAGGTGATGCAGGTGTTAGCAGTATTGTTTCAGCTCCTCCATTCCCCGCTATGGCCGATGCTTATAAAAATAAAACGTTGACCGATGATGAGGTTTTTCAACTCACAGCTTTTCTTAAAACTGTAAATGAAAACTCAGGAACTCAAGCTGACACCAGCCAACTCGGAATGTTTCAAATGATTGGCGGCGGTTTTATAGGTCTGTTGCTTTGGTTACTCATAATATACGCAACCTATAACAACCGTAAAAAAGAATCTGTAAAAGAAGATATTTTTAAAAGACAATTGAAGGGCAACGACTCTGTAAATTCATAAAGAACTAAGAATTAAATAAACTCGATATACTATGAGCTGGATAGAAGACATCATTTCACCCAAAACAAGAAAATGGGAAGAATTCTATAGAAATAGATGGCAATACGATAAAGTGGTAAGAAGTACGCACGGTGTAAACTGTACTGGTGGTTGCTCTTGGGCTATTCACGTGAAAGATGGAATAGTAGTTTGGGAGTTACAGCAAGTAGACTACCCTCAATTTAACAAAGAGGTGCCACCTTACGAACCAAGAGGATGTCAAAGAGGTATCTCCTATTCGTGGTATTTATATAGTCCCATTCGAGTAAAGTACCCTATCGTTCGTGGAGCACTCATCGATTTGTATCGCGCAGCTAAAGAAGTACATGTTAATGATCCTGTGGCGGCTTGGGCAAGTATTCAAGAAGATCCTGCCAAAAGGCATCGCTACCAAAGAGCACGTGGAAAAGGTGGTTTTAGAAGAGTAAGATGGGATGAATTGGAAGAGCTTATTACAGCAGCCAATATCTACGTGATTAAAAAATATGGCTCGGATAGAATTACTGGCTTTGCCCCTATTCCAGCTAAGAGTATGCTCAGTTATGCCTCTGGTGCTAGGTACCTGCAGCTAATGGGTGCTATTAATTTGAGTTTCTACGATTGGTATTGTGATTTACCTAACGCATTCCCTGAGATTTGGGGCGAGCAGACAGACGTTTGCGAAAGCGCGGATTGGTATCAATCTAAGTTCATTGTTTCGATGGGTGCAAACCTTGGAATGACCAGAACGCCTGATATTCACTTCTTTTCAGAAGCTCGACACAACGGAACTAAAACTGTGGTAATGTCTCCAGATTTTAGTATGGTGGCCAAACATGCCGACCAATGGATTCCTGCTCATGCTGGTTCCGATGGCGCATTTTGGATGGCTGTTACTCACGTTATTCTTAAAGAGTATCATGTGGACAAACAAACTCCGTATTTTATTGACTACGTAAAAAGATACACCGATTGCCCTTTCTTGGTTGAATTACACGAAGAAAATGGACATTATTTGCCAGGCAGAATGCTCCGCGCCAATCGAGTTGCCAAATACAAAGACGTTTCTAACGGAGATTGGAAATTCTTGAATTACGATGCTGCTTCTGGAGATTTGGCAATGCCAAAAGGAAGTATGGGACATCGTTGGGATGAGAAGAAAGGAAATTGGAACATGAAGTACGAAGATGGTGAGTTTAACACACCATACGATCCAGAATTAACCCTTCTCAACAAAAGTGACAAAGTATTGCAGGTAGAATTCACTGAATATGGATTGGATAAAAAAGCACTGAGAGGTGTTCCTGTAAAATACATCGAAACAGTTGATGGAGGAAAAGTTCCTGTAGCTACTATTTATGACCTCACTATGTCACAATATGGTGTAGGACGTGGTTTAGAAGGTGAATTTGCTAAGTCTTACGACGATAAAGATCAAGCATATACGCCAGCTTGGCAAGAAATCTTTACTGGAATTGGCAAAAAAGATGTGATTCAATTGGCTCGTGAATGGGCCAGCACAGCTGAAACTACCGAAGGTAAGTGTATGGTAATTGTTGGTGCGGCTATTAACCACTGGTTTCACAACAACCTGATGTACCGTTCTGCTATTATGGCCCAAATGCTCACTGGATGTAATGGTAAAAATGGTGGTGGAATGAACCACTACGTAGGTCAAGAAAAATTGGCACCAATGGATTCTTGGGCAACCGTTATGAGTTCTAAGGACTGGGGAACAGTGGCCCGACTACAACAAGGACCTATTTGGCACTACATCAATTCAAGTCAATGGCGTTATGATGGGAATCAGAAGTACTACAACAGCTCGCCAGATAATGAATTGGCCAACATGCACTCTGCCGATTGGGCTGTAAAAGCAGTACGAAACGGCTGGATGCCTTATTATCCTCAATACAATAAAAGCAACTTCGATATTGTAAAAGATGCAGAAGCTGCGGGGCACACAACGGATGAAGCCATGCGCGCTCACATTGTGAAGCAAATCGTAAGTGGTGAACTAAAACACTCTATTGTAGAGCCTGATGAAGAGATTAACTTCCCACGCAACTGGTTTATTTGGAAGGGAAATGCAATTGGTACTTCAGCAAAAGGACATGAATATTTCCTAGATCACTATTTAGGCACACACAACAACAAGATTGCCGATGAGGTAGCTGGAGATATCGTTAAGGACATAGTCTTTAAAAAAGACGGCGCTAGAGGAAAAATGGATTTGGTAATTGATATCAACTTCCGTATGGACACCTCTGCCCTCTACTCTGATATTGTACTTCCCACAGCTTCGTGGTACGAAAAAGCAGATATCAATTCTACAGATATGCACTCGTTTATTCACCCATTGTCTGAGGCAATTCCTCCGGTTTGGGAGTCAAAAACTGACTGGCAAATCTTTCAGGCGTTAGCGAAGAAAATGAGCGAAATGTCGAAGCGCTACTTACCACATCCAATGAAGGATGTAGTGAATGTGCCTTTACAGCACGACAGCGCAGATGAAATTACACAACCACGTCTGCAAGATTGGAGCAAGGGTGAGTGCGAGGCGATTCCAGGCAAAACAATGCACAACATCAAGTTCGTAGAGCGCGATTACACCAAAGTCTACGAAAAATTCATTTCACTTGGTGACAACATTCGAAAAACCGGACTAGGTGCCCATGGCAACAGTTACCAGTGTGCAGATGTTTACGAAGAAATGTTGGATCAAAGACAAGGTGGCGTTGTCCAAAAAGTTGATGGTAAATTCTACCCATCTCTAAAGTCGGATGTAGAAGCTATTAACGCCATTTTGAAATTGTCTACCCTTACAAATGGAAAACTTACGGAACGCTGTTATAAAAATATGGCGGAAAAAATAGGTGTGCCAGAAATTGGAGAATTAGGAACTGAGTACAAGCAGATTGAAATGGAATACCGCGATTTGCAGTCCCAGCCACGACGTTACAACTCTTCACCACTATGGTCTGGGTTAATGCACGATGGTAGAACCTATGCAGCATACACTTATAACGTTGATTTGCTCGTTCCATGGAGAACACTTACTGGCCGTCAGCATTTTTACCTAGACCATGATGCGTACATTGCATTCGGAGAACATTTATCTACGTATAAGCCCTCTCCTACTCCTGAAGCTTATGGCGATTTGAGACAAACCATAAACGATGGAAAAGCGAAGATGCTTAATTGTTTAACGCCACATGGAAAATGGCATATTCACTCTACCTATGGCGATACACTAAGGATGTTGACCCTTTCTCGAGGAGCCGAGCCATGCTGGTTGAGCGAACATGATGCTGCAGAGCTTGGAATTAAAGACAACGATCACGTGGAAGTTTATAATGACCACGGTACCTACGTTACTCGAGCATGTGTGAGTGCACGTATTCCAAAAGGAGTATGCTTGGTTTATCACGCAGTTGAAAGGACTTATAATGTTGCCAAATCTCAAGAAAGACGAGGTAAAAATGGCGAACCACGACGAGGTGGAATGAACAACTCGTTTACAAGGGTTCACCTCAAGCCAAATCTAATGTGTGGCGGATATGGTCAGTTTACCTATCACTTTAATTACTGGGGACCTGTAGGCGTCAATCGAGATACACATGTTCTCGTGCGAAGAATGGATAAAGTAGAGTATTGATGTTAGATGAGAGATGTTGGATATTGGATATTAGATATGGGATTGAATCAAAGATCCAAAATCCAAGATCACAAAAAAATAAAACTAAATAAAAGAACTTAAAATAAAAACGATGGACGTTAGAGCACAAGTTTCAATGGTTTTTCACCTGGACAAATGTATTGGTTGCCATACCTGTTCAGTTGCTTGTAAGAACATTTGGACAGACCGTAGAGGTGCAGAATATATGTGGTGGAACAATGTTGAAACCAAACCCGGTACTGGATATCCCTCAAAGTGGGAAGATCAAGATATTTACAAAGGTGGCTGGGAAAAGAACGGTAATTCTGTTTCGTTAAAAGGAGCTGGAAAGCTCAAAGGACTTAAAAATATCTTTCACAACCCACACATGCCGGTTTTGGAAGATTATTACCATCCTTGGGCCTACAAGTACCAAGATTTGTTTACGGCTCCTGAAGGCGATGACCAACCAATTGGTAGGGCTGTTTCGCTCATTACAGGTGAGCCCATTGACATTAAGTCGGGTCCAAACTGGGATGATGATTTAAGTGGAACGCCAGATTACGCGAGAAATGATGTGAATTTCAAGGATTTAACTCCTTCTGAACAAGAGGCAATGTTCCAATTAGAACAAATGACCTTTCATTATTTACCGAGAATTTGTAATCACTGCTTAAACCCTGCGTGCGTTGGGTCTTGTCCCTCTGGTGCTCTTTACAAAAGAGGTGAAGATGGTGTTGTGCTTATCAATCAAGATAGATGTAGAGCTTGGAGAATGTGTGTAACAGCTTGCCCTTACAAGAAGTCTTATTACAACTGGCACACAGGTAAGTCAGAAAAATGTATCCTTTGCTACCCTCGATTAGAGACTGGACAAGCACCTGCTTGTATGCACTCATGCGTGGGAAGAATACGTTATCTAGGTGTTATGCTTTATGATGCAGACAGAATTGAAGCAGTAGCCTCATGCAACGAAAACGAATTGGTTCAAAAACACTTGGATATTTACTTAGATCCAAACGATCCAAAGGTTATTGCCGAAGCTAGAAAAGCTGGAGTTCATGATTCTACAATTGAAGCAGCTCAAAGATCTCCAGTGTACAAATTTGTGAAAGAATGGGGAATCGCCTTACCGCTACACCCTGAGTTCAGAACATTGCCTAACTTGTTTTACGTTCCACCTATGTTGCCAGCTATGGCACAAGTTGACGGAGATGGAATCTATCAAACAGCATCAGAGAAAATGTTCCCTGGTATCGATCAAAATCGTTTACCAATGAAGTACCTCGCATCTTTATTTACTGCTGGTGATACGCAAAGAGTAACTGAAGTTTACGAAAAACTCATGAGCGTTAAACTGCACAGAAGAAATAAAACCGTAGGTGATATGTCAGATGAGGAAGTAAAAGCACTGATGACTAAATCGAAGGTTAATGCTGAAACGGCTGATGCCATCTTTAGATTGACGTCACTTGCCACTTTCGAAGAGCGATTTGTGATACCTCCTGGCCATAGAGAAGAATCTATTGAAATGCTTGAAGCTACAGCCGATGCGAAAGGAGAAACTGGGTTTGGCTTTAAAATGAGACCCGAAAGAGGAATGTAAAATGGTAGAGACAATTACATACGATCATTACCCTCTATTGGGCAAAATATTCAAGTATCCCGACGTGGGATACAAAGAAGAGATGCATGAAGTTTGGGATTTTTTGAAATATAACTATCCCCAAGCTGCACGCGAAATGGATTCATTTATTGAGTTAATCGATAGAAA
The DNA here is from genome assembly GCA_020435995.1 of Flavobacteriales bacterium. Classification (GTDB taxonomy): domain Bacteria; phylum Bacteroidota; class Bacteroidia; order Flavobacteriales_G; family Salibacteraceae; genus JAGQYO01. Next base: position 45,204 of record JAGQYO010000017.1, on the reverse strand, counting down.
ATCCTTATATGAAGTGGAAGAAATTTTTAATAAAACCTTTCACATTCAAGCGATTTGCTTCTTAGATCTTGGCTATGTTCTATTTGGAGAGGACTATAAAAGGGGTGCTTTTCTAGTTCAAATGAAGAATGAACAACGTAAGGTGAGCAACGATTGTGGCGATGAACTTCCTGATAATTTGCCTCACGTGCTCACCTTAATTAACATGACTGATGATGACGAATTCAGAAATCAGCTTGCGGTTTTGGTTCTTGTCCCAGCAATTAAGAAAATGCTGGAAGAATTTGAAGCTTCGCGAATTGAAATCAGAAAGCGCATCATGAAGCGCAAGCATAAAGCTATTATCCTCGAAAACTTGGATGGAGGTAATATTTATCAAAAAGCACTCAACGCTTTATTGCATGTAATTCAAACGGATTTTGAGGCTATCTCTTACCCCGATATTGAATATGCCCCACCCGCAAGCGATTCATTTATCACCAATTGCAACACTTGTGACTTAGGAGAAAAAACAATTGATTCACCAGATTCGAAAAAAATAAAATCATGATACTTTTAAATACATTACTTATAGCATTGAATGGAGCTTTATTGTACTCCTTAGTAGGATTCGTCATTTTCGCAGTTATTGCGGCTGCATTTTATTACTTCAGAGCTCAAAAACTAAAAAATGAATTTGGGGTGATGGAAGAGCCAAAAAAGGACTTTTCCTTTACGTTTTGGATTTTGCTTGCCATTACAGGCTTTGCAATTTACCTTATCAAGGTAGGTCTCGAGGGTGGCGTAGGTATGTTAAATACCTTATTCTTCGCGGCATTCCCGTACGTTGCTTTTGCAATATTTATTATAGGTAGTATTTATCGCTATCGCAATACAGGCTTTAAAGTATCTTCCCTTTCTTCTCAGTTTTTGGAAGGCAAGAAATTGTTTTGGGGATCGCAGCCATTTCACTGGGGCCTTTTGGTGATATTCTTTGGCCATTTAATTGCGTTTTTGTTTCCCAAATCACTTATTGCTTGGAACGGTGAGCCTATCCGCTTGCTTATTCTAGAAATCAGCTCCTTTGTTTTTGCACTTTCAGCTCTTTACGGGTTGTGTATTCTCATTTACAGAAGGCTTAGCACCAAACGAATTATTATGGTTACCAATAAAATGGACATGATGGTGTATGTAGTTTTGTTAACGCAAATTACGAGTGGTATGGGTATCGCACTATTTGCGCGATGGGGCTCAACTTGGTTTGCTAGTTCTATGACGCCCTACTTGCGTTCGGTGTTTGCATTCAATCCTGATATAGCTGCTGTTACGGCAATGCCTTGGTTTGTACAAATTCATATCATTTCGGCATTCTTCATTATCGCCATTATTCCATTTACCCGATTTATGCACTTTTTGGTTGCACCTATCGACTATATTTGGAGAAACTACCAATTGGTACTGTGGAATTACAACCGTAAAATTATCCGAAATTCTACCCGACATACGTTCGGAAAAGAGATTAAAAACCATTAATACCGAGCCTATTTAAAAGTAACGATTTGTTTTTTTTCAAGTGAAAAGGCGCCTACTCATAACTCGGGCGCCTTTTTCATTTCTATTCGCCAGCTATGATTCAAATCAGCGATTTCAATTTTTCTAATGCCTAAAATTGTATCAATAAGAAGTTATAAAATGAGAGAGCTCGTTCGCTTTATTAAAGGTGTTGTTATCACATTGGTTTTGGTTTTGGGATTTGCTTCTTGCACCAAAGATTCCTTCAATAAGCAAGCACCTATTACCCTCACCTTGTTGATGGAGCACCACCTCGATGGTGAGCCTTTGGAATTTAATACCCTTAAATTTCCATGTATCGAAAAGTACGTGATTAGTGTAACCAAACTTGAGTATTTCATCTCCGATGTCTATCTAATATCAACTTCCGGAAAAAAGATTCATTTGGCAGAATATATCTATGTGGATGCTAAATTCCCCAGTAAATTCAACTTCGAATTAAACAACCTAGAGGCTGTTTCTTCAATAGAGTTTACATTCGGTCTTGTTCCAGCCATTAATGAGCACGACCTTATTTCAAACACCTATGAACATTTACAAATGATTTGGCCTGAACAGCTGGGCGGAGGTTACCATTTTATGAAGTTTGAGGGGCATTATCGATTGCCAGATAATACGTTGTCAGGATACGCCATGCACCTTGGAGAAAATGGCTATCAATTTAAAGTGAAGTTGAACCCTGTGTTTCAGCTCAATAACCAGGATAGGGTGTTTGTCCTCAACATGAATTTGAATGAATGGTTTAATTCTCCGCAACTTTATGATTTCGAAATCGATGGAAACTACAGTATGGCCGTTGAAGAAAACATGAAAAAACTCACCGCCAATGGTGTTAATGTCTTCACACTTAAAGAGTATTTTGATGAGAATTAACAGCACATGGGTTGGTTCTATCGTACTGGTGGCCATAATCGGAATTAGCCTCTGGGGCTGCAAAAAGGAACAAAATGTAGTGCCTGAAACTCCCAATTCCAACGGAACTAATAATGGTATTAACCAAGGGCCAAACGACTCGAGTAAGACCAACGGACCCACACCCTACCAAGTCAAGATTCCAGTTGGTTTTCCTGCACTGAGCGCTCACCCCGAAAATCCCCTAACAGTTGAAGGTATAGCACTTGGCCGAAAGTTGTATTACGACCCACTTTTGTCTCAGGGCGGACCCTTGTCGGGTATGTCATGCTCGGGATGCCATGATCAAAAAACCTCTTTCACTGTTTCCGGAGGGCCTGTAGCCATATTGCCACATGTCAATTTAGCTTGGAATTCTAAGTTTTTGTGGAATGGGAAGATTGAAGGCAGACTTGAGGATATCATGGCATTCGAAGTTGATGATTTTTTTAAAAGCGATATGAAGGTTTTGGCTGCCTCTTCAGAGTATCAAAAATTATATAATAACGCCTTTGGAAGTACTGAAATTAACTCGCGACGCACTGCCTTTGCCTTGGCGCAATTTTTTACTACTCTTATTTCAGGAAATTCAAAATTCGATTTGTATTTACAAAAAAGGAGAACTTTTACCAACCTCGAAAGAGTTGGATATGACTTGTTCAATTCGGAAACTGGAGATTGTTTTCATTGTCATGGTTACCCGCTCATGACAGACAACGCCTTTCACAATATTGGATTGGACAGCACCTTTTCGGGGCCAAACCTAGGTCGATATTTAATTACACAAGTAGAAAGCGACAAAGGAGCATTCAAATCTCCCACCCTTCGAAATATTGCTCTTACTGCTCCCTACATGCACGACAACAGGTTTAATACCCTCGAAGAAGTAGTTGAACACTATGATTCTGGCGTAAAAAAAAGTGCCTCCTTAGATCCTTTGCTAAAAAAAGGAAACCGAGTAAATGGCTTGAAACTATCTTCGTTTCAAAAGGAGGCCTTAGTGGCTTACTTAAAAACCTTAACTGACACAGAGTTTATTTCAAACCCTGAGTTAGCCAAGCCCTAAGTTAATCGTGCCTTCCTCCACCCATTATTTTAAACACGTGAAGCAACGAAGGGAAAAGTGCATCCATAGTTTCTGACGCACCTTTGGTAGAACCTGGCAAAGTGAGGACCAGGGTTTTGCCAGCAACGCCAGCCACCCCCCTTGAGAGCATAGATAGTGGTGTTCTATCTTGACCATAAGCCCTTGCTGCTTCCATTACTCCAGCCATTTCTCTATCCAATAGAGGTAAGATGGCCTCTGGTGTAATATCTCTTGGAGATAGTCCTGTGCCTCCCGTAAAAATGACCAGGTTTACTTTATTTTTAAAATCATTGAGCTTTTCTTGCACGCTCGCAATTTCGTCAGGAATTACAACATAGCTTTCCGTTTTTACGTCGCAAGATGTCAACTTAGCAATAATTGCTTTCCCTGCTCTATCTTCTTTTTGCCCCGCACTAATGGTATCGCTACACACGACAACCGCCGCCGTTAAATCTTTCCGAAAACGATCTTTCCAATCTGATTTTCCTCCTTTCTTTTCCAAGAGTCGAATGTTGTTGATCTCAATACCCTTGTCAATAGGCTTGAGCATATCGTACATGGTAAGTGCAACAACTGAAGCTCCGTGCATGGCCTCCACTTCTACCCCAGTTTTATAAATGGTTTTTACTTCAATCGTAATATTTATTTGCAATCCTTCTATTTGATAAGAAATACCTGTGTATTCTATAGGAAGTGGATGGCAGTCTGGCAAAAGATCAGGTGTTTTTTTAACCCCTAACAAGCCAGCGGCTTTGGCCATTTCAAATACATCACCCTTTGGAACCGTTTTGTTTATTATAGCGTCAATGGTCTCTTGTTTTGAAACCGAAACGGTGGCTTGCGCTATCGCGATACGAAGTGTGTTGTGTTTGTGTGTAATGTCTACCATAACTTTGATGCCTAGAGGCAATATTAATATTTCATCGGTTTACTTTCCATTGATGACTTTCGTCCTCAAATAACTCTTTTCCAAAAATTGGCGCCTTTTTCTTAATTTCTTCAACGATATAGTCTGTTGCACGCTGCGCCTCTGCCCTGTGTTTTGATGATGTAAATACAAACAAACAGATTTCTCCAACTTTTACCATACCTAAGCTGTGATAGATGTGCATACAAGTCAAATCAAACTTCTCAAAAGCTGCCTCTCTTATTTTAAAGATTTCGCCCTCCGCCATTTCTACGTTGGCAGTATACTCTATTGCTGCTACTTGCTTTCCGTTAATTTCATCGGCTCTTACCTGCCCTAGAAATATACTGTGCGCCCCTATTGTTGTTTTTGTTTGGTGATTTCCAATCGAAACGCCAATTGACTCCGCTGAAATGGCTCCTTCTCTAAAAACTGATTTAGGCTTTCTTTTATTCGTTTCCATATTCTAATTTTTTAATAACCCCGTTTCAACTTGTTTTTGCACAACCCTCTCGTTCAGCGCAAGAACTCCTCCTTTCAGGGAATAAATCTCCTTTTTGGGGTATTTTATCTTAAACTCATTTATCGCCTTTAGGCTCCTTTGGCCTTTTTGACACATAAGCACCAATTTTGATTTTGCCATATCAGGTTCAGAAGTGCATGTGATCAACGAATCAGGTGTCTCACTTCGGTCTCTAATGTCCACTAAATCAAAGTCTGTAAGGTCAAGCAATTCCTCTACGCTTATCTCCAAAGCTTGTGTCGAGCACAAAAAATCGTATTCTGGCCGTACCTCTATGACCTTTATATGAGCACTTGTTCTTTTTAATGAAAACAAATTGCCCGTTAGGTTTAGGGTATTAAACACATACATTTTTCCATCAAGCACCCCTTTTAAACCCAGAAGTACTTTTATCGCTTCATTTGCCTGTAAAGTTCCCAAAATACCTGCAACTGGCCCAAGTACTCCCACTTCATTACATGATAGCGGACGGTCTTTTTGATCGTCGTAAGGGTTAATATCCCTGTATGATATTCGCTGCGTGTGATTTAATACTGACATCTGAATTTGAAACTTATGTATTCCACCAAATACCAACGGCTTATTGGCTAATTCGCATGCATCGCTCAATAAATATCTTGTTGGTAAATTATCGGTACAATCGATCACCAAATCCGAACCAGAGATCAGCTTCATAGCATTATGTAAATCAATTCGATAAGGAATAGCTGTTACATCAATGGAATCATTTTGAAGCAACATTTTTTGTCTTGCAACCTCCACTTTTAGCTTCCCCACATCAGCTTTCCCAAAAAGTACCTGACGGTTGAGGTTGGATGTAGAAATAATATCGTGATCTACAAGTGAAATATGACCTATTCCTGCGGCCGATAAATAAATACCAACCGGACAACCCAGGCCACCAGCACCCACAATGAGTACCCTCGACTTGGACAACTTTACTTGCCCAGTCAAACCCACTTCATTTAGTTTTATTTGTCGAGTATACCTTTCCACGCTAATACATTCAGTTGGGTATTGAATTTCTCATTCATCAAAAATAAGAGGCAAAAAGAACCCATTCGCAATTTTCGAACTTTAATGGCCCAACTTAGAATTTTATCTAATGAATTTCTTTGTCGTTTTTATAAACAACCGTTTTTTGCCTTTCTCCTGAATTATCCCAAGTTATATATTCCCCTTCTAATCTATCGTCTATATAGGTGCACTCTAAAATTTTTATTCCCTTCGAATTCCAACTTGTCCACACACCCTGTCTTTTTCCATTTTCAAATCGGCCTTGCATTTTTTTAGTTCCGTTGGTATGATACCAAATCCAAAGTCCATGGTTTTTAGCGTTCAATGTACCACCCCTGCTTCGTACTTGGCCATTTTCAAATGTTCTTTCAGCATCTTTGTTTCCAACAAAATGAAAGACGGCCCATCCTACAACTAGTAGCGCAGTAATAATTTTGTGATTACTATTGTAGCTAAATATGCTCATGCTAAAATAAATAGCAGTTTCTTAAGTCGCTCAACATTATGAAATCCTTTACGAATGAACAAATATCATGATAGTGCAAAAGGCATTTAATGACCCATATCATTAAATAAGACTAAGTGCAGATTAATTCAATGTATTTTATGTTTTAAGTCATTTATCCCACTATTCAAAGCACAGATTTTTGCGAACATTGAAAACGAACAACACATATCGTTTTGTACTGAGTTTTTTAATATTCAGTACTATCATATATTCTCTTGTTTTGTACCGCACTCCAACTGAAAACCATCAAGAATTAAATTCAAAAGCCATTTATGGTCAAGACTTGTGGCAACAAAACAATTGTGCTGCATGCCATCAAATTTACGGATTGGGAGGATATTTAGGCCCTGATCTTACCAACATTTATTCAGACCCCAAAAAAGGGCCAAATTATATCAAAGCATTTTTGAACAGTGGCGTTAAAATGATGCCTCAATTTCACTTTACGGAAGAAGAAAAGGATGCCATTGTTGCTTTCTTGGAACAAGTTGATCAAACAGGAATTTACCCCAATTTAAACGCTAAAATTGAGAACACAGGTTGGGTAACAGAAGAAACAAAAAAATGAAAGGCAGGCATTTTTCATATTATTTTTTAGCTCTAGGCCTTATTTCATTAGGAGCCACTGTGTTGTTCGGTTTTTTTGCCGCATTGCAGTATGTTATTCACGATTTTTTGAAAGGAACGCTGGACTTTAGTCAAATGAGGCCCCTACACGTTACTTCTGCTGTTTCTTGGATTGTTTTAACCGCGACGGGTGGTATTTATTTCTATCTCTCACAAAGAGAAAAAGTACAATTGTTTCAGCCGTGGCTAGGCAAGTTACATCTTGCATTGTACCTCATCACAGGAATATGTATTTACATTACCTATAGTTTGGGCCTTTTCGGAGGTAGAGAATACTTTGTGTTTGTTCCCTTTTTACTCATTCCCATTCTTTTGGGATGGGTGCTATTTGGTATCAATTATTTCAAATCGATGCTAGGGTCAGTAAAAGATTGGCCTGTGTATTACTGGATGTGGGGAACCGGAATTTGTTTTATGACCTTTCATATTTGCGAAGCGCATTTTTGGTTGTTTGATTTCTTCCGTACGGATTATTTAAAAGACTTTTCAGTTACTTGGAAATCGTATGGCTCTTTTGTTGGGTCTTGGAATTTACTGGTTTATGGCACTGCCATTTACCTCATGGCTCGCATTAAAGGCGATGAAAGTGTTGGTAGAGGCAAATTAGCTTTTTTCTTCTATTTTCTAGGACTAACCAATCTAATGTTTGGCTGGGCACATCATATTTACATTGTGCCAATCGCTAAATGGGTGCGTTATCTTTCCTACTTAATTAGTATGACTGAGTGGATCATTCTTATACACATCATTACCACTTGGAAAAAAAGCCTATCGGATTCTTCAAAGTTAAAACATGTGTTAGCCATGCGCTTTCTTATTTCTGCAGATTATTGGATTCTTGGGAATCTCTTTTTGGCACTTCTCATATCAATTCCTGCCTTGAACCTATATTCTCATGGAACTCACTTTACGGTAGCTCATTCTATGGGAACCACAATCGGAATTAACACCTCTATTCTGTTTGCGTCCTTAAGCCATGTATTCTATACCAATTATAACTCGTCATCATCAGGTTCAAAAGCTATGGCACATTGGGGCCATTTCTTATTCAACATTTCTTTGCTTGTGTTTTTGTTAATCCTCGTGTGGCTTGGTGTAAATAAAAGCATTTGGCAGTACTTCGGTAGCGACCTTTCCTTCTCCGAATTTCAGGATACCCAATACAGTTGGTTTATACTATTTGTCATTGCTGGGGCCCTTCTTGGCATCAGTATCCTATGGTTAGTTACCCTGTTTCTGAAATACCTATTTCAAAAAACTGATGGGGCAACAAGTTAAAATGATTTAAATCATAATTCAACTTGACGATTTCAGGCCAATTAACTAAAATCTCACCATTATCTTTGATCCTCATCATAAAGTAAGATGATATGGGACGGCATTCAATAGAAATTTGTGACTGTAATCAATGCGAAAACAAGACTGGCGTGTTCTGCCATCTTTCAATGGAAGAAAAAGATTTACTCTCGCGCGACAAAGGCAGTAACTTTTACAAAAAAGGACAGGTAATCTTCTATGAAGACAATCATCCAAATGGCTTGTTTTGTATTTACAAAGGCAAGGTTAAAATCTCGAAATTCGGAGATGAAGGCAAGGACCAAATAGTTCGATTTGCCAACGAATCTGACGTATTGGGCTACCGCGCACTATTGAGTGGTGATACCTATAGAGGCACTGCCACAGCTATGGAAGACACCTACGTATGCCACATATCTCGGAGTAACTTTTTTGAGTTGGTTGGAAAAAACAACAACTTCTCATTTGAGATTATAAAACTGCTTGCAAATGACTTAAAAAACTCAGAACAAAAACTAGTAAATATCTCACAAAAGCCCGTTTTGGAGCGAATTGCAGAATCATTGTTGATTTTGAAGGAGCGGTTTGGAATGAACGAAAATGGTGCATTAAAAGTGTCACTTACTCGAAGAGAAATAGGTGATATGGCAGGAGTAACAACCGAAACCAGCATTAGAACGTTGTCTACCTTAAAAAGTGATGGAATTATCGAGCTAGTTGGCAAAGAAATTCGAATTGTCAATTTAAAAGAGCTGGTGCGAACAGCCAATTTATGTGATTAAGCACTTGCTAGCACTTCCCGTCAATATTTTTAGTTTTGCCAGCCAACTGTATGAGCCACATCATTTGTCATACTTGACTTTCCCGCTAGATTTGGATACTTCTATTGATTCAAATTGGATGATGAATAAACTAGAGATCCGACTATCGAACATGGGTGAGGGTTTAACAAAAACATGTCATTTCAAAAAAGGTGATCTTATTTATAAAAACGATACTCCTTTTTTGGGCATCTACTTTGTGCTTTCTGGTAAAGTAAAACTCGAACAATTCAAGGCGAACAAATACACAACCCTGTGGATTGCCAGCGTACATGAAATTATTGGTCTGGCCTCATTTTCTAACCCAAATGGCCTTTATAAATTAAAAGCAACGGCATCTACAAATTGTAAATTGCGTTTTATTTCTGCGGCTACTTTTCAAAAACTAATTGAATCCGATTTGGAGCTCAAAACAGAGCTTTTCAGGTTGCTTTCCAATAGGCTTAATTATCTCGAATCCCTCATTCTCTATTTTAAAAAAGCCAATACACAAGAGCGTCTTATTGCAGTAATGAAGCACTACACTAGCGAACAAAATGAAGATGCAGAGCTGGCTTTAGGAATATCAATCAAAGACTTGGCAAATATTGTGGGCTCAACTCCAGTATATGTCAAAAAAATACTCGACCAGTTTCAAAAAGAAGGCATTCTTCGCACTACTCGGGGAAATGTATGGATTAAGGAAAAACAATTTTTCGCCAATATGGCCTGAAAAATTTGCCATTAAATTGGTCAAACTAAAATTTACACCCATTAAAAATGTCTCAAAATATATCAGATCAAACTAATTATTGGATAGAAGAGATCAACAGGCTACGAGTCGAAAAGGATGCCGTTATATTGGCGCATTATTATCAACAGCCCGATATTCAAGAAGTTGCTGACTTTGTGGGTGATAGCCTCGATTTGTCTAAAAAAGCCGCAAGCACCACAGCCTCAATAATTGTATTTGCCGGAGTTCATTTTATGGCGGAAACCGCCAAAATATTGAACCCCTCAAAAAAAGTACTCCTCCCCGATTTGGCAGCTGGGTGTTCTTTGGCCGAGTCTTGCTCAGCAGAAGACCTGAAAAAATTCAAAATTGAAAACCCCAATCACATTGTAGTATCTTATGTAAACACTTCTGCCGAAGTAAAGGCACTTAGCGATTTGGTTTGTACCTCGTCTAATGCTGAGGCAATTATCCGTTCGATTCCTGCAACCAAACCTATTTTGTTTGCACCCGACAAGAACCTTGGTCGATATATTATGGAAATAACTGGCCGAAAAATGGATTTATGGGAAGGTTCATGTATAGTTCATGAGTCCTTTTCGCTGGACAAATTAATTTCACTTCACAAGGAACATCCAACAGCTCAAATAATTGCGCATCCCGAATCCGAAGGATTTATCCTAGACGTCGCTAATTTTATAGGCTCAACTTCTCAATTAATCGAGCACGTCAAAACACAAGAATGTACTTCATTCATTGTAGCTACAGAAGCGGGAATTTTACACAAAATGCAGCAAGTTGTACCCCATAAAAAACTGATTCCAGCTCCAGCAAAGGAAAACAATACTTGTGCATGCTCAGAGTGCGGGTTTATGAAAATGAACTCGATTGAAAAACTTTATTTGTGCTTAAAAAATGAAACCCCAGAAATAACCCTCGATCAGCATCTTATTAATGAAGCATTAATTCCGATACAGCGAATGCTGGCACTTTCTTAAGTATTGCCATGGAAGCAGACACCATAATTGTAGGCGCCGGTTTAGCAGGACTCTCCATCGCCATTAAAATAGCCGAGAAGAATCCTTATCAACGTGTTATCATACTGTGTAAGAATAAGCTCGATGTTTCAGGCACTTATGAAGCCCAAGGTGGTATTGCTGTTGCCCTTCACCCTGCCGACTCCACTGCCAATCATGCCAATGACACCCTAAAAGCTGGAAAATACTTGAATCAGTTAGAGGTGGTAAACCATGTAGTTGAAAACGCCGCCCAAAAAATGAATGAGCTAATCAACTGGGGAATGAAATTCGACATTGATTCCAAGGGGAATTATAGTTTGGGGTTAGAGGGTGGTCATTCCATGAACAGAATAGTACACCATGAAGATTCTACAGGAAAGGAAATACATGAAACCTTAGTGAAGAAAGCGCTTTCACTTGAAAACATTGTGCTATTCGAACATTTTTTTGCCACCGACTTACAAGTTGAGATCAACCATAAGGGCCAAACAATATGTAAAGGCATTACTTGTCTGATTCCAAATGTAGAAGATTCCATAACCCTTAGTGCCAATTTCATAGTATTGGCCACAGGAGGAGTTGGACAAGTATTTAGCAGCACAACCAATCCAGTGGTTTGCACAGGTGATGGCATTGCTATGGCTCTTCGTGCAGGGGTTAAAATAGAGGACATGAATTATATCCAGTTCCACCCCACAGCATTAGATTTCCCTAACAACCCTACTTTTTTGATTTCGGAGGCAGTAAGAGGTTTTGGGGCTTATGTTGTAAACGAATTGGGTGATCGCTTTTTGTTTGATTGGGATGAAAGAGGTGAACTCGCTACGAGAGATATTGTTTCTCTTGGAATTGCGACCGAACAATTAAAAAACAAACGAAAAGTTTATCTCGATTGCCGACATTTAGATTCAACTAGTTTTAAATCTAAATTCCCAAAAATCTACACAAAGTGCAAAGAAGTAGGATATGACCCTAGTAAACAACTACTTCCTATTGCTCCTGCAGCCCATTATTTATGTGGTGGTATAGCTACCAACATTTATGGCGAAACGAATATTGAAAATCTATACGCCGCAGGTGAATGCGCTTATACAGGCCTACATGGATCGAACCGCTTGGCATCAAATTCGTTGCTAGAAGCATTGGTTTTTTCAGACCAGATTTGCGAAAGCATTTCCTCAAAAATGGAAAAAACAGGGAGACCATCGAACTTTGACTTTTTTTGGATAAAACCATCAAGTTTAGCAGATACAAGTGAAAATAAATTCATCAGAGAATTAAAAAATCTGATGACTTCAAAGGTGGGTGTGATCAAATCTAAAAATTCAGTCCTAGATGCTCAACAAGAATTGGACAACCTGTTTTTATCTTTCCGGAATCTGGATAAAAATTCCCTTAAACCAATAGAGTGGCATAAGACAAACAATCTTTTCTTAGTTGCACAACTAATTATCGAACAAACTTTGAAGACTTTTTGAAAAAAACTATGACTTATAACATGTTCTTATATGCCTTATTACCAGTGTTATATGTTGATAATTACGTGTATAAATCAAATTAAAATACCGACCTTTGCCCCCTGTGTATTGATATAATTGTGAGTATAATTTGAGGTAAAACTCAGTTAGAAAATCACTTTATTCTTACAAAACACATAAGCATGGACACAATTCAGATAGCAAAAAGAACATCAGAGACGAAATTAGACCAACATCTTGGCGATGAAAAGATTTATAGCAAAGAAGAGGTGCTAACTCAATCCTTGAGCTATTTTGATGGTGATGAATTAGCGGCCACAACTTGGATGAATAAGTACGCGCTAACAAATTTAGATGATCAATTTTTGGAAGCAACACCAGATGCCATGCACCGAAGACTTGCTAAGGAATTTGCAAGAATTGAAGCTGGATATGATGAAAGAATACATTTGAACGGCAGTACCTCCCTCCTCTCAGCATACGGTCAAAACAGAAAGGCGCTTACCTTCGAAAAGATCTACAACTTATTCAAAGATTTTAAATATGTGATTCCTCAAGGCAGTGTAATGGCGAGCTTGGGAAATAGGTTTAGACTCGCTTCACTCTCTAATTGTATCGTAATGCCTGCATTATACGACTCTTATGGAGGAGTGTTTTTGGCAGACCAACAATTGGCGCAGCTTTTTAAAAGGCGTTGTGGCGTCGGTATCGATATTTCAGGTCTTCGTCCTTCAGGAACTGCTGTTTCTAATTCAGCTGGTACCACAACCGGTGCAGCTTCTTTTATGGAAAGGTTTTCCAATACGACCCGTGAAGTTGCCCAAAATGGACGTCGAGGTGCTTTGATGCTCACCATGGATATTGCACATCCAGATATTGAAGAATTTATTACTAAAAAACAAGACTTAAATAAAGTAACAGGCGCTAATGTTTCCATTCGATTGTCCGACGAATTTATGGAAGCAGTTGAGGCTAATTCTGAGTACACACAAAGGTGGCCTATTGATTCGAATGAACCGAAATACACAAAAACGATAGATGCACGAGAACTTTGGAACACCATAGTTAAATGCGCACACAATACAGCAGAACCAGGACTAATTTTCTGGGATCGACAACACAAGTATTCTACTTCTTCGGTTTATCCTGAATTTAAAAATGTATCTACCAACCCATGTTCTGAAATTGCGATGCAAGGAGGCGATAGTTGTCGTTTAATTGCCATCAACTTGTTCAGCTTTATTAAAAAACCATTTACTCCCGAAGCTTCTTTTGATGCGGAAAAATTCTACGAAGTGACCTATGAATCTCAGCGATTAATGGACGACCTTGTGGATTTGGAACTTGAGGCGGTTCAGCGAATTTTAAATAAAATTGAAAGTGATCCAGAGCCTGATTCGACCAAGCAGGTAGAAAAAGACACTTGGAAACTCTTGTATGAAACAGGAAAAAAAGGAAGGAGAACTGGTTTAGGGTTTACTGCTTTGGCGGATGCTATGGCTGCTCTTAATCTCAAATTTGACTCTGCAAAAGCCATCAAGGAAATAGAGAAAATAATGAAGCTAAAGGCTCGAGCAGAATTTGATAGCTCTATTGATATGGCTATAGCCCGAGGAAAATTTGAAGGATTTGATCCTAAGATTGAAAGGACTTCTGAGTTTGTGCAAATGATGAAAAAGGAGCTACCTGAAGTGTATTCACGAATGATGAAGCACGGTCGAAGAAATATTTCAATTAGCACCGTAGCTCCAACTGGTACACTAAGCATGCTTGCCCAAACATCTTCGGGAATAGAGCCTGTCTTTATGCTTTCCTATACTAGAAGACGTAAGGTAAACCCTACAGAAAACAAAGAAAATATTGCCTTTGTAGATGAAATGGGCGACAGCTGGGAAGAGTTTAAGGTTTACCACAAGAAATTAAAGGACTGGATGACCATTAGTGGGAAAACGGATGAAAACCAAAGTCCTTATTACCAGTCTACAGCAAACGAAATTGATTGGAAACAAAGGATAGCACTACAAAGTGTGGTTCAGAAATACGTAACACACTCAATAAGTTCAACCATCAACCTACCACACGACGTTACACTTGAAGAGGTGGGAAACATCTATCTCGAATCGTGGAAAAAAGGCCTAAAGGGCATAACCGTATACCGTGACGGATCAAGAGCTGGTGTGCTTATATCTGACGAAAAGTCAAAAGAACAAAGCATTCAAGAAATAATTGAAAGTGTTCCACCTCCCAGACCAAAAAAGCTCGAAGCAGAAGTTGTTAGATTTCAAAACAACAACGAGAAATGGATTGCAGTAGTTGGGTTGATGAATGGTAAACCTTACGAGATTTTTACAGGACATGCTGAACATTCATTTATACTTCCTGCTTATGTTGAAAAAGGTTTGGTAGTAAAAAAGAAAAAGAAAAACAGCTCTAATAGATACGATTTCAGATATACCGATAGAGAAGGATATAGAGTAACCATAGAAGGTTTGTCGCGCTCCTTCAACCAAGAATATTGGAATTACGCCAAATTGATTTCAGGAGTACTCAGGCATGGTATGCCCATCCCATTTGTGGTGCATCTAATAGAAAACCTACATCTTGATGATCAGTCCATAAACACTTGGAGGAATGGTGTGATTAGGGCACTCAAAAAATTTATACCAAATGGGACTCAGGCGGCAGATCGTATCTGTCCTGAATGTAAAGACCCGAATGGATTAATATACGAGGAAGGCTGTTTAACTTGTAAGAGTTGCGGCCACTCAAAATGTGGTTAAATGACAATTGAAATAATTAAACAAATCTTTCAAAAAGCGGCTAGGAATTTTTCCTAGTCGCTCTTTTAATTTATAGAATATGAACAATTCAAATAAACATAAGTTCCACATACCTGTGATGGGTATTGGATTCACCCTCGATTCGCCCTTAAAGGTGGCGAAATTCGGAATAAGCTCTGTTGTTTCGCTTGGCGATGATACTTTAATGGAAAAAATGCGAAAGCATTATTGCGAAAAACTCAATCAGTTTTACACCTTCATTTCACCAAAAGATGAGGATTTTAGGGCCAAAAGAATAACAGCTTATTTAGATCTATTGCACGACAACATTCAAGATCAAATTGAATCGATAAAATCACTTCCTTTTATTAAAGGAAATGATTTGTATAAATATTTTGATTTTCTACCTGATTTTGCCCCTGTAAAACAGGAATTTCTCCGCATGCTTTCGTTGAACTCTGGAGAAGAGAAGTCAAAACTTGAATCAGATTTAAGAAACTCTGTTACTGCTGGATCTATTGACGTAAATGTGATGACCAAGCTCGATAACGTGAATTATGGCCCTGGTAAAATAGCACTACCGGCAGAATACAATGACGCACACGCCTCCATACGAGGGTTTGCAAAGAGTAAGGTTCATTCGTCGCTGGTTTTTTCGGCAGGACTCAATCCTAAACTCTATTCCTATCTCACCCAATTTGACTCGTTTTTCCCAAACAGTGAAGGAATAGTTGCCAAAAAAATCATTCTCAAAGTGAGTGACTATCGCTCGGCAGCAGTTCAAGGTAAATTTCTTGCGGCCAAAGGTATTTGGGTTTCAGAATACCGAATCGAATCTGGGTTAAATTGCGGAGGCCACGCCTTTGCTACCCAAGGTCTTCTTTTGGGGCCAATTCTTCATGAGTTTAAATCTAATAAGGCTGCATTAGAATCGGAACTTAGTGAAACCTACCTCAATGCCCTGAATAGTTTAGGAAAAAATGCGCCAATTGAAGCACCGATCATCACTGTATCGGCTCAAGGCGGTATTGGAACGGCAGAAGAACAAGAATTTTTAATGAACGAATATGACCTTATTTCTACGGGTTGGGGTTCTCCCTTTTTACTGGTACCTGAGGCAGTTAGTATCGACAACGATACACTTGATTTGCTCGCTGGCGCCAAAGAAGAAGATTTATACTTAAGTGGTATTTCTCCTTTGGGGGTTCCGTTCAATTCTGTGAAAGGAAATACAAAAGACATTCAAAAACAAGAAGCGATTGAGAAAGGAAAACCTGGGGCACCTTGTATAAGAAAAAAGCTCATGTTTAATACAGAATTTACAGAAACTCCCATTTGCACCGCTTCGCGTCAATATCAAGAGAAAAAAATTGCAGAATTAAAAACGCAAAACCTTGAACCAAAATTGTACGAGCGCAACTACAATAAAATTGTTGAAAAAGCTTGCATTTGCGTTGGTTTGGGAACCTCTTCCCTTCTGGTAAATAATATTGATGCTAGTTTAGAAGGTAATGGCGTTTCTGTTTGCCCTGGTCCAAACTTGGCTTACTTTTCTAGAACATATTCGCTTGAAGAAATGATAAAACATATTTATGGCAAGCTTGATATACTTGGTCAAGTTTCTCGTCCGCACATGTTTATCAAAGAACTTGGAATGTATGTAGATTACTTAAAGGAGCAAATCTTAGATTTAGATTTTGATAACAAGGCACGGGTTAAATACGTCGAAAAATTTGAGTCTAATTTGTCAGAAGGTATTCAATACTACAAGGACTTACTTGCTAAAATGCAAGGGTTTAAAATGGACTTAAAAGAGCGTTTTCTTAACGAACTGAACGCTTACGAATTTGAGATCCGAGAATTGGCACACGCCACTATCGAAGTAAAATAAAAAGCTAAAATACACCCTAGCAACTCATGCAAAAACGTGGGTAATCTATGATTCTAGTTGCTAGCTGGAGTTTTCAATTACCTTTGCAGCCTCTTAACAAAGAATCTGTTAAGCAGCGCGACTAAAATTAAGATCGCGCAGATGGGTGGTTAGGAGCTACTTTAGCAAACCCTTTTCCCACCCATATCATTTTCGAGAAACGAACTAGCATTGCGCAAATAGTTTCACGTTTCTGTTTTCAAAACCCCATTATATTTTTCGTAACAGGGCCAGCGCAAATCCCTCTACAAACATTATAAAGCCTTATAGGCTTTGCTATATCATTATATGAATAATACAAGAACAAAAAGAAACAACTCCAATGGAAACTCATTTGGAGGAAAGAAAAAAACCAACGGCTCTGTTCCACATTGGAAAAGAGATAAACCGACCTCGAACAAAACAACATCAAAAAGACCAAAACAAGGTGGTGGTAAAAACAAACAAGGACCATCTAAGCTCGATCCGAGACTTTTAGTTCAGGCGGCAAAATCAGTCGAAAAGCAAGAATTTAGAAGCGATCGTTTGTTTGATGAAATGAAACTTCATCCAAAACTCAAAGCAAATATTAAGGCAAAAGGATACGAACGTCCATCAGAAATACAAGAAGCTACCTTAGATTTTTGTACGGAGGGACATGATGTGTTGGGAATAGCACAAACAGGTACCGGCAAAACTGGGGCATTCCTAATTCCCATCATCGACCAATTGCTTCACAACAAGAGGCCATTTCATGCTTTAATAGTGGTACCCACGAGAGAACTTGCCACACAAGTAGAAGATGAATTTAAGAGCCTTACCAAAGGTCTAGATTTATTTTCTGCATGTTTTATAGGCGGAACCAACATAAACCGTGACTTGTATGAATTGAGAAGGGCCAGTCAAATCGTGATTGGTACGCCTGGCCGACTCCTAGACCTTAGCACAAGAAAATCATTGGATTTTAGAAAATTCAATGTGCTTGTATTGGATGAATACGATCGTATGTTGGATATGGGATTTGTAAATGACATCAAGCGAATGATTCATTTGATGGCAAACAGAAAACAAACCATGCTCTTTTCAGCTACTCTTGATGTAAATCAACAAGACCTGATTAATCAAATCCTTACCAAGCCAAAAACGGTGAAAGTATCAAGCGGAGAAGCCTCAAGTGATAACATTGAGCAAGACATTATTCGCATGTCGAATCCGAAGGAAAAATTCAAACGTTTGTGTGAAATGCTGAATCACGAAGATTTTGAAAAAGTTTTGATTTTCGATGAGGCTAAATACAAGGTGAACAAATTGAGCGAAGCCCTTAATAAAGAAGGTTTTAAAACAGAGGCTATTCATGGAAACAAAACGCAAGCAGCTAGACAAAAGGCACTTGATGCTTTTAAAGCAGGAAAGGTAAAGGTTTTGGTTGCTACTGACGTTGCCGCAAGAGGAATTGATGTAATGGATATTACCCATGTGATTAACTTCCAGATACCGATGACCTATGATAGCTACATACATCGAATTGGGCGTACAGGAAGAGCTGGAAAAGTAGGCAAGGCTTTTACTTTTGTTGACTAACTTTTAAATTAAAAAAAATGCCCGTTCAAAAGAGCGGGCATTTTTTGTTTTATTAAATCAAGCTGCTAACTACTCAGCGGTATCATCTTCCTTTGTACCTTAAGTTTTTACTGATTCTTCAGAATTATCTTCATCAACAACAGGCTCAACTTTTTTTGGAGGTTCAACATATTTTTTAACTCGAACTGCATTCATTCCTTTTGGTCCTTTTTCCAACTCAAAAGAAACACTGTCGTTTTCAGCTACGGGTTCTAAACAACCACTAACGTGAACAAAATATTTTTCACCTCCACCTAATTCAGATATAAAACCATATCCTTTATCGTGGTTAAAAAATGCAACCTTACCAGTTCTAGTTGGATCGTCATCGCCTTCTTCCTTTTTGGGAATTCCTAGCTCAATACTTTTTGCATCTACCTTTTTGCGTGCCTCTGGAGCCACGTCAGTCGGAAAACCATACTCATCAACATAAGCAATCATGCTGTCCAATCCTTGGCCTTTCACGCTATTTTCGGCACGTTCTTCTCTCTTTTTAGCCTTATCTTCTCTGTTCTTTTTGCGTTTTTTTTCACGCTCTTTTTTGCCAAAGGATTGTTGCGATCTCCCCATTCAGTATTCTATGTTTTAATTAATAATTATAAAAGCCCAGTGGGCTTGTTTCGAAAAGTTACAATATAATGTAGTTGTGTTTACACGGCAGCTTTCCAAGCTACAAAAGTAAATCAATTGAGGGTTTTATGGTGTATCAATTTGCCTCTTGTACGATAATATTCAATAGAAATACCAAGCTCGGGTTATCTTACCGTTTTTGATTTCATATACACCCAAGGCAGATTGTTCCTGAATCACATCTTCTTCGGGCCATGACACATTTTCTTCAAAACTTATCTTGTTTCCCGAAATGGTTGTGGATTGAATGGTGGACTTCACATTTTCATAGTGACTAAAATACCCAGTCATCGCCTTTGTGAAGGCAGCTCGGCCTGATGATTCTATTGTAACGGAATCCGACATTACGCTGTACCACACAAAATCGTCACTAACATTCTGTGCCATTCTGGCTACATCGTGTTGATTAAAAGCTTCTACCTGTTCGTTTAAAACTTGTTCAATAACAGACCTTTGGCCAAATCCGAAAGCGGGAAGCGCGGTTAATAAACCCACAAACAAAACCAAACGCAGTCTAGAAACGATATACACTCTGCCAAATTAATAAATTCATTTGTAAAACAATGCTTTTATAGACATTAATTTATTACAACACAATGTTTTACGTATCCAAATTGGGTCGTCCTGCATTAACTCATAAATAACACAAATTCTACGGCCTCAATTACGCGACAAAATTCCTGAATCGAGTGCCATGATTGTAATTAGAAATGACGATGGAGACCTATTTGAGCCTATTTTTGGCGAAGTATGGGTATGATATCAAATATGTTTCTTTCTCTTAGGGTAATCCTATTGCTACTTGTATTGATGCCTTACCAATCAATGCAAGGAAATGAGCAAAATGATTCTCTCCGAACAGCCCTTAACCTAGCTAATGACCAAGGCAAAGTCGATATTCTAAATGCACTTTCATTCAATTATCACAGATATCAACCTGATTCTTGCCTTTATTACGCTACGGAAGCACTCATACTGGCCGAAAAAATTGAAAGTAAAGCTGGCGAAGCAAAGGCTCGCCTTAATATCGGATTGTATTACACCATCACAGACCAATATATTTTAGCAGAAGAGGCCCTAGAAAAAGGGATTGAAATAGCCAGGGATATTGCAGATTATAGAAATCTTTCTAATGCACTTGGCTACATGGGGGTGCTCAACCAAATGCGGGCAAACTATAACTTGGCTCTCTATTATTTTTTGGAAGCTCTTGACATAGAAAAAGAATTTGGTAGCAAGGCTAGATTAGTCCCTATTTACGGGAATCTCGGAAATTTATACGACCAATTGAACGAATTTGACATGGCCAAAAACTACTACTCCAAAGCCATGGAAATACTACAAAAGGAAAATGACAATGCTCACTTAGCCGCGTTATATGGGAACATTGGGCTTACCTACCAACATGAAGAGAAATATGATTCAGCATTGCTTTTTTACAACAAGGCCATCGCCGTTGATAGCTTTTTGAACAATCTAAGCGCCCTAGCTGATAATTATGGAAACTTAGCGGCCACTTATCTTTCCATGAACCAGTATTTAGAATCACGCATGGCTTATGAAAAGGCGTTACAAATTGATGAATCCATCAACAATAATTCGGGAATAGCATTCGATTTGGCTGGGCTTAGCTCCTTGTGTTTACAGGTGATAAATGACACGGCCAATCCCGAAAAGAGAGAAAAAATATTGGAAATGTTTAACGGGCGGGAGGCATTGTTAAATAAGTCATTGGGAATGGCGCTTAGATCAGAAATGATTTCTGAAGAAATAGGAGACAGAAATTATAGAATTTATGGCATTCTAAAAGATATTCATGTCGCCTTGGGAAACTATAAACAAGCATTGGAATACAATGAAAGGTATTGGAAGCGAAAAAATGAAGTGGCATCGGCTGAAAAAGCAAGGGCATTCGCACGACTCGAAGCACAAGCAGAAAGTGAAATAAACAAAAAGAAAATTGAACTTTTAGAAGCGGAGGGCTCCGTCAACAGGATTTTCTTAGCCTCAGCCATGCTGATCTTGGTGCTTTCGTTGGTTGCATTAGGTCTCATCATCTTTCAATTGATACAGAAGCGAAAAGCAAATAAGCAGCTTGAACAACTTAATAACGAATTACAACTAGCCAATGATGCGAAGAAAAAATTCTTCTCGATTATTGCCCATGATCTAATAAATCCAATTGGAGGGCTTTCCACGTCTATAAAAATCTTCAAGGAAGACTATCACGACTTAAGTGAGCCAGAGCGCCAAACCTATTTGAAGGCATTTAGTGAATCATCCACTAAGGCTTACCAGTTGCTTACTAATCTACTTGAGTGGGGCAGGTTCCAAAAAAATCAAATTCCGTTTCAGCCAAAAGTTCAAGATGTTACCCCCATATTGAAAGATATCATAGGGCTATACGCGCAATTGGCAAGTAAAAAGGGAGTCGCGCTTGAGTTTATATCCAACGGGAAATTGGAAGCGCGATTTGATTCCTATATGGTAAATTCTATGGTTGCCAATTTAATCTCCAACGCCATAAAATTTACAGAAAATGGAGGAAAAGTGACGCTTTCGGCTTCCATCAAAAAGCCTTTTTTAGAAATTCAAGTTGCGGACACAGGCATAGGTATGAACAAAGAAAAACTAGATGGGCTTTTTCGATTGGGAAACCATCAGCATACCGAAGGGACGAATGAAGAAAAAGGTACTGGCCTTGGACTTATCATGTGCAAAGAATTTCTAGATCTACATGGTGGAAAATGTCAAATAACGTCCAAAGAAAAAGTTGGTTCTACGTTTACATTTCTTCTGCCCCTAGAGTATATTAATTAGTGATGAAATACCTTTTCTTTTCAGGTGTTCTTTATATCTTTATTATCTTTTTAAGTTCTTGCTCGGATGAACCTACAAACACCAAAACAAGGGCAACAAAAACCCAAATTAAAAAAGAAATACCTGAAAAACCTAAAGATAAGCCTCCCAAAATAGAACCCTTGATTAGCGATTCCAACGTTGTTGAATTTTTAACACGATATGGAAAGGAAAACAAAGAAACCAACGTGAGAATTTACACTACTTTCGGACTCATCAAAGCCCGACTGTTTCGAGATACACCCTTGCACCGAGCCAGCTTTTTACTATGGGCCAAGAAAGGCTTTTACAATGGAAGCGTATTTATGCGGGTTACACCTAATTTTATTGCTCAAGGCGGAACAACCAGTTCGGATAGCCAGATGCAGATGAAAAGAGAAATTGGAAATTATACCATTCCAGCAGAATTCTCGAAAACTCATTTTCACAAACAAGGAGCAATTGGAATGGCCCGCCATTATGAAGACAACCCAGATAAAAGGTCGGACTCCCATCGTTTTTATTTTGTTGAGGGAACTACCTACAACCGCCCTACCCTAGCCCATTACGAAAAAACCCAGAACTATTCCTACTCACAGGAGCAACTGGACTACTACACCTCGGGAAACTTAGGTGCGGCTCATATTGATGGAGAGCACACCGTATTTGGTGAACTAATAAGCGGACAAGAAGTCGTAAAAAAACTAACGGAAGTTCCAACAGATTCGAGAGATTGGCCTTTAAAAGACATTTATATCGATAGTGTGGTGGTCTATTAGAAATAATTTTTCTTCAATCTGTTTCAACTGAAGTGAAAAAAACATCTAAGCCTTTGCCAGGTCCTTCTTTTGTTGGGATTGGCGGATTCCATGAAGCAATTTACGGGTGTAATCTTCAGTCAGCCATTGACGATAGTTGTCAGAAGTCGTTGTAATACAATATGAGAATGTTTTTACTCTGAATTCTATTTCTTCCTTCAAAGCTTCGGCCAGCTCTAAGGCATCAACAATATCTTCGCTATTTTCAATACAAATTTGAATGTGTTGTTGAATCGAGCGTTCGATCACCATTTTAGATTTTTCTCTAGCGGCAAAAGACCGCTTATACTCCTCTTTAATATCAAAATCGATGTTGGTGCTTTTCGAGAATCTATTTCTTAGTTCATCAGGCATTTGGTACTTAAAATTCTTTTGAATTTCATCGTCGCTTTGCAAGCCATTAAGAAAAGAAATTGGTGCCTTAAAGATATCCGCCCAATCCATATATGTTTCCCAAAGCCCAAATCTCATAACGTTATTTCCCAAATCAATTACAATGAAATGATCTTTGTTGGGTAAGCGGCGTGAGCCTCTACCTATCATTTGGTGATAAAGCGTTAGTGACCTTGTGGCCCTGTTGAGGATAATAGAACGAACGGTGGGTTCATCAAAGCCTGTGGTTAAGATTCCAACAGAAGTTAAAACCGCATCATCGGTGTTTTTAAACCAATCCAAGATTTCTCTTCGTTCCTTCTCGGTATTGGTGTTGTCTAAATGTCGGACATTTATTCCCGCATTTAAAAATGTCGACTCTACATGTAAGGAAGTTTGAATTCCATTATTAAAAATGAGCGTTTTCAATCCCCTAGACTTTTCCATATATGCCTGAAGCAATTTTTCCTGCATCAAGAAATTGGAATAAAGTCTTTCGGAGGAAGCAACCGTGTAATCGCCATTAGCCCCAATTCGAAGTGAATTGAGGTTGACGTTGTAAGTATAGGTTTTGGCCTTGGCCAAAAAGTTTTGTTTGATTAAGGACGATATTGACTCGCCCACAATAAGCTCGTCATAATTATCCCGCATAGGAAGCTTAATATTGGAACTAAGTGGTGTAGCTGTAACCCCGAGCACTACTGAGCCTTCAAAGTACTTAAAAAGCTTACGAAAAGAATTGTAATGCGCCTCATCTATAATAACAAGGCCGACTTCATTCAATTTTATTTTTTGGTCTATCAGCCGGTTATTTAAGGTTTCGACCATGGCCACAAAACACAAGAAATCATCTTGGTCGTCCAGTTCCTTGATTTTGCTATCAATAATTTTATTAGGAACACCAAATTCATCCAGCATTCGTGAGGTTTGTCCACATAACTCAATACGATGGGTAAGAATTACGACCTTCTTTTTGGTGTCGTTGATATACCTTCGAGCAAATTCTGAAAAAATTACGGTTTTACCTCCACCAGTTGGAAGTTGGTATAGCAAATTGACCTTATGGTCGTTATCCTCTAATTTTTCAAGAATTTTGTCAATAGCATCGTGCTGGTATTTATATAGTTTTTTTCCAGTATTACGCTCAAGTTTCTCGAATTTATCCAAAGTAGCCCTCTGATTTTTTAATTAGCTGCAAAAGTACGGAGGATTAAAGGTTATATCGACAATGGTGGAAAACTTTGGAAAAGAATTTTAGGATTGAAAAACTGGCCTAATGAGATTTTCAAACGAGTACAGATAATCCCATTCTTTTTGGGTCAATAGTTTTTGCTCCAAAACCACGATCTCATGAATTGTTTTTCCCGTTTTTAAGGCTTCTTTTGCTATGGTAGCAGATTTCTCGTAACCCAATTTCGGGTTGAGTAGCGTGACTATTCCTACACTATTCATCACCATGTTTTTGGTATGCTCTTCATTGGCAGTGATGCCAACTACACATTTTGTTCGAAGCGCTTTACAGGCATTTGTCATCCATTGAATAGAAGTAAACAAGCTGAAAGCAATAACCGGCTCCATTACATTGAGCTGCAGTTGTCCTGATTCAGCAGCCATGGTAACTGTGGTATCTGCACCTATAACGTAATATGCCGTTTGGTTTACCACTTCGGGTATTACAGGATTTACTTTTCCTGGCATGATAGAAGAACCGGGCTGCATTTGAGGTAAATTTATTTCATTAAAACCCGTTCGTGGCCCTGAGGACAGCAATCTCAGGTCGTTGCAAATTTTCGAAACTTTGACCGCGGTCCGTTTCAACACGCCAGACAGTTGTACATAGGCTCCTGTATCGCTTGTGGCTTCAATTAAATCTTCGGCTAAAACCAAGTCAACATTTGTGATTTCTGCCAAATATTTTGTTACCAATTCGGGATAACCATCAGGTGCATTCACCCTTGTACCAATAGCCGTAGCACCCATATTTATTTCTCGGATAAGGTCCTTAGAACGCTGAACCTGTATAATTTCTTCTCGCAATGTTGTGGCCCAACCTTTAAACTCGTCTCCCAAACTCATAGGTACCGCATCTTGGAGTTGGGTTCTACCCATTTTTAATACATTTTGGAACTCTACTCCTTTCTTCAGAAAGCTATCCGAAAGCATTTGTAGCTCTTTTTGATATCCGGTCAGTCTTTTAATAAGGGCAATTCGAAAAGCTGTAGGGTAAGCATCGTTAGTCGATTGTGAGCAATTCACGTGGTTATTGGGATGGCAGTAATCGTACTCCCCTTTTTGGTGCCCCATCATTTCTAATGCAACATTAGCGATAACTTCATTGGCGTTCATGTTAATGGAAGTTCCTGCTCCACCCTGAATCATATCGGTGGTAAACTGATTGTTGAACTCTCCGGCTATAACACGGTCACAAGCTTTGGAAATAGCCTCCGCAATTTCTGGAGTGAGTACTCCACAATCTCTGTTGGCAAGTGCCGCTGCTTTTTTCACGTATCCGAGTGCTTTCACCATTTGTGGTTCAGCACTAACTTTCATCCCAGTAATTTTAAAATTTTGAAGGGCTCTAAAGGTTTGTATTCCATAATATTTATCATTTGGAATTTCTAAATCGCCAATAAAATCATGCTCAAGACGTGTACTTCTCATTATTCTGAATTTGGTTCCGAAATTAAATGTTTTGGTAAGCATAAAGTAGTAAAAGCAGAAAGAGTTGTAAGCAAGGTTTTAAACGTAGTTGGGATGGTTATAGCGCAGATAAGCTTGGGGTATATGGGGTGTTTCGCAAAGGGCCGCAAATAAGCCGAAGGTGAAGTTCCGAAAAGCGGAAGAAGGCGCAGAGCTACGCGGAGTGTTTTACAATTTACCTTTTACATTTTACATTATACCTCTCGCAGATTATTCAGATGAACACAAACCAACCAGCAGAACTTTGAAAATTCAAAACTCAAATTTCAACATTCAACATTCAACATTCAAAACTCACTCCTTATGGCTTTCGGCATCAAAACCCTTTCAAATCCTTCCGCATTAATCCAATCTTGATCAATTGCCTCCTTCATAATGCCTTCAAATCGGTTTTTAAAATCCAACTCAATTCCATTGGCTCTCGCAAATTCAAGCGCATCTTCAAATGATTTGAGCATTGCTTTATAAAAGCTCTCAAGGTAGATCGGACGTTCAAGGCTGTATGCCTGTGCAGTCTGAATATGAAAAAGCATTAAGTCAAGAATTCTAACGGGATCGGCTCCCAGTTGAACAAAATGCTTAATTAGTTTGGAGGCCACGGTTCGGCGCATTTTGGCTCTTTTTCGACGACCCGCGGGAAAATACTCTAACGCAATTTTCAGTTTGGCATCTTCAAACAACTTCTCTTCTTTTGGGTTGAATACAAAATCATAAAAGGTTTTTACCTCTTTCAATCTATTGTAAAGATCCAAAATTTGCAATTCGAGCTCTTCTTTAGGAAGCTCTTGAAGATATTTGGTGAGTGCACGTTTACTCATGGCCGAAAAGTACAAAAAACAGTACGCGAAAGCCAAATTGAAATACAATTAGAAATTCCGCGGGAACTAGAAGAGACTTTTCTAATTGCGAAAAAAACACACAATTAAACCGCCACAAAAATTCTTTATGACCGCCTGACCAAAAATCTATTAAAGTGATTGTTGTTTAGATTACCGAATTATATACGATGGGATGACTCTACACCTCCCCTTTTGTAGCGCGAACTACGTCGTAAATATGATCTCCCAGTTTTTCGGCAGAAGAAATTAAGTCGACATAAACCAGTCCTGCCTTAATGTTATAGTCTCCTGCTTCAATGCTTTTCAAGTGTTGTTTCCTGAACTTGGTTCTCATATCATTTATTTCTTGTTCAATTTCAAGAGCTTTCTTAAGGTCAGCTCTAGCGTAATCTCCATCTAAAATAACCTGCATGTGATCTATTCCTTCTTGAACCTTATTGAACAACTCGACGAGTTTTTCCCGCTGTGATGGCGTAAACCAAATTTTAGCATCCGATTTTCTGTTAAACGTATTAGCCATTTGATAAATCACATCAGCGGAACGCTCCAAATCATTAATCATACTCAACATGGTACGGATAAGTATTGAACTTTTTTCGGTTAATTCTGCTTCTGAAAGCCGCACGAGGTATTGCCCAACTTCTAGTTCGAGTTGGTCCGAATTGTCCTCTTGCTTTTTAATTTTTTTGATTCTCTTTTTGAGTTTTGTCGCGTCTTTTTCAGTTAGCAGTGAGGCCATTTCCTTACCCATTTTACTGATTACTAAACCAAAATTGGAGATTTCCTTTTTGGCTTCAAGTAGCGATAGTTCAACCGATGCCATAACACCAGAACCGATGTATTCCAATGAAAACTTTTCATCATCATCATCCTTTGGTTTTATCAGACGCTCGGCTAACTCGGCTAATTTGTGCGCAAAACCAATGAGTACTATCACATTCATTAAGTTAAACAAGGTGTGAAATATAGAAAGGCCAAAGGTTACAGACGATTCTCGCATTCGCGCGGCTTCTGGTGTCATGGATGAAATCTCTGCCCCTGTACCCGTTTCAAGTGGTGGAAAAAAGCCCATTCCTACACAAACATAGTTTACCAATTGGAGGAAAAATGGGAATACCAAGAGCATCCAAGTCACACCAATAATATTGAACATTGAATGAATTCGGGCCGACCTTTTGGCGTGAACATTACCCACTATAGAGGCTAGCTCCGCTGTAATCGTGGTACCAACGTTTTCACCTAAAACCATAGCCGCAGCCACATCGAAGGTTATCCAACCTTTGGCTACCAACACCAAAGTTATAGTCATGGAAGCACTGGAAGATTGAACAACAATGGTGAGCAAGGTGCCAATAAAAATGAAAATCAGATATGATCCATATCCCCAATCTGCAAAGCTTTGCAGGAAGTATAAAATGTCGGGATTGTGCTTAATATCAGGAACTGAACTCTTTAGAAAATCGAGACCCATAAAAAGGAGGGCAAAACCAATTAAAAACTCAGCCCAAAAGCGATAATTTCCCTTTCGAACAAACATCATAGGGAAGGCAACCGCAAATATTGGAAGTGCAAGTGAAACAATTTTAACTTTAAATCCGAAGGCGGAAACCAACCAAGCAGTAATAGTAGTACCAATATTGGCACCCATCATAATACCCGCTGACTGAATTAGAGTTAATAGACCTGCATTTACAAAACTCACAGTCATTACCGTTGTAGCAGATGACGATTGAACCAAGGCAGTGATTAGAAACCCTGACAAAACCCCCATGTAACGGTTGTTGGTCATTGTGCCCAAAACATTTTTAAGCTGGTCTCCGGCAGCTTTTTGAATTCCTTCACTCATTACCTTCATTCCATAGATGAAGAACCCAAGTGCTCCGAGAACTTTAATGATGTCTAAAAAACCAAATTCCATGTGATCTTATTAAGATATTTTGACAAAAGTACTCCATGCAAAAGGCAATGTTTTCATACCCAATGTTATCTAAACGTTAGGTTTTTGACAATCACATAGCGGGCACCTCTCAAAGCCCCTAAAACATTGAAAAACTATATTATGATTATGTGAATATTATTTTTCTATTAAATGATGCTTTGAAATGCAGATATTTTTGCGCCATAGTTAAATTTAAAGAGTCTTACATGTTATCCAGAAGTTTATTCATTATTACAATTGCATTACTTACAAGTCAAATCAAAGCCCAGCACGTCCAAAAAATGACTAAAGAAAAGTATGAGAAGGGGCTTACTTACTTACAGCCTGATAGCTCGTTTTATGTCAAGTTTGGACTAAGAATGCAAAATCTGGTAGTAGTTAACGCTCCTGAGGATGGACCTGCGGAAAGCAGAACATTAGTAAGGCGGTTCCGATTAAAATTTGATGGCTGGATTTTAAGCCCCAACACGGTGTATAAAGTCGAAATTGGTCAATCGAACTTAGATGTAGGAAATGGCAGCAACCTTATTTTAGATGCGGTGGTCAAACAACATGTGAGTAAAAATGTGTGGATTTGGTTTGGCCAAACCAAACTCCCAGGAAATCGTGAGCGGGTAGTTTCCTCTCAGCAATTAGAAACCGTTGATCGAAGTGCAGTAAATGCTTTTTTCAATATTGACCGAGATATGGGATTCCAAATTCATCATAAAATGAAGTTCGGAAATGTGGTTATAAAAGAAGCCGCTTCCATTAGCGGTGGGGAAGGTAGAAACTGGACAGTAGGCAATGCTGGAGGCCTTGATTACACGGGTAGAGTTGAAATTCTACCCTTGGGTGAATTCACAAAAAAAGGCGACTATTTTCTCGGTGACTTACTACACGAACCCAAACCAAAAATTGCATTTGGCGCAACGTATGATCTCAATGATATGGCGAGCAAATCACGAGGACAGCTCGGAAGTGAATTGAAATTTCAACGGTCTCTGAACAGTTACATGGCCGACATGATTTTTAAATACAGGGGATTTTCAGTTTTTTCTGAATTTATTCGTAAGGAAACCGATGACCCGTTTGGAGAAGGCGAAAAACGCTACGATCCCACGGTTACAGGTACCTTTTTTACCGGATATGGTTTTAATGGACAAGTAGGTTACGTTACGAAAAGTCAATGGGGAGTAGCCGCGAGGTTTACCAACTTAACACCCGACCGAGAAACCAAAATAAACGACCACAATGAATACACACTAGCCATTTCGAAGTACTTGGTAAGGCACAAATTCAAGATTCAAACCGATGCCACCTACATGGATTTTCATGGAGCTGTGGCCAATAATTTTATGTACCGCTTCCACATGGAAATTGGGCTATAAAAATCGATACTGGCGTAAGTACATTTGTTACTTTTCCGCCTATGCCATTTTTAGAAGGTTTTATAATCGGGTTAGGTACGCTCGTTTTTATTGGGCCTGTATTTTTCACCCTCATTCAAGCAAGTTTACAATTTGGTTGGAAGGCTGGAATGTCAGTTGCCTTAGGCGTTATATCAGGCGATTTACTTTGCGTAATACTTTATTTATACGGACTCGACCAGTTTTTAAAAAACCCTCTCTTCCTGAATTCATTTGCAATCATAGGTGGTTTGTTTTTAATTTCATTGGGATTGAAACACATCATTCGACCTGCACTTATGCTTGAAGTTCAATTGGCCAAGCAAATGGATCTGGCGACTTCATTTATCAAAGGTTTTGCAATTAATTTTATCAATCCATTTGTGTTTATGGTATGGGCGGGTATCGTGCTTTTAGCTAAAACGAAATTTGAAAACCCGACCGATTCCTTTGTGTTTCTTGGAGCTTGTCTATTAGCCATATTCTTAACAGATTCTTTAAAATCAGTTTTTGCTTTTCAGATCAAAAATATTTTAAGCCCAATTATCATTAAAACGACCTTTAGGTTGATTGGTATATTAATGATAGGGTTTGGCCTTCGACTTCTTCTATATTTGCTCTAAACACTCAAAAACAAACACTTATGGATATTAATATAATTTCAGTTATTGGCGCGGCCTTCGTGCCTTTGGTAATGGGTTTTATCTGGTACAACCCTAAAGTATTAGGCAACGCATGGATGGAGGCGGCAGGCATGACGGAAGAGAAAATGAAAGGAGCCAACATGGCTATGATATTCGGAATATCTTTTGTTTTGTCTTTTCTACTCGCTTTCGAAATGAATTTCATTGCGGTACATCAAAATCATGTACCATCTATATTAATGAATACGCCAGGTTTTGGAGAAGCTGGATCGGAAATTCAAGTGTACTTTGATGACTTTATGGCTCGATTTGGAAATAACTTCAGAACCTTCAAACACGGAGCACTTCACGGAACAGTTGCAGGATTTTTACTCGCGCTACCTATTTTGGGTACCAACGCCCTTTTCGAAAGAAAAAGCTTTAAGTATATAGCCATTAATGCAGGATATTGGATAATTACAATGGCACTAATGGGAGGTGTTGTTTGTCAAAAATGGTAGAACAAAAACTTTGACTCAATAAAAAAGACTTCGAAATTTCGAGGTCTTTTTTATACCCCTTTTACCCTTTTCCACAGCAAACTAAAAAGTTCACCGGCATTCTCAACCTTGGGTTGGGTATGGGTAGCGATTAATTCGCCGTGTTCATCGTAACTCAATTGGTATTGAAATACAAAGTTTTTGGTCTGCTCCCCAAATCCCATCATTCCAAAACGCATGTCACTGAATGTATACCCCTCCTCTGTTTTTTGAATTAGGTACCATCCTTTGCACATTTTGATCAACCTTTTCACTATGTCTTCATCCAGAATATTTCGAAACGCTCCCCTATTCTTCTCAAATGATTGAAATTCTATCTGGTCGCTTTTATCAAAAATGGAGTAATAGCCGATAAAATAAGAACTGTCGGTATCCACATTTGCCGTCCAGAGCACGCTGTTTAAAGGCGTTGGTCGATTCGAAATTTCGTTATAATCGATCTGCTGATGTTTCAAACTATCTTCAAACTTAAAGTAGGTATAGCCCTTGAGCAACAAGGTGATGGCCATATATGACGTACTTATAATAATTCCTAACTTATTGATGTTAGCCCGCTTGGGATTATTTCGTTTGTAGAACATTGCGATGGCCACACAAGCTAAAAATGGGACCGTGTACAATGGGTCAGCTACAAAAATATTCTGGTACGAAACCCTCAGCTCAAAAGGCCAAAAGAGCTGTGTTCCCCATGTTGTGTGTGCATCAAGCAAAGGATGAGTTACAAGGCACCAAAACATGAGGTTGGACCATTCCCTCCAACTAGCTGCTTCCTTTGCGTGAATTTTGTTGGCTATCCAACCCAATATGGGGGCAGCTATCACGCAGAAAAGGATAGAATGTGAAAATCCACGATGGATTTCATTGGCTGTTACAATATCAGTAAATTGCTTGGCAAGTACATCTAAATCTGGAATAGTGCCAGCTATGGCTCCCCAAAGAATGGCCTTGTTTCCTACTTTCTTGCCTAACGCTACCTCCGCTACCGATGCGCCTAATACAATTTGGGTTAGCGAATCCATTAACTAAATGAAAATTCCGCTTTAAAGGGGTATCTTGAATCAAAAACTGTTGGGGAAATTTTGGCAATCATAGGTTTTAATAATTGGTTAGAAATGTGGTTTCTGTGCTTGATATAAAGCTTCATATTCCTTGGCTGAGCTCCCAAACTGCTTTTTAATTCTTCGGCTGTACGTCCGTACCTCACTTCTGTAAAACCCTTCGCTATGGCACACTCCACCATGTCGTACAACATACGCTGGTAAAGTGCTAAGTCTCGATTTACCCCGTAATCAATTCCCACATAATTGGCATCTAAAATATGATTGTTAATGACCATACAAGCACTGAATCCCACTAATTTCTCATCCAAAAAATACCCGTTTATCAGAAAATTTTGTCCGAGGTTTTTTTTCAGCTTAGAAAAACTTTCACCAGTAAGAGAGCCTATTTTAAAATCCGCCTGATCAATGACGTTGCTATACAGTTCCTGAATTTTTTCTGCATTTCGCTCAAGGAATATATGATCTAGTTCTTTGGTAGATAACACATTCGAGCGTTTTAAAGCACTTTTCGCCTTGGTTCTGAACTTGGTGGTCATGCTTGCCAAGTAATCCTCAAAATTGCTCCATGACTTATGAATGGGTAAAATCATATTGGCATCGATCATAAAATCCCGAAAATCATGTTTTCTCAAATAATCACTTTTTTCGAACGAATCGGGCCAAAATTCTTTGAGCAGGTAATACGAAATTTGATTTTCCTTAATGTTTTCGGATTCTTTGATTCTTTTGAGTCCAGCATTGAGCATACTTAATGCATCGGGAAGTTCCACATCAGGGTGGAACGAGAACCCGTTTTCTCCACATGAAAACAAATTTCCGCAAACTATAACCCGCGCATCAATGGTATTCACCAATTTTTTTCGAATGCTTTGTTTCACAGCGCAAAGCACATCCTCATGGTTCTCTACACTGTCTTTCAAATTCACAATTTGAACCACCGCCATGCCAATGGGGCTATTGTTGTCGCTATAAAACTGCAGGTATCGAAAGTCTAATTCTTGGCCAACAGTTTCTTCAATCGCCGACAAATATTCTGATGTGAGGTAGATATTATTTAAGTAATTGGTTTGCTTCCAATCTTCAATTCTTACCAAATCTATCGAATCGGATATTATCGTTTTCGAGGCTAACTTTTTATTATGACAAACTACTTTCCACACCATATTTCACAATCGGACGGCGAATGTAGTTGAAGACCATAGAAATCAATTTTTCAATCTGGACATTGGTCGCTAAATTGACTCTTTTTAAGACTCTAGGTGTGAATACTAATGATCAAAAGCTCCGAGAATCGGAATTTGGTAAAAAAATAGATGATTAGTTTTCAAAGAGATTTACCCTGGCAGAAGGAGTTTTTTCAACTTTAACTCCGTCCAGATAATACTCTTGGCCGGCCCAAATAACCTCTAAGCATCAGCAACTCAAGCGAGGATTAAGTTCTTCAATTTCATCTATTTAATTGTCTCATATTATAGAATCTTTAATAAGTTTTGTGTCTATTTTATCGCACAACTGGCTTAATTTTGCGCGCCCAAAAACAAGGTACCTATGAGATTAAACAAATTGTCCAAAGAACTAGGAATAACGGCTGCTGAGGTGGTTAAGATATTGAAAAAAGAGAAAGATTTGATCATCGAAAACTCTCCTAATTTCAAATTGGATAGTGAAATAGTTGAATGGTTGATGGCTAACCACAAAAAAGAGAAAGCGCAATTAGTTGAAGAAATTGATGAATCAGATCCAATTGCTTTTACGGAAAAAATTATAGCGAAAGCTGCGGCCAAAAAAGAAGAAAAAAACGCCAAGGTTGAAACCATTACTAACAGTGATGTACCGGTGCCACAAGGCAAGGTAGTAGCCGAAATACCAGAACTCACTGGGCCAAAGGTTTTAGGCAAAATAGAGCTACCTACACCTGTTGTAAAAGAAAAAAAGACAGTTGTGGAAGGTGAAACTCCAGAGCCAAAGCCTGTTAGGAAAAAAGCCAAAAAGAGCGAGCAGAAAAAGAACCGTCAGAAAAAGGAAGTGATACAACCGACCGAAGGAGAAAAACGCGAAAAGGAAATCGAAAAAACCTTAAAACAGAGAGAAAAACAAAGGAAGGCCGAAAAGGAACGAAAAAAGCAGGCTTATTTTGAAAAAGCCAAGCCAATTGTTCAAGAAACTACCAAAAAAGTAAAAAAGAAAAAGAATAAAAAAGCGGTAAAAGAAACCGCAAAAGACAATTGGTCGAATTTTGTAACAGAAAGCAACTCAGTAGAACAAAATACAGCCAAGGGCCCACTAGGCAGATTTTGGCATTGGCTTACCAATGCTGACTAACCCAAAGGTACTCGTACTGTTGCAGTTGTTCCGCTATTGGGGCTCGAATCGAAGTTAATTATTCCCTTAACGGTGTCGATGCGGCTATTCATGTTGAGCAAGCCAATTCCGTCTTTCTTATCACCAGTTTGAAAGCCTTTACCATTATCTTCTACTATCATAATAAGCTGGTTTTTAGCTTTGTAAAGCTGAACATTGAGTTCGGTAGCCGACGAGTGTTTGATGATGTTATTGACTAATTCTTGGCAAATTCTATACAAACTCAACTCTACCTTGTTATCGAATCGCGAGTCGATTTGAAAATGTTCGAATTGGTACTTAATCGGACTGTGATTTAAACTTTGAGCAAGCATTTCTTCAATAGCCAAAACCAATCCCTGCTCTTGTAAAGCTCGGGGCATCATTTGATGAGAAATTGTTCGCACATCCTTACAAGCCTCATCAACAACAGCCAATAAGGATGCAAAAGCTTCCCGTTCTTCAGGAAGCCTGTCAATTGTTTTGTTTGCCAAATGTTCGAAGTTAAGTTTCAAGCCACTGAGCATCTGCCCCACACCATCGTGTAGTTCGCGTGCAATTCGGGTTCTTTCTTTTTCTTCGGCAGCAATAATAGCCCCTGTTTTTTCCTTTTCTAGTTGTGCTAATTTTTCCTTTTGTTTTAGTCGGACCCTCAAAAACCATATAAACGCCCCTGAGCTCAAGAGCAGCGCAAACAAAATAGCTCCGAAAAGCAATAAGCTCTTCTCAGTTTTTTCTTGTGCAATGGTTATTTCCTTTTTATCATTTTCAGCTTTAAGTTCTAGGTTTTCTCTTTCCTTTTTCTCGGTTTCGTACATGGTCTCCAGCTCCGCAGTTTTGATGGCTGTAATTTCATCAAGAATGGTATCTCTTACCCTGAACAACTCCCACAAATTGGTGAGTGCTTTTTCTTTGTTTTCTTCCTTTTGATATACATCTACAAGATACCCTAGCGCGTGTTGTATGCCGTCTACCAATTCAAGACGACGATAAATTCGAAGTGGAACTTTCGCAAAATATGCCGCTGAATCTAGAATGTTTTCTTGGATGTAATAAGAACATAGCTTTAGGTAAACAAAGGCCATGGTGGCGGAATCTCCTGCTTTTTCGGCCAAATGCCTAGCGCGGTTGAAGTAATAATACATACTATCCTTTTCTTCTGGATAGTTGTACACCCCGCCCAAAATTGAAGTGGCATTCGAAAGCCCAACAAGGTTTCCTTCCTCTATGAGACCAATGCCATACTTCATCCAAATAATGGCACTGTCTCGCATTTTTTTCTCCGTATAAATAGCAGCAATGTTTCGTGCAGACAGCTCAGTTACCCTTTTATCCTTACACGCCACAGCTACCTGATTGGCCTTATGCTGCATTCGCAATGCCTTGTCCTTTTTAGACAGATAGTAATACATGTTGGCTAAATTGAGTATGGCGGTTGGTTGCATCTGGCACTCCTTCATGTTTTCAACCATGGTATAATTCTGATGGTACAACTCAAAACACTCTTTGTAATTACCTAAATAAAAATGAGGCCCCGACAACCGGTTTCGAGCATTATAAATTCGAAAAGTATCGTTCATTTCAATGGCTAGTTCCAACATTTTTTGGAAGGATAAAACGGCTTCGCCATACTTGGTTCGACCGTGAAGTGCCAATCCTTTTAGTTCAAAAGTTCTATACAGCACAGTATCCGAATTCTCGACCGCCAAAATCGAATCCAGTTTGGCTAAAGCATATTCACTGTTTTTGTAGAGTGAATCATTGATTTCACTCAAGGGCTGTGCAATTACTACGAGCGATAACACACTGAAAACCAAAAAGAAAAATGTGGCACCTACCGAACGGCAGGTAATTCTAAAATATGACTTCACTCCTACTTCTGCTCCAAAGCCTCAAGCCTTTGGCTCAAAGCTTCAATCAATTTTTGTTGTTTTTGGATTAACTCCTGCTGCTCTTGCATTCCCTTAACCAAAGGAACTACAAATTCCGCATAACGCAAGCCATAAATGTCATTTTTGCTTTTGGGCGCATCTACTCCGCTAAAGTCATAACCCACTTTTTTTGCGGCACGCTCCACATCCTGGGCAACAAATCCTGACTGAACTATTTTACCTTTTGCATTTCTGCTAGTTACCTCAAATTCAGATAATTCATCATCGTCTTTTCCCTGCAATCCCTCATATAACATTTCAGTATTCAAATTGTACGTTACGGGTTCCAACTCAAGAATAAAATCAAGACCGGCAACATCATTTTTTAGATTTTCCTTGTATCGACCATCCGAAATGGTTGTCCATCCTACTTGTCCTCCAATGCTTGTTGACATTGAATTACCGATTCTAACTTGATTTGATGCCGTATTTTTCGAATAATAACCAATGGAAATAGAGTTCGAATAACTTGTGCCTGAATCTGCCCTCGCATAGTTTCCAATAAAAATATTTTTGTCGCCCATACTGCTATAACCAGCCCTAAATCCAATGGCTACATTCTCACTTCCCGTCAAGTTATCCTTCATCGATTCACCGCCAATGGCCACATTTTCGGTTCCAGTTGAGTTGGTATCCAAGGATTTAAATCCAATAGCCACATTCTTAGAGCCCGAGATGTTATGCTCTAAAGTTTGTTCTCCTATGGCAATGTTTCCTCCATTTGTGATATGGTCATGAAGAGCATTGAACCCAATGGCTATATTGGAGTATGAAATTACATTCGAATACAATGAATTTCGCCCGATTGCCACATTATAATATCCAACCGTGTTGTTGTTCATTGCTCCCGAACCAACAGCGGTATTGGATGAGCCTGTAGTTGTGTTCAGCATAGCTTCTTTTCCGATAGCTGTGTTTTTAATTCCACCAGTATTTCCTTTTCCTGCTCTATTTCCCAGAAAAACATTGTCGTTAAATGATCGGTCGTCATTAAGTCCGGCCTCTTCCCCTAAAAATACCGATGAGCCAGTATTGTAAACTTCAATTCGCCCACTGTCTAGTGCCAAATATTGTACACCATCCATTTTGAATCGAATGATATTTTCATTTGGATTGGCCTCAACTTCCACTCTGGTGTTGCCATCTCGATCTGCAATTCGTGTTGAGTCCTCATTGAATTTGTTAAGCGGAACAAAATTGCTATTGGTCAGGAATAGCGTATCATTTGAGAGAAAAATTTGTTGGATTTCATTGGTGCTATCATTATCGTAGTTAGTTGGAAGCATCACTTGATTGCCGTTATGGATAGACAAAGTATCACCTGAAATGGCTAATTGCTGGGTATCTGTATTGTCCAAATAATTCTTCAAGCCAACTACTCCCCCATTTTTGGAAAAAAACAACGAGTCGTTTAGGAGTGATATAGCTTGAAGTTCATTTGTAGAATCATTATCTAAACTCAAATTTGAAGGCAGTACAATAAAGTTTCCATTGCTAATAAATAAGGTATCGTTTTTCAGTACCAAACGTTGTGAATCGGTGTTGTCTAAATAAGGCTGCAAATTGATGCTACCACCACTTTTTGAAAGCGACAAATTGTTGTTAACCAATGAAACCACCTGAATTTCATTGGTCGTGTCATTGTCATCGCTCTTGGAAATATCGGAAAGAATCACCTCATTTCCACCAGAAAGGCGAAGCGTATCTCCGCTTATCGATAGCCACTGAATTTCGTTGAAGGCACTAGTATCTTTATAGCTCACATTTCCAGCATTTAAGGCATAAGGCACCGAAACAAAACGGGTACTTCCCAATATTCTAAAGTTGTTACCTGCATTTTGGTCTACACCTAGCTCCAGAAAATAAGACCCATTCGTCCAATCTATTTCTGGGAGTTTACCAAGCGTAGGTTCTCCGCCACCTATTTGTAGGTTTACCATTCCGTAGCGGTTAGTCAAAACTCGATGCACTTCGCTATACACATATAATCCACCAGCTTTTTCGGTATGGATAGCGAGTTGCAGCGTTATCTCCTTTTTTTCGAGGATATGCCCACTGGCGTCCCGGATGACCGCTTGATAATTGATGAGCTGAGGTGCCTGAGTCCAAGCTTCTTGGACGAGGGATACAAACACAATAAACAAAATTACTTTTCGCATAACTATTTAGTTTTTAATGACTTTAAATACCTTATGACAATTGGATTGATGATCTACAAAATGGAGGATAAAAGCATCTAATACATATTGATATAAATCAATTTCGCTAGTCTCCGCCATTCGGAATTTACCTACCAAAGAACCGTTTAAATGATACAAATAGCAGGTTACATCCTCGAGCTTTACCCCATCTCCTATTTCAACATGAATGAATCGTTGTGTAGGATTGGGCCAAATCCTTAATTCGACTTGACAAAGTGTTTTTGATTTGAGCGGCATTAAAACATAGAATGGCTGCTGATATCCTTGAGTAATTATCAAGTTTTCCGCGGTGTCAGTGTAAAAATCGATAACCGCCTCACCTATGCTATACTGAATGGTTTCGAAAGTAGTGTTGTATTCACCCCCACCAGCACCCACAAAATTTCGCGAAATGCTGTTTTGTGCATAAAGCGTAGCACTAAAAAATACGCAAAGTGAAAATAGAATGGTTTGTTTCATGCCCCTAAAGAAGAGCTATAAAACTAACCCAATCTTATAAACCATCAGAAAAATGGCATAGTAAAATGTAGCAAGAAGCTTTTAGAATGTATCAAAAAAAGCTAATTACATGATATTTCCTACTTCACTTCGAGGGCCTCAATTCGTTTCAGTAGATCATTAATAAGCATTTCTTGGTGATCAATTTTTTGTTGTTGCTTTTCGATAATATGCTGTTGTTCTTGCATTCCTTTTACCAAGGGAACTACAAATTCAGAATAACGCAAGCCATAATTGTCATTGGGGTTTTTGGGCGCATCAATTCCACTAAAATCATATCCCAACAATTTAGCTGAAGCCTCTACTTCTTGGGCGATAAAACCCGATTGAAGCATCTTTCCTTTTTCGATTTCAGCCTCCATGTTTCTGCTGCTATCAGATATTCCGTTAAACTCCGCAATGGCGTTCATATCTAAATGATAGGTTACGGGGCGAAGCGCCATCACAAAATCAAGTCCAATTACATTTTCATTTACATCTTTTTTGAACCTAGCATCCGATACATTGGTCCAACCTTGGTAACCTCCAATACTTGTTACGGCATTGTCACCAATCCTAATTTGATTGGAGGCAGAAATAATTGCCCCATAACCCAGTGCCGTTGAGTTATTATAATTGGCAGCCGAGCTTGGACCTGTACCAGAACCCACATAGGTGTTTCTTAACCCAACCTGGTTGTAGTCTCCAGCTAAGTAACCAATACCCACATTTTCGTAGCCTGAAGAGGTTCTATAAAGTGCAGAATATCCCAACGACACATTATGATATCCCGTAGTGTTGAAGTAGCCAGCCCATCTTCCAATGTAAATGTTTCTGTAACCAGTTGAGTTGTTATAACCCGCCCTGTCGCCAAGAGCCGTGTTATCATAACCTGTTGTATTTAAACGAAGCGACAAGGCTCCAAATGCCGAATTATTCGATCCAGTAGTATTTGCAGCTAGCGAGTAATAACCCGTGGAAGCATTGTACGAGCCTGTGCTGTTACCATACAAGCTGTATAAACCAAGAGCGGAATTGTAGTCACCTGTAACATTTGACCTCAAAGCGCCATAACCTAAAGCCGAATTGGAACTTCCAGTTTGGTTCAAATACAAACTATAGGAACCCAACGCGGTGTTATTGGCGCCAGTAGAATTTGTGCGAAGTGCGTAATAGCCCATGCCCACGTTGTTAGACCCAGTGGAATTGGCTCTACCCGCTTGGTAACCAATAAAATTATTCCCATTGTTACTCAAATCATCGTTCATACCGGCATCTTCTCCGATAAAAACGGAATAACCAGTGTTGTAAGTTTCAAGTCTAGCTCCAGTCATCACCCATCTTTCTGTACCAGCAATATCGAATCTTATGATATCCTCATCAGAGGATTCTTCTGTTTGAATTTTTGTGTCTCCGTCTAAATCACTAACCTGTGTTGTGTCTCCCAAGGATACAGCCCCAGGCACTTGCCAAGTGGCCTTTCCATTTGCATCCGAAGCCAATACTTTGCCGGCACCGGCGCCCGTTGGTATAACCACATTACCAGAAACTGTTAGTGAGCCATTTACTCTAAGCGAATCATTGGAAAAGTCACCGTAAATCAATGGCGTGCTTGAATTCGAGTTTTCAATGTACAAAACATCTGAGCCAAGCTCGTTAAAGCCAGCTTGGTAGCCTAAAAATACGTTCGTAGATCCTGTAACATTATTGTAACCGGCATTTCGTCCCAGTACCACATTGTTACTTCCATTGATGTTGTTGGCCAAAGCGTAATCACCAATGGAAACATTATAGGAACCTGTAAGCATGTCGTACATCGAATAAAACCCAAGACTGACATTTCGAGAACCATTCACATTGCTATTCATTGCCCTGTATCCCATGGCCACATTATATGTACCTGATGTATTGGCACGCATCGCATAAAATCCAATGGCTATATTTCCTGCTGCGTTGCTGTTGTATAAGGCGTCGTATCCGATAGCAACATTGTAGGATGTTGAAGAATTCGATCTTAATGCCCTGTAACCAAAAGCCACATTGCCTGCGCCATTGGTGTTTGTTCTCAATGCTTCATAGCCAATTGCAGCGTTGTAGCTTCCCGAAGAGATACTGGTACCAGCATAACCACCAACAGCACTGTTGTAGGCACCACCATTTATGTTTTCTAATGCTCTATAACCCACACCAGAGTTGTAGTCGCCAGAAGTGACAAATTCCATGGCCTGTGAACCAACGGCGGTATTGTAATTCGCACCGTTTGCACTTCGCAAAGAATAAGCTCCCAACGCCACGTTGTCACTATTTACACCTGATGTTTGATCCATACTATAGGTTCCCATGCTCGTGTTTCTAACTCCCGTGGTGATGTTCTTTAAAGACTGATAACCGAATGCAGAGTTTTCATTATTGGTATAATCATCGCCCAAACCAGCTTGGTAACCATAAAAAGAACTTCTACCTGTATTTTGTGGCTCAAACCTCCCTTTGGTCATGGTAAATTGTTCGGTTCCTGCCAAATCGAACCTGATAATGTCTTCATCCGCAGATTCTTCTACTTGAATTTTGGTATCGTTATCGGCATCTTTTATTTCCGATGGAGCAGCTACAGTTGCAGCAGTTTGCCACGTTGCATTTCCCGAAGCATCCGAAGTCATAATTTTATTAGCTCCAGCTCCCGTGGTCATTCGGATCGTACTTGCTGTTACACCATTGTTCACACTTAAGCTTCCTAGGTTTGTTAAATTCAATCCAGCTGCATTGTTACCAGCGGTTAGAACCGAATCTATTCCCTTAGTAGTATAAGTGCTTCCACTCGGAAGGGTCACATTGTTTCCACCACTTATGGTCAATGTGTTTCCACTCAACGACAATGTTTGTGCATCGGTGTTGTCCAAATATGGCGCAAGGCTCACCGATTTGGCACCCCCTGCATCAGTTATCGTTAGGTTGTTGGAAGAAATGGCAAAAGCGGTGTTTAACTCATTGGTGCTGTCGTTGTCGTTGTTTGCAGCACTGGCTGGGAGGGTCACATTGTTCCCACCTGAAATACTCAAGGTATTTCCGCTGAGTGAAAGCGTTTGGCTATCCGTATTGTCTTTTAGTGATGACAAATCAGCAGTTTTTGCACCACCTGCATCCGTTATGGTCAGAGTAGTTCCAGAAAACCCAACCGAGGAGTTTAACTCATTGGTGGAATCATTGTCGTTGTTTGCTGCCCCAGAAGGCAAGGTCACGTTATTTCCTCCAGAAATACTCAAAACACTTCCACTGAGACTCAAGGTTTGCGCATCCGTATTATCTAAATAACTCGAAAGGTTCGTTGATCCCCCTCCTTTGTTGAGCGACAACGTATTTCCCGATAGGGATATGGTTTGAATTTCATTTGTTGAATCGTTATCGTTGCTTGCTGTTCCTGATGGTAAAGTAACGTTGTTTCCACCCGAAATGCTTAGGATATTTCCAGCTAGACTCAAGGATTGTGAGTCTGTATTATCCTTTAAGGCAGACAAATCCGCCGTTTTTGCTCCACCTGCATCTGTTATGGTTAAGGTAGTTCCTGAAAACGCAACCGAAGTGTTTAATTCATTAGTTGAATCATTATCGTTGTTGGCTGCTCCTGATGGCAAGGTCACACTGTTTCCTCCCGAAATACTTAAAGTAGTGCCGCTCAGAGACAAGGATTGTGAATCGGTGTTATCCAAGTATGGAGCTAAACTCACCGATTTTCCTCCTCCTGCGTCCGAAATGGTGAGGTTATTAGAATTAATTGCAAAATAGGTAATCAATTCATTGGTGCTGCTGCTGTCTCCATCATATCCTGAAGTCGCCGCTGGTAGTTTGATGCTTCCCCCATTACTCAAGAAAATGGTATCCCCACTTATGCTAATCATCTGAGCATCGGTATTGTCCAGGTAGCTTGCCAAACTTACCGTTTTGGTTCCGCCAGCATCTGTAAGGCTTAAAGAGTTTCCTATTAGACCAAAACTTGTTACAAGTTCATTGGTAGAATCGTTGTCGTTATTCACTGGCACACTAGGTAGGGCTACTGTATTACCTCCACTTATCGATAAATTACTGCCAGAAACTGACAACGATTGACTGTCGGTATTGTCCTTAAACGAACTTAGATCAACTGATTTTGAACCACCACCGTCAGCTATACTCAGGTTATTTCCCGACAAAGTGAATGAGGTATTGTATTCATTGGTACTATCGTTGTCGAGGCTAGCCGCTGCGCTAGGCAGCACTATTGTATTGCCTCCAGAAATAGACAACGCGTTTCCACTTAA
Organism: Flavobacteriales bacterium; assembly: GCA_020435995.1. Lineage (GTDB taxonomy): Bacteria > Bacteroidota > Bacteroidia > Flavobacteriales_G > Salibacteraceae > JAGQYO01. The sequence goes on along the minus strand of JAGQYO010000017.1, from coordinate 1,449 downwards.
AGACAAGTTCTGAATTTCATTTATACTGCTTGTGTCACCATCGTTAACGTTATCAGCTGGAAGTTTTACACTACCGCCATTAGTTAAGAAAATGGTGTCGTTTGAAATACTCAGTTTTTGACTATCTGTATTGTTTCCAGTAAATGGTGCTAAATTGATGACTGTAGCCGAGCTGTTGTTGGTTATACTCAGCGACGTTCCTACCAATTGCAAGTCTTGAATCTCATTGGTGCTGTCGTTGTCATTGTTCGCTGGTGCATTCGGCAAGGTCACTGAATTGCCACCTGAAATACTAAGTGTACTTCCTGAAAGCGATAAGCTTTGGATTTCATTAGAAGCACTCGTATCCAAAAAGGCCACACCATTCAACCCATTAATTGCCCCTGCAAATTGAGTCGAATCGGCTTGGCGCTTGGCATCAACTGTGGCTGCTTCACCGCTTTGATTCAATGCACTTAGATCGGCTGTTTTGGCTCCGCCTCCATCTGTCACCGATAATATGTTGCCACTCAAACCCACAGAAGTATTGTATTCGTTAGTGGAGTCGTTGTCGTTATTGACGGTTCCCGCAGGAAGGTTGATGCTATTTCCATTGCTAATGGAAATTGTGTTTCCTGAAATCGATAAATTCTGCAACTCGTTGGTGGAATCGTTGTCGTTGTTCGCAGGAGCTAACGGAAGCGCGACTGAATTACCTCCACTTATACTTAGGTTATTGCCAGCTAATATCAAATTTTGGTTATCCGTATTAGTATAATTTCCCAAATACACCTTTCCTCCATTGGTCAAGTATAAAGTATCATTATTCATAGACAAGGCCTGGAGTTCGTTGGTGCTGCTGCTGTCCCCATCGAATCCTGTTGTGGCTGCAGGCAGTTTTACAAAACCGCCATCAGACAAATAAATAGTGTCATTCGAAATAGAAATGGCTTGGAGTTCATTGGTTGAATCATTGTCCAAATTGGCAGCGGCAGCAGGCAAAACCACGTAATTTCCATCCTCTATTCTTAACGTATCATTTGATAAAATCAGGTTCTGATCATCTGTATTTACTGTTCCTGTTGGCAATACGACGTAGTTTCCTCCGCTGATTCTCAGTGTATCGCTCATGAGGGCAAGGTTTTGAAGTTCATTCGTACTGCTGCTGTCTCCATCATATCCACTGGTGGCTGCCGGTAGTTTAATGAATCCGCCATTAGACAAATAAATAGTGTCACCACTTAGCGACAACATTTGAGCATCGGTATTGTCCAAATATGAACTTAGGTTAACTGCACGAGTGCCTCCAGCATCTGTAATTTTAATGGAGTCGTTGACTATAATAAAAGAACCAATCAACTCATTGGTAGAATCATTGTCCAAATTGGCAGCAGCAGCAGGCAAAACCACGTAATTTCCATCCTCTATTCTTAACGTATCATTTGATAAAATCAGGTTCTGATCATCTGT
>JAGQYO010000178.1 GCA_020435995.1 Flavobacteriales bacterium | reverse complement strand
CATGGTATTCGCGCTTGAGGATATTATTTGGCTAGCAGCATTATAACCAATAACTACGTTTTCGTTGGCCCAATCTGCATTTCGTGCAGCGCGATATCCGATTACGGTATTGGTAGGCATCTGCATTTCATGCCCAGCCTCGAACCCGATGGCCACAGTTTCGGTTGTCATGGAATTACCTCCCGCGTATGAGCCTATAAACACAGAGCCATTGGTAGCAGTGGAAACGGCGAGAGCATCATTTCCGATGACCACATTATCATCTCCATCATTGTGTTCAGCCGCATGCCGCCCGAGATACGTGTTTCGGTTTCCGTATCGGTTCGAGTTACCGGCAGACTGTCCAAAGAACGAATTGTTTATTCCACTCACGTTGTTGGTTCCGGTCTGAAACCCAGTGTACAAATTTTCGCCAGAAGGGGAATACAAAATCTTATCACAATTGAAAAGAAGAGAAGGATAGGCGGGGAGTTGACCAGTAACATTAATTGCAGAATCAACCTCTAAAATGGAGGAGGAACACGAAGGTGTGGAGGTGAAACCGATTCCAATTTTTCCAGACCGATAGAGGGTAGTGCCTGTCCCAATAGTTCCTACCCAGTTTTGTGCGGAAAGAATCATACTGGTTACACTAAAAAACAAACACATAAACGCTATTGCTAAGTGTGTTGTGTGTTGTGTGTTGTGTGTTGTGTGTT
>JAGQYO010000177.1 GCA_020435995.1 Flavobacteriales bacterium | reverse complement strand
TTATCCGCGTGCCGTAAATAGAACGCAGATGACACAGATAATTAAGATATGCGCAGATAAAATGAAAGGGATGGAAGTGCAAGTTCAACCATTGAAGATATTATTGGATCATAAAAATCCGCGTTATCCGCGTGCCATAAAATGAATAAGAACGAAAACTATAAACACTCTGATATTACAGAGAAGGTTATCAAGGCCTTTTATAAAGTTTATAATACGCTAGGATTCGGTTTTTTAGAGAAAGTATATGAAAACGCATTGTTTATTGAGTTAAGGTCGATGGGTTTATTCGTTCAAAAACAAAGACAAATAAAGGTTTTCTATGAGGGAAAGGAAGTCGGGGATTATTATGCTGATTTGGTTGTATCAGAAAGTGTCATTCTTGAATTAAAAGCCGCCGAAGCATTGTGTGAAGAACATGAATATCAGTTGATCAATTATTTAAAAGCAACAGAAATTGAAGTTGGGCTTCTGCTGAACTTTGGTAAATCGCCTGAGTTTAGACGCAAAGTATTTTCAAATGCAGTAAATGATTTAAGTGATAAGGAATAATTCTATCGATATGTCCACTATAAAAAATAGAACGCAGAAGACACAGATAATTAAGATATGCGCAGATAAAATGAAAGGGATGGAAGAGCAAGTTCAACCATTAAAGATCTTATTGGATCATAAAAATCCGCGTTATCCGCGTGCCATAAAATGAAAATAGAACGCAGATGACACAGATAATTAAGAAATA
>JAGQYO010000176.1 GCA_020435995.1 Flavobacteriales bacterium | reverse complement strand
CCTCGTTTTTGCCCGCGATCACCAACAACTCAGTTCTTCTTCTGTCAATCTTCGCGTATGCGGTGTCAAGTATTATTGCCGGGAAGTCATTCGCCGACTGGACCTGGTAGTGAAAATTCCCAACCCGCGCCTCCAAAAGTATTTTACCGAGGTCCTGACTTTTCAGGAAGTGGAGCGACTTTTTGGAGCCTGCCGCGATATGCGCCAACTACTGGTCCTTCAACTTATCTACGAGACCGGTATTCGTACCCGAGAGCTTGTTAGATTGCGCGTAAGCGACTTCGACAAAAACCTGCGTATCATCACCATCCGTAATAGTAAAGGTCGCAAAACCAGGACTGTTCCTTATGGTGATCAGTTGCGGAATACCTTGCGTCAATACTGCATCGTTCGAGGTAGTGTTCCCACAAACACAATCATTGAAAGTATTAAGGAACCCGGCACCCCACTTAGGATTCGCGGTGTGCAATTCATTGTCAAAGAAGCGGTACGTCGCAGCGGGCTAAAAAAACGCATTCATCCGCATACCCTGCGCCACACTTTTGCGGTGCATTATCTCAACCTCAGTGGTACGTTGCCACAGCTTCAACGCCTGCTGGGACATGAGCATATCACCACTACTTTACACTATCTGAAGTATGCTCATATTCCCGGAATGGCAGCTATTTCTTTGCTGGACAACTTATTGCAAACAAAATGAGGCCCCAACTGGAAGTCGCTCAGGTAATTGATCGTTTTTTACATCAACTGC
>JAGQYO010000175.1 GCA_020435995.1 Flavobacteriales bacterium | reverse complement strand
AGCAGCTTTATCGTAAAGGCCAGACCGTATTTTCAATTTATTTTTACTCCGATAATAAAACTAATATCACTACTATTCCGTAAAACTGCTTTATAAAGGCAAATGGATGACAATCGATATGGATGAATATATTCCTACCTTATATAATAAACCTGCATTCAGTAAAGCTAATGAAAATTAGTTATGGGTGATTTTATTGTAAAAAGCATGGGCAAAACTTTACACAAGCTTTAAAAGAATAGAAGCTGGTTATCCATAGGAAGCGATTCATGATTTGACTGGAGCACCTATAAAAAGTTTATATTTTCAACATTCTTCTTTTGATAAAGAGGAAGATTGGAAATATTTAGTTTAAGCATCTAAAAAAGAATATTCGATGGTAGGCTCTACTCAACCAGGCTCAGATACAAATAAAAGTGTCAGTGGAGTGGTTCAAGGACATGCTTATACTATCTTAAATGCAACATATATCGATGTGCAGGGCAGGCAAGAAAGAGTTGTACAATGTAGAAATCCTTGGGGAAAGGGCTAATTTCATGGTAGATGGTCAGATGGGGATTAAATTTGGAATTATGTGAGTTAATCAGAAAAACATAGAGTGGGTTATAATCCAAATAAAGACGATGGTATCTTCTTTATTGGATACGATGACTTTATAGTTGAGTTCAGAGCTCTTACTATTGCTGAAATTGATGATGATGCCTCTTATGTTTATAAATCATACAAAGATCCAAGCTGTGAAGGAGCTTACTTCAAAGTCGACATATTTCAAGCTGGAACTTAT
>JAGQYO010000174.1 GCA_020435995.1 Flavobacteriales bacterium | reverse complement strand
TCCTGTATAATTTCGGGGCAAGGATGAAGGTCGGTTTTATTAAAGTTGTATGAAGAAATACACGAATACTTAAACCAAGCCATACCGCTAAGAATAACTGAGTCTGAATTGGTGAAATTGGTATCGTAAATTACATTAAGGTACTGTTTGATAAAGGTATCTTCAACGGCCCAGGGCGTATTATTCGTACTGGCTTGAAAGTACTTGCCCAAATAATCGATTGCGGTGTCAGTAGGCGAAGGATTACAGCGGAGACTTGGCGTCCAATATTCACCCGAAAACAAAGGAAAGAAATATGTATAACGAGTGTTAGCCCCAAAAAAGGATTGGCGATGGTACCTCAGGCGCACATGAAAAGTATCAGTAGTATTGGTATGGAGAAAATCAGTTCCGTTGTGCACTGGCCAAATTCTTTGATAATTCACTAAAAAAATGGCGTTGCTCTTTTTTTCTAACTCCTGTGCCTTTAGTTTTTGGGCAACTAAATTGGTATCGCTGTATTTATTGGCTGTGTCCCAACGACGCCAATTTAAGTAAAGCTTATCAAGATAATCATGAACGCCAAGAAAATTGGCATCCTTAAATCGTTGTAAATTCAGCGTATCCAAGAAGTTTTTATGATCATTAAAAGCGTCCTGAAACCTTAAACTTTGTAGGCCATTAGCCATAATGTTGGAGTAATCTTTACCATTTGTAACGCCACTATAAGTTTCGGGAAAGCTTTCACTCATTGCATTCCAAAACTCATGTTCTAGAAATGTAAAATTGAGTTTTCCTGCATGGTTGAAATTATACTTGAGCATAGAGTCAGTAAGGTTGTATAGGGCAGCGCCATTAAACACGCTAATCTTATGGTCTGCTATAAAACCACACATAATGCCTTGCCTACGCGCTTTGGTCAAAAATTTATTCAGTAATATTTTAAAATGTACACCGCCTCTGGTTGC
>JAGQYO010000173.1 GCA_020435995.1 Flavobacteriales bacterium | reverse complement strand
CTTCCGATTTTGACATTAACTCTACTTCTGGTGTAGTCACGGTGGCCTCAGGTGCAAGTCTTGATTTTGAAACCACCCCAAGTTTATATTTACAATATGAAGTCAGCAGTGAATCTGAAAAAGACACGGCATGGATTGAAATTCAATTGATAGATGTAAGTACGTATGCTGGAATGGGAAATGCGCTTGAGCTTGATGGATCCAATGATAGAATTATTGTGGCGCACGATGCCAGTTTGAACTTAAATTCATTTACTGCTGAAGCTTGGTTTAAAACGAGTCAAACAGCCGGTGCATATAAGCGAATATTGATAAAAAGAGCAGGCACTGGATCCCAGAATTACAGTTTGACAGTTCATAATGGCAAACCGCATGTGAGAATGGATGCCAGTGGAGGAAAGCAGGCTGAAGGAACCACTTTGGTAAATGATGGAAAGTGGCACCACATGGCTGGAGTGCACAATACTTCAACTAATGAATTAATACTTTATGTAGATGGAGTAGAAGTGGCGAAAACAACAAGTGTTCCAGATCCATTAACGGGATCATTGGAATTATCCATCGGTGGAACAAATGGATTTAGCGACAATTTTGAAGGTAAAATTGATGAAATCCGAATTTGGGGCGTAGCTAAAACTGCTCAAGAAATTGAGGATAATTTTAGAATACGAGCCAATGCTGCTGATGCCAATCTAGTGGCTTATTACAACTTCGACGAAAACAGCGGGACCTCTCTTAGCGACATTTCAGGAAACAACTTAACAGGTACTTTAACGAATATGTCGGGCAGCGAATGGACTTCCGGTCCAGATTCATTGTATTTCGAGGTATCAGAAACGGCATCAACCGGTGATACGGTGGGCTATGTAACTGGCTGGACTTCGTTTGGAACACTTTCTTTTACCAAGATTGGAGGAGCAACTTCCGATTTTGACATTAACTCTACTTCTGGTGCAGTCACGGTGGC
>JAGQYO010000172.1 GCA_020435995.1 Flavobacteriales bacterium | reverse complement strand
GCCATAAGAATGAACATGGAAAGCTTTGGTTTCGAAGCAACCGATGACGCGCTTTTGGCATACACTATTACCCGAAAAGACATGGCGTCCTTAGCTAGTACCACTTACGAGTCCGTCATCAGGAGCTTGGCGGAACTACAGAAAGAAGGCATAATCAAAATTGAAGGGAAGAAGTTGCGTATCACTAATAGGGAAGCACTCTGCGAAATGACCCACTGCTCAAAGGATCTGAGTTCCTAAAAATGCAATTGGACTAACTGTCTTCTTGATTTGAAGGACTGTACAGGATTATGACTTGAATAACGTTAAGTGTATGGTGTCGTAAGGGATTGCGGGCTTCAAACCTATCATGCTACCACCCAAAGTTAATGCGGGTGATACCGCTCGAAAACCTCTGAAACCCTTATGCACTATACATATTGTTGTATGCCGTTTTTTTATTTTCTATCTGCACTATTTTATCCCTTATTCGTAATTCACCGAATATTTTACCTGGACAAAATCATTAGCAAATGCACATGCTTTAGCCTTTTCGAGTTTAATGTCTTTTAATGTTTTTCCAAACAAAGGAATTCCCTCACCCAGTAATACAGGAACTTTGGTTATGATTATTTCATCAATCAATCGAAGATTAATAAACGACTGAATAGTTTTCCCTCCGTCTATATAGGCATGTTTGAAACCTTCTTTTTCCAATGCAGCAACCAAGCTGTTTATATCTCCAGAGTACATTTCTACTTTTCCTTTAAGATTGTCAGGGACTTCTTTTACCGTATTGCTTAATACAACAATACGCATGTCACCGTAAAACCATTGCTCAGGTGTCAAATTCATATTGGAAATCATTTCCATGCACTTTCGTCCCATAATTATACAATCTACAGAATCCATAAAAGCTTTAAACCCCATATCTTCTGTCCCCATATCAGCTTCCAAATTACCTGCCGTATGTAACCAATCAACATTTCCATCTGGTTTAGCAATAAACCCATCAACACTAGTAGCTATGTAAACTGAACATTTCATATTTCTCCTTTTTTTTTAATGGCATACAACAATGGCTAAGGAAAGCAACAAATACAACTCCATT
>JAGQYO010000171.1 GCA_020435995.1 Flavobacteriales bacterium | reverse complement strand
TCTGAGTTCCTAAAAATGCAATTGGACTAACTGTCTTCTTGATTTGAAGGATTGTACAGGATTATGACTTGAATAACAATGGCTAAGGAAAGCAACAAATACAACTCCATTTGAGTGAATAATTCAACAGAGTTCATTGCTCCTTTTCCAATTTTCATTTGCCTACGGCCTTCATCTAATTGGATTTTGGATAGTTGCTCAAGACCTCCTTCCAACGAGTTGATTTTTTCCATTATAGTCAATCGTTCTTCTGTCGTGGTTTAATCGTTAGACATCTCCAATGCTTGAAGTTCAGAGAAATCTGTTTTCAGCCTATCGAATGCCTTTTGCTCATTACTAGTGAGTTTAGTTGATTCGTATCGGTCGATTAACTCTTGTAAGGATGAATTCAGTCCTTGATTTTTCCCACGCAGAAAAGTGGTGTCCATTTTAATTACAGCTATGTGCTTTTGATGGATGGCCTCTGACATGTCAAAAATCAGATTATTGGCAACCAGTCTATCTTCGTAAATGGTTACAATGGCGTCACGCACTTGGGCAAAGTTGTCTCTGTCGATCAGGTTTGTGGCAACTATAAGGACAAACACCAGCAGAATTCCAAGTATCCATTTCAATTTGTTGAAGAACGACATCTGTAATCTCTTTAGATAATTGTTGGTTATTGGAATCAACGATAATCAAGTTAAAATTATTAAACAGCGTCCCAAAAATTTGTTGAAAGTAGAATGTGTTTTTGCCGTTTGTAATGGACTTTCGTAAGTTCGAACTGAAACCATCCATTGTAACTGATGCCTTTTTCATCGGCTGAGTCTACACATTTGGACATCCAGCTTATCAAGAAAATTCTTGAGCAAGCAAGTGACGGAGTAATCGTAACAGAAGCAGTACCGTTCAGTCGGCCTGGACCTAAAATCCTTTTTGTCAATAAGGCTTACACGAATATGACCGGCTACTCTGAAAAGGAAGTAGTTGGTAAGACACCACGCATTTTACAAGGACCAAATACGGATAAGGAGGAGTTAGGTCGGATAAGAACGTGCTTGGAGCAAGGCGTTTCATATAAAGGAGAACTCATAAACTATCGCAAGAACGGAGAAGAGTTTTGGACCAGCCTTCATATCTCTCCAATTCTTGATGTTGATGGTGGAATAAGACTGTGGATCGGTATCAAGCGAGACATCTCTCGGATGAAGGAGAATGAGGAAAGACTTAGGGCATATGGAGAGAAGATGGAAGAGATGGTACAGGCACGCACTATTGCCTTGGCAGATGCTCACAATAAATTGTCAGAGCAGTATGATGA
>JAGQYO010000170.1 GCA_020435995.1 Flavobacteriales bacterium | reverse complement strand
CGTTCCATAGAAAAAACAACGTGATAGAAAAAAAAACAATATTATCCCTGGAGCAAGCGCTAACGCTTCCTTACGCTACCGAGCGCTTTGCACAGCTAGGCTGGCGTGTTATCCGAATCGAAACTGACGGGAAACCTGGTGAAAAAAGACCCGGAGACCCAAACAGATACATCGGGGAGGATACTGGTGTGGATGATTTACATGCCTACTTTATGGCGCCAAACCTCGGTAAAGAGGCCATTACATTAAATCTCAAGGAGACAAAAGATCAGGAAATTCTTAAGCAGATCATCAGAACATTGAAGGTTGATGTATTTATGTGCAACACCCTTCCAAAGCGATATGCTCAATTTGGAATTGACTATGAAACACTCAAAGAAGCCAACCCGAATTTAATCTGGTGTGGCATCTCTGCTTTTGGCCCTGAATATCCAAATAGAGCGGGCTATGATCCCGCATTGCAAGCTATGTTGGGCTACATGCACCTTACTGGGGAGCCAAATCGCGACCCAATGTTGTGTGGATTACCACTGATTGATTTAAAAGCCGGAGATGAAGCCTTTGCTCAGGTTTTGTTGGCCATGCTCGAACAAAAGGAAACAGGAAAGGGAAAACGAATTGATATTTCTATGGCCCAATGCGCTACATCGTGGTTGATTACCGCTTTACCTCAAGTTCAGTTTGCAGAAGATGAAAGCAAGTTGTTTACACGAAGTGCCAACGAACACAGGAGTTTTGTGCCTTCTAATTGTTACCCCTCAAAAGATGGCTTTGTGTATTTGGCTATTGGAAGCGATATGCAATGGCAGAAACTAACTGAAATTGAAGGCTTTGAGCATTGTGCTAAACCAAATAGGATAACCAACAATGGTAGAAAAACCGATAAAGAAAATGTGTATGCCGACATAAGAAAAGGCCTTGAAAACTACAGTACTTCGGAGTTTATTGAAATCTGCCTTATGTTGGGCTTGGCCGTGGCTCCAGTAAATGATGTGAAGCAAGTAAGCGAACTCGATTTTATTAAAAAATTAATGGTCAAAACGCGGCTTCCAAATGGTGATGAGGTTATGTTGTTTCCCGCGCCAATGGATACAGAATACCTCAGAGAAAAAAATAATATAATGAGTCTTCCCCCAAGGTTGGGCGAGCACAACGACAAAATATTTAAGGAAGCGGGTATAGTAAAATAGAACGTAGATGACACAGATAATTAAGAAATACGCAGATAAAATGAAAGGGTTGGAAGTGCAAGATCAATCATTGAATATCTTATTGGATCATAAAAATCCGCGTTATCTGCGTGCCGTAAAATGAAAATAGAACGCAGATGACACAGATAATTAAGATATGCGCAGATAAAATGAAAGTGATGGAAGTGCAAGATCAATCATTG
>JAGQYO010000169.1 GCA_020435995.1 Flavobacteriales bacterium | reverse complement strand
GCTAAGGATCAATTCAATTGGGCGACTCAAATGGTTTTACATCAACCCAGAAAGTCAACTTGGGGGTTCGTAATCTTCCAGGGATAGAAATTGCTTTACGGATATTTACGTCAAAAATGGCTAACACCTTAACTTGAACAGCGAGTCTCCAATCTATCTTTATTTCGGCGAAATAGGGTAACAAGCTGGTGATGTTGACTATCTGGTTAACGCTAAATTAAGGGGCTTGATTTCTGGCGTTACTTCTAGTCAAACGCCAATTTGGGGATATGGTTTGTGGTATAATTAGCATAGGTTATCATCAATTGTTGTACTTCACTTATTGGTTGTGGACTGTCAGGTGAGTATAATAATTGCCGATATTCGGTAGGTTACCTAGAATTACTGAGAAGCATTCTTCGCCGGGTTGAGTCTGGCGAACCTGACGAAACTATTATGAGAGACCTGTACGATATCGTATGGGATGACATTAACAGCTTTCCAGGAGGTAACAACATGAATATTATAACCAACAACAGTCCACAACCAATGCAATTATTCCATACATTTTTTGATTAGGCGCAAAATTATCTTTTGCGCCTTTATTTTTGATGGCACATCCTTTTTTTTTAATAACATCCTTCTGTTTCGGCGATCGTATTCTATTCTCACTGATATACCTGATACCAACGGATCATTTAATTTATACCTATGGCAAGAAAGAAAAAAACTGGTGTTTGTCAAATTTGCGGTAAGCAAGGCAAACTAAGTTTTGAGCACGTACCAAATAAGAAAGCACTTAACTCAGCAACTATTATCGAATACACTTTTGAAGATGTGTTTATCAAAAAGGATAAATCAAAAGGGCATAAAGTTCAGGGAGGGATAGGGCAATATACTCTTTGTGAACAATGCAATAACGACACGGGTAGTTGGTATGGTGATGAGTTCACCATATGGTCATGTAATTGCATGGACTTTTTGTACCAACGTTCCTTGCGTTTAGACTTTTCAGATGAAGCTGTCGTTACTTTACTAAACGTATATCCTTTGCGTTTTCTAAAGCAGGTGGTTGTCTGTTTCTTTTCCGTTAGCCCAGGTTTGGCACAGCAATATCCTGAATTAGTAAAGTTCGTTAAAGATAAATATGAACAACATACACCGGAAGGCTGCAACTTCTATATTAACTTCCATTACAGTACAACCTCTCCCACATTGCGTAGATGGCCACTAGCAGGTGTTATCAGTGTGCAACAAGAAGGGAAGAAAATTATTCCATCTGGATTCAGTGTAATCTGTGAAATAGCCCACCCCCCTTTTCAACTCATTATGACACTTGGTGCAGGCTATCATAAAAAAGCGGGCTACATCAACATTTTTAACCAATATGACTATGACCAACAAGACAATGTGACTCTTAAGTTAGGTGTCC
>JAGQYO010000016.1 GCA_020435995.1 Flavobacteriales bacterium | reverse complement strand
TCGTAAAGCCCCCCAGTGGTTCTTACCAGCTTATGGGTTCTGTTACCTGCACTATTCCCGAAACTGCGTTCGGGACAGGCTCGGTATTGGGCATAGATAGTAGGTTCGTTAGTACCAACTTGGTTGTAGTACACAATCATTCTGTCTGAGTGGTCCCACACCATGTTTCGGGTGGTGCCAGCCGTAAGTTGGTTGCGCTATTCCTGAAACCACCATAGCACATTAATAAAACACTTTGACCACGAAAAAGAGCACAATGACAAAAAAAACTATTCCTAACAAAGCAGAATCTAAATTTGAATCTTTAACAATAAGTGGCCTAGAACGTTCATACGAAAGTTCGTCTCTTAACCTCGTTTTGCAACCTCTTATTAACCATCTTAATATTCCTCCAATTGAAATAAACCATGCCATTTGTCTACAATTTCTTTTTAGTTTCATTAACAGTTCCAACGCCACGTTCCAATTCTTTGAACTCAGGGACAGACTTTAAGTCATCAGCATTTTTATGAAATAATTGACTTGCTTTTTGTTGCCATTTATACATTCCATCTGAATAAGGACCCGTTTTGCTAACAAATTTATTAAAACCTTGAAGGCCTTTTCCAACATTCTTTGTCACTCCGATTAACTTTCCGAAACCAGCCGTAACGACAGTTAAGCCAGTTCCACCCATCGCATCAATCCTTTCAGCGTCATTGTATTTAAAACCAGCCCAACTCTCACCTGTGACGAAAATCTTAGGCTCGTTAATTGTGCTGTACAACACATTCAAAACTATATTCCCTGGTAATTCATATAAATTTTCAATAGGTTTATTGAGATCCATTTCAAATTTTTTAAGACCGCTGGTTTCAGTAAGCTTATCAACATTCTTTGTTTTACTTAAATCCATACCTTTTGATTCCCAGTACTTTGCTACATCACTCAACTCAACTTTATTAGAGTCCGTTTTTAGATTGTCATCTTTAGCAATCGGAATCTTCAAATCTTCCCCTACATTTATTTGGTCGTCTTGGCTTCTATTCTGTGTTTGTGGATTAGCTTCTCTTATTGAATCTTGGCTTACTCCGTATTCTTTTGCTAACCCTGAAATTGTATCACCTTTTTGCACTGAATGAACTTGAGTGTTTTGGGTTGTTGTGCTAGTTCCACCAGAATTACCGCTTGAATCTGACCCACTGTTACCACTACTTTCCGAACCACCTTCTTCAGGATTTTGCATTCCATCTATATCCAATGATTTAATAGGGCTGTTTGAAGCATTATTATAGGGCGTTAAATTGGCGTATTTACCAGCCAGAGGATCCACACTAATAAACCTTGCCGTCCATGGGGCATAATATCTTGCCCCATAATAGTAAAGCCCACTCTCGCTATCCTTCTCTTTACCTACATATCGGTATCGTTTTTTGGTAAAAGTTCTGAGAGAGCTATCTCCAAAGGGGTAGTATTCCTCTTTATCTATAACAGTTCCTGTTTTTGTTAGCCTAGCCGTACTAGATAAGATTTGGTTTTCTAGAAGGTATACCGCATCCTCTGCACTATCGTCGGGAAATTGATAATAGTATATGTTATTGTATTTTATCATAAACTAATTGGAACTACATTTTCTCCTTCAATTTGGGTAATGTATATGTCAATTCTTTTTGAAATTGATAATCCATTATTGGAAACACAAGCTTTTGATCAATTACCTTTACAGATACATCATTGGGCTCTAAAAAGTAATTACTTAGATTAATTCTATCCGGGAGGGTGTAGTTTTTTAATTTTAGTTCCATGTGAAGGAGTAAATCTATCTTGATGGAATAAAGGTCCTTGCGGAGATAACAAGTGTCACGATTACATATCCGAGAGAAGTACATTCCGTTATCTCGAAGTACAATTAATTCTTTACCCTTTCGGACATACCTACCCATCACATTTTCTTTCATATTATTCTTTATTAAGAAATAATAGAGTATGGCAATAAAGACAAATAGAATCACAATAAATTCTCTTTTTGTGATCATTTTCCGAATATTTGTTGATTTATGTTGGATTGGGTCAGAGTTTGAGTTAACCTTACATTCTCATTCATAATATTAATCGAAGAGCTCTTTCCAGCCTCAAATGGATTTAATGTCATATCTATAGTCATTCCAACCGCCATTGAAGCTTTTCCCAAAACAGCTAAAGTCGTTCCAAGAATAGTACCCGAGATAGATTCAGGTTCCATAGAGTCAGGAATCCCTGTTTTTAAGGATACTGCTTTTATAGCAAGCTTAAAAATTCCTTTTCCAATATCCTCAGCTGTTTCAAAATCTCTTTCTGTTAAATCATCAGCATCTCCTTTTGGAAATATATATATTTTGTCAATCACTGTCTTAGTCGTATTAGGTTCTTCTGCATGAGCTTGATCTGGTCCATGAATCTTAATCTGCTTGGTTGTTATTTTTATATCCACAGCCTCTGATATTGTCTCTCTTATGACTGATTCTTTACTCTTCGAAGCTCCCTCTCCCATCAAATCTGGAATAGAAGATTCTATTTTATTATAAATTGTATCTACCACTTGTGATTTCGCTTCAAACTTCAAAGCCTCTTCAACACCGATATTGTTTGATTCATTTTCAAAAGTTGGAGTGGAGGTTAGTGTATTATTTTTCGTAGTCTCAGATTCAATTTTTAATACGGATTCACCGGATAAATGTAATTGAGTTTTTTCTGTGGTAGCATTACTAGCACCTCCAGACCCTGCACCAGCAGTCTTGCCACCCCCTTCTTTTCCACCTCCTGATTCCCTACCACTAGGAGTTCCTGACCTTCCTTCTTCTTGCAGTCCGTCTATATCAACTTTGTTTATTGGTTTATTTCCTGCATAATTATAGGGTGTAAGGTCTGCGAACTTACCCGCCAAGGGGTCAACACTAATAAACCTTGCCGTCCATGGGGCATAATATCTTGCTCCGTAGTAATATAAACCCGATTCTTGGTCTTTTTCTTTTCCAACGTATCGGTATCGTTTTTTGGTAAAGGTTCTTAGGCTACTATCTCCAAAAGGTTTTCCCGCGCGCAGGCTGGCTCCTGCGCTAAATAAGTTCCCCGAACTTATTCTTAACGCTTGGTCCTCCTTGTCGATTACAGTTCCTGAGGTGTTCAATCGTTCAGTTCCAGAGCCAATTTGGTCGGTTGAGGTATAAAACTTCCGCATTTGGTGAGCCACAATAAGGGTTTGGTTGTAAAATTAATCGTTTTGGTTTATACCTAGTTGGAAATTGCCAGTGTTTTTATTGCCAGTGTTACTAGTTATATAATTGTTTGGAGCTGAATCTGAATAAAATGCACTTAACTCAATTTTCAATTGACTTGTAGAAAAGATTTAGGAATAAAAAAACCCGATAGAAATCTATCGGGTTTTTCTGGTGGTGCCTCCAGGAATCGAACCAGGGACACCAGGATTTTCAGTCCTGTGCTCTACCAACTGAGCTAAGGCACCAGCTTGTTTTAGGGCCGCAAATGTAATTATTTTTCTATTTTGCAAAACAACATTTTACCTTCCTTCGCACTTATCTTGCAACTATCTAATATTCATAAATTTGCGGCCAATTTTTATTAGATGAACCTCGTACTCGACTTCGGAAATACCCTTTGGAAAGTTGCACTCTTTGAAGGCGGACATCTCAAACTTCTCAAGAGCTTCCAAAAAGGTGAGCTTTCGGTTGAAGTGCTCAATGAAATTGCCAAATCCACAAAAAAAGGAATATTGAGCTCCGTAGTACATTTAAATCAAGACTGGGAGCAATGGATGACAGATAACCACGTTATCGTTCTTTCTCACGAAACACCTCTGCCCATTATTAATAAATATGCTACTCCCGAAACACTGGGTAAAGACCGGTTGGCAAATGCCATTGGTCTCTTCCATCATTTCCCTAACGAGCATTCCATTTCTGTAGATTTTGGTACATGCGTCAAAATAGATTTTGTGTCGAAACAAGGTCATTATTTAGGTGGATCCATTTCCCCCGGCTTGCAAATGAGGTACAAAAGCTTACAAAAATTTACAGATAAATTGCCTTTAGTAGAACACACACCTCTATCTCCATTGATAGGAACAGATACTGCCTCTTCCATTAGAGCAGGCGTTTTCAGAGGAATCATTTATGAAATTGAAGGCGTAATCAAACATTACAAGGAAGAATTTGGTCCCTTAGAAGTCATCTTTACTGGAGGCGATTCAGAACATTTTGAACCTGCCTTCAAAAACACCATTTTTGCACGCCCAAATTTGACCCTTGAAGGACTCAATAAAATACTGGATTATAATGGCTAACAGCCAGTCGAGATTTTTTCTTTTGGCCATGTTGTGTTGTATGTCTACAGTAGCATTTGCTCAAACTACGACCAATTCACCATACAGCATATATGGACTTGGCGATCCCAATACCCGTTCATTTGCACAAAATCGTTCTATGGGGGGCGCTCAAATTGCAAGCTCCAATCCGCTTTATATCAATGCCTATAACCCTGCCGCTTATGGTTTTATAGCTCAACCTACCTTTAATATTACTGGAAATATAGATTTTCTAAAAATGAGTGGGCCCTCTAATCAGGTGAAGTCCAACAATGCTTATATGAATGATTTTAGCTTTGGGTTTCAATTGGGAAAACGAGCCGGAGTTGCATTTACGCTGAACCAGTATACCAAAATTGGTTACAACATTCAGGCTACTGAGAATAACCCTCAAGTTGGCACTGTTAGTTATCAATATACAGGTAGTGGCGGAATTAATCATTTTTTGTTTGGCGGTGGAATTGCTTTGATCAAAAAGGAAAGAAGTAAGTTATATGTCGGAATAAATGGTACTTATTACTTTGGGTTTGCCGAGACCAACAGATACGTGTCTGAGTTCATAGATCAACCCACACATTTAAATTCTGGAATTTCGAACCGGACAAATATCAACGACTTAGCACTGGATGTTGGAGTACTCTTTAAACAAAATTTGGGAAAAGGAAACAAGCTTGGAGTTGGTGTAATGTACACGCCTCAATCGAGTTTGAAGGCAACGCACGAACAATTTGTGTTTTCGTATATAACAAACTCAGGGCTATTAAGAATTAAAGATTCGGTTTCCTATTCGCTTACTGATGATCAAATTTTAACGCCATCGTTTTTAGGAGTTGGGCTTTCGCTCGAACTAGGAAGCAGTTGGACCTTAAACGGAGATATTAAAATCCAAGATTGGTCGCAGCTACAAATCTATGGAAGGTCTGAAAACTTAAACCCGAGGATAGAGTACAGCTTCGGCGCCGAATACCTTCCAAACCCCGATGCTATGGCTAAGTACTTACAATCTATTCGATATCGGGTAGGTGCTCGCAATGCGCAAACCAGATTAAATATTAATGGCACACAATTGACAGAGCTTGGAGGAAGTGTAGGAGTCGGGCTTCCCATACTTAAGGCGAAAAGCACGTCAACCCTGAACATTGGCATGGAGTTTGGCCAGCGCTCGGGCAAGGATTTAACCTTAATTAAAGAAGGATTTACTTACGTCTTTATTGGCGTGTCGTTTAATCCCCACAAATTTGACACGTGGTTTAAAAGAAGAAAATACGAATAATAAATAATCAGAAATGAAAGGAAGAATAGCAGCGTTGGTGATGGTAATGGGTTTGAGCATAGGTTCGGCATTTGCTCAAACTTGGGGAAATAGTCCTGAGGACAGTATCAATTGCAGAAAGAATTTATCCCTGTATCAAGAATTCTACAAACAAAAGGCTTACGATGACGCCTTGGTTTTTTGGAGAAAAAGTGTAGCCCTTTGCCCTAAATCAACAGAGTCGTTATACACACGAGGCGTCAATCTATATGAATATCAGATAAAAAAGAACAAAGCAAATGTTGAGTTGAGGGAACGTCTCATCGACACCTTGTTTATGGTTTACGACTGGAGAATCGAACATTTTGGAAAAAAGGGATATGTGTTAGGTCGAAAAGGTTCTGATATGATGCAGTACAGAAAAGATGATCCAAAAGCAGCTTATGAAGCCTTTGAGGAGTCATTCAAAGCTCTTGGTAATGAAATGGAAGCGGGTTCGATTGTGTACATGTACATGGCACGCTATGAGATGTTTAAAAAAGGAGAAAGCACTAAGGCCGAGTTAATTCAACTTTATCCTAGGTTAAAAGCCGTGGCTGATTTTAACATTAAAAACTCAAACAGTGAGAAAGAAAAAGAGAAGTATAAAACTTCTGCCGATAACCTGTTGCAGTTTTTCAAAGAAGTGGCCGAGTGTAGTGACCTGGTTGAAGCATATCAGCCCATTTTTGACAGCAATAAGGACAAACCAGAAGTTTTGTCTGAAATTCTAAGCCTCTTGGATGCGAAAGAATGTTCTGATCAGGACTTCTATATTCAAGTTGCCAAAAGATTACAGGAAATTAGCCCTTCACCTCGAAGTGCTTATAGTATTGCTAACTGGTATGCAGCCAAAGGAAACTGTGGTTCAGCGTTAGAATTTTACGTTGAAGCATTTGAAACTGCAGATAAATTATCAGAAGATGAAAAGGCTCCGTTTAAGATAAATGCGGGTATTGCTTGTGCTAAGTGTTATTTGGTTACCAACCAATATTCGCGAGCCAAAATATTTGCAAACAAAGTGCTGAGTATCGACGCAGATAATGGAACTGCCTACATGATTATTGGCGATGCCTACATGTATGGGGGCACTGAATGTGGAGACAATCCATGTGCTAAAAAGGCATCTTACTGGGCGGCTGTAGACAAATATTACATTGCAAAAGGAAAAGATCCATCACTTGATGATAAGATTAATCCAAAAATTGCAAGAGCAAAAGGACTGTTCCCAACAAAAGAAGATTGTTTCTTCTACGGAATCACCGAAGGATCTAGTTTTAGCATCGAGTGTTGGATCGGCGAGACCACCAAGGTTCGATTTAATTAATCAAATGGTATTTGATATTCAAGGTATATTTAAAAGCGCTGTGGTTATCCTCCTAACCTCAGCGCTTTTTTCATGTCAAAACGATCCAGAAAAAGTAAAGGCCGTAGGTAGTCAAGAAAAAGTGCCCACCGAAATCTCTTTTGAAACAGAGATTTTATACAGTGACTCTGCAGTTCTTCGGATTAAGCTAACTACGCCCAAACTCATACGTTTTTCTGGTGAAGAAACTCCGTATGTTGAGTTCCCACAGGGCTTGATGCTCACCATGTTTGACAGTGCGGGTCAAGTTGAAACTACACTTAAGGCAAACTATGGAGTAAACTACCCAAATGAAAGAAAAATAGAGGTCAAAAAGGATGTAGAGGTTGTGAATAATACCGGCGAAATATTGAATACCGAGCATCTTATTTGGTTAAGAGATGAAAGCAAAATTTACACGGAGGAATTTGTCAAAATAACTACGCCAGATGAAATCATATACGGCGATGGATTAGAAGCCAACGAAACATTTACTAAATACCGTATTAAAAACATAAAGGGAACCATCGCCGTGAAGGAAGATGAAGGCTCTGACACAAAAAAATAATTTAAAACTCTAGATGGAAAAATATAACAAGTGGATGCAATATTTTTGGCTGTCAATTGCCCTGATTTCGGGAGTATACGCAATTTTCAGCTATTACACTTCCAACGGCGAACCAGTAGAAATATTAATTTATGTCATGCCTTTTTTGGCACTGGCTTTATTTTTAATGAGGTACTGGCATCACAAAAAACTGGAATCACTTAAAAAGAAAGATGCCGCCAAGCAAAAACAAGATTGACTTTCTTCTTCACTTTCCTACCTTTGATAGCTTAATTTGTTGATGGATACTCTTTCTGGTCCTGTTATAGTTATTTCACTTATCCTCTCGGCATTTTTTTCGGGAATGGAGATTGCTTTTATTACCAGCAATAAACTCAAAATTGAACTGGATAAAAAGCTCGGAATTCTTCCTGCGAGAATTTATTCCTATTTTCTAAAAAACCAAGGAGCCTTTATTTCTACCATGCTCATAGGAAACAACATTGCCTTGGTGGTATATGGAATTTATATGGCACTTATCCTAGAACCCTACTTTTTCTCTCTATTTCCCAACCAATTCGCCGTATTTCTAGCCCAAACCATCGTGTCTACTTTGTTGGTACTCATTACAGCCGAATTTCTTCCGAAGGTTGTTTTTCGAATTAACCCTAACAGAACACTTCAATTATTTGCCCTTCCTACCGCAATTATTTATGTCATACTTTATCCTGTGGTTTATCTTACCATGTTCATTTCCAGCTTTATTCTTCGAACATTCCTCGGCACAAAAATCGTCCCTGAAGAAGTTAGCTTTGGAAGGATCGATTTGGATTATTATCTGCGAGAAGCTACCAGAGAAGTAAAAAACAATGAAGAAATTGAAAATGAAGTTCAAATTCTTCAGAATGCATTAGACTTTTCGGCAGTAAAACTGCGGGAGTGTATGATTCCGAGAACAGAGATTATAGCACTTAGCGAAAACGCAGAAGTAGAAACTTTAAAAAAGGCATTCATAGAAAATGGCCTTTCTAGGGTATTAATCTATAGAGATGACATTGATAACATCATTGGCTATACGCACAGCTTTGAGCTGTTTAAAAACCCTGTGAGCATAAAAAGCATTCTCCTACCCATTACCATTCTACCCGAAGCCATGCAGGCCCATAAGGCCCTTAGTCATCTGATAAAAAACAAAAAAAACATCGCAGTAGTTGTTGACGAATTTGGCGGAACGGCTGGAGTTGTAACCACCGAAGACATTATTGAAGAAATAGTGGGCGATATTGAAGACGAGCACGATGTGGATCTCTTAACCAATGAAAAAACTTCAGAGAACGAATACTTGCTATCAGCTAGGTTAGATATTGATTTTATCAATGAAGAACACCAATTAGAACTGCCTGAATCAGAAGAATTCGAAACATTAGGTGGTTTTATTACCCACTTTCATGAAAGTATTCCGGAAAAAGGAGAAGTTATCTCAATTGAAGATTTTGAGTTTCACATCGTTGAAGTGAGTGACAACAAAATAGAAACAGTTAGACTGAAAGTTCTTTCCTAATTTATCTTTTGAACCAGAAAAGCCTAAAACCACCAGTTATCAACAGTCGTTTTTAAGATGTATAATACTGTATTACAGTACTTTAAATTTAAAATCAAAATTTTTTTTAAACCACCAATGATTGTATATTCGCAACCCGATTTTTAAGAGGAATAATAATGGCTGTAATTGGAAAAATAAGAAATAGATCTGGTCTTTTGATTGGTGTTATTGGTGTAGCAATGGTACTTTTTGTAGCAGGTGATTTGCTGAACTCAAACGGAGGTTCATTTAACCAAGTTGACACCGAAGTAGGTGAGATTAATGGTTTAAAAATTTCATACGAAGCTTTTGAATCTAAAGTGGCTGAAGCCATAAATGGTCAAAACGTTACTGCCGATCAGATGGAACAAGTGAGAGCAAGAGCTTGGAACCAGTTATTGCAAGAGAACATCACCTTCAAGGAATATGAAAAACTGGGAATAACCGTTGTTTCAGAAGAGTTGTTTGATCAAATAAAAAACAACCCTAGAAACCCAATACTTACGCAGTATTTTACAAACCCCCAAACTGGGGCCATCTATGAGCAATTTCAAGATCCAGCTACTGGAACCTTAAGCTCACAAAGCGTGATGTATTATATCAAAAGTATTTTGAACAGTGAGCAGAAAGAGTCTTGGTTGCCAGTAGAAAAAGCACTTCGTCAAGAAGCAATGACCTCTAAATACAACGCACTTTTGAAAGCTGCCTTAGGCGCAAGTATGGCTGAAGGAAGAACTCATTTTATGGAAGAAAATACGAGGTTGACTTTTTCTTATTTGTCCTACCCTTTTTCTGAGGTTTCGGACGAAGAAATTGTTATTCAAGATGCCGATTTAAAAAGCTATTACAACAAGCATAAAAACGAAAAGGAGTTTCAACAAGAAGAAACCATGAGAGGTGCTAAAGTTGTTCTTTTTACAGTAGCTCCTACTGAAGATGATTACAACGATGCTAGAAACCAGGCTGAAGGTCTAATTGGAGAATTCAATAGAACTGAAAACGACACCATTTTCGTACTACAAAATGCTGACTCGCCTGATAATGGGTTTAGAACAATTGGTCGCTATGAGTTGCCTTATGAGTTAGACTCGTTGTTATTTACAGCACCCGTTGATACGGTTGTTGGGCCATTTGAATTCGAAAACGGGTTTAATATCGCAAAAAAACTTGGCGTAAAGCAGGTTTCTGATTCCGTAAAAGCACGTCATATTCTTCTTTCGCTTAAGCCAGAAAGTGATACGGCAGCGGTAAAAGCTAGAATTGATAGTGTGAAAAATGCCCTTTCAAAAGGAGCAAGTTTCGCGTCATTAGCCGAAGCCTTGAGTGAAGACTTAGGATCCGCACGAACTGGTGGTGACCTCGATTGGTTTACACAAGGTGTTATGGTTCCACCATTCAACGATGCTTGTTTTAATGGTAAAAAAGGAGATATGCCAATTGTTATGTCTCAATTTGGATATCACCTTATCGAAATATTGGATAAAACCAAGGAAAAAGAAAAAATGGAAATTGCTCTTGTTAACCGAAGAATTGAGCCGAGCAATGCCACTTTTGATATGATTTATAATAAGGCTAGCGAATTCTCTATTTCTAATTCAACTATGGAGGCGTTTGATGCTGCCATTAGCGAATCAAGAGAATTGAATGTTCGAGAGTTCTCCTATATTAAAGAAGCCGACAAAACCTTAGGTGAAATTGAGAGTCCAAGAGCTATCATTCGCTGGGTATATGAAAATGAAATTGGATCAGTATCAGAACCTTTTGAGGCAGGTAACCAATTCGTAGTTGCAATGGTAACGAGCATTAAAAACAAGGGCGTTTTACCATTGGAAGAGGTTGAACTAATTGTAGAGGAAAAAGTAAAAAAAGAAAAGAAGAGCGAGTTTATCTTGGGTAAAATTGCTGGAGCCACAGATTTACCTACGGCTGGAAGTAATACAGGCAAAAACATTCAGAATGTGACTGATTTAAACTTTGTTTCTCCTAGTATCCCAGCAATTGGCCCTGAGCTTAAAGTTTTGGGTACTGCTTTCGGTATGCAAGTAGGGCAAACTTCTAAACCCATTGTTGGCGAAAATGGCGTGTATATGATTAAAGTAGATCAGGTAACGCCAGGCGAAGGGGATGCAGCAGTAGATCTCTTTAAAGATCAGTTTAGCCGTGAAATTGGAAGTCGTGTAGACTATGAGGTGTTTGAAGCTTTAAAAAAGAAAGCCAATGTGGTTGACAACAGAAGTAAATTCTATTAATCAACATAGCTATTAAAATGAAAAAGGGAGAGTTGATCTCCCTTTTTTTATGCCTATTTTCGAGTACTAATGAAAATAATTGCTCTATTTTCTTTCGTTTTTATTTTCCTCTCTAGTTGCGATAGCAAAAAGCCTGTTGCTTGTTTTGTAACTCCATCACCTCCCATACATAGCGGCATGCCACAAGAGTTTAAAAACTGTTCTGAAAACGCGTTGGTATATACTTGGGATTTTGGCGATGGAGGAACAAATGCTGAGTTAAGCCCTTATCATACCTACACATCCCCAGGAAATTACCTTGTGCATCTCGAAGTGGGAAATGGGAAAAAAGCAGATGACCACAAAAGGTATATTTCCGTGGTTCAAGCAGATTTAGCTAAACCTTCTGAAGGAACCTATTCAGGTAGTTACAGGGAATTTTATCCCGATTCAAGCGCCTTAGATACTTCGTATTCAGGAACTTTAAAAATCACTAGAATTTCAGCAACTAGGATACAAGTAAGCTTTCACTACGGTTCGTTTGAAACATCAGTTTTTGGTAATCTTCCTGATTATTCTTTTGTGGAAATAGAAAAAGTTGTTTCAACATCATTTATTAATCCCTCTTCTGGAGTTGGGTTCTACAAAAACCAATACGGACAATTTTCCTTTTCTATTGATGGAAAAAACAAACTCAAGAATAACTTACTATGGAACATTGAGTTTAATGGAAGTAAACAATAGGTTTATACCACAATATTTACAATCCGTTTAGGAACAACAATCACCTTCTTCGGCTGTTGGCCTTCCAAATACTTCAGCGATTGCGCATCTTTGAGTACTATTTCTTCCACCTCTTTTGCGCCCAATTCTGCAGAAAGCTCGATTTTAAATCGCATTTTACCATTGAATGAAACTGGATAAAGGATACTATCTTCCACCAAAAAAGCCTCATTAAATCTTGGCCATTCGGCGTTTGTAATACTGTCTTTGTTACCCAATTTTTCCCACAATTCTTCGCATATAAAAGGGCAGTGCGCCGACATAACAATGAGCAAGGGCTCCAGCACTTCTCTTTTGTTGCAATTGAGCTCCGAGAGTTCATTTACTGCTACCATAAAAGTGGAAACAGACGTATTAAACGAAAACCGCTCGTTGTCTTCGGTCACTTTTTTAATGGCTTTATGCAGCGCTTTTAATTCGTCTTTGGTAGCAGGCGTGTTTTGAATCGAAAAGTTCCCGTTATGGTCATGAACCAACCTCCACAACTTTTTTAAAAACCTATAAACACCTTCAATCCCCTTAGTATTCCATGGTTTGTGTTGTTCAATCGGGCCCAAAAACATTTCGTGAAGCCTTAATGAGTCGGCACCGTAATGCGCAATAATGTCATCAGGGTTAACTACATTGCCATAGCGCTTACTCATTTTTTGGCCATCCTCAGCCTGAATCATGCCTTGATTAATCAGCTTTTTAGCCGGCTCGTCAAAAGGTAAGTAGCCCAAGTCGCAAAGTACCTTGGTCCAAAATCGGAAATACAATAAATGGCCTGTGGCGTGTTCAGCCCCACCCAGATATAAATCCACATTTTGCCAATAATCTACGGCTTCTTTGGCAACAAATTCACCATCATTATTGGGGTCCATATACCTCAAAAAATACCAAGATGACCCCGCCCAGCCCGGCATGGTATTCAACTCCAATGGATACGACTGGCTTTCCTCCTTTGGCGTATAGCTCCAATCAGAAGCTCTGCCTAGAGGGGGTTCTCCTGTTTCCGTGGGCAGATATTTATCCACCTCAGGAAGTACCAATGGCAAATCTTCCGTTGCTATTGGATATGGAACTCCATCCTTAAAATACATGGGTATAGGCTCGCCCCAATATCGCTGCCGCGAAAACACAGCATCTCGCATTCTAAAATTCACCTTTTTGAACCCAATTCCCTTTTCGTGAAGCCGCTTGAGTATTTCTTTGATCGCGTCTTTAACCTTCAGTCCATTAAGAAAGTTACTGTTGGTTAGCACACCTTCTTTACTTTCATTGGCTCCTTCAGTAACATTGCTGCCTTCAATCACAGCAGGGATAGGTAGTCCAAAATGGCTGGCAAAATCCCAATCTCGCTGGTCTCCAGACGGCACAGCCATAACGGCACCAGTACCATATCCAGCCAAAACATAATCTGCTACCCAAATAGGAATTTGTTCTCCTGAAAACGGATGAATACAATAAGCTCCCGTAAAAACCCCTGAAATATTCTTGGTATCAGACATCCGGTCGCGTTCGGTTTTGGCTTTCGTGGAGGTCAGGTAATTCTCCATCGCATCTTTCTGACTTGTTGCAGTGATTTTCGCAACCAATTCATGTTCTGGCGCCAATACCATAAACGTGGTACCAAATATCGTATCAGGACGGGTTGTAAAAATTTCAAGTTTTTCTTCAGAGCCTTCAATGTCAAAAAATATGGTGGCACCTATGCTCTTTCCAATCCAGTTTCGCTGAATATCCTTCAAAGACTCTGTCCAATCCAATTTTTCTAATCCTTGTAACAGTCTATCGGCGTACGCCGTAATCCGCATTGACCATTGGCGCATTTTTCGCTGCTCTACTGGATGTCCACCTCTTTCAGAAACCCCATCTTTTATTTCATCATTGGCCAATACAGTGCCTAGAGCAGGACACCAATTAACTGAAGTATCGGAAATAAATGCAAGCCGATAATCCAATAAAATAAGCTGCTGTTTTTTTTCTGAAAACTCCTTCCATTGAATTGAAGTAAACTCATGTTCACCTCCACAAACGGCTTTTACACCATCGGTTCCAGCTGCGTTAAACTTATCCAGCAATGAAGCAATACGCTCAGCTTTGTTGGTTTCCTTGTTGTACCAAGAATCAAATAATTGTAAAAAGATCCATTGTGTCCATCGGTAGTAATCCGAATCGCTAGTTCGAATTTCACGCGTCCAATCATAGGAGAATCCCATTAAATCTAGTTGGCCCCTATAGCGATCTATATTCGTTTTAGTTGTAATAGCAGGATGCTGCCCAGTTTGAATTGCATATTGCTCAGCAGGCAGACCAAACGAATCGTAGCCCATTGGATGAAGAACATTAAACCCATTTAGCTTTTTGTATCTCGAGTAAATATCGGATGCAATGTACCCCAATGGATGCCCCACATGGAGGCCCGCACCCGAAGGATAAGGGAACATGTCAAGAACATAGTATTTTGGTTTATTCGGATCGGTTTTTACAGTGTAGGTGCCTCTTTTCACCCATTCTTGCCTCCATTTTTTTTCTACTTCTTCAAATCGATATTCGCTCATTTCTCTGTGTCGTTTTCAGCCCAAAAAAAGGTGTACAAAAGTAACAATACAGCCCTATCAGGGCCCTTGTAAAAATTATTACTTTAGCCGCTTAAAGCTCCTATTTTAAAGGAATGGCAACGGCAGAAGACAGGTTTTCAAAAAAAAGACTCCGATCCTCATATTTTACGGTAATTATTAGCATCTCCTTGGTGCTTTTTATGTTGGGTTTATTGGGCCTGATGTTGCTTCAGGCAAAAAATCTGAGCAACTATGTGAAGGAGAATATTGGTTTCTCGGTGATTTTAAAAGAAGACGTCAAGGAAGTAGACATAGTGAAGTTCCAAAAATCACTAGACGCTTCCCCTTACGTAAAATCTACAGAATATATTGATAAAGAACGCGCCGCTAAAGAACTTACGGCAGATTTGGGTGAAGATTTTGTTGGCTTTTTAGGCTACAATCCATTATTGGCCTCCATTGATGTGAGGCTCAAAGCAGATTACGCTAATCCTGATAGCCTGCAATGGATCGAATCCAAAATGATGGAGAACCCAAGAATCAAGGAAGTATTCTATCAAAAAGACTTGGTTGTGTTGGTCAATGAAAACATCAAAAGAATTTCGCTTGTTATCAGTGTATTTTCCATTTTACTTTTGATAATAGCGGTAACGCTAATTAATAATAGCATTCGGTTGTCACTATACAGCAAACGGTTTATTATTAAAACCATGCAACTGGTTGGAGCTACACCTGCATTTATTCAGCGCCCATTTGTATGGCGCGGAATTGTTAATGGTTTAATTGGAGCCATGATAGCAGTGAGTGGAATTTTGGTCTTATTATACTACGCTCAGCAAAAAATGCCTGAACTTTTTAATTTACAAGATGTAGAATTGTTGGGTTCTCTATTTGGTTTGGTACTTTTGCTTTCCGTAATTATCACGTGGATAAGTACAAGTCTTGCTGTGAGACGCTACTTAAGAATGAAAACGGATAAACTTTACGCTTAAAAATTATGGCTTCAGAACAAAACAACGGATTTGTATTCAAAAAAGAAAACTACGTCTTCCTCATTGCAGGCGCAGTAACAGTTCTTATAGGATTTATATTAATGTCTGGTGGAGGATCAGACGATCCTAATGTATTTAACCCAGAGGTATTTAGCTTCAGGAGAATAACGCTTGCTCCTACAGTGGTTTTATTAGGATTTGCCATCGTTATGGTAGGTATATTTAGAAAACCAAAAAATTAAAACTCAAGCAGTAAGTGACCATTTTAGAGGCCCTCATCTTAGGTATTATTCAAGGTTTAACGGAATTTCTACCTGTTAGCAGTTCTGGACATATTGAAATCGGTAAAGCCATTTTAGGCGTTACCCCTTCCGATCCTTTGCTTTTTTCCGTAGTGGTACATGCTGCCACTGCCCTGAGTACCATTATTATATTCAGAGATGACATACTGATGCTGGTGAGGCTACTCTTCGAAAAAGAATGGTGGAATGCTGGTAGGCAATATATTCTTTACATCATCATTTCAATGGTACCTGCCGTTTTAGTGGGATTGTTTTATAAGGACGAAATTGAATCTTTGTTTAACAACAATGTTTTGCTCGTAGGGATGATGCTTATCATTACAGCTTTGCTTCTTTTTATGACCACAATGGTAAAGAAAAAAAGGGGCCCTATAGGCTATTTCAATTCTGCTATAATAGGGATTGCACAGGCTATTGCTATTCTTCCAGGAATTTCTAGATCGGGTGCAACCATCGCTACGGCGCTTCTTTTAGGAGTTGAAAAAACGCGAGCTGCTCGCTTTTCGTTCCTTATGGTTATCCCCGTAATTTTAGGAGCAATGGCAAAAGACCTCATGGACATGGATACTTCAGTGGCTGCCTCCGAAACTGAAATTATGCCTCTGGTTGTTGGTTTTATTGCAGCATTTGTCACAGGTCTAGCAGCCTGTACTTGGATGATTCAATTGGTTAAAAAGAGTCGGCTTGTTTATTTCGCAGTTTATTGCTTTGTGATTGGAGTTGTGGCCATCATTATCGCGTACTAATTTCCGATGGAAAATCAACCAGATTTCCAAGCTGGACATTTATTTCTTTTAGATAAACCCATTCAATGGACCTCATTTGATGTGGTGAATAAATTGCGGTATTCGTTAAAAAGAAAACTTGGACTAAAGAAATTTAAGGTAGGCCATGCTGGCACCCTAGATCCACTTGCAACAGGGTTGTTACTCATTTGCTGCGGAAAAAAAACCAAGGATATAAACGATTTGATGAGACTAGAAAAAACCTATACTGGAACCATTACACTTGGGGCAACTACACCTTCTTACGACCTAGAAACGAGCATCGAAAACGTAGTTCCGGTTTTGTTAACAAACGAGCAGATCATTTCTGCTTGCACTCATTTTGTTGGTGAATTGGAACAAACACCTCCCATATTTTCAGCCAAGAAAATAGACGGAAAAAAAGCCTACGAAGCAGCTAGAAAAGGCCAAGAAATTGTAATGAAAAAATCTAACATTTCTATCTCCTCTTTTTCTATAACCTCAATTCAAAAAAGCAAGCACCTTGAAACAGGCCTCGATTGTGAGTTTGAAGTCAGCTGCTCGAAAGGCACCTACATCAGATCACTTGCCTTTGATTTTGGGAACAAGCTTGGCGTTGGAGGGTTTTTATCGGCTCTCCGACGAACGCAAATTGGTGAGCACTCTGTGGCAAACTCCCTTTCTGTGGAAGATGCACTGGCACTCATTGAGGGATAAGATTAAGTACTACTTTTAGGTTTTATTTCGTTTTGGAAAACATTTATTATCAGAAAAAAAACTGGAAGAAGATTCTTTCTGCCATTGGGATTGTAATAGTCCTTGTATCGTTCTGGTATACCAACATGCTCGTCAATAAAATTTCAAAAGAGGAACGAACCAAGGTTGAACTCTGGGCTGAGGCCATTCAAAAAAAAGCCAGGCTGGTAAACTACACCGACAAACTCTTTGATAAACTCCGCGAAGAGGAACGTAAAAAGGTGGAAATTTGGGTAGAAGCCAGCAAGAAACTCACCAGTACTGCTGATAATTTGGACATCGGATTCTTAACCAAAATCATTACCGACAACACCACTGTTCCGGTTATTTGGACAAACGGAAATGGCAGAATCAAATCGCACAGAAACCTAGATTCAAATGCCAGTGAATCTCCAGAATCCTTAGAAAAAGAAGTGGAAAATATGCGTTCAAAGTTTGATCCTATAAGAATTAAATACGACGATAACCAGAGTGACTTTTTATATTACAAAGACTCTAAACTTATAGAAGAACTGGAGCACACTTTCAAAGATTTAGAGCAGTCTTTTATCTCTGAGGTAGTAACCAATAGTGCTTCCGTGCCTGTACTTTATCTAGACAGTTCGCTCACCAAAGTACTCGCATTTGGAAACATTGACTCATCAACCATTATGAATAAAAACGAGCTCAACGACCTGATAGCCATCATGAAAACCGAAAACGACCCCATCGAAATTCAACTACAGGAAGGCGCTTTTCAATATATCTTATATCGCAACTCTTGGATCTTGGTTCAATTGAAATATTACCCATTTGTTCAGCTAGGCATTATTGGTATTTTTATCCTTATCAGCTACTTTCTTTTCAGTACAGCCCGCAGGTCGGAGCAAGACCAAGTTTGGGTAGGCATGGCGAAAGAAACGGCACATCAGTTGGGCACACCACTTTCTTCGTTAATGGGGTGGATTGAATACATAAAAGTTAAAAACCTCGACAACACCATGGCCATAGAACTCGAAAAAGATGTAAAGCGCTTGGAAACAATTACAGAAAGATTTTCCAAAATTGGATCGCTTCCAGAGTTAAAAAGTCAAGCGATTCACATACCCCTCAAAATGGGTTTGGATTACATGGAAACACGGAGCCCAAAAAAGGTTGTTTATGAATTTATAAATGAAACCCAAGCCCATGTAAATATGAATACATCCCTATTTAACTGGGTAATCGAAAACCTTTGTAGAAATGCGATTGATGCCATGGCTGGAAAGGGAAAATTAACCTTTCACCTTTTTGAACTAGACAATAAAATCATCTTAGATATTACAGATACCGGAAAGGGATTGAATACAAGTGATTGGAAAAATATTTTTGAACCCGGCTTTACTTCCAAAAAAAGAGGCTGGGGTTTGGGCTTAACATTGGCCAAAAGAATCATAGAGGAATATCACTCGGGAAAAATATTTGTAAAATCCTCAAAACCCAACGAAGGCACCACATTTAGAATTAGTTTGAACAAAGCCTAATGGCTGGAATATATTTTCATATTCCATTTTGCAAGCAGGCCTGTTCTTATTGTGACTTTTATTTTACAACTCATCAAAACGAAAAAGAGAAACTCCTTCGTTGTATGGATGAAGAAATAGTCAACCGCCTTCCTGCCTTCCATTTTAATGAGATCAAGTCCATCTATTTTGGAGGAGGTACACCATCTGTGCTTTCATATTTAGAAATTCAACAGCTCATTTCGAAAGCCACAAGTACCGTTGCACTCATGCCTGATGCCGAAATCACCCTTGAGGCAAATCCAGACAACCTCAGTATGGAATTTCTTACCGCGCTGAAAACCAAAACTCTCGTCAACAGGTTGAGTATAGGAATGCAATCTTTCCATGCTTCCGAATTAGAGCTAATGTATCGTGCGCACAACGTGGCGGAGTCCATTCAGGCTTTTAAAAATGCGAGAGAGGTGGGTTTTGAAAATATTTCATTGGATTTAATTTATGGCGTTCCCGGCAGCACATTAACCTCATGGAAGGCGAATGTACAACGTGCCATAGACCTCAATCCAGAGCACCTTTCGGCGTACTGCTTAACTATTGAAGACAATACGCGACTGAAATATTGGATCGAAAAAGGCCGGCACATTTACCCCGAAGAATCATTGATTTTGGAACAATCTGAGTTACTTATGGAAATGACCCAAAGTGCTGGGTACGAACATTATGAAATTTCAAATTTTGCCAAACCAAACCAATACGCCAAGCACAACACAAATTATTGGAAAGGAGAACCCTATTTAGGAATTGGTCCTTCGGCACATTCTTTTAAAGGAAATGAGCGGAGTTGGAACATTTCGAATACCAAGGAATACATACTTCGCACTGGACAAAACAAAGTCACTTTTGAAACAGAAACGCTCAGCAAAATAGATCGATTTAATGAATTTATCATGATCCATTTACGCACCCAATGGGGGTTGCACACAAATAAAATTGAAGAATTATTTGGGCCGGATTATCTCGATGCGTTTATACAACAGGTAGAAAAAATTGATAAAACACTGTTGCAAAACAACGGAGACTTGTACACGCTCACCAAACAGGGAAAACATCAAGCCGATGGAATCGCCTCGTCCCTTTTTTTAGTTACTAGTCCGTAAATCTCGGATCCGTAGGCATTTCTGTGCCACACTTCGAACAAGTTCGCAGTTTGGAGTTGCTATAAAATTCTTTGAATCGTGGCAAAAAATCCTTCTCGATATTGGTCAGCTTAAAATAGGTTTCATGAAGTTTGTTGTTACAACCATCGCAAAACCAAAGTAATCCGTCCTTAAAATCCGTACCCTGTCTTACCCTTTCGATCACAAGTCCCACCGAGTTTTCACCCCTCATGGGAGAATGAGGAACCTTTGCAGGCAGCAAAAACATATCACCCTCTTTTATGGGAACATCAACGGCCTTGCCCTCATTTTGAATTCTGACGTTGATATCACCTTCGATCTGATAAAAAAGTTCTTCGGTTTCGTTATAGTGATAATCCTTACGGGCATTCGGCCCTCCTACTATCATTACGATATAATCACCGGCTTCTACATATAAATTTTTATTTCCTACTGGGGGTTTCAATAAATCACGGTTTTCTTCAATCCACTTGTGAAGATTAAACGGGGCTCTTATGTTCATTTGTTATAGAATTTTAACTCGACCAAGGTAAACATTTTGCGTATCGGGAGGTAAGACCAAACGGCAGAAGCCAAGGGAGCGTTATACGTTCCTAAATGATAAATTTGCACTTTTTTTAATCGGTGCGCTAAATTTCAAGGGGGAACCAATGAATTTCAAATATTTCTTTTTAACGATCATAATTTCTTTAATCGGGTTTCACTCAACCGCACAACACGATCATTTTTCGGAAGATGACATCATGACCATGGAAGGCTTCAAAAAAGCATATCCTGAATTCGCAGCCCAAGCCGAAGCAGAGACAAAAAAATTAGAAGAACACACCAAGGCTTTTATGGCCGCTGAAGCTCTAAGTGGGTCTAGGGGTGCCAGCGATTACATTATCCCCGTAGTTTTTCATGTGTTACATGAAGGTGGTCCGGAAAACGTGAGCGACCTTGTTATACATGATGCTATCAGAATATTAAACGAGGATTTCAACAAACTAAACCCCGACACCAGCGACGTTGTATCGAGCTTTAAAAACTCGATTGGAAATGCCAAAATAGAATTTCGATTAGCCAAAAAGGATCCACAGGGAAAACCACATACAGGCATTGACCGAATCTACACATCACTTACCAACAATGCAGGAGAAAGCTCTAAATTAAATACCTGGTCAAGAGCTTCCTATTTAAATATTTGGATTGTTAAGACCATTGGAAGTGGCGCTGCGGGTTACACGTTTTTACCCGGTACGGCGAATTGGATGCCTTCTCGAGATGGTATTATTTTGCTTTACAATTACTTTGGAGCTATTAGAAGTGGGAATGCGCGTTTGTCCAGAGCCCTCACTCATGAAATAGGTCATTGGCTTAATCTACCTCATACTTGGGGAGGAACAAATGACCCAGGAGTTGCCGCTAATTGCCAAGATGATGATGGTGTTTGGGACACACCAAATACCATTGGATGGCAATCTTGCAATTTGAATGGAACAACTTGCAATTCTCTTGATAATGTCCAGAATTATATGGACTACTCGTATTGCAGTATGATGTTTACTCACGGGCAGGCTTCTCGAATGAGAGCGGCCCTCAACTCAAGCACGGCTGAAAGAAACAAATTGGTCTCGGCATCAAACAACTTAAATGCCGGCGTATTGGATTTAGTTGAAGTAAAAATATCGGCATCAAACAGGACAGTTTGTGTGGGCGAAACCATCGAATTGAAAGATGAATCTTTTTACGATGTGGTTTCTTGGAATTGGGAATTTGAAGGTGCTAACATAACCTCTTCCACGTCTAAATACCCGAAAGTTGTATATGACAAACCTGGGCTTTACGATGTAAAACTCACTGTGGGCCAACTGAGCGGAAGCACAAAGTCATTTACGTTTAAAGGATACATTAGAGTTAACAGATCGGTAGGAGCACTGATTCCTTATGCTGAGGACTTTAGCTTCACCTCTAACCATGATGCGAGTAGTTGGATTGTACAAAATGAAAACGAAGATGCCTACACTTGGAAAATCGATGCGAGCGGAAATGGACACAACAACCCGGGATATTTAAGGTTAGACAATTTTTCTAATTTGTTTTACCAAGAAGAAGCTATTATTTCACCAACTATTGATATTAGCAACATGATTAATCCTAAATTGAGTTTTTCGGTAGCTACGGCCCAAAAAACAGCAGTGAGTACCGATTACTTGAGGGTTTACGTTTCAAAGGATTGTGGTGCCACTTGGGAATTACGCTATAATGCCGTCACTATTAATTTGGCCGAAGGCAAAACAAGCACATCGCCCTTCTTCCCGACCAAAAAATCAGATTGGAAGCAGGTACAACTTAACCCCTTCGGATTAAACGATTTAGTAGATAACCTCATGCTCAAATTTGAAGTGGTTAATGGCGGAGGAAATAATTATTTTATCGATGATATTTTGATATCGGGTGCTTTTCAAGATGTGCCCTCACTTAAGTTTCCTCGAAATGGAATGGATAGTGTTTCAAATAAAATTGTTTTGGATTGGAGATCAGTTCCGTTTTCGGATAAATATGAATTCGAATTGGCAACGGATACCGGATTTACTAATATAGTTTCTACTGGAATTATTGACTACATCAGTGAAGACCCAAACGGTGCGGACACGCGTTTTCAAACCAAAAACTTAGTGAATGGCGCCACCTATTATTGGAGAGTTAGATCGCTTCGTGGTACTTTAGTTTCTGATTGGAGTTCTGTTTGGAGCTTCACCATTAGCCCAAATGGACTTGGACACAAAAATTTAGATGGCCTTGAAACTGAAGAACCAGATGGGGTATCGGAAAGAATTGAAGATTTTCGTTTTAAGTTGTTTCCCAATCCAACCAAGGATGCTGTTCATTTACAAATTACCTCATCATCTAAGGGTTTTGTAGACATTAATATTTTGAGCGTTGACGGTAAATTGGTTTTTAAACAAGGGTACGCATATTCCGAAGGCTCAGAAAAAATTGATTTGCCGATTCAAAATTTAGACAAAGGAATTTACTTTGTCACCCTTAAAATGGGAAATAATACAACATCTAAAAAACTCGTGATTCAATAATGAATTTAGATTTACAAGGGAAAAAAGCATTGGTATGCGGTAGCACCCAAGGTATTGGTTTGGCAGCTGCAACAGAATTAGCTGGATTAGGAGCCACAGTAACACTTCTTGCTCGTAACGAAGAAAAATTAAAGCACACTTTGCTTGAATTGCCGGCTTTACATGGCCAAAAACATCAATATTTAGTTGCAGATTTTCAATATCCTGAGTTCCTAAAATCTATTTTAAAAGAACATATTGGAAGCGGTCATCAATACCATATTCTGATCAATAACACAGGAGGCCCTCCAGGAGGCCCAGCAAGTGAAGCTCCTATGGAAGAGTTTCGAATTGCGTTTAACCAGCATTTGATATGCAACCATATCTTGGCTCAAGCAGTTATTCCGGGAATGAAAGAAGCAGGATATGGGAGAATTGTAAATGTTATCTCTACTTCTGTGAAAATCCCGTTGAATGGCCTTGGGGTTTCAAATACAGTGAGAGGAGCGGTAGCAAACTGGTCCAAAACTTTGGCTAACGAATTAGGCGTTTTTGGCATTACTGTGAACAACGTGCTACCGGGTGCAACCAACACAACAAGGTTGTCATCACTTATAAGTGCTAAGTCAAAAACAACTGGACAATCTGAAGACGCGTTGTATGAAGGATTCAGAAGCCAAGTACCTATGAAAAGAATTGCCGAGCCCAACGAAATAGCAAATGCCATTGCGTTTTTGGCATCGCCCGCAGCGTCTTATATCAATGGAATTAACCTGCCAGTTGATGGAGGAAGAACTGGAAGTTTATAAGCTTCCAGCGTTTACCTTTTTATAATAAATGGCTTGCTTATTTTGTCCTCGCCGTTGTTCAACTGTAAAAAATAAGTGCCTTCAACCTGATTGCTCAAGTCAATAACCATTTCAGATTTTCCGTCAGATTCAAATTCTTGGTTTAATACCACTTTACCCAAAGCATCGATCACCGTAATGGTAATGAGGCCCCTAAGGTCTCCAAAGGAAATATTCAGCTCATCATCAGAAGGATTGGGGTACATTCTTAACGATTGCCCACTCAAAGTAAACTCTTCATCACCCAACACATTTATGGCTACTTCCATTCTTGCCGAATCTTGACAACCCTCAGGATTTGTTTGGGTTACTCCAACTGAACCACTCGTTCCCTTTCCCCAGCGCACCGTTCCAGTATTTGCTGTTTGTGAAATCAACGAACCTCCAGTTACCGACCACTGATATGTTGAACCATTAACGGCTTTCACGCTATAACTATACACCTTACTTTTTACCGCATTGTTCTGCCCGAATATTGAATCAATTTTTGTTGCTTTATTTACCGCAACCGATTGAGTCATGCTTGCCTTGCACCCATTGCCATCTGTTATTTCATATTTAATAATGTGGTTTCCACCGCCAGCTGAAGTTGGGTCAAACGTATTTCCACTCACCCCAGATCCCGAATAAGTACCACCTGCGGGAGTAGCAGAAAGAACTACTGGTTGGTCTCCTTCGCACGATGTTCCAATATTTGACCAAAGAATTTGAGGCCCTGCAAAAACTACAATGTTCTGGCTATCCTTGGTTATACACGACCCAGAGAGTCCGCTCGCATAAGTAATAGAATGTGTACCTACTCCAGCCAGTGCAGGATTAAACACCAAATTATTAACCACGCCTGTCCCTAAATAAACGCCGCCAGCTGGTGTGCCGCCCGAAAGCGCAAACGCAGTGTCGGAACTACAAACTGAACTCAACGGGGCCAACGAAACTTGCTGGCCAGTTTGTACCACAATATTAATCCTGTCTGTAGCCTTACATCCATGAGCACTAGTTCCTTCGCAGAAGTACACCTGATCGCCCGTTAGGCTCCCTTTTGGATTTGGAATGTTTGTAGCCAATAAGCCCACCCCTGGAAACCAGCGATAATTCACCGCACCAGTTGCATTGAGTTGAAATGTGTCACCAACACAAACGGTATCATCTGGGCCAGCATCAATACTTGGATTGGGATAAACTGACACTAAAACAGAATCTTTTCCTTGGCATCCATTGCTATCTAAGCCAATCACTACAAAGTTGGTAGTAACCGTAGGTGATGCAATAGGTGTAGGACTAGTTGCATTATTTAAACTCCCCGCATTAGACCAAGTATATGTTTTGGCCCCGCTAACACTTATTTGAACAGACCCACCCACACAATAGCCTGTATCATTACTTGTAACTAAAGTTGGCCCCGCCGAAACTGTCACTGTTTGTACTACCGATTTGGCCCCACAAGCTGCTGAATCAGAATAGGTGATGGTATGTGTTCCAACTCCAGCAATACTCGGATTGAATATAGAATCATTTGTAACCCCAATTCCCGAATATTTACCACCAGCGGGAGAGCCTTGCGTTAAGGTAAACGGAGCAACAGATCCACAAACAGTAGGAATGGCGGAAAACGTAAGCAAAGAACCACTATTTACTACAACAGATGTATTAGCCGAATCGGTGCATGAATTCGCATCAGTATACACGTATTTAATTGTATGCGAACCCAAACCAGCAGTGCTAGGAGAAAACATGCCCGAACTCACTCCAGTACCTGAAAAAATCCCACCTGTTCCGGATGGTGTGCCAACTAAGGTTACCGGGCTTCCCGAAACACATAATGGACCTAAAGACGCTATGGAAACTGAAGGTGCAGCATTTACCGTAATTTGAAAAGTAGTAGAGTCTATACAATTTCCACTTCCAGCTTTGTATTTTATGGTGTGGGTACCAACTCCCGCCGAATCTGGATAAAACATAGATCCTCCGCTTACTCCATTGCCAGAATATATTCCTCCAGAAGGAGCTCCATTCGATAGCATAATAGGCCCCCCATTGCTACATTGGCTTGGAACTGCTGAAGCTGTTACCGTGAGTGTATTCACCACACTTACAACTGTTGTAGCACTGTCTTGGCATCCTCCTGTATTGGTAAAAATGTACATAACCGTATGGTTGCCAGTTCCTGCTGTAGAGGGCGAAAAACTCGAGCCTGTAACTCCTGTTCCCGAATAAACTCCTCCCGTGGGGCTTCCTTGGTTTAATATTTGGGTAGGATCGCTTGTACAAAATGGCCCAATGCTTCCTAAGGTGGTTGGGCTGGCCGTACCTACATTAATAAAAAAGTTCACAGAGTCAGCACATTGACCAGTTCCCAGTTTGTACTTGATAGATTTTAACCCTGAGCCAGCCGAAGCCGCGTTAAAGTTCCCTGATGAAACCCCAGGCCCAGAATAAACGCCTCCCGTTGGGGTGCAATTATTTAATGCAAATGTTGGTGTATTTGTACAAATTGAAGAAATAGTACTAGCTGTTGGTTTTACCTTAGAAGTAACTACCACCAAATTAGATTTAGTAAGGCTATCGGATCCGGCTGAATTTGTTGCTTTTAATTTTACAGAATATGATCCCGCTGCCGCATAGGTAACCGTAACAGGTGAGCTTGTACTCGACGATGGTGACCCTCCAGGAAATGTCCAAAGCAAGGAAGTAGGAGAATTAGTTGAAGTGCTTGTAAATGTCACTGTTTGTCCTGAGCAAATGCTTGAATTTGAATTGGTAAACGAAGCTACTGGAGTAATCGGCCCCGTTGGAGCCGCGGCAAACTTCCCCGTATAAACACCCCTTCCATGGGTGATGGCCATAACAGTTGAATCGCTTGTTCGATATTGAAGCATATCCGTTCGAACGTTAGCCAAACCTTGATTAGATGCCACCCAAGTGGGGCTGGAAACCGAAATATCAGAAGTGGACCAAACCCCTACTTCTGTTGCTAGGATAACCTCGTTTCTATTTGCTGGGTTAAACAAGGCCCATCTTACCGGCATATCTGGCAAGTTCCCTTCTTTGCTGATCCAGTTTGATCCTCCATTGCTGGTATACCATACTGAATTGGTACCATAATTACTAAAGGTTACAATAAGTTCGTTATCCGATGCCCCAACTTCAATACACGAAACACTCGACGTTGGCAAAGTTGCGCTTCCCCCAATATTGGTAACGGTAGGACTCGAACTATGTGCGTTAGTAATTTTATAAACTTTTCCGATGCCGTTTCCAACGAAAACTGTACTCGCAGTAGTACCATAAGGCGAGGCCGTGATGGCTGTGGGCATACCCCCAAATCCCGAAATCACCACACTATCAACGGGCGGGGATGACGCCGTAGTAATGTCCTTTATGCGATGTAGCGAATTTGCTGTTTTGGCTGAAAACAGAATGTGTTGTCCGTTATCATAATCCGCTGGATTAATAAAACTACCTGTGGTTTGGTCATCTATTAGGTCGTTGGAGGGCGAAAATGAAGCCCCTGCGTTGGTCGATAATCGGTAGGTGTTGTAAACGTAACTCGCAATAGCGTAATTGCCATTGGTTTGGTCAATAAAGCAATACGCTCCATCACCACCTCGCACTTCCGCAGTCGAATTAATACCCGAGGTAGTATAGCGCTGGGTTCCATTATCCTGTGCTCCAGCCAACATGATGTTGGAATTTGCGCCCGGGTTAATAGCACCAGCATAAAATTGCGTGATGTTGTAACCCTTATTTCTTGCCGAAAACCGATCGTTCGATTGTGAGGTTTTTAGGTCGCTACAGTAATAAACTCCCCCGTCATTTCCAACTAAAAGTTCATTGTTTTTGCCAGGTCTAAACACAATTTGATGTTGGTCTGCATGAACTTCTGAGCAATTCAAAAAAAACAGGTTGTTGTTGTTTGACCATTTCGATATTTGAACCCAAGTTTGACCACCATTTACCGACATAAACAAATCGATTCCTCCCACAACCACCGTGTCGGCGCTACCTGGGCTCACTGCTGCGATAAGGTCGTACCAAGCTTGACCCCTCGAAAAATCTGTATTAGGAATCCCATTATCCGCATCGGCTGGCTCCGACAAACTTGAGCTGGTGCTTGACTTTGACCAAGAACTTCCATGGTTCGAAGTTTTAATAATTTCGTCAACAACGTTGTTTTTTTCTACTATTCCATACACCGTAGCACTGTCGGAGGGAGCGCAGGCCAACTCAACCCTTTCAGAACCGCTAAAAGAAGTGGATACAACCCATGTGGTGCCATTATCTGAATACAATATGGTTCCACCTCCATTTCCATAGCCGTTATTGGTTGTACCAATCCACATCCTATTGTCCGCAGCTATTTCTATATCCGCAGGTTCGTATGGCGCCCCAGATATATTTGGAAGTGTTTGTGTCCAAGATGTTCCTCCATTATTAGATCGATAGAGACCCAGTGCGCTTCCGTGCCATTGGCCCTTATAATATTTGTTGGCTACCGCCGCATACACTACCGAAATTCCACTTTCATTGCGCACAACCAAATCGTTCACATAATAGTAGCTGGTAGTACTTGTTAACTGAGTAAAAGTAGATCCTCCATTGGTACTTTTCCATATTCCTGCGCCTCTTCCACTTTGAGCAGCACCTCCCCAGCCTTCACCAGTTCCAACATAAATTGTACTCGAACTATTTGGGTCAAATGCAATGGCAGTAACAGCAATGTTCGACCACATATTACCAACTGACGTCCAAGACGAGGATGCGCTGGTGATGTCATTGTTTACCCATAAACCACCGGTTACACCAGCAGCCCAAACTTTTTTTCTTGAAGCATCATTTGGGTCAAATGCAATGGCTCTTGTTCGTCCTCCAACATTATTTGGCCCTCTTTCGGTCCATTGGTTTGAAGTAGAACTACCCGGGGCTGCCGTAGGTAACGAATTGTTGGTTAGCGATCTAAATATAGGCCAAAGTCTTTCT
This sequence comes from Flavobacteriales bacterium, assembly GCA_020435995.1. GTDB lineage: Bacteria > Bacteroidota > Bacteroidia > Flavobacteriales_G > Salibacteraceae > JAGQYO01. The sequence continues at coordinate 29,519 of JAGQYO010000016.1, read as the reverse complement.
GGCATTGGCTTACCTGTAAGTGGGTCCATGGTTCTCAAATAATCTTGCTCCCACGCCAAATCGGGGCGGTCTTTTTTAGGCATGGCCTTTATTTGTTTTTTGTCTAGGTGAGGTCGTGTGGCAAAAGGGTGTTCCAGCAAGTACTTGCCATAAAGTTCTTGGTTGACTTTTGTTTCACCATTTTCCTCAATTAAATAAGGAAGGTTTTGCGAATTTACCAATTGGGGCAACACACATAAAACGGCCAGAAAATAGGCATAAATAGAAGAGAAAGCTTTCATAAAATAAGTTTGAAGATGACACGCAGAATTGACTCAAGCGTAGTCCTCTCATTGTTCGTCCAAAACTAATGAAATGATGCCAATAAGCCAGCGGTAGGCTTCTATTGCGGCTTAACAATTATGTTTGTGATTTATATCTCAAAATATGAAGCGATTTTTTCTTGTTTTTCTTTGTTTAGCCACCTACTACTCGTCTGTTTGTCAAGAGATTACTTACAAGTCGGCGTACAAAATCTATAATTCAAAAGGGAAAGAGGTGGGATATTCTCAGCTCATCGAAGGGGCCAAAGAAGCTGATATTTTACTTTTTGGAGAGCTCCACAACAACGCCATAGTTCATTGGCTTCAACTTGAAGTGAGTTTGGATTTATTGCAAAAGTCATCCAAAAAACTGACGCTAGGTGCCGAAATGTACTCCACCGACCAGCAAATTGAGTTGGATGAATACCTTGCCGGAATTGTGGACGATAAAGCCTTTGAAACCAACACGAAAAATTGGCCGAATTATAAAACTGACTACAAACCTCTTGTGAATCTTGCGAAGGACAACCAGCTCAAGTTCATAGCTTGCAACGCCCCGCGAACGCTCTCATTGCTCGCCGCGCGAAATGGAATTGATTCAGTTAATCAGTTGACCAATGATAGCTTAAAGGCGCTTTTAACTCCCCTTCCGTTAGAAATTGATTACAAAGCTCCGGGATATAAAGAACTCATGGAAACTGATTATGGTTCGAGCCATCAAATGGATACCAAGAAAATGGTAGATGCACAAGCATTAAAAGATGCCACAATGGCATTTAATATCCTCGAGAATATGGAAAATAATACCCTTTTTATTCATTACAATGGCGACTTTCATTCGAAGAACTACGGTGGTATCTATTGGTATTTAAATAAAATGGACAAAAAGAAAAAGGTAGTGACCATTTCCTCAGTTGAAAATGCTGATTGTATTTTTCCAGAAGACAGCAAAAAACAAGCGGATTATATTATTGTCGTGCCCCCTAATATGACCAAAACTTACTGATTATTTTTTGACCCTTTTCATACCAAAAATTACAACATCCTGCATAGGTCTATCAAATTGATTCGTCTTTAACGCTGCTATTCGGTCTAATACGTCCATGCCCTCTACCAACTCGCCAAAAACAGTGTAACCTCCATCCAAGTGGGGAGCGCCGCCAATGGTACTGTATATTTCTTTTTGATATTCTGTAAATTGATGTCGGCCCACGCTATCCAAATATGCTTCCGTTAATGGGTCGAACGAATGAATCAAAGAATCATAACGAATGTTTTGTTTGTTTTGCTGAGCTCTCTGAATTTCAGCCAAAGTTTTGGCGTGTTCAGGGCTGTATAGCAGATCTTGAAGGCATTTCATTTTGGTGTTATAATCAATGCTTTGCGAAAAATTATCCATCTCAGACTTGGGATAGATTTGGCCTTGAACGATATAAAACTGTGAGCCCGAACTGCGTTTTTCTGGATTGGCTTGATCACCCTCCCGTGCGCCAGCCAACGCCCCTTTTTTGTGGATGAGGCCCCTAGATATTTCGGCTGGAATCGTGTACCCTGGCCCACCGCTTCCGATTATTCTATCGGGAGGTGCGTTTCTAGAATTAGGGTCACCCCCTTGAATCATGAAACCTTTGATAACACGATGAAAAAGCATGTTGTCATAATAAGATGAATCTACCAACCTCAAAAAATTAGCCTTGTGAAGAGGCGTTTCATCATACAGAAAAACCTTCATATCTCCCATATTGGTAGAAATAAGCACCAAGTTGCCTTTTTCTTTCTTTTTACTTCCAAAATTGAAGGCATTACATGAAACCAGAAGCAGTACTAAAAATACGCTGAGCGCCCTTTGCGCGTACAAACCGAGATTAATCCTTTGCAAAACAGTGATTTAAAATGTGCATTGATAATTGCTATATTTGTCGGCATAAAAGTAAAATTCTATGGCGAATACTGTCAAGCGAGTTATAGGGAACGTGGTGTTGGGTGTGTTTGTGGTATTTGCGATTTCACTAGCTTCCGTGTCATGTAAGAAAAAGCAGCCTCCTAAAGCTGAAATAACGGTTGTAGATAGTACAGGTACTGCCGTGGCTGGCGCGCGCGTAATTCTTCATTGTATCCAACGACCTGAAGAACAAAGAGAGTGCAATGTGGGCGATACCCAACTTACCGATGAAGTTGGTAAAGTAGAATTTGAATTTGAAAATCCTTCAGTTCTAAAAATTGACGTTTCGAAACTAGACGTGGTTACCAAGGACACAGGCAAATTTCCGAATATAGGGACCATAACTGTAGGTGACACGCTATGTGCCGATGGATTTATTACCCTTGAAATAGATGAAGTCATCGAGCAGCGAGTCATTCTCGGTAAATGTCAATCTAATTAAGCTTTTCGAAGTAGTTTACTACCGCTTCTTTCATCAACAGCTCTTGTTCACTCGGATTTAAAAACGGAAGTTTTTCAGTCCTCTTATAATGAGGCCACCCATCTTGATCGTAACCTTCAAATTCGTAATAAGAATATTCGCTGAGCAACCTACACACTGCAATATGAAGCACTTCTAGTTTTTCTCGCTTATTAAAGTTCTTGGCGCCTTTGCCTAGCTCCTGAACACCGATTAGGAATAAAATTGCTTGCAAATCAATTCCAGCACCAAATTCAGGTTCTAGTGATTTTAGCGTTAACTCAAACCTTACTTCCACATTATCCATGCGCCAAAAGTAAACCCGATTTTAACCCGCACCTATTAATAACTACACTATTCATTTCACAAAGGCCGAATCTTGAGTTCTACCTTTGAAAAGTGAACACATTGGATATTTTTATTTGTGTCCCACTTGTATTTGCAGCCTACAAAGGATTTATGCGTGGGTTGATTATCGAAGTGGCTTCGCTCGTTGCCCTTATCGCAGGAATATATGGCGGGGTTCAATTCTCCAACAAAGCTTCGGAGTATATTGTTCAATACGTGGATATTAGCGGAACAATGCTCACGCTTACTTCTTTTATCGTAACATTTATCGCTATCGTGCTTGGAATTATTCTGCTGGCTAAAATGCTCGAAAAAGTAGTAAATCTGGTGGCTTTAAAGTTTGTAAATAAAATTGCAGGTGTGGTTTTCGGACTTGTAAAAATGGGGTTAATTGTAAGTGTGGTTTTACTCATTGTGAGTTCATTGGATCAAAAGTTGAAATTTATTCCATCTGATACAAAAGAAAATTCACTGCTCTACAAACCCTTTACCAGCATGAGTGGTTATTTGGTTCCAGCCCTTAAAAAAATGGACTGGTACCCTGAATCAATTCCTGATACGGAGCTTCTCAATGCCCCCGACCCATCAGATATTCTTGTGGAAATGGATATTTAACCGAGCAAGGCCGCCACTCCGGGCAAAACCTTGCCTTCAATGTATTCCAACATAGCCCCTCCGCCGGTGGAAACGTAAGACACGTGGTTTTTTAGTTCGTACTTGTTTATTGCAGCTACTGAGTCTCCTCCACCTACCAGTGAATAAGCTCCACGTTCGGTAGCGGTAACCACGGCATAAGCCACTTGCTTGGTTCCATTCTCAAATTTATCCATCTCAAACACACCCATCGGTCCATTCCAAAGAATCGTTTTTGACTCCTCCACACACGTACGATAGTCCTCTATGGCTTCTTTTCCCAAATCCAATCCCATCCAACCTTCCGGTATTTTATCAGACGCCACACTCTGGGTATTGGCATCATTCGAAAACGAATCGGCTACCATGGAGTCTTTAGGCAACAAAACCCGAACGCCCATTTCGTCGGCTCGGTCAAGCACGCTTTTAGCCATTTCTAGATAATCTGTTTCGGCCAAGCTACTTCCTATTTCTCCACCTTGAGCTTTGATAAACGTATAGGACATTCCGCCTCCTATCACAAGGTTGTCAATTTTTCCAAGGAGGTTTTCAATAATGGTAATCTTAGAAGAAACTTTTGCTCCTCCTATAATCGCTGTAAAAGGTCTTTTAGCGTTTTTCAATACCAACTCTAGGTTTTGTACTTCATTGGCCATCAGAAAACCAAATACCTTCGCTCCGTTAAAATAATCGGCAATAATGGCGGTGCTTGCATGTGCCCTATGAGCCGTCCCAAATGCATCGTTGACATACACATCGCCATGCGCGGAAAGTGCTTTTGCAAAATCCGCGTTACCCGCCTCCTCTTCCTTGTAAAACCTCAGGTTCTCAAGTAATAAAACTTCACCAGCTTGCAGGCCCGCGCTCAGTTCTTTGGCTTTTTCACCAATACAATCCTCGGCAAATTGAACATTGACATTCAATAATGTAGAAATTGGAGATACCAAATGCTTTAAGGAGAACTTGTTCTCGGGTCCAGATTTAGGTCGCCCTAAATGTGACATTAAAACAACGGAACCTCCATTGTTTAGAATGTGCTCAATGGTTGGAACAGCGGCCTCAATCCTGGTGTTATCAGTAATTTTGAAGTCCGCGTCCAATGGCACATTAAAATCAACCCTGATCAGAGCCCTTTTACCTTTCCAACTAATGCTTTCAATGGTTTTCATATTCTCCTTTTTTAGATAATGACAAATATAGATTCTGAAACAAGGGTGGACAAGAAAAAAGAAGCCCAAAGAGCAATTTATCTACTTTTGACCATCATGTGGTACAAGGAAATTATAGGTCAAAAATCAATTGTTCATCAACTGGATGATGCACTTAAAAATAACCGCATTGCACATGCCCAACTCTTTATAGGAAAAGCGGGATCAGGCACTCTGCAATTGGCCTTGGCTTATATAAAAGCAATTGTGGGCCATGTGCGAAATGGTGAGTTTCTGGAGCAAGGTGATGCAATTTCGTGTGGCAAAATGGATCGGTTCATCCATCCTGATGTTCACTTTGTGTATCCAGTAAACAAAACCAATGAAATTAGCAGCGACAAACTCACCAGTGACAATTTTATTGAGCACTGGAGAACCTTGGTTTCCAAAAACCCTTTTATTGATATTCACGATTGGTATCAACAAATTGGCATTGGAAACAAACAGGGATTAATTTCGGTAAACGAAAGTTCTGATATTCTTAAAAAACTTAGCCTAAAACCCTTTGAAGGGGATTATAAGGTGATGTTGATTTGGCTGCCCGAAAAAATGAACTCTTCTGCCGCCAACAAGCTTTTGAAAATATTAGAGGAACCCCCGTCAAAAACAGTATTTATTCTGGTATCTGAAAATGCAGATCAGATTATACCAACCATTCTCTCAAGAACCCAAATTATAAGAGTTCCACCGCTGGCCACTGAAGATATTGAACAGGCATTGCTGGCACAGCAAGCATCCCCTACCGATGCTGCGCAAATAGCAAGACTTTCGAATGGCGATTTTAATCGCGCGCTTTCCCTTGTCAATAACGATGGCGCCAGCGCAGTGATTCAAGAAAAGTTTAGAGAATGGATGCGACTATGTTTTGCAAAAAAAGTAGCAGAGCTACTCAAATGGAGCGAATCTTTTAGCAAAAACACCAGAGAAGACATCAAAACTTTTTTGGAATATGGTCTTCACCTGTTTCGCGAATCGTTAATCATGAATTACGGATCGGAAGAAGTATTAAAAACTGCGCCCAACGAAGAGGCCTTTCTGCTCAAATTTGCACCATTCGTCAACCAGGCTAACTGTATTACTTTTATCAATGAATTTGAAAAAGCAATTAGAGATATAGAAAGAAACGCCAACGGAAAAATTCTATTTTTTGACCTCTCCATCAAAGTAATGCAGCAAATAAGAATAAAGCCGACCGAGGAATAATTATCCCGTTCTTTTTCTTCTAAATTTGTGGTTATTGTAGAACCTGATGTTCGAGGGCGATTCGTCGCTCCGACTCGATATAAATCAAAAAATTAAATGGGTTGTGGAAGTTGCTCTAGCGGAGCATGCGGATCCGGATCTATTCCCGCAGGTTGCGGAAATAATGGGCATTGCGCCACTGGAGGATGCAACAAATTAGGTGTTTTTGATTGGCTAGCTGGCATTCAACTTCCCTCTCAAACAGAAGAAGATCGCATAGTAGAAGTTCAATTTAAAAACACCAGAAAAGAATATTATCGCTTCGAATCCGATGTTACTCTCAGTGCTGGAGATAATGTGGTGGTGGAATCGAGCCATGGAAAAGATGTAGGAACAGTTACCCTGAGCGGTGAACTGGTAAAAACACAAATGGCGCGAAAGGGTCTAAAACCCAATTATAAAAATTTACTCAGTGTAGAGCGATTGGCCACCCAAGAGGATATCGACTTATGGAAAAAAAGCCGCGATAAAGAACAAGAAACCATGGTAAAGGCGCGTCAGATTACCGCCAAACTCAAATTGGATATGAAAGTTTCTGACGTGGAGTATCAGGGTGATGGCACCAAGGCTATTTTTTATTACACAGCAGAAGGCCGAGTTGATTTTAGAGAATTGATTAAATCACTGGCCTCGAACTTTAAGGTGCGGGTAGAAATGAAACAAATTGGCTCGCGGCAAGAAGCTGGTAGAGTTGGCGGAATTGGAAGTTGTGGCAGAGAATTATGCTGCTCCACTTGGCTCACCGATTTCCGCAGTGTATCCACTACGGCTGCCCGTTATCAGCAGTTGGCTATAAATCCCATTAAGTTGGCCGGACAATGCGGAAAGCTCAAGTGCTGTCTGAATTACGAGCTAGATAGTTATATGGACGCCCTCAAAGATTTCCCGAAGGGAGATGTTCAACTCAAAACCAAAAAAGGCTTAGCACTTCTTCAAAAAACAGATATTTTCAAAAGAGTGATGTGGTTCAATTTCCGAGAAGAGCCATCCGTTTTTCATCCTGTTAGTTTGGATCGGGTTAAAGAAATAATCGAACTCAATAAAAAGGGTTCGTTTCCCGAAAACCTTATCGAACATGAGACTCGCATGACCAAAAGAGAGCCTGACTATGAAAACGTAGTGGGCCAAGACGATCTTAAAAGATTTGATAAAGACAACAAAAGACGAAAAAACAAAAGGAAGTCCGGGCAAGGGAATAAAAACCAACAGCCGAATGGAAACCAAGCTCAAAAAGCAAAAGGGCCACAAGCAACAGGACAAGGCGAACAGAAAAAAAAGCCAAATCGGAACAAAAACCGGAACCGAAATAAAAAGAAAAATAATCCCAATAACGGAAATCCGAGCAAGGGAAATCCCAATGCAAACTAAGATCTGATTGGTGAAAACAACTCGAATACTCGCTCTGCTATCGGTTGTGGTGTCGCTCTTTTCGTGTGATACACAGGTTCTTTACGAAAAAAATTATGCCTTAGAGGATAAAATATGGCAAGCCCACGATATAAAGGCTTTTGAAGTAGAAATAAAGGATACCCTTCAACTGTATGATCTCTTTTTAAATCTTCGAAATTCGAAAAGCTATCGTTTTGCCAACCTCTATCTTTTTGCCAAAACCACCTATCCCAGTGGAAGGATAACAAAGGATACACTTCAGTTTTTTCTTGCTGACCCCAAGGGAAAATGGCTGGGAACAAGCGCCGGAGATTTGGTCAACCACCAAATCATGTTTAGCCACAATACCGTATTTCCTGAAACAGGTAACTACCTTATCGAGTTTGAGCAAGGTATGCGCGACGAAAATTTGGAACATATTGCCGATGTGGGTTTACGTGTGGCGCGTACCAAATAAAACAATCTTTTGGGTTATGCTCTTTCGAACCGTCGCGCCCGTTAGTAGCAATACACTAGCTGAATTATTTAACTAAGGCAAAACCAGCCCCTAACATAATAGCTTGGTTCTTAACCCCCGCTCCAGCAACCAAAGGATCAATTACTTCGGTAAATCCCATAACGTATCTCGCATCTACATGGATTCTCCAAAACTGTGCTCCTACGCCAAATACAGCTCCGAAATCACTTTTATTAAAAGCACTTTCTTTATAGACATCCGGATCGTCTCCCTCGGCCAAGAAAAATCCATAATACGGACCTGCCTGAAGGTTTAGGAAAGGTAGAAAGTGAAATTTACCTACGATAGGAATTTGAACATAGCTCACCGGAAGCTTGTATCCTGTAGCCCCATATCCAAAGTTTTGATACAATACATCGGCTTGTACGCCAACTACGGCAAATTTAAAGGACGCGAATAGTCCTCCGCCGATGCTTTCCTTAAACTCAGCACCAGCAACGTTCGATAAGTTGGACATTCCAGCATTAGCTTTCACGCCAAATTTAAAATCTTGTGCCTTGCTGGATAAATCAAAAATAACTGCCAGTATGGCCAGAGCCAAAAATTTCTTCATAATGTTTTGTTTAAATGAAATTCAAAGCTACCGAAGTATTTCGATTGAAATAACCCCTTCGATCCTTTTTTAGCCCATTCAATAGTGGATAATTACTTCCCCTTGCCTGCTTTTTTGGATGCTTTATCGTATTCGGCCTTCAAATTTTTGGCTTGGGCTTCTCCAAATTTAAACTCAGCTACGGGAAAAGGTAATTTGGAAGAACTTGAAGTCGCATTTGGGTCATATTCCAATTTTTTAAAATCTGTACCACATTCCAAGATGGTTTTTCCCGTAGAGGCATGTATCACAATTATTGCAGCGCCAAACATATCATCGGAGAAAAACACATTAACATAGGCCACATTCGCCTCATTGCTCATGATCGCTTTTTCTAAAACTACATCGTCTACCACCTTAAGCGGCATTCCATATATTGCTTTTAGCGCAGCTTCCGACGCCCCAACCATTGACTTTGCAATGTAAAGCGTTTTGCTACTTAGAGTTGTTGTGAATTTTGCGTCAATCTTGGTAAAATCCTTATTTCCTTCTTTTCCAAACGCACTATTGAGATGGTTATAAAAATGTTGGCCGATAAATTTATAACCAGCTTCGCTTGTAGGTTTGCCCAAGGTGCTCAGTTTAAAAATTTCATCCTTCTTTTTAAGGTCGATGTTATGTTTTTCTGCCTTCTTAATATCCTCCGATAGGTAAACCGCCATCACAAACATTTCTTTTTGTTCTGTGTGACTTCCAGTCACCATTGCTTCGGCGCGAGTTCTGGCAGTCATGATGAGGGCATCTGTTCGTTTTTCTTTCACCATTTTCGCAATGGTTTCGGCGGTAACATAACGGATTTCATGTTTGAATCGCCAATGTTTTTTAAACCATACTCGACCTTGTTCATTGCCCATAAAATCCTCTACAAAAAGGATTTTTCGGTCTTTGAATTGTTGAGCAGATTCAGAACCAGGTTCTTTAAATTGGGCTAATGAAAGAAAGGTAGCCGAAGATAGTATGAGGGTGATTAATAACTTCATATACTTTTATTTATTGGATAATAATTTTACCAAATTTAAGCTTGTTTTAAATAAAAAAAGCCGCCCCATTTCTGAGGCGGCTTAGTGTAAGAATTTTTAAAACTATGCTTGCCAAACGACTGTCAGTTCGTTCAGACGTGATTCGAATCTTTTGAGGATTTATTCACTTTACAAATTAACGCCGCAATTAAGGCTTGGTTTGCTTTCATTAAAAATGGTTTTAAACAATTCGCTGTGATTTCAACCTGAGCAGGTTTGACTTCAGTTCGTTCCGTCGAATATGCTTTGATCCTTCTAGCACATTTGACTTCGCTCTGCTCCGTCGAATGTGTTCTGGTTTTTTCAACCAGAACACATTTCACAATCGTCGCCTTCTTCTACTTTGGCGCGTTGTTCTTGTAGCCATTTAGCATATTCGTCTCCACTCATTTTCCCTTCTTGGTGTGCAACTGCTTCTTTGGGTTGCTCCAATTGAGCTTTGTCAACTGTGAACTTAATGGCGTCTCTTGCAGCCTTGGTTCTCAAATAATACATTCCAGTTTTCAATCCCTTTTCCCAACCGTAGAAGTGCATGGAAGTCAACTTTGCAAAATTGGCGTTCTCCATAAATATGTTCAACGACTGCGATTGATCGATAAAAGCACCTCTATCAGCTGCCATGTCAAGAATCACTTTTTGACTTATCTCCCAAGCAGTTTTGTACAACTCTTTCAAATTGTCTGGAATTTCTTTGATGTTTTGGATAGAACCGTTTCCTGCAATCAACTTGTTCTTCAAACCTTCGTTCCAAATTCCAAGATTTACTAAGTCTCGAAGCAAGTGTTTGTTTACTACCACAAATTCTCCAGATAGGGTTCTTCTTGTGTAGATGTTTGATGTGTAAGGTTCAAATGCCTCGTTATTTCCAAGAATTTGAGCCGTAGACGCTGTGGGCATTGGCGCCATCAACAATGAGTTTCGTACGCCGTGTTTTTTTACTTCTTCTTTTAAAACTTCCCACTCCCAACGTGCCGAAGGTTTTACACCCCACAAATCGAATTGGAATTGACCTTTTGCCGTAGGTGATCCTTTAAAACTTTCATAAGGTCCTTCCTTTATAGCCAAATCCTTACTTGCCGTCATGGCAGCGTAGTACATGGTTTCGAACACATCGCGATTCAATTCACGTGCAGCTGGAGAATCGAATGGATGACGCAACAAAATCAAGGCATCAGCCAATCCTTGCACACCAAGCCCAATAGGACGGTGACGCATGTTGCTGTTTCGAGCCTCGGGAACTGGATAAAAATTGTTGTCAATGATTCTGTTCAGATTGATGGTAGCTTGATAAGTAACTTCAAACAACTTATCGTGATCGAATGCACCATCACTTACAAATTTTGGCAAAGCCACAGAAGCTAGGTTACAAACAGCTACCTCATCTTTAGCGGTGTACTCGATAATCTCGGTGCAAAGGTTTGAAGACTTGATAGTTCCTAAATTCTGCTGTGGAGACTTGGAGTTAGCCGCGTCTTTGTAGAGCATATAAGGCGTTCCTGTTTCTATTTGTGATTCCATGATTTTGAACCACAAATCTTGCGCTTTGATTGTTTTTCTTCCCTTTCCTGCTTCTTCGTACGAAGTATATAATTTTTCGAACTCTGCGCTGTGTGTATCAGAAAGACCTGGGCACTCGTGAGGACACATTAATGTCCACTCGCCGTTTTCCTTCACTCGTTTCATAAACAAGTCTGGAATCCACATGGCGTAAAACAAATCTCTTGCTCTGTTTTCTTCTTTACCGTGGTTTTTCTTCAAATCCAAGAAATCGAAAACATCGGCATGCCATGGCTCCATATAAATAGCGAAGGAACCTTTTCGTTTTCCACCGCCTTGGTCTACATAACGTGCCGTGTCATTAAAAACACGCAACATAGGAACAATGCCATTCGACGCACCATTGGTGCCTTTAATGTAGGAGCCCGTAGCCCTAATGTCGTGAATAGAAAGACCGATTCCTCCAGCCGATTGCGAAATTTGAGCACATTGCTTTAGCGTGTCGTAAATTCCTGAAATGCTGTCTTCTTGCATGGTCAATAAAAAGCAAGAACTCATTTGAGGTTTGGGCGTTCCAGCATTAAACAAGGTAGGTGTGGCGTGGGTAAACCATCGCTCACTCATTAAATCATACGTCTTGAGAACCGATTCAATATCATCCTTATGAATTCCAACAGAAACACGCATAAGCATGTGTTGCGGCCGCTCGGCTACTACTCCATCCAACTTCAACAAATAAGATCTTTCTAGGGTTTTGAAACCAAAAAAGTCATAACCAAAGTCTCGGTCGTAGATAATGTAAGAGTCCAACTGGTCGGCATTGGCCTGAATGATATTGTAAACATCCTCAGCAATAAGTGATGCGTTTTCGTTTGTTTTGGGGTCTATGTACTCGTAAAGCGCCTTCATGGTTTGCGAAAATGACTTTTCGGTCATTTTGTGCAAGTTCGAAACGGCAATTCGAGATGCCAATTGAGCGTAATCGGGATGCAATACGGTCATTGATGCGCACTGTTCAGCAGCTAGGTTGTCAAGCTGAGTAGTGGTTACCCCATCGTACAAGCCCTCAATCACCTTCATGGAGATTTTTTGAGGGTCGACTTGCTTGGCCAAACCGTAACACAATTTTTTAATTCGCGCGGTAATCTTATCAAACATTACCGACTCTTTTCTTCCGTCTCTTTTTACTACAAACATCCTTGGTACCCCTTTACTATTATTTATTTAGAAATCAGCATCTAAACTGAACGATCCACCTTTAACATCTTGATTTGCAACCCCAGCCTTTTGGTATTCTGCCACTCTTTTTTCAAAGAAGTTGGTTTTGCCTTGAAGCGAAATCATCTCCATGAAGTCGAAAGGATTTTCTGAATTATAAATTTTGTCGTTACCCAATTCCATTAATAACCTATCGGCCACAAATTCAATGTATTTTGTCATTAAAGCGGCGTTCATTCCAATTAAAGAAACGGGTAATGAATCGGTAACAAATTCTGTTTCGATAGCTACAGCTTCTCTGATGATTTGCTCCACTTCTGATTTAGGCAATTGATTTACAACATGGTTGTTGTACAACAAACAAGCAAAATCGCAGTGTAAACCTTCATCTCTAGAAATCAATTCGTTTGAAAAGGTAAGACCCGGCATAAGTCCTCTTTTCTTCAACCAGAAAATAGAACAGAATGAACCAGAGAAGAAAATACCTTCCACTGCGGCAAAGGCAACCAATCGCTGAGCAAAAGTTCCGTTCTCGATCCAGTTTAATGCCCAGTCGGCCTTCTTCTTCACACATTCCATGGTTTCGATGGCGTTGAACAAGCGATGCTTTTCTTCTGGATCTTTTATATACGTGTCGATTAAAAGTGAATAGGTTTCTGAGTGAATGTTCTCAATAGCTATTTGAAAGCCATAAAAGAATTTCGCTTCCGAATATTGAACCTCAGCCACAAAATTTTCGGCTAGGTTTTCGTTCACGATTCCATCAGATGCCGCGAAAAACGCAAGTACATTTTTAATAAAAAATTGTTCGTTGCTGTTGAGCTTTCCTTCCCAATCAGACATATCTTGTTGTAGGTCAATCTCTTCAGCTGTCCAAAAACTAGCTTCCGACTTTTTGTACATCTGCCAAATATCATCGTGCTCAATAGGAAACAACACAAAACGATTGGGGTTCTCAACTAGAATAGGCTCTAACTTGTCTAATTGTTTTGGTGATTTTACCTCTTTAACTTCTGCAGGCAATACGTCTATCAACTTGGGATCAACCACTTCTTTGCTTTCTTTCATTTCGTTTTCTTTATATATGTGTTCAACTAGAGCCGACAAATCCTTGTATCAGTCGGAAAACTGATATAAGGTAGTTGCCAAAAACTTCATTTAATTTCTTATTGAGACAGCCAGCATCAAATGTGAACTTAACCTGACTGACACAAATTTGTCGTTTTAAGGAAAGCGCGCCAAACCGAAGAAATTCACATTTAATCGTAGTTTTCAACAATGACAATTAACACCATCTTGTTAATAGATTGATAAGGCAGAACGGCAGGTTAGACCGCTGTTGACTTCATCACAAAATAAATGCTTTTCAAATCTTTTTTCGACATTTCACATTGTATAAACCTCGGGTTTACATATATTGAAAGCCGAGTAGTGTTTATTACTTGTCAATAACCCCTACACCAACCGATTTTACTAAAGTTCTGGAAAAGCCGGTAAGGTTAACTTTAGGAATCTTAGGGACTTCAAAAAAGCTATATTATTGATTATCAGCAGGATGCCTAAAAACAGGGATGTAAGTCAAAAACTTATTGATGAAGATAGTCATCTGCGGCTTCTAGTTTGGTGTACCATTCTTCACCAAATTCTCGAATAAGCGGCTCCCTTAAAAAGCGAAACACTTTTACATCCAATTCAGAGCCACAGGCACATGCTGGCTGGCATATATCCCACTCGTGGTAGTTTACGGCGGTAAAGTTTTCGTATTTTTTCAACCTGATGGGATAAAGATGACAGCTAATTGGTTTTTTAAAGTCTGTTTTTCCCGCTACATGAGCCGCCTCGATACCACATTTGGTGATGCCCTTTTCGTCAAAAATTACAAATGCACATTCTTTTCCTTCGACTAAAGTGGTGAGTTTCTCACCATCGACGTCTCGGTACCAAACCCCATCCTTTTCGATGGCTGCAATACCTTCAGGTCGAAGAAATGGCTTGATTTCGTCCAGTTGATCAAGTACTTGTTCTATTTCTTCATCTTCAATGGGAGCGCCACCTTCTCCAGCAACACAGCAGGCGCCTTTACATGCGTTTAAGTCACATACAAACTTCTCCTTTAGTATGTCCTTTGAAATTAAGGTTCGGTCTATCTGAATCATGTTTTACTTGACTTTTAGTAATTCAATCTCAAAGATCAAATCACTATCTGGGGGAATGTCATATTGACTAGGGTCATCCTCGTTTTTGGCACCCTTGGCGCCATATCCCAATGCTGCAGGAATGATCAAAACACCACTTCCACCTTCCCGCATCATGGCAATCCCAATATTCCACCCGGGAATAATTCCTTTATCGCCAAGTGTGTATTTAAAAGGGTCTATGGATTGGTCGAACACTTTGCCATTGAGCAATTTACCCACATACATCACTTTTACCTGATTTCCATCTACAGGCGCTTCCCCCATTCCTGTTTCAATCTCAACGTATTTTACCCCCGACTCATGTCGAATGGTATCTTGACTTTTTACGACAATGCTTCCCAATGCCATCAGCAGTACTAAACTTAATTCTTTCATTTTGCTGTTGCTTTTTTAATTTCATTATTTAATGCTTTCAAAGTTGAAAGATCAACTCGTCGTTTTCCTTTCAAAACAGATAAAAACTGAGTTTCCTCATCAAATTTACTTTTTGCGTTTGGCGCACTTTTCATGTTTTCGAACCTCGAATCGCACATTGGCATATAATCTTCAAGGCTGAAAACCATAAGCGACCATCGGAATTTTTTATCAGACCACACGGCATCGAAAACTACCTTATCTGGGGTACCCCCCATAATTACTTGTTTGATGGTGGCATTGTCAACAAATTCGAATGGGTAATCATAAACTCCTTTGGCATCTGCTTCTGTAAAATCCACCATGTCCGCCGAAATAAGTAGTGTTTTGGACGCAATCTCTTTGGTGCGCGCTTCATCTACACTGGGTTTTTGCAATTTTGCCGATTTCACATCCATAGCGGCTACTTGCGCCACCTGGGCTTTCAAACATTTAGCTGCTATTTTTAATTCAATTTCGCTGCTCACACAATACGGGAAACTCATTTTAACCACAAAGTGCCTTTCTACGGCCACATCATTTCTTCTTCCTGAATTTTCACCGGGATAAAGGGCTAATGTAAAGGCGTCTTCCATCTCATAACTACCCTTAAAGGTCCGAACTTCTTGCCTCAAATCTCCAGTGAGTACTAGGTATTGTGTAGCATTATCAGGGGTTAACAATTGGTCGATTTCTTCGGTTGATTTAAACTCCATTTGGGTGTTTAAATCCCAATTGGCTTTAAAGGCCTCCTCAAGATTTGGAAGGCATGCAAAATCTTCTTGCTCAACAAGTAAAACACGAGACTCTAAATCAATAGCCTTTGTGGGATCTGTAAGCACAAACTGGCTAAAACTGCTATTACATAAGAGGATTGACCCGAGGAGTAATACTGGTGTCCGAAGGAATTGAATCATAATTAAAATGGATTAAAGCCTGAATTAAACTATCCGACTCAGAAACGAAATTAGTATATTCTGAAGTGGCAGGGCCTGAAAACCCCGCATGGATTCGTTGAACATTCCCTTTTTTATCTATATATATTAAGGTTGGATAGGCCTTCACGGCTTCTAAGCCTGGGAAAACCAAATGAACCGATTTTTTGGCCGACTTACCACCATAGGCCAATCTGTATTTAATACCAAAATGCTCTCTGTAATCCACCAACCTCAACTTTGCTGCGGCCACAGATGGTTCGGGCTCAAAACCAACAGCTATTATTTCTAAACTATCGGTTCCAAATTTTTCGTACACCTGTTTCAAATAATTGGTTTGGTCGCGGCAGTTGGGGCACCAAGTTCCCATTATTTGAACCAAGATCACCTTGTTGCAGAGAGAAAAATGATCGGGGGTCAAAATTCGGTTTTCCAAATCTTGCAGCGTAAAATAAACTTGGTATGCCCCCGGTTGCATTCCAGTAATACTGGTTGGCTTTCGGAGTTTAAATTTTTCGTTTCTACTTGCCTTCCAACTCGTCTCGTAATGTGAGCCTGAATAAAATCTACCGCTCACTATTTTGTTTTCGTTGTGCACCGTTGCTTCGAATAAAAATGCATGAGCTCCATCAAAACAAGACAATTGAAGGTGATCGCCATCAAGGCTACCTTCGAGATAGCGGTAATCGCCTGTTTCGGTTAAGAAGGTACCGATGACTAAATTTCCGTTCTGAACAAATTCTGCAATGGCATCTTCGGCATTTTCTACTTCACCAAACTGGACTTTAAACCTTCCCGATATTTTAGCAACAGGTTTTTGGTCGAAATAAAACCGCTGGTTTTCTCCAGCCCGGGCATGAAAAGGTAGGTGGTAGTTGTTTCCTCGTGAATAATTCATCCAAACTCCGAGCATTTGACTTCCCGTAATTTTTGCTTGAATTTCTGAATCATAAGGATCCATACGAATAAAAATACTATCGCCTGTGTAGCGTATTGAATTGGTGCTAAAGCGTTCCGTGCCGTTTATAAAATAAGCTATAAGCGAATCGCGTTTTTCTCGCACCTCAAAAAGAAAGGGCAATTCCTTTCCTTGGCTTTCGCGATCCACCATTATTCGGCCCCGCCAAAGTCCTTTGGGATCTTGTGGTGTATCATCGCTATCTCCACAACTAAGCAATGAAATGGCAATCAAAACAAGAAAAAAACTGGCGTTTTTCATGGCCGCAAAAATAGCTATTTCGCTTGCCGTGCTTGCCACATCTGTAAATACAAGAAGGTACTCAGTTTACGGGCATTGTGTTTGGCTCTTTCCGCTATATCGCCTTGGTAAAGTTCATCAACGGTTTGAAACCAATAGTTGAGCCAATGCCCAAATAATTCGTTGGTAATAGGTTCTTCCTCTGCCTGATCTACTTTGATATGTGCCTGCATTGGGTTGCCTCTAAACCGCTTGGTAAACAGCAGTTGAGATTCCCAAAAATCGGTGAGATGTTCGAAGTGATGAGGCCAATCTGTTATATGCTTATTGAATATGGGACCTAATTTGTCGTCTTTTCTGATCTTGCCGTAAAACGTCTCCACCAAGTGGTAAACATGGGCCCTTGATTCAATATCTGTTTTTAATTTCATCGAAACGAAGGTACAATGGTCAGGTTAAAAAAGAAGTATGACAATTATCATTATCGAATTGATAGATGTTTTCCATTTTTGAATTCCTTAAAACAAAAAAAATATGACTCGCGACGAAATACTAAATAAACTTGTGGATAAATACCGCAACCAAGAACAGCCCATGAACTCGTACCTTGAAGGTCTTCTTCATGCAAAACCTATCAATTATTGGGATTATATTCAAGTAGAAGCTTTGTTTGGCTTACAAAAAACCCGAACTGACTTTCCCGACGAATTTATCTTCATTGGGTACCATCAAGTTACCGAGTTGCTGCTTATGCTCATTTTGCATGAATTAAAACAAGCCACCGCAGAGGAAGGCGTGTCAGGCAAAACGTTATTTGAAAAAATAAAGCGTGTAAACAGATACACGCAAGTAGCTCAAATGAGTTTTGACGTGATGCGAGATGGAATGGATCCTGAGCAATACAATCAATTCAGACATACGCTTACTCCGGCAAGTGGATTCCAATCAGCTTCGTTTAGAGAAATAGAATACTACTGCACCGATTTGTGGAATTTGGTTTACTCCCACAAAAAAGAAGAACTGAAGGGCAGTAAAAACGTGGACGAATTATTTAAGTTTATATACTGGCAGGCAGGAGGAACGGACCAAAAAACGGGAAAAAAGTCGATTACCCTCTCTCAGTTTGAAGACAAATACCTTGCTGGTTTCAAAGAATTAGCCACTTCGTGCCAGACTCGTAATTTATGGCAGCAGTACCAGAGACTTCCCAAAGAAGAACAGACAGACGAACTTCGAAACATGATGAAGTTGTTTGATCAAACTTTTAATGTGAATTGGCCTTTGGTACACTTGCGCACAGCAGAGCATTATCTCGAGCACGGACAAGAAGTAAAAGCGGCAACCGGCGGGTCGGACTGGAAAAAATACCTACATCCTTCGTTTCAACGACGTATGTTTTTCCCAGAACTGTTGAGTCAAGAAGAATTAGATAATTGGGGGAAGGGGGAGATTGTGTTTTGAGTTACCAGCAATTAGCCTCTAGCCTTTAAATGCTAGTGTCTAGAGGCTAATTATTACTTCAAAATCCAACCCACCACCTCATCCACATCGATAAGTTCCATGCAGTGAAAGTGCTTTTTGGGGCAGTTTTTTTTGTAACCCAATTTTGAGCACGGGCGACAATCGAGGCCTTTTATTTCCATTATTTTGGATAGCTCGGGATGCTGAGGTATGTAAGGCGTCATTCCAAATTCGGGGATGGTATTTCCCCAAAACGATAGAATAGGTTTGTTGAATGCGGCCGCAACATGCATCAATCCAGTATCGTTGGACAATACTTTTTGAGCTTGTTTTACCAAAGATGCCGACTGATTCAAATTGAATTTTCCACAGGCATTAAAAACATGGTTTCCAGACTTTAATCTGATCTCTTCACCTTTCGCTTGGTCTTCTCTTCCTCCCAATAGAATAATTGGAGTTTCTACACGCCTGAGACATTCAACAACCTTGGAAGGCGGCCACATTTTGGTAAAATAAGAACCGCCTATTACCCAAGCTAGATAACCATTTTGATGCGACTTTGGCAATTCATTTAAACCAACTTCATCTGATTTTGGAATAAAGTAATCCAGTCCTTCAAAATCGTTTTTGATTTTGAAATCTTGAAGTGTGTCAAGATAACGATCCACAATATGCACATCAGGTAATCGGTTTCTCTTGAAATTGACCATCACCCATTTTTCAATGTTAAGTTTGTTAAAACTTTTGGAAGACACACCCAGAGCCCTTTTGACCGAAGCTGTGCGAAGGTTGTGGTGTAGGTCTACTATATAATCAAAAACCTCTGTCTTTAAATCTTGAATTACTTCTTTCGATTTGTTTTCGATGGTCCAAAGCTTATCGATATAAGGATTGGATGCTAAAATCGACTTGAAATTGGATTTGGTCAAGAAGTGAATTTCTGCATTGGGAATCTGCTTTTTGGCCATGCGGATCACCGGCGTGGTGAGGACTATGTCTCCAATGGAGCTGAACCTTATGATGAGAATTTTTGGCACGGGCCAAATGTAATTCGAATTTTAAGTACAATTTGAGACAACGCTTTCTTTGATCGCGGCAATGCTTGGCTACCGGTAAGTGGGCCTATACCAACGGGCAGGTTCTAGATTCTCATTTTATATTATTATGTAGAGACTCTGAAACAAGTTATGTGGAGACTCTGAAACAAGTTCAGAGTGGGTATTAAGACGTCTGAGTTTCTTTTTAATGTCCGTTCGAGTGTTTTCATGCAGCACAGCGGAATGAAAATGTATCGAGAACTTCTATTAGCAAGTCTAGTTCTCGATACACCTTCACTGCGTTACGGCACTCGAACTGACAGTCCGCTCTGCCTGCCTTTAAGCGGGCCTGCCCGACTATCAGGGCGGGCTTGCCCGACCATCGGGGCGGACCTGTCCGACCATCGGGGCGGAGCATTGAAAATCCGTATCAAACCTCCTTCTTCACCATAGTGCTCCCCGCCTGTGCGGTACACATAATCAAACTCTCGGCGAGGTTTACATGATCTGGTCGGGTTACAACAAACTCAATAAGTTCGGCTACATCAAAAGCACTAAGAGGCATATAGCCCTCATATACTTTTTTGGCCCGTTCTTTATCTCCATGAAAGCGCACTTCCGAGAATTCGGTTTCTACCAAGCCAGGGTTGATCGTTGAAACTTTAATTCCATAAGGATTAAAATCCCTTCGCATTCCTTCAGAAGCGGCTACCACGGCATGTTTGCTCGCGCAATACACTGCTCCATTGGCATAGGTTTCTACTCCGGCAAGTGAGGCAATGTTGATGATATGCCCTGATTTTCGAGCAACCATTTGAGGGGAAATAGCCCGGGTTACATAAAGCAAACCTTTTACATTAATATCCATCATATTTTCCCAATCTTGGAGTTTACCTTCGTGCACTGGACCCATACCATAGGCGTTTCCAGCATTATTAATGAGTATATCAATGAATTTAAACTCTTCGGGCAAATTGTCGATTAATGATTGAATTTGCTCCTTGTCTCGTACGTCAAAACAAAGTGTGTGAATGGCCGCCAAATGGCTAAGGTTTTCTTTGAGTTCGGTCAAACGCTCTTGCCTTCTGCCGCAAAGGATCAGCCTGTTTCCTGTGGCAGCGAGTAACTCAGCTGTGGCCTTGCCAATACCCGATGTAGCACCGGTGATGAATATTGTTTTCATTCTTCTAATATTTGAAACGGCTAAGTTAGAAAAGGGCTTGGGAAGGCCAACTTTCTGAGAAGAGGACTTACTCTTTTACAAACTTTATAAAATGCTGACCCTTATCTGAGCGGGCCTCGAGTATGTACATCCCATTTGGCAGACCAGCTACATCGATTGGGCTTGAGGAAAAAACATCTTTTCTCTCCATTAGCATTGAACCATCAAGGCCGTAAACAATAATCTGCATCATATCATTTGGGTCAAGTCCTTTGAGATGAAAAAGATTATTTACGGGATTGGGATAGAGCGTAATCTCAGAACGAATATCTTGATTTTCTGGCACGCTAATCAGGCGCTTATCAAATATTAAAGTCCTGCACGTTGGATCCATACAGCGGTTGCTATCGAGTATTAATATCCACGCTTCACCTCCTTCGAAATCACTTCCAAGTGTACCCGCAAAAGCAAATCCGCCATGGTCTGTGCGGGTAACTTCATTAATGCGAGAGCCCCAAACCCCATGCGGATATCCAAAGCGATTTTCTCTAATAATGTCTCCTACGGAATCTATTTCGTACATCACAATTTGCAAGCTATCGTATTTGTAATCGTCCGATATTAAAAGAATGTTGCCATTATCTAATGCAAAGGTTTTTTTGTAAGCGTAGATAAGTGTAGAATCGCCGTAGAGCCTATAATGTAATAAGGTACCCGAGGTATCGAACCAATAACCCGCCAATTGAGATCCTCTGGGTGAAAGTGAAAGCTTATGAAAATAGCGTGATGTATCACCCAACACAAACAAATTGCCATTGGGCAATTGTATTAAATCGTTCAGTTCACCGCAATTTAGGAGTTGATCCTTTGCATAGATAGTAGATAAATCACTTGTATCCAATTTCGCTATCCACAGAGAGTTTTTGTTCGTAATAAACTTTCTACCAATTCCAGAAACATAAAGGTTACCGTCTGATCCAAGTGTGATCACCTTTCCACTTTCGTAAGTACTTGTATTGTAGAATGAGGCTCTGTTCAATTCAATGCCTGATGAATTTAGTTTAACAATCAAAGGGTCAGTATTGTTCGCCGTTTGATAAGTCAACAAAAGAAAAAGCTTTCCACCTAAACCTTCAATTATTTTATTGGCAAATAATCTGTCTGGAAAGGAGTCTAATTTTTCGGACCATAGTGTATCACCATTTTCATTGAATTTAACAATATAACTAATTGTATTTAAATAACTTGAAGAATCAAACCATTGCCCTGTGAATAGCGATATAAAATTACCATCGTGCAACTTTATAGATTTTCCAAATTTTGGGGAAGAGGATAAAAAAGTGTCTAATTTATTAAACCGGATATTCCCGCTTTCGGAGATACCCAAATATCCCAGATATTCATTTCCCGATGTATCACTCACAATAGAAGAAGCTATATACCCATTAGGAGTTCGAAAAACTGATTGAAACCCAGCGGTACTGCCTTTTATGAGGTCATACCTTTTAAAAAAAGTAGACTGCCCTATGGTAGGTAAGGTTATCAAACAGCCAACCGTCAGGATTAAAAACCTAATCATTTACAATTAGTTTTTCGGTGCGCACTACAACCCCATTTTCTTCAAACATAAACAGATACGTGCCCGTACTCAGCTCTTGGGTTTTTACATATTGTTGGCCCGTAGCGTTTGATATAAATCCGGTAATGTGCATTTTTCCGTAAATATCGACAATACGAAAAGTCCTGTTTTTATCTTCTGCAAAATTCCACGTTAATGTCAATAAATCGTTAACTGGATTAGGGAAAGTCATAAGGTTATTTGCTTCAGAATTCAACTCAGAAAAAGTGTTTGGTTTAGTAGAAGCATTACTTTGATTGCTGCCTTGATTTGACTCCATTTCGACCTCTACTAATTCTGGCACAGGTTGATAATTTCGGTATCCAACACTTGTGAGTATTGATTGAGCCAAGGCAAAACCATTGACGGTAGTATCGGATCCAATTGAATCCAACAAAATGGAATCTAAATTCTCACTCAACAATTGGTTCTCCGAATATAAACCCTGAATCCATTGAAGGTTAGCCGCCAAAACGGCATAATTAGAATCTTCGAGCAAAGTATCAATTTGTAGCTGAGCCTCAGCATACGATTCTTCTTTCCACAGTACTTTTATAAGCATTGATTTCGCACTAGGAGAATTCCATTGGGTCAGGTATTTTTTTAACGAGTCGTTAGGGTCTGGCACTAAGGTGTCATATAGAAAAACGTGTAGTAGGTTGTTAAGGGCCAAATTCGATTCGGAATATAGAGCGTTAATGTTTTGTTCTTCCTCATACCTTATGCAAGGTCCAACTTGTGCATTTTCCAGTGCGGTCATTTGCTGAGGAGTGAGCTGGTTGCTAAGCGATGTAAGCTCGAATTGAATTGCAGGAGGGAGCGGTGAATTAAGAATCAAAAGGTCGAAAAGGTCTGCATTATCAAATGATGGTTGCGCGTTAATGCAAGCCAAAAGCACTTCGTCTGACAAATAAGGAGCATACGATTCCAATAATGGCGCTATATCATAGGTGTTATTTATAGCGTCATCTACAACTGCAAGTACCGTAGAAGTTTGCCCCCCGTCTATTTTGTCTTTTAATTCGTTTAACTCATCCTTACCGCCGGAATACCATCTATCAGTCCCTATAATACCTACCAAAATATTTCCACCAAGTTCACCAGGGTCAGAGCTTTGAATGATAGGGACTACAGATTCACAATTCTCATTAGGATCAAATGATGGAGTACATTGTGCCACACTTAAAACCTGCCCTGCAATAGGGGCTGAATTGCAGGTAGGTATATAAGGGTTTGTTCCCGGATTGTCAAAATGCGAGTATTTTATTCCCCCAATTAATTGACGGTTCATATAGATATCCACGGCAGTACCACAAGTGTGGCTAAATTCATTACCCAAAGGAGAAAATTGATCCCTGCAAACGCCTTGATAGTAGCGTACTGCTCCCGATGCATTCACGAAATCGCCTGTGGTAATTGGGGCAGCAAACGAATTGCAATTAAAAGATAATCCAAGGTACTCCATGGTATTATTTATGGAGGTATTAAAGGAAATTTGACTTTCACTTTGTATTCCTTTATTCAAATTTGCGTAATTGTTTTTGTACACCAATTCAGCATTAAAATTACTGCTATTGATACAAGTACCTACCTTATTTCCGCCAGTAAAATTATTTTCGGTAATCTCAAATGCCGAACATTCTTTCATGAATATTCCTGATTCACCCATATTGTTAAAATCGTTTTGATAAATAAATGGCCCGTCATTCTTAACCATATAAACTCCAGTTACGCATTCATCAAATGAGTTAGCGTGAATTTTACTACCACTCAAAAATTTAATTTGAGAAATCTCCATTCCCTTATTCAACTTGATAAAACTGCAATTGCGAATATCCACATCAGAATCAACAGAATATACTCCAATGCCCAAGTTAGCTTTTGGTATGCTTGAAGTTGGTAACAATTGAGTGGTAAAGGTGTTGTTCGAAGTGTTTACATTTCTAACCTTGTTATAAGAAATATGTACAGGTTGAATTTCTGGGGAATTAGCTGCAATTAATGCCTTATTCGAATTGTATAAACGATAATCATCATCAATAACAAAATCACAGTTTACAATAGACGACATGTTCTGAAAGATTTTGCCATTGTGGTAATTGTAATCATAAGCTCCAAACTGAATTGATCTAAAGTTGTTTTTGAAAAGAACATTACTTAAAGAGATTATACCTCCTGTACCTATATTCTGATCCAGATTTTTAGGATTAGAAGCAACTGTCACCCCATATCGAGAATTTTCGACAGTTGAGTTCAACATTGTCAACCGACCTTGCCTATTTCTGTACTGAATTTGGTTTACAGAAGGGTCGCCTTTAACGATGATTCCAGGCCACATTGCATCACAGCGGTTGGTTAATGTTGCATACGATATTTCTACCTCACCACCTGATTCGATAATAATAGAGGTATTGCTTGCAAAGTTCAATTCTATTGGATTTGCTGGCGTACCGGTGATATAAAGAATAACATTAGAGCCAACAATAATATTTTTGGTTATTTCAGTATTGGTGTTTATAGTTTGAAACCTATAAGCATATTCATTTTCGGCCTCAACCACGTCAAGCAAGGGTGCCGTCCAAACACCTCTTCCAAAAGTGCTGGCTATCAATTCATTCTTACACTCATCAACGGAAAGGGAGTGAATAACAGTTTTAGGAAGGCCGGTTCCGAAGCACGACCATTGTGTATCGGTGAGCTTTTTATAATATATACCAGCATCAGAGGCCGCATAAATGTAATTCGAGCCTCTTGGTATTTTAAGGGCCCTGAAAGGCACATTTGGAAGATTGTAGGACACGTTGGTCCAAGACATAGATTTCGAAAACTCATCCCACAGACCTTTATATACTTTTTGAGCTTGGCCACCTATCTCGTAAAAATTTCCAAAAGAAACATAGATGACATTTCCATGATCTATTTCGATATCAGTAATCGCCGCTTTTTGATCGGCTAGTAATCCGGCAGTGATATCATACCAATTATTTAACGAATAGTTATTAGAGGGGTCTAATTCTAAACAAACAATAGAAGATGAGTCAAGATTTGAATTCTCTGGCCAAGAAACTGCTAAGAAGCCAAGGCCAGGATAATTTACATCCTTAGAAAGTTCAAAATCTACTATATCTCCCCAACGTCTAATTGTATTTCTTGTGTTAAAGACCAATTGGGTGTGGGAAGAGCTAAATGAATGGCTCATTAGCGTATCCTTTCCTTTATCTGGAAAAAATATTCTATTTTCCGTGTAACTTTTAATAAAAGAATCCTCACCCCAACCGCCTAATTTAAGCCCAGTACGTGTAAAATTGTTACCTCTATCTGTAGACAAGTGAACATATCCTTGAGTTCCGGAATTCCCTCCACCATACACTATATAAGGATTGTTAATGTCATCTTTTGTAACTGCGCCTCCATCATTGCCTCTTCTTTGTCTCCATTCATTGTATTCTGGATGAAATTTTAATGTTCCATTATCATGAGCACCTATTATATATTCACCGTTATTTCCAAGTGCGGATGCATTCCAAATTTCCATAATATTTAATCCAACCCCGTTCAATATCGAATTGGTTCCAAACCCGTCATGCGTAATCGAAATGCCTCCATCATGTCCAACTAATACTACATCTGTATTCCCGTTGCTTGTGTTTTGTGCTTGTAGTATTTCTAAAGCCCTTATATCATCGTGTGTTGAGCTATTTGTGTTTGTAAGGTTATTTCCTCCATCTATTGAAACCTGCAACCATATTCCTCCAAAGTACATTACATCCGCATTTGACGGAGATACTTCAAACTCAAGTTTTTCAAATGTGAAATTGGTCGTGATATGAGTATATATCCGCGAAGCTATTGAAGAGTTTGTTGGTTGTTGAACAATAGTCGTCGTATCCCCAATATCATAAATTGTATAGATTTTGTTTAGTGTAGATGGGCTGTATTCCACAGAGCACAAATTATACTTGCCAATAACTTGTAAAGGAGTTCTTTGGGTAATTATTCCAGTCCATGAATAACCACCAGAAGTATTCGCCACATAGTTAGGCTCAATTTCATATAAGCCTGCTCCTCCCTGATTAAAGTCCTTGTCATCCACTCCTACCCATAAATGACCAGTAGAAGGGTCAATTACCATGTCACTAATTCTTCTTGTACTAAAGGCTCCTGGAATAAGCAATTTAAACCAACTCGCCCCATGATCAGTCGACAAATAAATTTCTTCATCTACGCTCGCATATACTCTTCCAATATTATTCACATCAAACACAATAGAGTTCACATATCCATAACCCTCTACTTGATTAGTCAATGTTTTTAAGGTGATTTGTTGCCATGTATTGCCAGCATCGGTACTTCTAATTATTTGCTGAGAATATCCGTTTGTATAATTGCCCATAGAATACGCCAAGATACCAGTTCCACATAGCACCGTATTATTATTATTTGGATCTATAGCTATTGTTCTTACTGCAAGCCCTATTCTATTCAGTCCATCAGTTACATTGGCCCATGTACTACCTCCATTCGTTGATTTAAACAGTCCAGAAAAGCTCACTCCTGCGTAAATAGTCTGATTCGATGCAGTAGCTGCAATAGCACTCACTCTGCCCATTAGACCTCCACTTATACTAGTACCATTCGAATATTTCGGATTCACTATTGGACCTCTTGATTGCCAAGTTGGTTCAGAGTTACATGAATAACTTCCTGACAAGGCTGAATTTAAGCTTTGCAGTCCTGAAAAAGGTGTGTAATCCGAACCCACCGAAGCAATCCAAAATTTTTTCCAATTAATTAAATGTTTTTCAACACCTTCGGTATCTAGAGGTTCTCCATCCAGTGGTCGATTTAAATATTCATCGATGAGTTTAACAGTTTCAGTAATCTTCGCGTTTGGATTTGAGATACTTTCGAAAAGTGCATTCGTATCTTGCCCTTTTCCGGACAAAGTAATCGCAAATATTGAAATAAATAATATTAACTTCTTCATGGCTTTATTGACTTATATAAATTAATTTTTTTGAGCAATGATATTTTTGATTTTTATCGGATATAGTCCAAAAATAAATGCCACTTTTTAAATGCGGTGCCTTCAATTCTATTGAGCTTTCATACTCCATTAAAGACTTCAATATGATTTCTCCGTTTCTTCCGATAAGCCTAAATTCTTGAACATTATGAGAATTGTTTTCATCATGCATTATCTTTAACATATCTTTTTGTATTAGAACAGTTGTATGGCAGGCCGCAGTTGGATTCTGCTTTTCACTCACCGAATGAGGATCTATTTCTAAATAAATATCTCGAATAACCCAACCATCATAAAGATTAGATATACTATCAGAAACAAAAGAAAACCGAAACAAAATAGTGTCTCCTAATAAAATTTTGTTACTGAATCCATTTAACAATGTGAATCCTGTAGTTTGCCATTTTTGAACCTTTTCTAGATCAGTGCCAGTGTATGTTTCAAGCCCTAAATACTCTGCTCTAACCGAATCTGAAACTGGTACAGTATAAGGGTTTATCCAAGTCAGTCCATTATTAATTGAAAATTCAAGCTTTCCATAGTCCCTCAAACTATCAGCTTGCACCTTATAATTATATTCAAAATCAAGGAAACCAAATGAAATAAATTTTTTTCCAGCTATAAATGTTACAATGAAGTGCGAAGTGTCATTTACAGGATAATCTTTTGAAGTATCGGTAGCCAACACCCTTATATTTCCGGTTATGATCGTCCTCTTGTTTGTCTTCCCAATTTGCCAAATGTTGTTTGGGTTTGAAACTGTATCAATAAAAAGTCGGTTTAAATCGGCTCTTGGATCGTTAAATTCAATAAAAAAACCATCTGGAGTAATCGTCTGCGAATTGATTGGGCTTGATATCAAGCTAATAAGAAAAAGAAAAGCTACTGATAATGGCTTCATATTGAATTAGTTCCCTCAAATGTAGGAAATTATTCAAACAACAAATAAAAAATATTAATATTTTTTAAAAATGTAATTTTTAGGCAGAGAACTCCCCAACATGCTCTTCCAAAACCTTATCAATCACTTTGCATTGAGGGCATTCATGGCATCGGCCATAGGTCCATTTGGCTATAATTTTGGGATACCTACAACTCCAAGTGAGGGCCAACAAATCTGCAGGAATCGACTTCATTACCTCATACTTGGATAATGAACGAAGTGGGAATTTTATTTTGAGTTCTTGCGGTGTTTTTTGAGTGTGGAGGTACAGGATATTTTCAATTTTTTGAAGTCGGCCTTCAAACTGCGCATCTTTAAAATCGTCTTTAATTGCCCCCTCAATAAACTCTGAAATTTCGGGCTTGGCTTGAATCACTAAACTCGCAGCAAAATTCACGACCTCACTGTCCCAAACAGGTGGCATCATGCCTAGTGAGGAGTAATCAATTCTTAACTCGCGAAATCCAAAATTGGTCAAGCCGTTTTTATACAGCCAAGCCAATATTTTTTCGGTGGCCATAGCCTCGCGAGTGGTTCGGTGGCCACTGGTGCCGTGTACCATATCAATTCGAAACACCAAATAGTTGGTGTTCGGGTTCTGCTTGAGCATGGTGTAAAGCGCGGCAGTGCTGTCTATTCCACCCGATAGAGGAACAATGGCTTTAAACTTAGTGCTTTCGAAATCTAGATACATTTTTCAAATCTAAACATTGAATTTGGCATAAACCATAGCATCACATTCACAAGGTGGTTCACCACAAACGGGACAAATAAACTTCCGGTTGATGCTATCATTTTTCCAATATTTTTTTACAAAAACCAGAGGTTCGAATCCTTGCTTTACGAGCATTTGACCAAAAGTGGTTTTACCTTTTTTTATCCAAACCGCCGATAGAATGACCTCAGCGCCATGTTCTTTCATCCAGTTGTTTCCTGACTCAAAAAGCCGTTTGGCAACCCCTATTCTTTGAAATTCGGGAGAGACTGCCGTCATTTTTCGGTAACCGATTTTTTCTAATTCAAGGATTGGTTTTGGAATTTCACAAAATAAAATCTCTTTTAATTCTTCGGGAGAAACAACTTGTACGATAGAAAAACCTTGTATGATGCCATCTTTTTCAAGGGTGATTATGTCAGACGAGCAGGATGCATAGTAACCTTCTAACTCAATGGCAGTGAGG